>NZ_CP133782.1:672500-1340000 GCF_034351645.1 Pseudomonas sp. DC1.2 | reverse complement strand
GTTACGGCAGATTTGCCGTCCGGCGTTGCAGCCACCTTGTTGGCCGCGGCATCAGAACCGAACGGCCAGTACCAATGAGTCGCGCCTTCGCTGGCAGCAACCGGCGCGGTCGCGGCAGGTTTCAACTGGGCCGGGGCGGGAGCAGCGGCAGCGGCAGCGGCAGGTGCCGTAGAAGGCGCAGCAACAGAATCTTTGGTCGCCACTTTGTCGGAAGAGCCGAACTGCCACCAGCGGCTGCCTTCGGCGTCATTTTGCGGAGTCTGTGCACAACCTGTGATAGCGAAGCACACTGCCAAAGCGAGGGTTTTGTTGTATGACATTGGAGTTCCACAAAATGAAGTAATGAACAATCAGGCCCACATCAGGCCGCCTAAACAGACGCTTTGAATCCAAAAAAGTTACGGAATTCCCGCGTAGGAAATTTCTGAAAATCTTTACAAACAGGTAGCAAGAACCCGCACCAGCGATTGCGCGCGCGGATCCATCAAGACGTAGGGTCCAAGGGTATTTGTCACAAAACCAAAAGCAACATCATGTTCCGGATCAGCAAAACCGATGGAACCGCCAGCGCCCGGATGACCGAATGCCCGTGGGCCGAGGCCGAAAGTGGCGTTCGGTACGTCCGGTTGATCGAGCATGCAACCCAGGCCGAAACGGGTCTGGGTCAATAAAGTCTTGTCTTCGCCCACGCTGTGTTCACGGGTCAGCTCGTCAAGCATGTCGCTTTCCAGCAGGCTACCATCCAGCAATCCGGCATAGAAACCCGCCAGACTGCGCGCATTTCCATGGCCGTTGGCCGCCGGTTGTTGCATCCGCCGCCATTGCGGTTTGTTGGTGCTGGTCATGATAGACGGCGGGTTGGTAAACGCCCGAGTGGTCATGGCCGTCGGCTCGCGCATCATCACGTGCAGCAAGCGCTGGGCGGCTGCGTCGCCGACGTTGCCCTTGCCCCTGGCGATATGCGCCACGCGATAGAACTCTTCGTCAGCCAGACCGACATGGAAGTCTAGCCCTAACGGCTTGGCGACCCGCGCCATAATCGATTCACCCGGTCCGCGACCATCGGCCCGACGCAGCAACTCGCCTACCAGCCAACCGTAGGTGATGGCCGCGTAACCGTGGCCTTCACCGGGGGTCCACCAAGGTGCTTCGGCGGCCAGCGCCTCGACCATGATGGGCCAGTCATAAAGAGCCTCGGGGGCCAACAACTCACGCAGCGCTGGCAGACCCGCCTGATGGCAGAGCAATTGGCGCAGGGTCACGGCCTCTTTGCCCGCCGCCGCGAACTCAGGCCAGTAGCGAGCGACCGGAACATCCAGTTGCAGCTTGCCTTCGGCCACCAATTGCAAAGCCGTCACCGCAGTGAACGTCTTGGTACAGGAGAACAGGTTAGCGATCGTGTCGCTGTGCCAGGCCTCGGTGCCATCCTTGTCGGCGGTGCCGGCCCAGAGATCAAGCACCACTTCCCCCCCACCTGAATGCACAAGGCTGCACCGCGCTCCTGAGGATCGTCGAACAAGGCGGCAAAGGCTTCGCGCACGGCTTCGAACTTAAGCTCGTAATGACCCTGAATCTGCACCCGCAATGCCCCCCTGAATTAACGCGCTACACCTCGGCACGCATTGTTCCAGCCCTTGAGGGTTTTGGGAACAGGGCCGTGCCGGGCGGTCGCCTAATGAATTGATCAGAACCGTTGTGTAACAAGCTCACGCCGCGGGTTAAGCGGCGATCAGTGGCCATTACCGGAGTGCCCACCGGCATGGTCGCTGCCATGCCCCGCGCCTTTGCCGGCATCGCCTTTTCTGCCACCCTGCGCGTCGTGGGCGGCTTTATCCGCCTCGACCTTGGCCTTCTCGGCCTCTTTGCCGAGTTGATCGATGGCCAGCAAGTTGCTTTTACGCACGCTGTCGACGAAGCCTTGGAACGGCAGGTCCGTCACACCCACCAAACCAAAGTGACCGTTCTCGCCATCCAGCAGTCGACCGGTGACGGGTTGATCGAGGTACTGAAACCAATGCACGCCGACAATCGAGGGTTCGCTCATCGCCTGTTTGAGGAAATTGGCATAAGCGGGGCCACGATCTTCTTCCTTGGCCAGTTGCGTCACGCCGCCCCAAAACGGGCCACGGTCAGCCGAACCGAAGTTGAACTCAGTGATCAGCACCGGCTTGTCCAGGCTGCGCAATGCCGCAAAGTCGTAACCATCCTGAGGTTGCAGGGTGTACATGTTGAAGCTCAATACGTCGCAAAAGCGCGCGCAGGACTCAACGGCTTCCGGGGTGCTGGTTGCAAACCGGCCGCCCAGCAACAACTGGTTCGGCGCATGCCATTTGAGTGAGTCGGAGAGGGTCTTGAAATAGGTGTCGGCGAAGACCTTCTGGAAATATTTGAAGTCAGCCTCGATTTCCGGGTGCTCAGCACTTGGCAGCGGCGGTACAAAGCCCGGGTCTTCCATCAGCTCCCACGCAGGCAAGTCGATACCCCAGGCTTTCGAGAGCCCCGCCTGGTTGCGGTACTTGTCACGCAGTTGCTTGAGGAATGCACGTTTGGCCGGCACGTCCGTCGTCATTTTCAAGGTGCCATACGCCAGCGCATAGCGAGACTTCGGGTCATCGCCAGGCCCGGCCCAGGCCAATTCGTTGTCGGCGAAGTAACCGATCAACCATGGATCGTCGCGGTGATCCCGAGCCGCGATGGCCACGGCACGTTCAGTGGCCATGGCAAACCGCGGATCGAACGGGTCAGGCATGCCACCCCACCAGTCCGAACCGGTGCTGATGCTCGCGTAATCGCCGACGATCGACAGCGGCAAGGTGTAAGGCACTCGGTCCGCGTTGCCCAGCACTGGAGCACTCCAGTTACCGAGGGTGTTGAAACCCCAGGCTTGCAGGCGATCCAGGGTATGAATGGCCCAGCGCTTTTCGTCGACAGCCTCAGGATTGCATGGCGCGGCGGCCGGTTGTTCGACGGTTTGTGCATCCGCTTTTGCGGCTTCGGCGACGCCGGCCTTGGTTTCACTGCCAGCCACACAAGGCTGGCCATTGAGGCGTTGCAAGTTGGCGCCGTAAAAGTCGTACCAGCGACCGGCGTTGTAGCCACGGCCCTGATCGGCCCCATTACCGCTGCGGTTGTCGCCCTCGCCATAGTGGCTGGCCAGCGGCTCGCCGGGTTTTGGCAGCGCGTCGAACATCCATTCGCGACCGGCGATGTAGGTCTGGTTGACGTCAGGGGCGACGGTGTTCACGCCTAACGAATAAAACGGATGACCTTCGGGCGTCACCAGGTACCAGCGACCGTCGCGTTTCTCGGTGCGGAAGAAGCCGCTGGCCTTGAAGGCCGGGCCTTTATTCCAACCACCAAATGTGTCCAGAGACGATTTCTCGCGCTCCGCCAGCCAGATTTTCAACTGTTGCTGCTCTTTGGCGGCGGCGGCTTTGAGTTGTTCGTCGCTGCTGATTTTCTCTGGCCATTTGGCCCGGGTCGATTGACCGTAAGCGTCCACAAGAGCGCCATATGCTGCTTGGGTCACAGCCTCGCCGTCTTGCACGCCGAAGCGCTCCAGCAAGATATGCTGGGCGACTTTCGGCTGATCCATCGACAGGGTCACCGACACCACTTGACTGCGGTCCAGTTCACCGGCGCTGCTGGTCAGTAATACGCGCTGACCGTCAAACATCATCGGCATCGGCGGCCCGGCTTTCATCCCCAGGCGCAACGGCGACGAGGCAATCAACGGCACCAGCAAGGTTTGCGCAGGACCCGCCGGCAGATCGACGCGGCTGGCCAGGGTCTTGCCATCGCTGCTCTGGATTTTCACATACAGGGTGACGGCCCAGCTCATCGCGCTCTGGACACGCAGGGTCATGACGCCCGACTGCGACCAGTCCCAGACGCCGGTTTGCGGGGTCAAGCGCAAAGTCGGCTGGGCTACAGGGTTGAACGTAACACGGCGTAGCACTTCGCCTTCGGCCGTTTGTTCGGCATTGGATTGCGGCAAACTGGTGTCCTGGGTCACCACCTGAACCACGTCGGCGGGGCGTACAAAGTTGAACAGCGTCTGCTGCCCTGCGGGAGCGGCCAACAGGGGCGTTGCGAACAACAAGGTCAATACAGCAGGCAACGAACGGCGAATCATAAGAACGAAGTTCTCCCTAAAGACCAACAATGGCCAGCGGAAAAGCGATGGCAGAGAGATAGACAACGGGTTGGGCAAAATTGCCCAGCCCTGTGTCAGGAAATTTCACGTCGAAATGGCGGCAACGCATTGAGGATGGCCTTGCCGTAACGGGCCGTGACCAGACGCCGGTCGAGTAAGGTGATAGTGCCGCGGTCCTCTTCGGTACGCAGCAAGCGACCGCAAGCCTGGACCAGTTTCAGCGAGGCGTCCGGCACCGAGATTTCCATGAACGGATTGCCGCCCCGGGCTTCGATCCACTCGGCCAACGCGGCTTCTACCGGATCGTCGGGCACCGAGAATGGAATTTTGGCGATGACCACGTGCTCGCAATACGCGCCAGGCAAGTCCACGCCCTCGGCGAAACTGGCAAGGCCGAACAGCACACTGGAATCGCCGCCATCGACCCGAGCCTTGTGCTTGTTCAGGGTTTCCTGTTTTGACAGGTTGCCTTGAATGAACACTTGTTTGCGCCAGTCTCGGTCCAGGCCATCAAATACGTCCTGCATCTGCTTGCGCGAGGAGAACAGCACCAGCGTGCCTCGCGACCCTTCGACCAGACCCGGCAGGTCGCGAATGATGGCCGCGGTGTGGGCCGGCGCATCCCGGGGATCGGCTTTGAGGTCAGGCACCCGCAACACGCCGGCATCAGCGTGATGAAACGGACTCGGCACCACCGCCGTCACGGCTTTTTTTGGCAACCCGGCACGCATGCGAAAGCGGTCGAAAGTGCCCAGCGCCGTCAGGGTGGCCGAGGTCACCAGCGCGCCATAGGCCACGTTCCACAGGTTACGACGAAGCATTTCCGCAGCCAGGATCGGGCTCGCGTTGACCTCGATATCGAACAGCGAGCCGCTTTCGGCCAAGGTCAGCCAGCGGGCCATGGGCGGACTGTCTTCCGGGTCTTCGACGGTGAAGGCGGTCCACAACTCCCAATTGCCCGAAGAGCGCGACAACAAACTGCCGAACAATGGATACCACTCTTCGGCCTGGTTGCTGGCGATGCCAATGTTGACCTCGCCGTCCATGCCTTCCTTGAGCAGTTCGGTGAGGCGGGTGAACAGATCGGTCAGGCGGGCGAAGGCTTTTTTCAGCTCAATGCCCATCTCGCGCATGTGCTCGGGAATCACTCCGCCGACGAAGCGATGACGCGGCCGCTCACGGCCTTCAACGTCTTCACCCGGTTTGAAATCGGCGACCTGCTCGCAGGCAGTGAACATGAACTGTTGCTGGGTCTTGATCTCTCGCGCCAGTTCCGGCACTTGTTCGATCAGCTTGCCCAAATCGCCCGGCAACGGGTGCTGGGCCAGCAGTTTGGTGAGGTTCTTGGCGGTGGTTTCCAGCCAGTCGGCGGTGGAGCGCAGGCGCGTGTAGTGGGCGAAGTGACCGATTGCCTTGTCTGGCAAGTGGTGGCCTTCGTCGAACACATAAATGGTGTCGCGCGGATCCGGCAGCACAGCGCCGCCGCCCAGGGCCAGGTCGGCCAGTACCATGTCGTGGTTAGTGACGATCACGTCAACCTTGCCCATGCCTTCGCGTGCCTTGTAGAAGGCACACTGGCCGAAGTTCGGGCAATGACGGTTGGTACATTGGCTGTGATCAGTGGTCAGACGCGCCCAATCAGCGTCTTCCAGAGCGGTGGACCAGCTGTCGCGGTCGCCGTCCCACTTATTACCGGCGAGCTTCTCGATCATGCTGGTGAACAGCTTCTGGCTGGCTTCATCGACCTCGATCTTGAAGCCTTCTTCTTCGAAAAGCTGCGCAGTAGCGGTTTGTGCGTGGCCTTCCTGGAGCAACATGTCAAGTTTGGACAGGCACATATAGCGCCCACGGCCCTTGGCCAGCGCGAAGCTGAAATTCAGCCCGCTGTTGCGCATCAGGTCAGGTAAATCCTTGTAGACGATTTGTTCTTGCAAGGCCACGGTGGCCGTGGCGATCACCAGACGCTTACCGGCGGCCTTGGCGGTAGGGATCGCCGCGAGCGCGTAAGCCACGGTTTTGCCCGTACCGGTGCCGGCTTCCACCGCGACAATCGCAGGGTCGCCACTGCGCCGACCTTCGTCGTCGGTGTCGATGGCACCGAGGACTTTGGCGATTTCAGCGATCATCAGACGTTGGCCGTAGCGCGGCTTGAGGCTCTTGGCTTCGAGAAAACGCGTATAAGCGCCCTGGATCGTGGTTTTGAGTTCGGTGCTGATCATGGATTGTCGGGCGCAAAAAACGCTGGATAAATTTTCAGTGGTTCGGATCGGCCGCTATCATACCCCGCTAATTAATCCCGCGCAGAACGGAGTACCTCAATGACCGCCTTTAGCCTGGTTTATACCCTGCATGTCCTGTCAGCCCTAGTGTGGGTGGGCGGCATGTTTTTCGCCTGGATGGTGTTGCGTCCCGCAGCGATGAGCGCCCTGGAAGGTCCCGCTCGGCTGAAGCTGTGGGTAGAAGTGTTTCAAGGTTTTTTCCGCTGGGTCTGGGTCGCCGTGGTGCTGTTGCCGATCAGCGGTGTGGGCATGATTCATCTGCAATATTCAGGTTTCGAGGCAGCGCCACGGTACGTGCAAGTAATGATGGGCTTGTACATCGTGATGACCGCGCTGTTTATACGGATTCAGGCGTTGCTGCTGCCGGAGTTGCGCACCGCCGTGATGGCGCAGGACTGGCCAACCGGTGCGGCTGTGCTCGGGAAAATTCGCCGACTGGTGGGGATCAATCTGATTGTCGGGCTGGTGTTGGTGGCGATTGCCGCGGCTCGGCCGATGTTCTGAAACGGATGAGGGGGTCATGCCCCCCTCGCCGTAGACGCTCGGCAATGCTTAAAACCGCTGAATAGTCACCGAACCCGCTGCACCGACAGGCCCTGGCTGGCCGTCAAGGCCTGGGCGTCCGCTTTTTGCGCCGTCAGTTTTGTACACGAAACAGCCCTTGGCCTTACCGCCAGCCCCCGGCTTGCCACCCGGCCCTGGCAAGCCGCCCGCACCGCCCGCGACCTGGACGGCGATGCGCTCTGCCGGGTAATCGCGAGGCACTTGGAGCCGAACCAACGCACCCGGCGCACCCGACTGACCATCAGTACCGTTGCTGCCATCGGCACCATGACCGGCCTGGCCCCACGTGCAGCCAGGCTCCTGACCATTGGCGCCGTCGAGTCCAAAGAACCCCGGCGTACCGGCGCCGCCTCGTGCATCGACAGTCAGTTGCGCAGCTTTCAGCACCTTGAACTGCACATTGAGGTTACGCCCGGAACGCGCGGCCTTGAGGTAAGTCCCCGGTGCGCCGCGAGCGGTAATCAGGCTGCCTTCGGACAACTCGGCGCGCTCGACTTTCAATTCCAGAGGCTGCTCGCTCGGCACAATCGCAATCCGTGCCTCACGGCCGAGGCGCAATTCGCCGACTGTCACCTCGGTCACGTTCGAGGGAATCAGCAGCGTGCCGTAATCGGCCACTTCCAGGCGTTCCAGTTGCAAGGTGCTGGCGGTGTTAGGCAACCGCATCAAGGAGTTGGTTTCAACACTCACCACTTGGGCACAGGCTAATGGACTGATGAGCGCAGCGAGCAGACACAGTTTACGCATGGGAAGCCTCCGGTACGGCCGGGGCCGGGATGGTTTGCAAATGGAAAATGCCGACAAAGAGTGTTTGCAGACGATCTCGCCAAGGGTGGGCGCGACCTTTGAAGCGGCCGTTGAACAGCAGCAGTTCCAGAAGATGGATAAGCAGTAAGAGGCCGCCGGCCAGATTGACCAACGAGTGCAACGGTTTGACAAACGGAATTAGCACATTGACCAGCACTACCAGCCAGAACAGCCATGTGAGCGCCTTCCCCAGCCCCCAGAACACTTTCATACAACCTCCCCCTGCAACATTATTCTTTGCGCGCACAGTACCGGCTTCAACGCGAGATAAGCCAGAGGACAATGCAAAATTCTTCTGCCGCAGCTCGAATGAACGCCGCTGCGCCGACAATCATCGCCCAATGGCTCTAGATCAAGGGTTAACGTCCTGCGTCAACGGTTGAAGTGCAATATCACAGGGCGGCTTTTTCACCGCGCTCGCAGCGCCTGGTTGCCAGCCGTCTGCGGGTTTGGCATTGACCACAGACACCCGCACCAACCCACTGCTGTTTTACCCCGTATTCACGGTGCCTTGGCCCTCTGCGAGAAACAGGCGCTAGGCCCCGCTCTTCGAGCAAGCTAGTCTTGGCGTTCTGATTGAGGATCTTCGATGATTGCAGGTATTTCTCCGCGCACGCCCCAGCAAGCACTGGCCGCCTTGCTTGATCGCTACGCCCCCGCACGCCTGTTGCTGATTGGCGCCAGCGAGTTCCCCGCGCTTGAGGCCTTCAAGCTCGCACACCCCGACAGTTGCGTCGCCTTTGCGGCGCCTGGCGCATTGCCCCAAGCACTGG
This sequence comes from Pseudomonas sp. DC1.2, assembly GCF_034351645.1. Lineage (NCBI taxonomy): Bacteria > Pseudomonadati > Pseudomonadota > Gammaproteobacteria > Pseudomonadales > Pseudomonadaceae > Pseudomonas > Pseudomonas sp. DC1.2. Next base: position 1,331,421 of record NZ_CP133782.1, on the reverse strand, counting down.
CGGCACAGCGCTTTGATCTGGCGCTGGTGGTCGATTGTCTGGAGCACTTGCCCAAACGCGATGGCCTGAACCTGCTTGGCGGCATCCGCAACCTCAACGCCAGTCGCATCGCGGTCCTGGCGGACTTGCAGGCCAGTGGTTGGCTGGAGACGGATTTTTTCTCCCTGGCCCTGCAAGCGAGCGAACGTTTCCAGCGCGACGATCAGGTGCTGACCCTGTTCACCTATGATTTGCTGGACTATAAACAGGTGCCGGACTGGCTTAATTCCAGGTTTTGGGCCAATCCGGAAAACTTCGGGAAATATTGGTGGTAACGCAATGAGTACATCCATTTGCCCTTGCGGCAGCGGCACGCTGCTCGATGCCTGCTGCGGCCATTACCATGCCGGGCACCCGGCGCCGTGCGCCGAAGCCTTGATGCGTTCGCGCTATAGCGCTTATGTGCTGGGGTTGGTGGATTACTTGGTGGCGACCACCCTGCCCGCCCAGCAGAAGGGCCTTGATCGCCAATCCATCAGCGACTGGAGTTCGCAAAGCACTTGGCTAGGCCTGGAGGTGGAAAGCTCCGAGGTATTCGGCGGCCAGCCGGAACATGCTTTCGTCACCTTCACCGCGCGCTGGCACGACAGCACCGGTGAGCACAGCCACCGCGAGCGTTCCTCCTTTGTGCAAAACGCGGGGCACTGGTACTTCATCGACCCCACCGTGCAACTCAAGTCCGGGCGCAACGAGGCATGCCCCTGTGCGAGCGGACAGAAATTCAAGAAGTGTTGTGCGGGGTATTTTGGCAGTTGATTTGAGCACAAAAGATCGTCAAGGGAGAAACACCACCATGCTCAGTCTGCGCCAAGCTCTTCAGTACCGAGCACTGCCTGTGCTCACGCTGTTCATATTCATGAGCCTGGGCGGCTGCGCGTCCTGGTTCAGTGACGACGAGCCGGACCCGCAGGTGTACCTGGTCAAGGTCGAGGTCATAAGGGCCAAGCTGCTGGAGCAAAGATTCCTGCTGCACTTTCGCGTCGACAACCCCAATGACAGCGACCTGACTGTGCGCAGTCTCGATTACAGCATTCACGTAGGCGATATTCTGCTGACCGAAGGCGAGCACGAACACTGGTTTACCGTGGGTCCCAAACGCAGCGCCTATTTCAAGGTGCCGATCCGCACCAACCTGTGGCCCCAGGTTCGGGGGCTGGTGAAACTGCTGAAAAATCCCGACCAACCCATCCCTTATCGCCTGGAGGGAACGCTGGAGACCGGTCTATTCATCGCGCACTACGTGCACGTGGCGCGCAATGGCGTGATAATCACCGCCGATTTAATTCCGGAGTGACCCGCATGACCCAGCAACCGCATGTCCATGGCCCTGACTGCAACCACGATCATGACCAACACGACCACCATGATCACGACCATGGCCATGTCCACGGCCCGAACTGCGGCCACGCGCACCAGGAACCGGTGCGTAACGCGCTGAAAGATGTCGGCCGCAACGACCCTTGCCCTTGCGGCAACGGCAAGAAATTCAAAAAATGCCACGGCGCTTGAGGCTTCGGGCGAAGATCTGCTTCGCCGGTTGAATCGCCTTCGCGAGCAGGACGGCTTGCACCGGGTTTCAGCCTGCGGCGATGATCTGTGCGGTACAGGTGACCGTCGCATATTCGCCGTGCAGGTTGGCCAACGACATGGCATGCACGTCCTCGGCTGAACGGGCGGTGCCGAAAAAGTCGGCCTTGTCGAAGGTAAAGCACGCATCCTCAACCACCCATGACTCAAACCCGAGATTACCGGCCGTTCGCGCCGTAGACTCCACCGAGTTATGGGTGGCGACGCCCACAATGATCAATTGATCGATGCCCACCGTGCGCAAGCTGACCTCCAGCCCTGTCGCACAAAATGCGTCCGGCACTTTTTTCTGAATCAGTTGTTCTCCGGCTAACGGCTGGAAACGTTGCTGAAACTCCACACCCGATTGCTCTGGCCAGAACACCGACTCCGGTGATCGGGAGAGGTGTTGCACGTGAATCACTGGCCGTCCGGTCAGACGCCAATGACTCAGCAATTCGAGCATGTGCGTTTCAGCCTGAGGATTGTTTCGGCGACCCAATTTAGGATTCAGGATGCCTTTTTGCTGATCGATGATGATCAACGCCGCGTTGGTCTTGAGCTCCATGCTGACTTTTCTCATGTCGAGTCATTGAATTTCGCACACTTGAGCATCACCTTTTCTCACAGGCAAGCCCTACGGTAAAACAGGACGACCTTATGCCTGCGGCTGCTGTCAGTATTGAACGACGCCTATTTCCTGGAGCACGCCATGATTGATCTGTATTACTGGACCACCCCCAACGGCCACAAAATCTCGATTTTTCTTGAAGAGGCCGGCCTCAAGTACGACGTACACCCGGTCAACATCAGCCAAAACGAGCAGTTCAAGCCTGAATTCCTGAAAATCTCGCCGAACAATAAAATCCCAGCCATCGTCGATCACGAACCGGCCGACGGCGGTGCGCCGTTATCGCTGTTTGAATCCGGGGCCATTCTGCTGTATCTGGCGGAAAAAACCGGCCAGTTCCTGCCCAAAGACCTGCGCGCACGCCAGCAAGTGTTGCAGTGGCTGTTCTGGCAAATGGGCGGTTTAGGACCTATGGCGGGGCAGAATCATCACTTCAGCCAGTTTGCCCCGGAAAAAATCCCTTACGCGATCAAGCGCTACATTGATGAAACGGCGCGCCTGTACGGCGTGCTCGACAAGCAACTGGCGAACAATGCCTTCGTGGCCGGCGGTGAATACAGCATTGCCGACATGGCGATCTATCCGTGGATCGTTTCCCACACGTGGCAGAGTCAGAACCTGGATGATTTCCCGAATGTGCTGCGCTGGTTCAACCACATCAAGGAGCGGCCGGCGACGGTGAGGGCGTATGCCATCGCCGCGCAGGTCAACCCACCCAAGTCCTGACCGATTGTCACTGATCGCTCCCCCGTGGAGCGATCACTGTGAAGAAATAACCCCGCCGCCGCTTGCGCGGCCACCTCCTGCTCACTAACGTAGCGCCTTTATTGCATCACCACCCCCGCAGGAGCTTTGCCATGGCCTCGCCAGCCCTTATACATTTTATTCCCCGGTTCGGCGTTGCCGCAGCAGTGGCCAGTGTTTTGAGCCTGACCGGTTGTCAGACCTGGAACACACAGGACACCCTCCCGCCGTCCTCCGGCGTGCAGCCGCTCAAGGGTCTGGCGCAAAACGTGTCGGTGCGACGCAACGCCATGGGTATGCCGCTGATCGAAAGCAGCAGCTTCCACGACGCCCTGTTCACCCTCGGCTATGTCCACGCCAGCGACCGCATCACCCAGATGGTGACCATGCGCCTGCTCGCCGAAGGGCGCTTGGCAGAGATGTCCGGCCCCGATCTGCTCGACGCCGACCGCTACATGCGCGCGGTCAACTTGAAGAAAAGCGCGGGCGAGCTGTACAAAGCCTCTTCGCCACGCCTCAAGCGCTTCTTCGAAGTCTATGCCAGGGGCGTCAACGCTTACTTGTTCCGCTACCGCGACAAGCTTCCGCCAGACCTCGCGGCCACCGGTTACAAACCTGAATACTGGCAACCGGAAGATTCGGCGCTGATTTTCTGCCTGCTGAACTTCAGTCAATCGGCCAACCTGCCGCAAGAGATTTCCTCGCTGGTGCTGGCCCAAACGGTCAGCACCGACAAACTGGCGTGGCTGACCCCGTCCGCCCCCGACGAAAAACTGTCCATGGGCGAGGCGCAGAAGCTTCAGGGCATCAAGCTCAGTGGGCAAGTTCCGGGGCTGGCGCAACTCAGTAAAGCCACCGGCCAACTGTCCGATCTGAATCTGCTGGGTTCCACCTCATCGAACAACGTGGCCATCGCACCGCAACGCAGCCGTAGCGGCAAAAGCCTGCTGGCCAGCGACAGCCACGGCCCGATGGGCGTGCCGGCGTTGTGGAGCTACGTACAGATTCGCGCACCGAAATACCAGGCCGCCGGGGTGTCGATTGCCGGCCTGCCGATGGTGCTCGGTGGCTTCAACGGCAAAGTGGCGTGGAGCATGACCGCGGTGATGGGTGACAACCAAGACCTGTTCCTGGAAAAAATCAAACGCCAAGGCAACGGTCTTTCCTACGAAAGCAGCGGCGGCAAATGGCAGCCGGCCATGGTTCGTAACGAAACCTACTTCGTCAAAGGCCAACGGCCGATTCGCGAAGCGGTGTACGAAACCCGCCACGGCCCACTGCTCAACAGCGCTCAGGGCCTGACGCTGGCCAATGGTTTCGGCCTGGCGTTACAGACGCCGAGCTTCACCGATGACAAAACCCTGGACGCTTTTTTCGATTTGTCCCGGGCACAGAATGTCGAGAAAGCATCGGACGCCAGTCGTGAAATACGCGCCATTGCCCTGAACCTGGTGTTTGCCGACGCCAGCCACATTGGCTGGCAGGTCACCGGTCGCTACCCGAACCGCCGTGAAGGCGAAGGCCTGCTGCCCTCGCCGGGCTGGGAAGGTCGCTACGATTGGGACGGTTACGCCGATCCGATGCTCCACCCGTATGACCAGGACCCGACCCAGGGCTGGGTCGGCACCGCCAACCAGCGGGTCATTCCCCATGGTTACGGTATGCAGTTGTCCAACTCTTGGGCGGCGCCGGAGCGTGGCGAGCGCTTGGCCGAGCTGGCCGGCGCGGGTAAGCACGACAGCCGTAGCCTGATTGCCATGCAATACGACCAGACCACGACATTTGCGGCCAAGCTGAAAAAAATGTTCGAAGCACCGGGCATGGCTCAACCGCTGAAGCAAGCCATCGAAGCGCTGCCCGCAGCTGATCGGGCCAAGGCTCGGGAAGCCTACACGCGTTTGATGGCGTTCGACGGCAAGCTCAGTTCGACGTCCGCCGATGCGGCAATCTATGAGCTTTTCCTGCAAGAAAGCATGAAACAGATTTTCCTCGACGAACTGGGCCCGGAAAACAGCCCGACGTGGAAAGCGTTCATTGCCAACGGTTCGTTGTCCTACTCAGCGCAGGCAGATCACTTGCTCGGTCGCGAAGACAGCCCGTTCTGGGATGACAGTCGAACCCCGAACAAAGAAGACAAACCAACCATCCTCGCCCGTAGCCTGGCCGCAGCGATCAGCGCAGGCGACAGCCAGTTAGGCGGCGATCACAACGCCTGGCAGTGGGGCAAGTTGCACCGTTACGAGTGGAAGAATGCCAGCGGCCAGACCGTGCGCGGCCCCGTGCCGGCCGGCGGCGACCACACCACGCTGAACACGGCGGCATTCGCCTGGGGTCAGGATTTCAACACCCTAAGGGTGCCGTCCATGCGCTTTATCGTCGACTTCGGCCAGGCCGAACCGCTGATGGGCCAGAACGGCACCGGTCAATCCGGCAACCCGGCCAGCCCAAACTACCTCGACAGCATCGATCCGTGGCTTAAAGGGCAGTACCTGAGTTTGCCGATGCAGCCGCAGAATTTTGACAAGGCGTATGGCACGACACGGTTGACGCTGGTGCCCGGCAAGTAACCTTCCACGCCCGAAGTGCCATCACCAAGGTGGAGCGAGCCAGCTCGTTGCACCTTGGAATGTCGCTCACCTGACATTTGCATAGAACTTCTCACCCCGCCCAAACCTCATAGCTAACAAGCCCTCCCTTCTGGTAACAGCATGGACCTTGTTATTGCGCGCCCCGAAGGCCTGTATTGCCCCGTCGGGGACTTCTATATCGATCCGTGGCGCCCCGTCGAACGCTCGATCATCACCCACGCGCACGGCGACCATGCTCGCACCGGTCATGCTCATTACCTGGCGGCCGCCCCCGGCGAAGGGATTCTGCGTGCGCGACTGGGTCAGGACATCAACCTGCAAACCCTGGCATATGGCGAGCGGTTGCTGCACCACGGCGTCACCCTGAGTTTTCACCCAGCGGGCCATGTCCTGGGCTCGGCGCAGGTGCGCCTGGAATACGGTGGCGAAGTCTGGGTCGCCTCGGGGGATTACAAAATCGAGCCCGACGGCACCTGCACACCGTTCGAACCGGTGCGCTGCGATACCTTCATCACCGAATCGACGTTTGGGCTGCCGATCTATCGCTGGCAGCCTCAGGCGCAGATCTTTTCCGAGATCAATCAGTGGTGGCAGGCCAACGCCGCCGTGGATAAAACCAGCGTCCTGTTCTGCTACTCCTTCGGCAAGGCTCAGCGAATTCTGCACGGCATTGATGCCGGCATCGGCCCCATCCTGGCGCACGGGGCGGTAGAACCGCTAAACCGGGTGTATCGCGATAGCGGCGTTTACCTGCCGCCCACGCTCTATGCCGGCGACGTGAAAAAGAGCGATCCGATGATGCGCAAAGCGTTGGTGATTGCCCCGCCCTCGGCGGGTGGCAGTAACTGGATGCGCCGTTTCGGCGACTACAGTGATGGCTTCGCCAGTGGCTGGATGCGCTTGCGCGGCACGCGTCGCCGACGCGGTGTCGACCGCGGGTTTGTACTGTCGGACCATGCCGACTGGCCCGGTTTGCTCTGGGCCATCGAACAGACCGGCGCCGAGCGGGTTATGGTCACTCACGGTTCGGTCGGCGTATTAGTGCGCCACTTGCTCGAGCAAGGTCTGGATGCGCAAAGCTTCAGCACCGAATATGGCGATGATGAGGAAGACCACGCCGCCGTCGAACCGGAACGCGTCGAGGGGGCGTCATGAAGGCCTTTGCCGAGTTGTATGCAGAACTCGACGCCACCACCTCAAGCAACGCCAAACTGGCGGCGATGCAACGCTACTTCGCCCAGGCAGCCGCACACGATGCGGCCTGGGCGGTGTACTTTTTGTCTGGCGGACGCCCTCGACAACTGGTGCCGGTGCGTAGGCTGCGGGAGTTCGCCGTGGCGTCGTCCGGACTCTCGCCGTGGCTGTTCGAGGAGAGTTATCAGGCGGTCGGCGATCTGGCGGAAACCATCTCGCTGGTACTGCCCGAAGCGCCTCACACTTCAACTGACGGGTTGGCCGTGTGGCTCGAGGACAAACTGCTGCCGCTACGCGGTGAGTCGCCAGAACACCTGGCCCGGAGACTGCCCGAACTGTGGTCGCAACTGGACCGCCAGAGCCTGATGCTCTGCATCAAACTGATCACCGGCAGCTTTCGGGTCGGGGTCTCGAAGTTGCTGGTCACCCGTGCGCTCGCCGCCCTGGCCGGGCTCGACAGCAAACGGGTGGCGCAACGGTTGGTCGGTTACACCGACCTGTCCAACCGCCCGAGCGCCGCCAGTTACCTGAAACTGATCGCCCCTCAGTCCGACGACGAACATGCGCAACGGGGCGGTCAGCCTTATCCGTTTTTCCTCGCTCACGCGCTGCCGCAACCGGTCGAGCAATTTGACGCCCTGCTCGGCCCCGCCAGCCAGTGGCAAGTGGAATGGAAGTGGGACGGCATCCGCGCGCAACTGGTCAAGCGTGAAGGTCGGCTGTGGGTTTGGTCTCGGGGCGAAGAATTGATGACCGAGCGCTTTCCGGAACTGGACAGCCTGGTGCAGGGCTTACCTGACGGAACGGTGATCGATGGGGAAATCGTCGCCTGGAAAAGCCCCACGCCGGACACCGAGGATGCCTTCGACCCGCGTGCCCCGACATCCCCCGCCGTACTGCCCTTTGCTCTGTTGCAACAGCGGATTGGCCGTAAAACGCTGGGCAAAAAAGTCCTCGATGAGGTGCCTGTGGCGGTCCTCGCCTACGACCTACTGGAATGGCAAGGCGCAGACTGGCGCAACCAGCCGCAATCCACACGGCGCCTGCAATTGGAACAGGTCATCAGCGACTGCAATAACCCTGTGCTACTGGCCTCACCCGTGCTGACCGGCGAAGACTGGTTCGACCTTGCAACGCAGCGTGAGGCTTCGCGCAATCTGGGCGTCGAAGGCATGATGCTCAAGGCTCGCGATGCACGCTATGGCGTGGGCCGCACCAAGGACGTGGGCGTCTGGTGGAAATGGAAAGTCGAACCGTTCAGCGTCGATGCGGTGTTGATCTACGCCCAGCGGGGCCATGGCCGCCGGGCCAGCCTTTATAGCGATTACACGTTTGCCGTCTGGGACGGCCCACCCGATGCCAGCGAACGCTCGCTGGTGCCGTTTGCCAAGGCCTACTCCGGGCTGACCGATGAAGAAATGCGCCAGGTAGACGGCATCGTGCGTAAAACCACCGTGGAGAAGTTCGGGCCGGTCAGCAGTGTCAAACCGTCGCTGGTGTTTGAATTGGGCTTTGAAGGAATCGCCCTCTCCCGGCGCCACAAGAGCGGGATTGCAGTGCGCTTTCCAAGAATGCTGCGTTGGCGACAAGACAAGTCGGTCGAAGAGGCGGACAGCCTGGCAACGTTGCAGGATTTGCTGGGCTAAACCGACTTCTATCGCCAGAGCGCTCGCCCGCACCTGCATCGTCAAACCAGCCTTTAACACTGAGCATGTCCTACTGTTCAGCCAACCGTGATTTCACGTTGGCGTGCTGGGCGAAAACCGGCCCTTTCGCGCGCCCTGCGGATAAATCGAGCAGGTAGCTTGGTCGAGATAACCGCCATTTCGTACAAACCTGACCGTTTCATTGTTACGCCGACTGCGCATCCAGGTGATCCATTGCAGCAGTTCTTGATACCCCCGTTGTTCGATCAGCAATAAAAACTGTTCACGCCAACGGGTACTGGCCCCCATGCCTAGCCCGGAGCGCCGCTTCAAGTCCTGAATGCTTAGGCCATCCATCACCCCCTTAACGAAATCGACCCAGAGCTCAGTGCGGATCATGCCCACCAGAGGGGTCACCGACAGGATACAAAAGCAGGTCACGCAGGGCTCACACTTAAACTTCGGTCGAGCACCTTTGATTCGGTAAGTCTTTGTCCCCGCGCACTTGGGACACGTCGCGTGCTGAGCGCCCAACGTCGTCTCTATCCAAGTAACGACCGCCCGCTGTTGCTCTGCAATGTGCTCGGGCGGCTCCAGGTTTTCGCGGCTATGGCGTGTCACCCACCACTGGAGCAACTCAGGGCACTCCTCCTGCATTACGCTGCGGACCGCTCGGCCCCAAGTGAAATAGACTTTGTGATTGACGCCCAGACGAGACGTTACCTGGACGCTGGGCCAACCGGCCAATAAATAAACAGCAAACGTTGACCACAAATCCATCCGACTCATTTTTGCAAAAGGCGTGTTGCTCAGACAGTTGCAACTCTTGCGACAGGAACAGCAGTAATACCGCGTGAGGCGTTGTCCGCGACGGTTGTTGTGGGTCGTTATGTTGGTATTGCCGCACTGGGGGCAGTACCGCACGGGTAGATACGGCAATTGGTGCAGGTAACGAATCAAGCGACCCGCGTCGGCGCGCAAGTGCGCAGGCAGGCATACATCGTAATCCGGCAGATCTCCGTGTCCGGGGATCGGCAGCGAGGAAAGTGGGGGCATGTGTTCTTCCAAGACTGTTCCTTCAACAACGTCACAGTCACGTTGTTGAGGGTAATAAGCTTCGGGTTAGCGGGTGACATCCGGCTGACGCCAGCACCTTGAAATCGTAACGAACAGCGGGGATGTGCTGCGTGCAATGCGCCGCATTGGTCGACCCGGACATACGCTTTTCCTTAAAGCCCAGAGGACATGAAAGCGCGACGTCCAAACCGTCCATAGCCTGTGCTCGCGAAAGAGACGAGACGTTAGCAATGGGGGAAATGGATTGATGTAGGACTAATCCAGGAATTCTGTCTGAGCTTTCTGATTCTCAAAATCTTGCGTCGAAACGTGGATCGCTTCGGTCTTCGCAATGACCGACATAAACGGTGGTGCTCACACCCAACCAGGATGATGATTTGCACCGCTTCAGTGCGCGCTTTTGCGTATGCCCATTTTTGGGCGCGAATCCCCTCCGCGCCGTTCTTTAATTACCTTTTAAAACGCTTGTTCGGGACTATGGTTCGGAAATTGCTACTTTCATTAGGTCTTACGCTTTCCAGTAACAATAATTCTGCGCCACAAGCGCTCATATTGGTTTTTAGGGATTGAATAATGAAAAAAGCATTGCTGACCCTTTCTGCACTGGCGTTGTGCATGGCCGCTGGCTCCGCGCTGGCCAAGGAATACAAAGAATTGCGGTTTGGCGTTGACCCTTCCTACGCACCGTTCGAGTCCAAAGCGGCCGACGGCAGCCTGGTTGGCTTCGATATCGATCTGGGTAATGCGATCTGTGCAGAGCTGAAGGTCAAGTGCAAATGGGTCGAAAGCGATTTCGACGGCATGATTCCGGGCCTCAAAGCTAATAAATTCGACGGTGTGATCTCGTCGATGACCGTCACCGAAGCCCGCGAAAAAGTCATCGACTTCTCCAGCGAGCTGTTCTCCGGCCCGACATCCTTCGTGTTCAAAAAGGGTTCTGGCGTTACAACGGACATCGCGTCGCTGAAGGGCAAGAAGGTCGGCTACGAACAAGGCACCATCCAGGAAGCCTACGCCAAGGCCGTGCTGGACAAGGCTGGCGTAACCACTCAGGCCTATGCCAACCAGGACCAGGTCTATGCTGACCTGACCTCCGGTCGTCTGGACGCCTCGATTCAGGACATGTTGCAGGCTGAATTGGGCTTTTTGAAGTCGCCACAAGGCGCCGATTACGAAGTCAGCAAGCCGGTTAACGACCCACTGCTGCCAGCCAAAACGGCTGTCGGTATCTCGAAAGGTAACAAAGACCTGAAGGCACTCTTGGATAAAGGTATCAAAGCGTTACACGACGATGGCACCTACGCCACCATTCAGAAGAAACACTTTGGCGATCTGAATCTGTACAGCGGCAAATAATGCCCGGCGCCCATCTTGCGATGGGCGCTTTTTTCACACGGATCAGGTTGCTGATTTATGTTAGAAAACCTCTTACAAAACCTGGGGCTCTCAGCCTTCAGCCTCAAGGGCTTTGGTCCGCTGCTGATGCAGGGCACCTGGATGACCATCAAATTATCGGTACTGTCGCTGTTGGTGGCCGTGTTGCTCGGCTTGCTGGGCGCCAGTGCCAAGCTGTCAAAAGTCAAACTGCTCCGCGTACCGGCTCAGCTCTACACCACGCTGATTCGCGGCGTCCCCGACCTGGTGCTGATGCTGCTGATTTTTTACAGCCTGCAAACCTGGCTGACGTCTTTTACCGACTTCATGGAATGGGATTACATCGAGATCAACCCGTTCAGCGCCGGGGTCATCACCCTGGGCTTCATTTATGGTGCGTACTTCACCGAGACCTTTCGCGGGGCGATCCTCGCCGTGCCCAAGGGCCAGGTCGAAGCCGCCACGGCCTACGGACTCAAACGCGGGCAACGCTTTCGGATTGTGGTGTTCCCGCAAATGATGCGTTTTGCCCTGCCGGGTATCGGCAATAACTGGATGGTAATTCTCAAGGCCACCGCACTGGTCTCAATCATCGGCCTCGCGGACCTGGTCAAGGCAGCGCAGGACGCCGGTAAAAGCACCTACCAGCTGTTTTACTTCCTAGTGCTGGCGGCGCTGATTTATTTGCTGATCACCAGCGCCTCCAACTTCGTCCTGCGCTGGCTCGAACGCCGTTACGCCGCGGGTTCCAGGGAGGCAGTACGATGATTGAACTCTTGCAGGAATACTGGAAACCCTTCCTTTATACGGACGGTTACCACATCACCGGGCTGGCCATGACTCTGTGGCTCCTCAGTGCATCGATCTTCTTCGGTTTTCTGGTGTCGATCCCGCTGTCCATCGCCCGGGTTTCGCCAAACTTTTACATTCGCTGGCCGGTACAGTTCTACGCCTACCTCTTCCGGGGTACGCCGCTCTACATTCAGTTGCTGATTTGCTACACCGGGATCTACAGTTTGGCCGCCGTGCGTGCGCAACCGTTGCTCGACAGCTTTTTCCGCGATGCGATGAACTGCACAATCCTGGCGTTTGCGCTCAACACCTGCGCCTACACCACTGAGATTTTCGCCGGGGCGATTCGCAGCATGAACCACGGTGAAGTCGAAGCCGCCAAGGCCTACGGGCTAACGGGCTGGAAGCTGTATGCCTACGTGATCATGCCCTCAGCCTTACGCCGTTCGTTGCCGTATTACAGCAACGAAGTGATCCTGATGCTGCACTCGACCACCGTGGCGTTCACCGCGACCATTCCCGACATCCTCAAAGTGGCGCGGGATGCCAACTCGGCAACCTTCCTGACCTTTCAGTCGTTTGGTATCGCCGCGTTGATTTACCTGACCGTAACCTTTGCGCTGGTCGGCCTGTTCCGTCTCGCCGAACGCCGATGGCTAGCCTTCCTTGGGCCGACTCACTAGGTCTCTCTGCTTCAGGAAACAAACGAAATGCGCCACCAGATTCATGACCTGCTGGCCCCACTGCCGGGGACCGCACGACAGATCCACAGCTTCCACTTTGGCCCGACGTCGGCCAAAGGCAAGGTCTACATCCAGTCGTCCCTGCACGCCGACGAAATGCCCGGCATGCTGGTGGCCTGGCACCTCAAGTTGCGCTTGGCGGAGCTGGAAGCCGCCGGCCGTCTTCACAGCGAAATCGTTCTGGTGCCGGTCGCCAACCCGGTCGGCCTGGAACAAGTGCTGATGGACGTCCCGCTGGGCCGCTACGAGCTGGAAAGCGGGCAGAACTTCAATCGTTGGTTTATCGACTTGAGTGAAGAGGTCGGCAACCAGATCGAAGGCCAGCTCGGCGACGACCCGCAGCAAAACCTTGAGCTGATCCGCAGCAGCCTGCGCCATGCATTGGCTCGACAGAGCGCGGCCACGCAACTGCAATCGCAGCGCCTGACCCTGCAAAGGCTGGCCTGCGATGCCGCTATGGTGCTTGATCTGCATTGCGATTTCGAAGCCGTCGCTCACCTCTATACCACCCCCGACGCCTGGCCACAGGTTGAGCCACTGGCCCGCTACATCGGCGCCGAAGCCAGCCTGCTGGCCACGGACTCTGGCGGTCAGTCGTTCGATGAGTGCTTCACCCTGCTCTGGTGGCAGTTGAAAGAGCGCTTCGGCGAGCAGTTCGAGATTCCTCTGGGCAGCTTCTCGGTGACCGTCGAATTGCGCGGTCAGGGTGACGTCAATCACCCCTTGGCCAGCCTCGATTGCCAGGCGCTGATCGATTACCTGATCCACTTTGGCGCGATTTCCGGCGAACCGGCGCCATTGCCGCCACTGCCCTATCCCGCCACGCCGCTAGCCGGTGTCGAGCCGGTGACAACACCCGTGGGCGGCCTGCTGGTATTCACCGCGCTACCGGGGGAATACCTCGAAGCCGGACAAATGATCGCCGAAATAATCGACCCGATCCTTGACCACGTAACCCCTATTCATTGCGCCGCAGCCGGGTTGATGTATGCCCGTTCGTTGCGACGCATGGCCACTGCCGGCATGGTGATCGCCCACATCGCGGGCACCGAAGCCTATCGCAGCGGCTACCTACTTTCGCCTTGAGGATGCACGCCACATGTACAAACTGACCATCGAAGGCCTGCATAAAAGCTACGGCGATCATCAAGTGCTCAAAGGTGTTTCGCTCAAGGCCAAAACCGGCGACGTCATCAGCCTGATCGGCGCCAGTGGTTCGGGCAAAAGCACCTTTCTGCGTTGCATCAACTTTCTTGAACAACCCAACGACGGCGCCATGAGCCTGGATGGCAAGAACATCCGCATGGTCACCGATCGCCACGGCATGCACGTCGCCGACCCCGACGAACTGCAAAGGATTCGTACTCGTCTGGCCATGGTGTTCCAGCACTTCAACCTGTGGAGCCACATGACTGTGCTGGAAAATATCACCATGGCGCCACGCCGGGTGCTGGGTTGCAGCAAACAAGAAGCCGAGGAGCGTGCTCGACGCTACCTCGACAAGGTCGGTCTGGCCGCGCGCGTGGCCGATCAATACCCGGCCTTCCTTTCCGGCGGTCAGCAACAACGGGTAGCGATCGCTCGCGCCTTGGCGATGGAGCCGGAAGTCATGCTGTTTGACGAACCGACCTCGGCGCTGGACCCGGAGTTGGTGGGTGAAGTGCTTAGAGTCATTCAGGGCCTGGCCGAAGAAGGTCGAACCATGATCATGGTCACCCACGAAATGAGCTTTGCGCGCAAGGTCTCGAGCCAGGTGCTATTCCTGCACCAAGGGCGGGTGGAGGAAGAAGGCACCCCGGACGACGTGCTAGGCAATCCGAAAAGTGAGCGGCTCCAGCAGTTCCTCAGCGGCAACCTGAAGTAGAAATCCACAGCTACAAAAGCGAGCCATTACGCAGATGAAACTAAACTAGTCGCAGGCCGCCGTGGTCACTGGAAAAGGACTTTCAGAGCGCACACGGCCGGCATGGACACTTCTACTAACTACGCAAAACAGTGGTTTAGCGCCCGTGACTGGAAGCCTTTCGCCTTTCAGAAACAGGTATGGGCAGCGGTCAAACGTGGGCAGTCAGGTGTGCTTCATGCCAACACCGGCGCCGGTAAAACCTACGCCCTGTGGTTTGCCGCACTCAACCACTTCGCCCGTCCGGTGACAGTGGTCGATTACCCGCGCAAACGCACCGCTGTCGCCCCGGCACTGACCGTGTTGTGGATAACGCCGATGCGCGCCCTGGCCGCCGACACCGCCCGCGCCCTGGAAGCTCCGTTGCTGGACTTGCACATTCCCTGGACCGTCGGTCTGCGCACTGGCGACACCAGCAACAGCGAACGCGCTCGGCAGAGCAGGCGCATGCCCACTGCGCTGATCACCACCCCCGAAAGCCTGACCTTGATGCTCGCACGGGCGGACGCGCAAACAGCCCTGTCGACGTTGCGCATGGTCGTCGTCGACGAATGGCATGAGCTGCTCGGCAACAAACGCGGCGTCCAACTGCAACTGGCACTGGCCCGTCTTCGGCATTGGAACCCGGCGCTGATTGTCTGGGGAGTTTCCGCGACGCTGGGTAATCAATCCCACGCGCAACAAGTCCTGATCCCAAAGGGTCACGGCCTCAGTATCCAAGGGGACACGCGCAAGGCGTTGCACATTGACACGCTGCTGCCGACCGCCGTCGATCGCTTTCCATGGGCCGGTCACATCGGCTTGAAAATGCTGCCCCAAGTCGTCGTCGAGATTGAATCCAGCCCCGCGAGCCTGGTCTTTACCAACACCCGAGCACAATCTGAAATCTGGTATCACGCCCTGCTCGATGCCCGGCCAGACTGGGCCGGCCTGATTGCGCTGCACCACAGCTCTCTGTCGCGAGAAACTCGTGACTGGGTCGAAAGAGCCCTCAAGGATAGTCAGCTCAAAGCCGTGGTCTGCACTTCAAGCCTGGATCTGGGGGTGGACTTCCTGCCTGTGGCACGGGTGCTACAAATTGGCTCGGCCAAAGGCATCGCGCGGCTGATGCAGCGAGCGGGACGCTCCGGCCACGCGCCAGGGCAAACGTCGCGGGTGACGCTGGTGCCGACTAACAGCCTAGAGGTCATCGAAGCCGTCGCCGCCCGCGATGCCGTAGAGCAACGGCGAATAGAGTCACGCGAGTCTCCCATCAAACCGCTGGATGTATTGGTACAGCATCTGGTCAGCATGGCCTTGGGCGGCGGTTTTCTGCCCGATGAGCTGTACGAAGAAGTACGCGGCGCGTGGGCCTATCACGCGCTCACCCCTGCGGACTGGGAATGGGCGCTGGCTTTTGTCAGGCATGGCGGACTGTCTCTGACAGCGTACCCAGACTACCAACGTGTTGAACCCGATGAGCAGGGCCTCTGGCGCGTACCGGATGCACGGCTGGCGCGTCGTCATCGCATGAGTATCGGCACCATCGTCAGCGAGGCGAGTATCCAATTGAAGTTTTGGAGCAAGGGCGGTGGCGGCAAAAACCTCGGCAGCGTCGAGGAAGGTTTCATTGCCAGGCTCAAACCCGGCGACGGCTTTCTGTTTGCCGGGCGCCTCCTTGAGCTAGTAAGGGTGGAAAACATGACCGCCTATGTGAAACGCAGCACGGCGAAAAAAGCCGCCGTGCCACGCTGGAAAGGTGGACGTATGCCGCTGTCCAGTGAGCTGGCCAATGCCGTGATTGCGCGCTTTGATGCGGCGGCGCACGGTCACTTCATCGGCCCGGAGATGTTGGCGCTACGACCGTTGCTGGACGTGCAGCAACGTTGGTCTGGTTTGCCCACGGAAAAAAGCCTGCTGGCCGAAGCGATGAAATCCCGCGAGGGCTGGCACCTTTTCCTCTATCCATTCGCCGGACGCCAAGTGCATCTAGGCCTGGCAAGCCTGCTGGCGTGGCGGGTCAGTCAGCAGCAGGCGGTCACCTTTTCCATCGCCGTCAACGACTACGGACTGGAGCTGCTGAGCGCTACCGAGGTGGATTGGTCGCACCATTTGAGCCCCGCGCTGTTTAGCCCGCAGCAACTATTGAACGATGTGTTGGGCAGTCTGAATGCAGGGGAGCTGGCACTGCGTCGATTTCGTGAGATCGCGCGCATAGCCGGTTTGGTGTTCGCTGGCTATCCGGGCGCACCGAAAAGCACTCGTCAAGTTCAAGCGTCCAGTGGACTGTTCTTTGAAGTGTTCAAACAATACGACGCCAACAACCTATTACTAGCCCAGGCGGGAGAAGAAGTCCTACAGGAAGAGTTGGACATTCGGCGACTGGAGCAGACCTTGGCACGCATCAATAGCTTGAGACTCGACCTGCATCAGATCAAACGTCCGACACCACTTGCCTTTCCGCTACTGGCGGAGCGCTTTCGGGAGAGCATGAGTTCCGAAAAACTGGCGGATCGAATCAAGCGGATGGTCAGCGACCTGGAAAAAACCGCTGAAACAGGGAAAGCCTGATGGGCACACCATACCCTGTGCAGCTTGCGGGCGAAGAACTCTGGTTGCTGCCCGAAAAAGCGCTGTATTGGCCGGCGCAGCAAGCGTTGTTGATCGCTGATGTGCATTTCGGCAAGGCCGCGGCTTATCGCAGCCTTGGCCAGCCGGTGCCCGGAGGCACCACCGCAAGCAATATTGCAGTGCTGGATGCATTGCTCGCCGCACGACCCTGCCGCCAGTTGATTTTCCTCGGGGATTTTTTGCACGGACCCGGCTCGCACGCCGCAGAGACGTTGAACACGTTGGCGCAATGGCGAGAACGCCATCGTGATTTGGCCATGACGCTGATTCGCGGCAACCACGACAAACGCGCCGGAGATCCACCGGCGTCACTGAACATCAGGGTCGTCCCGGAACCTCTGTATCTGGGGCCGTTTGCGCTACAACACGAGCCTGACCCGCACGCGTCCAGGCCTGTAATTGCCGGTCACGTGCATCCTGTCTACCGGCTGCACGGCAGAGGGCGCCAAAGCTTACGTCTAGCGTGTTTCAGACTCGGGCCGAAAATCAGCCTGCTTCCGGCGTTTGGTGCATTCACCGGGGGTTATCCAGTGAAGCAGGACGATGATTGTCGGATCTTTGTCATCGGCGATAACGAAATATGGCCAGTCAGTTGAAACCTTTACCAGGCTCAGCTAACCGGCCACTGTTTTCTACCGCATTGATCAAGCGACCGGCGCGGGAGGAGGCTCATCCGGCAACATTGGCTCGCCGGGCTCGATGGGCTGTTCGTTTGGGGTGTCGGGATCAGGCTGGCCGGGAATACCGCCTGCCATGTTGATGGGCGTATATGCCAACAAGGACCAGGCCAGAACGCCAACCTGATTGGGCTCAAGCCTGGCAAATTCAGCACTAATTCGCGGATCGATCTTCATGGAACACTCCTGATCAGGGGCCCGGTAAGCTGTGCGCAAACCGGGCAATACACTCAATAGAGTGTCTACCCGCCGAAGAATTCCCGCGAACCGTCAGATGAACGGATCAGGTGCGTGGCAAAGTGACGCCGCGCTGCCCCTGGTACTTGCCGCCACGGTCCTTATAAGACACTTCGCACTCTTCATCAGATTCGAAGAACAGCATCTGCGCCACACCTTCATTGGCGTAGATCTTCGCCGGCAAGGTGGTCGTATTGGAGAATTCCAGGGTGACATGACCTTCCCACTCGGGCTCAAGCGGCGTCACGTTGACGATGATCCCGCAGCGAGCGTAGGTGCTTTTACCGAGGCAGATGGTCAGCACGTTGCGCGGAATACGGAAGAATTCCACAGTGCGGGCCAGGGCAAAGGAGTTCGGCGGAATGATGCAGACGTCGCTCGTTACGTCGACGAAGCTTTTTTCATCGAAGTTTTTCGGATCAACGATGGCCGAGTTGATGTTGGTGAACACCTTGAATTCACCGGCGCAGCGCACGTCGTAGCCGTAGCTCGACACACCATAGGAAATGAGCCGTTCGGCACCTTCGCCGCGCATCTGGCGCTCGACGAAGGGTTCGATCATGCCGTGCTCTTGCGCCATGCGGCGAATCCACTTGTCCGATTTGATGCTCATGGCGGGTGTCCTGAATAGCGAGGTAGAAAAATTCTGTCCGGCATCTTACCGGGGCGCGCCGCCGGGTTCAAAGTCTGGCACGCGATTCTCAGCGATCCCCAGTATTTATTAGGCTTCACCGCAATCCGGCGCACCGTCAGTCACGAAAATAAAGAAACCTTCGCAAGAAACATTGGCACGTCCTGGAAAAAGGGTTAAGGTGGCGCCACTGTGCTGCTTGTGTCACTGAGAATCTCTACACGATATGTTGAATTTCGATCCAACCATCTACAAGAATTTTTCCTGCTCTTTGCACTCAGTCTCGGCCAGGGTTCTTCCTGCGTCGCAGTTATCTTTGTTCAAGGAGTTACACCATGTCTAATCGCCAAACCGGTACCGTTAAGTGGTTCAACGATGAAAAAGGCTTCGGCTTCATCACTCCACAATCGGGTGACGATCTTTTCGTTCACTTCAAAGCTATCCAATCCGACGGCTTCAAAAGCCTGAAAGAAGGCCAACAGGTTTCTTTCATCGCTACCCGCGGTCAGAAAGGCATGCAAGCTGAAGAAGTTCAAGTTATCTAACTTGTACTTGCTTTAGTAAAAAGCCCCGCCCTTAAAAGCGGGGCTTTTTTGTGGGCAACTGTTTTTGCCACTCACAAAACCCGAACACTGCTCACCCCTCCCGGCAACGCCCAGGCCGGATGAAGGCAGGCGCTGCACACGACCAGAATCCCTCAGCGATTTACCAAGCCACACCAAACCCGGCGGTATAACGGGTCTTACTTAAATCGGCATCCTCGGAACCACTGATGATGTCGCGCTCTGCCTTAAGGTTGAGCGAAGCCCAGTCGGTAACCTTATAGCGCAAGCCCATCTCGGCATCGAGCGCGTAATCAGCCACACCGGAAAGCGGCTTGCCCAGCTCACCATTAGTAAAGAACTCCACCCGCTTGCCAATCAAATAGCGGTTGTAGCCCCACTTAATGGCAGCGGAGTAAAAGTTGTCCTTACCGCCATCACTGTATTCGTAGTCAGTACGGTTGAGCAGCGAGCCCAGCGAGAACGCCCCCAGCTCGTCATCCCAGAATTGATAACCCGGCCCAGTACCGACCACACGCTGACGGGACAGATCCTCGACCATGTCACGTTTGTAATTCAGACGCCCTTCCCAGAACCAGTGCTCGGTCAGGAAGCGGTCGAGAGAATAAGCGGCGCGCCAATTGTCAGTGGTCATCACGTCATCCTGAAATTCACGGTTGTACTCGCCTTCAGCGGTATGCCGCCATTGGCCGTGGCGAGCCGTGGTCTTGAAGCCAATGTCGTAATCGTTGGTGTCTCGCTCAGCACGCTTGTAGTCCAAAGCCAAATCGACATTACCCTTCCAAACCAGATCTTCGACCACCGGTTTGGGCTTGAGGATTTGCTGAATACTTGCCAAATCAACCGTCTTCGGCGCCTCGCCATTGACCAGGATCACCTTGCCATCTTCGGCCGCTCGCAACGACTTGGCTTTCTCACCGGTGTACGCGTCTTGCTTGACCAGCAGTTCCTGATCACTCTCCAACGTCTTGACCTGCTTCCAGTCGATCGGGACAGCACCGGCATAAGCGGTCTGGACCAACAACTTGCCGCCGTCAAAAACGGTGATCTTGCCACTCAACTTGTCACCGTTTTTTAACCAGACGGTGTCAGCAAGCAACGGATTGGACACACTGATAGCAGCTAGGCACAGCAAGGTTCTGGACAACATAGGCAAAGTGAAGGCTCTGGTTTGCAAAAAAAGTCGGCATTACCCTTAGGGGTAAAGCATATTCAAGGACTGACCCGACTATTTCTGTTGAGTTCATTTCTCAACACGCGAACCAAGACTTACTCCAAAACCAGCACGATGATTTTCTTCAGGAACTGCACGCGTGACAGACCCGACAACCGAAAGCCAAAGCCCCGCGCAAATCCGACGCACGGCGCTCTACCTGACATTGGCCCAAGTGCCCAAAGGCAAAGTCGTGAGTTATGGACAACTGGCCGAGGCGGCAGGCTTAGGCAGAGCCGCCCGCTGGGTAGGCCGCACGCTGAGCCAGTTACCCGGCGACACCCGCCTGCCTTGGCACCGAGTACTCGGCGCAGGCGGTCGGATTAGCCTGCCCGCCGGTAGCCCTTCGGGAGACGAGCAACGCGCCAGATTGCGCGACGAGGGTGTCAGTATCCTGAACAATCGTGTTGATATTCAGCGTCATGGCTGGCGCCCGGTAGAGCACAGCGGTTAGAGTGCGCGCTTTGTTTCCGTCACTCTTGAGGCAGACTCCAGCCCATGCCCCGTAAAACCTGGCGCGCCGCGCTCGCTGCCTATGCCAGCCCTTCGACACTCGTGCTGTTGCTGCTTGGTTTCGCCGCCGGTCTGCCCTACATGCTGGTGTTTTCGACACTGTCGGTCTGGCTGCGCGAAGCAGGTGTGGCGCGCGAGACCATTGGCTATGCAAGCTTGATCGGTCTGGCTTATGCCTTTAAGTGGGTCTGGTCACCGCTGCTCGACCAGTGGCGCTTGCCCCTGCTCGGCAAACTTGGCCGACGCCGTTCCTGGCTGGTTCTGTCCCAGACACTGGTGATTCTGGGACTGATCGGCATGGGCTTCTGCGACCCGCAAAAGCACCTGTCCTGGCTGATTGCTATTGCCGTCATCGTCGCCTTCGCTTCGGCCACCCAAGACATCGCCGTAGACGCTTATCGACTGGAAATTGCCGAAGACAGCAGCCAGGCAGCATTGGCAGCCAGCTATATGTCTGGTTACCGGGTTGCAGCACTGCTGGCGACGGCCGGCGCACTGTTTTTTGCCGAGGGCTTCGGCTCCACCGGCTTCGACTATAAACATTCAGCATGGACCGGCACCTACGTGCTCTTCGGCGCCCTGATGATTCCAGCGCTGCTGACCACCCTGTTCATGCGCGAACCGCCGGTCCCGTTGCGCACGCAGTTGCAGGCCGGACGCTACAGCTTTGCCCATCAACTGGCGTCAGTGTTCGTCCTCATTGTATTGCTGGTGTCCGTGCCAGCCATGTTCACACAGCTCTACAACACCGACTTTGCCAGCGTGTTGTTCGGCGGCGCGAGCCCATTGGACCTGTTGCTTGAAGACCGCGCACTGCTGCGAGCGATCCTCTACATCATCCTCACCGCCTTATGCCTCTCGACCATGGGGCGCCGAGGCTTGGCGCCAGTGCTCACGCCAGTCAACGACTTCGTTCTGCGCTATCGCTGGCAGGCACTCCTGCTGCTAGGCCTGATCGCGACGTACCGAATGTCTGACACGGTCATGGGCGTCATGGCTAACGTGTTTTATATCGACCAGGGCTTTACCAAGGATCAGATCGCCGGCGTAAGCAAGATTTTCGGCTTGATCATGACCTTGGTCGGCGCCGGCATGGGCGGCCTGCTGATTGTGCGCTTCGGCATCCTGCCAATCCTGTTCATCGGTGGCGTTGCCTCGGCCGCCACCAACCTACTGTTCGTGATGCTCGCCGACATGGGCGCCAACCTACAGATGCTGATCGTCACCATCTCCCTGGACAACTTCAGCTCAGGCATGGCGACTTCGGCGTTCGTCGCTTACTTGTCGAGCCTGACCAACCTCAAGTTCTCCGCCACCCAGTACGCGCTGCTCAGCTCGCTCATGCTGCTGCTGCCACGCCTGATAGGCGGCTACTCCGGGGTCATGGTGGAGAAGTTTGGCTACCATAATTTCTTCATCATCACCGCGCTGCTCGGCGTTCCGACGCTGCTACTGATCGCGCTGCATTGGTATCAGGAAAACCGCCGGATCGGCCCCACACCCAAACCGGAAACGCTGCCCACCCCGGTCGCGGAAGAGTCGTAGGAAACGTCCCGAAGGGCCGAAGATTTCCGCCCTTCCAGCCTCAACGCCGACCGCACTTCTGTACGTCAGCAGATCTCGCCCGTACAATGCTCCGTCATTTCCCGTCATCAGCAACCGACAACGGCCAACCATGCGCACCAGTCAATTTTTGCTCGCCACACAGAAAGAAACGCCTTCCGACGCGGTCGTCATCAGCCATCAGTTGATGCTGCGCGCCGGCATGATCCGCAAACTTGCCTCGGGCCTTTACACCTGGCTACCGATGGGTTTGCGAGTGATGCGCAAAGTCGAAGCCGTCGTTCGCGAAGAAATGAACGCCGCCGGCTCTCTTGAAGTGTTGATGCCAAGCACCCAACCGGCTGAGCTGTGGCAAGAGTCCGGGCGCTGGGAAGAGTACGGCCCTGAATTGCTGCGCTTCAAGGATCGCCACGGTCGCGACTTTTGCGCCGGCCCGACCCACGAAGAAGTGATCACTGACCTGATGCGCAATGAGCTAAGCAGCTACAAGCAGCTGCCAATCAACCTGTATCAGATCCAGACCAAATTCCGTGACGAAATTCGCCCACGCTTCGGCTTGATGCGCGGCCGCGAATTCATCATGAAGGACGCTTACTCGTTTCACGCAGATCAGCCATCGCTGCAAGTCACCTACGACCGCATGCACAAGGCGTACTGCAACGTATTCACCCGTCTGGGCCTGAAATTCCGCCCTGTAGAAGCCGACAACGGCTCCATCGGCGGCGCCGGCTCCCACGAGTTCCACGTACTGGCCGAATCCGGCGAAGACGATATCGTCTTCAGCAACGGCTCCGACTACGCCGCCAACATCGAGAAAGCCGAAGCTGTTCCGCGCGAAACAGTGCGTGCTGCGCCGGCCGAAGAACTGCGACTGGTCGATACCCCGAACGCCAAGACCATTGCACAACTGGTTGAAGGTTTCGGCCTGCCGATCGAAAAAACCATCAAGACCCTCGTGGTTCACGCCGAAGAAGCAGGCAAGCTGATTGCCCTGATCATCCGCGGCGACCACGAACTGAACGAAATCAAGGCGGCCAACCAGCCTGGGGTTGCCAGCCCACTGGTCATGGCCTCCGAAGCCGAACTGCGTGACGCCATTGGCGCCGGTGCCGGCTCCCTCGGCCCGCTGAACCTGCCGCTGCCAATCATCATCGACCGCTCGGTTGAGCTGATGAGCGACTTTGGCATCGGTGCAAACATCGACGACAAACACTACTTCGGCGTGAACTGGGAGCGTGATTTGCCGGTTCCGACCGTAGCCGACCTGCGTAACGTCGTGGCAGGCGACCCAAGCCCTGACGGCAACGGCACCCTGGAAATCAAGCGCGGCATCGAAGTCGGGCACATCTTCCAGCTGGGCAACAAGTACAGCAAGGCGATGAAGTGCGAAGTGCTGGGCGAAAACGGTAAACCGGTCACCCTGGAAATGGGCTGCTACGGCATCGGCGTTTCCCGCGTGGTCGCGGCGGCTATCGAACAGAACAACGACGACAAGGGCATCATCTGGAGCGACACACTCGCGCCGTTCCAGATCGCCCTGGTGCCGCTGCGCTACGACAACGAACAGGTTCGCGAAGCCACCGACAAGCTGTACGCAGAGCTGACGGCGGCCGGCTTCGAAGTACTGCTGGACGACCGCGATAAGAAAACCAGCCCGGGCATCAAGTTTGCGGACATGGAGCTGATCGGCATTCCTCACCGGATCGTGGTCAGTGACCGCGGCCTCGCCGAAGGCAATCTGGAATATAAGAGCCGCACCGAGGCTGAGGCGCAAGCGCTGCCAGTCGCTGACGTGCTGCCCTTCCTCCAGGCACGTATCCGCCGCTGACACCAGATAGAGACGTCATGTTCAAGCGAAACACCTTAGGCCTCGGTGGTGCCGCCCTGTGCGGCGCCCTGCTGGTCAGCGGCTGTGCCAATCAGATGTCACAACGCAGCGAGCACGAGGAGCGGGTCGAACGCAAATTGCTCGACCACAGCCTGCAGATCGATGTCGGCGAGCCCAAGATACTTGAGTTGCCGCAACGCCGAGTGCGAATCCACGAGCAAAAGACTTTCGAAGTCACCGAGTTCGAAGTCACGCGCCACTATGATCGCTACACGCCCTACCAGCCCTGGAGGGAGATTTACGAGATCCCGTTAGGCGCACTGGCTATCGTCGCCGGTGTTGGCGCGAATGTCGTTAACGTGTTTGCCCTTGGTAATCTGCCGGACAGCATGACGAAGGATTGGCTCAGCTACGGCATTGCCGGAATCAACCCGTTCATGAACATCCCTTCTCACGGCCGCGCACAACAAAATCTGGCGGGCATCGACGAAGTCCAGCGCGACAAGCGCATGGAGTATTCAAGCCTGCCTTGGAGCGAGCGCCCGGTACAGGTCAAGGCCGGCAAGGAGACCTTCGAACTGAGCACTGACCGCAATGGCGTATTGCGCCTGAACCTGCTGGACAGCCCGTTCGCCGAACATGACATCAATCATCTGAGCAAGC
Source organism: Pseudomonas sp. DC1.2 (assembly GCF_034351645.1). Lineage (NCBI taxonomy): Bacteria > Pseudomonadati > Pseudomonadota > Gammaproteobacteria > Pseudomonadales > Pseudomonadaceae > Pseudomonas > Pseudomonas sp. DC1.2. The sequence goes on along the minus strand of NZ_CP133782.1, from coordinate 1,306,626 downwards.
TGCAGATCAGTGTCGAGGACGCCCAGGACGATGTGCATACTGACTCGTCTTTGGCGATCAGCAGCACGTTACGCAGCAAGTTGCTCGAAGCCCATCGACTGATCTATGACGACTTGGAAGACGACGAAGTCAGCCAGTGGGTTCACCGGGTGAAACGCCTGTCGGAACTGGGCCTGGAAGAAGAGGCCAGCGAGCTGGAGCAGAGCCTGATCGAGCTGACCCGCAACGATCCGGAGCTTCAAACCCAATTCCTCAAGTCACTGACCAGGGATGCGGGCCGACTGGTGGCAGATCCAGGGCCAAACTAAACGCTTCAGTTGCCCCGCTCCCAGAGCAAGTCCGCCGCCACATGAAGTTTGCGACCCTACGCAAACCTCGCGTGACAATGGACTTGCTCGCAAACGCGGGCCTCACGCCCATGTCATCAAACACCTGTCGCTAGCGCTCAAACAACTCCATCTGCTCAAACCCTCCGCGCAAATCCTCCAGCCGCACGCCTACCCCTAGCAAACGCACCGGCTTGCCGCCGCGATTGAATGCCTGGGTCAGCAGTAACTGATAACTCCCCAAATCCCGCCCGGCGCCAGCCTGCTCCAAAGTGGTCTGGGTAAAGTCATGGAACTTCACTTTGACAAACGGCTTACCCGGCCTATAGCTGCTGTCGATTCGCGCCATCCGAGCACCGAGGGTGTCCAGCAACTCTGGCAGTTTATCCAGGCAGCTCACCAGATCCGGCAGATCAACGTCGTAAGTATTTTCGACACTGATCGACTGCCGACGACTGTTGTTATGCACCAACCGATCATCAATCCCACGAGCCAGACTCCAGAGTCGCTCACCGAAACTGCCAAACTCTCGGACCAGCGCCAACTTGTTCCATTCACGCAGTTGCGAGCAATCGACGATGCCGAGCTTGCCCAGTTTATCGGCCGTGACCTTGCCCACACCGTGCAACTTGCTGACAGGTAAGCCACTGACAAAATCCTCAACCTGGTCCGGCGTGATCACGAACAAACCATTGGGCTTCTTCCAGTCACTGGCTATTTTCGCGAGAAACTTGTTGGGTGCGACGCCCGCTGAGACGGTGATGTGCAACTGATTGGAGACCCGACGGCGAATGTCCTGAGCAATGCGCGTGGCACTGCCGCCGAAATGCGCACTGTCAGAAACATCCAGATAGGCCTCATCCAGGGACAGCGGCTCAATCAAGTCAGTGTAATCACGGAAGATCGTCTGAATTTCCTTCGACGCTTCTCTATAAGCCTCCATTCGAGGTTTGACGATGGTGAGGTCAGGACAGAGCTTCAAGGCATGCCCGGACGACATGGCCGAACGAACGCCGTAAGCACGCGCTTCGTAATTGCAGGTCGCAACGACCCCACGCCGGTCCGCAGAGCCCCCCACCGCCAGCGGCTTACCCGCCAGACGCGGGTCGTCGCGCATTTCTATAGCGGCGTAAAAACAGTCGCAGTCGACGTGGATGATTTTTCGCTGAGTCATATAAAAGCGGCATTCATGTCGAGGAATTGGGGTAATGGCGAGGCAGATCGGCAGTATCTCACCGACACCTGTATATAGCACCAGTACCCTGAATGTTCTTTATCCGCCTTAGGAATGGGCCTGGATGAATTTATTTTTTCAATCGAAAAGCTCCTTCCGATAGAGCTGAAAGCCTTACCACACCTGCCCTACAGACCTATTACGCTACCCTCAGCACACCTAAGCGATTGAACAGGAACAGGTTTTCCAAAGATTTAAGGTTGACAGCCCAGCGATCCTCTGTAGAATGCCGACACACAGACGCGGGATGGAGCAGTCTGGTAGCTCGTCGGGCTCATAACCCGAAGGTCGTCGGTTCAAATCCGGCTCCCGCAACCAAACATCAAAAAAGGCTACTCGAAAGAGTGGCCTTTTTTGTGCGCGCTTGTTTTTACCGATGCCCGCCTTCAGCAACCTCAATCAGGGCATCCCAGAAAAATCGATCCTGTTACGAAATGTAAGTCCACCGCGCAAACGTTTGACACTCATTTGCGCTTATTTGACCCATATCTGGATTAAAGGTTGACACCTCGCCGTTCGGCTGTAGAATGCCGCCACACAGACGCGGGATGGAGCAGTCTGGTAGCTCGTCGGGCTCATAACCCGAAGGTCGTCGGTTCAAATCCGGCTCCCGCAACCAAACATCAAAAAAGGCTGCTCGAAAGAGTGGCCTTTTTTGTATCTGCCGAAAAAGTCCTTTCGCAACAATGATCTGTCACTGTTATGTGAACCCTTGAGGATCACCGGGGCTCTGAAATCAAACTATGCCCAATCACAAGCAGACCCTCTACAATCGATGACGTGCCATCGCTCACAACAAGTGATAGGCGTTAATATTCGTGATTATTTTTTCTACAGGGATTGGTAACTTGGCTCGATACCTCCATCCTGTCGCGCACAATCCAAGAGGTGATTGATGCGCGCCAACTCGTCTGACTCACAAGACAACGTCACAGCGACACAACCGATCAAGGCTGAGCGCTTGCGCTTGCTGGATCTGGTCAGCAAATACCGTCAGCCCATCGGCCTGGCGGTTACTTTGCTGTTGTTCGCTATTGCGCTGATCGCTTGTCGCCACCTGTTGAGCGAACTCGATCTGTATGCGCTTCACGACTCCATCCTGGAAGTTCCGAAACCGGCCTTGCTCGGGGCGTTGGGCGCCACCGTGATTGGCTTCATTATTCTGCTGGGTTACGAATGGTCCGCCAGCCGCTATGCCGGCGTGACGCTGGCACCGCGAACACTGGCCCTCGGTGGATTTACCGCCTTCGCGATTGGCAATGCCATCGGCCTATCGATGCTCTCGGGCGGCTCAGTTCGCTACCGTTTATATGCGCGTCATGGCTTGGGGGCCTCAGACGTCGCCCACATGACACTGTTCGCCAGCCTATCGCTCGGCTGCGCCCTGCCGCCGCTGGCCGCCCTGGCGACGCTCAGCAACCTGCCCGCAGCTTCGGCAGCCCTGGGTCTTTCCGAGACGTTGCTGGGCGCAGTCGCCACGGGCGTGCTGTTGCTCATGACGGTATTGGCCATCGGCATCTATCGCCGTCGCCTGCCAGAGCAACCTTACCCGGACAACCTACTGGTCAAGGCCGGACGCCGCACCCTGCGCCTGCCAGGCCGCCGCCTGACTTTTCTGCAACTGGTCATCACAGCGCTCGACGTAGCGGCCGCCGCGACCGTGCTCTATCTGTTGCTGCCGGAAGCGCCGCCATTTGGCGCGTTCATGCTGGTATACCTGCTGGCCCTGGCTGCTGGTGTGCTCAGTCATGTACCCGGCGGTGTCGGCGTATTCGAAGCGATTCTGCTGGCGGCCTTCGCCGATAAACTCGGCGCGGCGCCCCTGGCCGCGGCACTGTTACTGTATCGCCTGATCTATGTGGTGCTGCCGCTGCTGGTAGCCTGCGTGCTTCTGCTGATCAACGAAGGCCAGCGCCTGTTCCAGTCACGCCAGTCGCTGCGAGCGGCCTCCGGCCTGGCCGCGCCGATTCTGGCGGTGCTGGTGTTCCTGTCCGGCGTGGTCCTGTTGTTCTCCGGTGCGACCCCGGAAATCGACACCCGCCTGGAACACATAGGCTTCCTGATTCCACACCGATTGGTCGACGCCTCCCACTTCGGTGCCAGCCTGGTCGGCGTACTGTGCCTGCTGCTGGCTCAAGGCCTGCGCCGCCGATTGTCAGCGGCCTGGATGCTGACCACCATTCTGTTGCTGGTGGGCGCGGTGCTCTCCCTTCTCAAAGGTTTCGATTGGGAAGAAGCCTGCATGATGACCCTGACCGCGAGCCTGCTTGGGGTTTTCCGTCGCTCGTTCTATCGCCCCAGCCGCCTCACCGAAGTGCCCTTCTCGCCGCTGTACCTGGTTGCCAGCCTGTGCGTACTCGGTGCTTCGATCTGGCTTTTGCTGTTTGCCTATCAAGACGTTCCATACAGCCATCAGCTCTGGTGGCAATTCACCCTCGACGCCGACGCGCCACGCGGCCTGCGCTCGCTGTTAGGCGCCGCAGTGCTGCTGGTGGTGGTGTCGTTGACCTGGCTGTTGCGCACTGCACGCCCGATCATTCACCTGCCAACGCCCGATGAATTGGAGCGCGCGGTAAAAATCCTCATGGCTTCGTCGCAACCGGACGGAGGCCTCGCGCTGACCGGTGACAAGGCGCTGCTGTTCCACCCCAACGACGAGGCGTTTTTGATGTACGCCCGCCGTGGCCGCAGCCTGGTGGCGCTGTACGACCCCATCGGGCCGACTCAGCAGCGCGCGGAGATGATCTGGCAGTTCCGCGACCTGTGTGACATTCACCACGCCCGGCCTGTGTTTTATCAAGTGCGCGCCGAGAACCTGCCGTACTACATGGACATCGGCCTGACCGCTATCAAGCTCGGCGAAGAAGCCCGGGTCGATCTGCATCGCTTTGATCTCGAAGCCAAAGGCAAAGAGATGAAGGACCTTCGCTACACGTGGAACCGTGGCACGCGTGACGGTCTGTCGCTGGAGATCCATGAGCCGGGGCATGCACCGATGGACGAGCTCAAGGTGATCTCCGACGCCTGGCTGACCGGCAAAAATGTCCGCGAGAAAGGCTTCTCGCTTGGCCGCTTCAGCGATGACTACCTCAAGCATTTCCGCGTCGCGGTCATTCGTTTCGAGGGGCGCCCGGTTGCTTTTGCTAATTTGCTCGAAACCTACGGCCATGATTTGGCCAGTCTCGACCTGATGCGCGCGCACCCGGACGCGCCCAAGCTGACCATGGAGTACATGATGGTCGGCCTGATTCAACATTATAAAAATCATGGATACGCGCGTTTCAGCCTGGGCATGGTGCCGTTGTCAGGGCTGCAACCGCGCCGCGGCGCACCACTAACCCAGCGTCTGGGCTCGATGGTCTTCCGCCGTGGCGAACAGCTGTACAACTTCCAAGGCTTGCGCCGCTTTAAAGACAAGTTCCAGCCTGACTGGGAACCCCGTTATATGGCCGTGCCCGCCGGACTCGATCCCCTGGTAGCCCTGGCCGATACTGCTGCCCTGATTGCGGGCGGCTTGACTGGATTGGTGAAACGCTGATGATTCAACGCTCCCTGCGGTATGTACTGGCCACTCTGGTAGTGCTGGCCCTGATCCTCGGTGGCGGTTACTGGTACTTGAAACGTCCGGCACCCGCTCCGACCCTCGAATTGCTGACGCCCGCAGACGGCGCCGCCATGACCCGAGTGATTCCCGGCACCAAGCCGCGAGCGCAGGTGGTGATTGCGGTCACCGACGAGCAAAAACTCAGCGACCAGCAACTCATAACGCTGAGCCGCAGCGGCTCTGCCCAGATCGTGCAAGTCATACTGCCCGTTGAGTGCCTGCTGCAACGACGCGCCTTGCAATCAGCCCTCAGAGAACTCCAGGCACCCGCGACCCTGGTCAGCGGCATTGGCCCAGGCGCCGTACTGGCTTGGCGCTGGCTGGCAGAACAGAAGGACGACAAGGCACAGGCTGTTTCTGTGAACCTGGCCCTGGAAAAATCCAGCTGCACCCTACTGCTTCCCAAAAAAGCCGCCCACGGCCACTGGCTGGTTGCCTGGAACGACAACCCGGACGACACCAGCGCAGGCTTCGTGCGCGACCAACCCAACGCCGAGACCAGCATCAGCGACTACGACATTAATCTGCCGCAAGTGCTGAACAACGAACTGCGCAAAATCCTCGTCGGCACCGACAAGGGCAATGGCGGCCTGCAAATTCCCGTCGTTGAAGTCCCGGCCGGCCAAGCCAAAGACACCGTCACCCTGTTCCTCTCCGGCGATGGCGGCTGGCGCGACCTGGATCGCGATGTGGCAGGCGAGATGGCGAAAATCGGCTACCCAGTCGTCGGTATCGACACCCTGCGCTACTACTGGCAGCACAAGAGCCCCGAGCAAAGTGCGCTGGACCTGGCCGAACTGATGCAACACTACCGTCAGAAGTGGGGCACCAAGCGCTTCGTTCTGACCGGTTACTCGTTCGGTGCCGATGTGCTGCCGGCGATCTACAACCGCCTGGCCGAATCGGAACAGCAAAGGGTCGACGCGATCATCCTGCTAGCCTTCGCGCGCACTGGCAGCTTCGAGATCGAAGTCGAAGGCTGGCTCGGCAACGCTGGCAAAGAAGCCGCCACCGGCCCGGAAATGGCAAAACTACCACCGGAAAAAGTGGTGTGCATCTACGGTCAGGAAGAAGTCGACGAGAGCGGCTGCACCGACAAGACTGCCGTGGGCGAAGCGATCAAACTGCCAGGTGGCCACCACTTCGACGAGAACTACCCGGCCCTGGCCAAGCGCCTGGTGGAGATCATCGTCAAGCGTCAAGTCAAGGACGCGCCAGCACAAGAGACTGCCGCACCAGAGTGATCTGAGCCACCGCTCAACAAAAAGCCTCCGCAGCCAACTGGTTGCGGGGGCTTTTTCACAATACCGTTGCGTGCTCGATTATTTTGATGCGTGCAAAATCGGCCTGACCGCTACACCAGCCAAACACACCCGCGAGATTTACAACAAGCCGCTAGCCGCTGTTCACCTGCAGCTATCGCGAAGCCGTGGCGGATGCACGACAGCCTTGTTGCTGACCGATGAGTTCAGCCTGGAAGGTGTCGCAATATCAGATGAAGCCCGCCGAGTTTGTAGGCAAAATTCGAGAATTGCGTAATGGGTACGTTTGGGCACTTTGCCGCCTTGTTGGCTTTCTCTTCGACGGGATACTCTCCGGACGTCACTGACTATTCAGCGACCGGGCTTGGGAACGCGTCGAACCAAAGCGTACCAGCGCCCATCTTGACCGCAGTGGCTTTACCGCTGCGATCCTGAGTTATGGCGGCTGTGCGTGGGACGCCTTCGGGCGTGCCGGTTCCTTGGTTCCCGGTTTTCCAACCCACGTACAGCCGCCATCTATTCGATTGGAAACGAACGTGGCGACTCCTCGAACCTTGGAGAAAGACCATGACCCAAACAAATCCGTCCACACCCTCCAACCTGAAAACCATCGGCTTCACGCCGTTAATCTACTGCCCAGAACAACCCCTCTTGCACGTTAGCGCCGGCGTCCCGCTTGGCTAAGCACTGACTCATGCCTCCAACCTGTTATCCCTTGCCAAATCATTTGCCGAGGATGCCGCCTACGCAAAAGACACCGACCGCCACGCCTGGGCCGCGCATTATCTGACGGCCATGAGCAAGGCTGTGATAGATGACGTGGTGAAGGTGCTGACACCGCGACCTGCGCGAACAAAGACCGAATCCGAAGCACAGCGGCCTGAAAGCAACTAAAGGCCCAGAAACGAAAAAGCCCCCGCTACCTCAATGGCAACGGGGGGTTCTCGATGGGGCTTACATCTCTACTTGCGTACCGAGCTCAATCACCCGATTCACTGGCAGCTTGAAAAAGCGCAGGTTACCGTTGGCGTTTTTCAGCATGAAGGCGAACAAGGCTTCACGCCAGCGGGCCATGCCGTCGAGCTTGGAAGCGATAACAGTCTCGCGACTGAGGAAGTAGGTGGTGCGCATCGGACTGAAGTCCAAGTCGTCGAGGTGACACAGTTTCAGCGCCTGCGGCACGTCCGGCTCGTCGATGAAACCGAAGTGCAGAATCACCCGGAAGAAGCCCTCCCCGTAGGAATCCACCTCGAAACGCCGCTGTGTCGGAACACGCGGTATGTCTTCATACACCACCGTCAACAGCACCACCTGCTCATGCAACACCTGGTTGTGCAGCAGGTTGTGCAGCAACGCGTGAGGCACTGCGTCAGGCCGCGCGGTCAGGAATACCGCGGTGCCCTGGACCCGATGCGGTGGCTGCACGCGAATACTGCTGATGAAAACCGGCAACGGCAGCCCGCCTTCATCCAGTCGATCCACCAGCAGCTCTTTACCGCGCTTCCAGGTGGTCATGAGGATAAACAGCACAATCCCCGCCAGTACCGGGAAGGCACCGCCCTGAATGATCTTTGGCACGTTGGCGGCGAAGTACAGCCCGTCAACCAACACAAAACCAATCAAAATCGGCACCGCCAGCAGCGGTGGCCATTTCCACAGCAACAACATTACTGCCGACACCAGGATGCTGGTGATCAACATGGTCCCGGTCACCGCCACGCCGTAGGCAGAGGCCAACGCACCCGACGAGCCGAAGCCGATTACCAGCAGAATCACGCCGACCATCAACGCCCAGTTCACCGCGCCAATGTAAATCTGGCCCTGCTCGGCACTGGAGGTGTGCTGAATGTGCATGCGAGGAATGTAGCCCAGTTGAATCGCCTGACGGGTCAGGGAAAAGGCTCCCGAGATCACCGCTTGCGAGGCGATTACCGTGGCCAGGGTCGACAGACCGACCAGAGGAATCAAGGCCCAGCTCGGCGCCAGCAGGTAGAACGGGTTGCGCGCCGACTCCGGATCGCCCAGCAGCAACGCACCTTGACCGAAGTAGTTCAGCACCAGCGCCGGCAACACCAGGGCGAACCATGCACGGGCAATCGGCTTGCGGCCGAAGTGCCCCATGTCCGCGTACAACGCTTCAGCACCGGTCAATGCCAGCACGACGGCTCCGAGAATCGACACACCCATGCCCGGATGCACCATGAAGAAACGCACGCCCCACACCGGGTTCAACGCGTTGAGCACTTCGGGATGCTGCAGGATGCCATTGAGACCAAGCCCACCGAGCACCAAAAACCACAACACCATCACCGGGCCGAACAACTTGCCGATGCGATCAGTACCGTGTTTCTGGATCAGAAACAACGCCACCAACACTATCAGCGACAACGGCACCACCCAGCGCTCCAGCCCATCGAAAGCCAGCTCCAGACCTTCCACTGCCGACAGCACGGAAATCGCCGGAGTGATCATGCTATCGCCATAGAACAGCGCCGCGCCAATCAGTCCCAGGATCACCAGCACCGTGCGCAACCTCGGATACGGTGCAGCGGCACGCCGGGCCAGCGCTGTCAGCGCCATGATCCCGCCTTCACCCTGGTTGTCCGCGCGCAGGATAAACAGCACGTACTTGATCGAAACGACCCAGACCAATGACCAAAAGATCAGCGCCAGAATCCCGAAAATCCCGTCATGGTTGACCGGCACCCCATAGCTTCCAGAGAACACCTCTTTGAGGGTGTACAGCGGGCTGGTGCCGATATCGCCATAAACCACCCCGACCGCAGCGACCAGCATGCCCAAAGGTTTTGCCGACGAATGCTCGCTACCCGCAGCCTGATTACTTGCCTGACCCATCCACCACTCCTACTACTCAGACCCGGACCGCTTTGAAGGAAGCGCTATGCTTTGCCGTGCAGCATGCGCTGTTTTACATAACGTTACAGGCGTTTTGTTACCCGTAAAAATTCAGTAAAGCGTAACGGCGCGAAGCATAGCGCAGCACTCGTCGTATTTCCCTGCATAAAGCTGGTCAAGTGAACGACGCGCCGCTAGAATTGCGCACTTTTTGATCAGAGGCACAGCAAGTGCCCGTAAGTCGCCTTGCCGTACCCGGCTGGAGGCGTCACAAAACACCGAGGTTAGACATGTCCACCACTCCTACGCCAGCCAATCCAAAGGTTGGCTTCGTATCCCTGGGTTGCCCAAAAGCATTGGTCGACTCCGAGCGCATCCTTACCCAGCTGCGTATGGAAGGCTATGACGTTGTGTCCACCTATCAGGACGCCGACGTCGTGGTGGTCAACACCTGTGGCTTCATCGACTCGGCCAAGGCTGAATCCCTGGAAGTGATCGGCGAAGCCATCAAGGAAAACGGCAAGGTCATCGTGACAGGCTGCATGGGCGTCGAAGAAGGCAATATTCGCAAGATTCACCCAAGCGTGCTGGCCGTGACCGGTCCGCAGCAGTACGAGCAAGTAGTCAATGCCGTACACGACGCCGTGCCGCCGCGTAAGGATCACAACCCGCTGATCGACCTGGTGCCGCCACAAGGGATCAAGCTAACCCCGCGCCACTACGCCTACCTGAAGATTTCCGAAGGCTGCAACCACAGTTGCAGCTTCTGCATCATCCCGTCGATGCGCGGCAAACTGGTCAGCCGTCCGGTCGGCGATGTACTTGACGAGGCACAGCGCCTGGTCAAGGCCGGTGTCAAAGAGCTGCTGGTGATCTCTCAGGACACCAGCGCCTACGGCGTCGACATCAAGTACCGCATGGGTTTCTGGAACGGCGCTCCGGTCAAAACACGCATGACCGAACTGTGCGAAGCCTTGAGCACCCTCGGCGTGTGGGTGCGCCTGCACTACGTTTACCCGTACCCGCACGTCGACGAACTGATCCCGCTGATGGCCGCCGGCAAGATCCTGCCGTACCTGGACATCCCGTTCCAGCACGCCAGCCCGAAAATCTTGAAAGCCATGAAACGCCCGGCCTTCGAAGACAAGACCCTGGCGCGAATCAAAAACTGGCGCGAAATCTGTCCAGACCTGATCATCCGTTCGACCTTCATCGTCGGCTTCCCCGGCGAAACCGAAGAAGACTTCCAGTACCTGCTGAACTGGCTGACCGAAGCGCAGCTTGATCGCGTCGGCTGCTTCCAATACTCGCCAGTCGAAGGCGCACCGGCCAACCTGCTGGATGCCGCCATCGTGCCGGACGACGTCAAGCAAGACCGCTGGGACCGTTTCATGGCACACCAGCAAGCGATCAGCTCGGCGCGCCTGCAACTGCGCGTCGGCCGTGAAATCGAAGTCCTGGTCGATGAAGTCGACGAGCAAGGCGCGGTCGGTCGCTGCTTCTTCGATGCCCCGGAAATCGACGGCAACGTGTTTATCGACAACGGCAGTAACTTGAAGCCAGGCGACAAAGTCTGGTGCAAAGTGACTGACGCCGATGAGTACGACCTGTGGGCTGAACAGATCTAAACGCAGAACATACAAAAAGCCCTGCTCTCTTGACGAGATGCGGGGCTTTTTTAGGTCTATCGTTTTATGAGGAAAGGATGCCCACGTCCACATCAGCCAATACAGAGAAGGAGCAGGCGGGGATGCGCCATCACTCAGCGATTCACACACCCAAACACAGCGACTACGAGGAACTCACACGCGTCTGGGAGGCGTCGGTACGTGCCACTCATGACTTTCTGCCTGACAGCTACATCGAACTGTTGAAAAATCTGGTACTGACCCGCTACCTCGATGCGGTCATGCTGATCTGCACCAAAGATCAGCGCCAGCGCATCACCGGGTTTGCCGGCGTCGCCGCGGGCAAGATCGAAATGCTGTTCGTCGACCCGGACTATCGTGGCCAGGGCCTGGGCAAACAGCTTCTGCGCTACGCCCTGGAGCACTTGAACGCCGATGAGTTAGACGTCAACGAGCAGAACCCGCAAGCCCTGGGGTTTTACTTCAAACAAGGCTTCGAGGTGATCGGTCGCTGTGAGCACGACGGCATGGGCCAGCCATATCCGTTGTTGCACATGCGCTTGCGCCAAAATCAGCAACATTCGCGGCACGGCTGACGCAACCCGTATAAGCCAGCGCTCACATTAAAAACACATGAGGCAAATAGGGCCGGGATTAACCGGCGCCAGGCAGGTACAATGCACACCCCCTTTTTGTTACGGCCCTGTCATGACTGACCCGATTCGTCTCTCCAAACGCCTCATCGAACTCGTCGGCTGTTCCCGTCGGGAGGCTGAGCTGTTCATCGAGGGCGGCTGGGTCACCGTGGACGGCGAAGTCATTGACGAGCCGCAGTTCAAGGTCGAAGCCCAGAAAGTCGAGCTTGACCCTGAAGCCAAGGCCACTGCGCCAGAGCCGGTGACTATTCTGCTGAACGTCCCGGTGGGGATGGATGCGGACACCGCCATGGCGACCCTCAGCGCCGAGACTCTGAGCGAAGAGCACCGCTTCAGCAAACGAGCGCTAAAAGGCCACTTCCTGCGCCTGACCGCCAGCACTGACTTGCAGGCCAACGCCAGCGGCCTGCTGGTGTTCACTCAGGATTGGAAGATTTTGCGCAAGCTCACCGCCGACGCCAGCAAAATCGAGCAGGAGTATGTGGTCGAGGTTGAAGGTGAGATGGTGGCTCACGGCCTAAACCGGCTAAACCACGGCCTGACTTACAAGGGCAAGGAGCTGCCGCCGGTCAAGGCCAGCTGGCAAAACGAAAACCGTCTGCGCTTTGCGATGAAGAACCCACAACCGGGCGTGATCGCCCTGTTCTGCCAGGCCGTCGGCCTGAAGGTCGTCGCCATCCGTCGCATCCGTATCGGCGGCGTGTCCATTGGCAAAGTGCCGTTGGGGCAATGGCGCTACCTGTCCGGCAAAGAAAAGTTCTAAGACTTTTCACGCCGCCTTACATTTCGGAGCCGCTGTATAAGCGGCCCCCACTGCTGAATATCAGGATTGCACACCATGATTCATAACGACGTACTGCGCAGCGTGCGCTACATGCTCGACATCAGCGACAAGAAAGTCATCGAGATCATCAAGCTCGGCGGCATGGACGTGACCTTGGAAGACCTGGTGACGTACCTCGATAAAAAAGAGGAAGACGAGGAAGGCTTCGTTCGTTGCCCTGACGAGGTGATCGCGCATTTCCTCGATGGCCTGGTGATCTTCAAACGTGGCAAGGATGAAAGCCGTCCGCCGCAGCCTATCGAAACGCCGGTGACCAACAACATCATCCTCAAAAAATTGCGCGTCGCCTTCGAACTGAAAGAAGACGACATGCACGCCATCCTCAAAGCGTCCGAGTTCCCGGTGTCCAAGCCTGAACTGAGCGCGCTGTTCCGCAAATTCGGTCACACCAACTATCGGACCTGCGGCGACCAGTTGCTGCGCAACTTCCTCAAGGGGCTGACCCTGCGCGTTCGCCCGCAGTAAGCTCACGCGCCTGGGCTTGAGCGGCGGAGATGCGGCTCAAAGCCTTCGCGAGCAGACTCGCGAAGGCGCACTGACGCCGGCCCCTCGGGTTATGATGCCCACCCCTGCCTGCCATGACCTCCACCATGACCTACCGTGTCTCCCCCATCGGCTTCGTGCGCTCCTGCTTCAAGGAGAAATTCGCGATCCCGCGCCAACCTCAATTAGCCCCGGCCGCTCGTGGCGTTTTGGAGTTGGTGGCGCCGTTTGATCAGGGTGATGCGGTGCAGGGGCTGGAGCACGTCAGCCACGTCTGGCTGTTGTTCCTGTTCCATCAAGCGCTGGAAGAAAAGCCACGGCTCAAAGTCCGCCCTCCTCGTCTGGGCGGTAACAAATCCATGGGCGTGTTTGCCACACGGGCGACGCATCGGCCCAACGGGATCGGCCAGTCAGTGGTCAAGCTGGACAGAGTCGAAGCCAGTCGACTGTGGATTTCCGGCATCGACTTGCTGGACGGCACGCCGATTCTCGACATCAAACCTTACGTGCCTTACGCCGACATCATCGCTAACGCCTCCAATAGCATCGCCAGTGCCGCACCAGCGTTGATTCCTGTGCAGTGGACGGAGGGTGCGCTGCAACAGGCTCACGAGCATGCTCAGCGCCTTGATGAACCTTTAGTGGCGCTGATCGAGCAATGCCTGGCACAAGACCCACGGCCGGCCTATCAAAATCCTACGCCCGAACGAGAATACGGAGCGCAATTCTGGGACCTGGATGTGCGCTGGCATTATCCCGAAGCCGGGATTATCCGTGTTCTGGAAGTCATTCCAGCCAACACCTGACTGTCAGAAACGAAAAAGCCCGCACTGCCTTCTCGGGCAACGCGGGCTTAGCACCCCACGCTGTGCGTGGAAATGCATCCAGTGACGCTTTGCGTCATCCGATAACGTCTTACTTCTCGACGAACGCACGCTCGATCAAGTAATCACCCGGCTCACGCATCCGCGGTGACACCTTCAGGCCGAAGCTGTTCAACACTTCACTGGTCTCGTCGAGCATGCTCGGGCTGCCGCACAGCATGGCGCGGTCGTCCTGCGGGTTGATCGGTGGCAGACCGATGTCGGTGAACAGCTTGCCGCTGCGCATCAAGTCGGTCAGACGACCTTCGTTCTCGAACGGCTCGCGGGTCACGGTCGGGTAATAGATCAATTTGTCACGTAGGGCCTCGCCGAAGAACTCGTTCTGCGGCAAATGCTCAGTGATGAACTCGCGGTAAGCGACTTCATTGACGTAACGCACGCCGTGGCACAGGATCACTTTTTCGAAACGCTCGTAGGTTTCCGGGTCCTGGATGACGCTCATGAACGGCGCCAGTCCCGTCCCGGTGCTGAGCAGATACAAATGTTTGCCCGGCTTCAAGTCATCCAGCACCAGCGTACCGGTAGGCTTTTTGCTGATGATGATCTCGTCGCCTTCCTTCAGATGCTGCAACTGAGAAGTAAGCGGACCATCTGGCACCTTGATGCTGAAAAACTCCAGATGCTCTTCCCAGTTTGGGCTGGCAATCGAGTAGGCGCGCATAAGCGGGCGGCCGTTGGGCTGTTGCAGGCCGATCATCACGAACTGACCGTTCTCGAAGCGCAAGCCCGGATCGCGGGTGCACTTGAAGCTGAACAGAGTGTCGTTCCAGTGATGAACACTGAGGACACGCTCGTGGTTCATGTTGCTCATGTACGTGGGACTCCTGGAGTTTTATCTGCGCGAGCTCTGCGCCTGCTCTGCAAGAAATGAGCAGGTGTGCGCAATTGCATCGCATTCTAATGGCAGCCACAATATCTGTTAACTGGATTATTAAGATAAGGGTTATCGGTTATATCGATATGCGATTTACTCTCCGTCAACTTCAAGTCTTCGTCGCCGTCGCTCAGCAGGAAAGCGTGTCCCGTGCTGCGGGCCTGCTCAACCTCTCGCAGTCCGCGGCAAGCACCTCGATCACCGAGCTAGAGCGCCAGTGCAGCTGTCAGCTGTTCGATCGCGCGGGCAAACGGCTGAGCCTCAACGCCCTCGGCAAACAGTTATTGCCGCAAGCAGTGGCACTGCTCGACCAAGCCAAAGAAATCGAAGACCTGCTCAACGGCAAGTCTGGTTTCGGCTCGCTGGCAGTCGGTGCAACCCTGACGATTGGCAATTACCTGGCAACCTTACTGATTGGCAGTTTCATGCAGCGTCATCCCGAGAGCCAGGTAAAGCTGCATGTGCAGAACACTGCCAATATCGTGCAGCAAGTGGCCCACTATGAAATTGATCTGGGTCTGATTGAAGGCGATTGCAACCACCCGGACATCGAAGTACAGAGCTGGGTGGAGGACGAACTCGTAGTGTTTTGTGCGCCACAGCACCCACTGGCCACACGCGGTACGGCGACCATCGAGGAGCTGAGCCACGAGGCCTGGATTCTGCGCGAGCAAGGCTCTGGCACAAGACTGACCTTCGATCAGGCCATGCGTCACCACCGCAGCGGACTGAACATTCGCCTGGAGCTGGAGCACACCGAAGCGATCAAGCGCGCAGTGGAGTCGGGGTTGGGCATTGGCTGCATTTCGCGCCTTGCGCTACGCGACGCCTTCCGCCGCGGTAGCCTGGTGCCGGTGGAAACACCGGATCTGGACTTGGCGCGACAGTTCTATTTTATCTGGCACAAACAGAAATATCAGACGTCGGCCATGCGCGAATTTCTCGACCTGTGCCGCGCTTTCACCGCAGGGGTTCAGCGCAGCGACGAAATCGTCCTGCCCGCCATCGCTTAAAGCAGAATCACCGCCCACACCAGCGCGATCATGGTCAAGGCCACGAATTGCGCGGCACTGCCCATGTCCTTGGCATTTTTGGACAACGGGTGCAGTTCAAGGGAAATACGGTCGATGGCCGCCTCCACTGCCGAATTGAGCAACTCGACGATCAAGGCCAACAAGCAGACGGCAATCAGCAGCGCTCGCTCGACACGGCTGACATTCAGCAGGAACGACAACGGGATCAGAATCACATTGAGCAATACCAATTGCCGAAAAGCGGCCTCACCGGTAAAAGCGGCGCGCAGACCGTCCAGCGAGTAACCGGAGGCGTTGAGAATGCGTTTTAGGCCGGTCTGGCCTTTGAAAGGTGACATAGGGTAGGCAACTGAACCAAAAAAAGGAGAAGAAACGCTAGAGCAGGCAAAGTCAAAAAAGCGTGAATACACAGTGCTTTAGTGGCTCGAAATTGACTCAAGTTGTTGCAACAGCAACGCGGCCTGGGTTCGGGTCCGCACATTCAGCTTACGAAAAATAGCCGTCACATGAGCCTTGATCGTCGCTTCGGAAACACTTAGTTCGTAAGCGATCTGCTTATTCAGCAACCCTTCGCAAACCATGGTCAACACCCGGAATTGCTGAGGTGTCAGGCTCGCCAGACCTTCACTTGCAGCCTTGGCTTCAGCTGAAACGCTGACCGCTTCGAACGCCTGAGGGGGCCAGAACACGTCGCCATCAAGCACTGCACGCACCGCTTTTTGAATGACACTCATGTCGCTGGACTTGGGGATGAAGCCACTGGCGCCGAACTCTCGGGACTTCACCATGATTGAGGCTTCTTCCTGGGCCGAGACCATCACCACTGGAATCTGCGGGTACTGCCCGCGCAACAGCACCAGCCCGGAAAAACCGTAGGCCCCTGGCATATTCAAGTCCAACAGAACCAGATCCCAGTCAGACTTCTCGGTCAGACGTGCTTCCAGTTCGGCAATGCTCGCCACTTCGATCAGGCGCACATCCGGGCCAAGACCCAGCGTCACCGCTTGATGAAGAGCACTACGAAAAAGAGGATGGTCATCGGCAATCAGGATTTCGTATGTGGCCATTTTTCAAATGATCCTGTTTTTTATGGCAGACCCGACGCATTCAGGCCTACCAAAACAACTCGAGGTACAGCCACGAAGCTGCACCAACAGGGCACGTTCAACGCCAATTACGTAAAAAACGGCGTTTCAAACCTTGGCTGCACCCTAATCGGCGCCAAGCATGCCCAGCGAAACCGGGGTGGTCAAGCTGCGCGGCCCCTACTGTTCTTTGCAGTATGGGCGATGTTCAGCCGATAGCCGGGGCCATATCCTGAATGAACGGCATCAGTTCGGCGTGGGCCGGCGTTGAAATATTCATGTCCAGTTGGTTTTTGGCATCGAGGTAGTGCTGGCTGAACACGTCAAAATAAGCGTCCAGCGCAGAGGCAGCGTCTGTGTCGCCCGCAAGATCAAGACACAACGCCGCCACTTCGGCGGTACACAAGTGCTCGCTGCGAGTCGATCTGCGCAAACGGTATCGCGAAAGTTTCTCGGGCTGCAGGCTCAGGATCGGTAGCCGATCAAAGTACGGGCTCTTGCGAAAGATTTTCCGCGCCTCGGTCCACGTGGCGTCCAGTAAAATGAATAGTGGGCGCCGGGTACTGTCAGCCTCGACAGTGTTGGTCACGCGTTCGGGCTCGACGTACTCACCCGGAAAGACCAGATACGGCTGCCATTGCGGATCGGCCAGCAACGCCAGCAAATGCTGATCGACTTCGGTGCGCGACCAGATGAACGCGTGGTTGTCGCATACCACATCGGCAATGAGCCAGCCGGTGTTACTCGGTTTAAACACTTCTTTATTGGTCATGATCAGGCACACGCCCGAGCGAGTCTCGACCTGCGGGCGCCAAGCGCACAAGCAATGACTCTGGATCACGCGGCATTCACGGCAACGCGGCGCCCGCCAGCCACGAGCTTGAATCGGCTTGATGCCTTCCTCTTCGCGCTCATCGCGCAAGCGGGCTACGGCATTCACGGCGAAGTGCGCAAGGGTATGACTCATCGCGGGCAACGCCGACAGGCAAGTAAAATCGACACAAAACACACTCGGCAGGCATCAAAGTGCCGCAGTTTAACAGAGCAGCCGGTGCAAGCCTGTACCGTCCGGGCCAGCTCCCCTATAATTCTCCGCCACTGAACGCACAGCCACGTGGCTGGTCGAAGCACCAGTCACTGAACCAGGAGAGTTTCATGCTGCGCCTTATCGTTCCCACCGCTGCCCTTCTACTCGCTCTGCCTTTCAGCGTTCAAGCCGCTTCTCTGAACGACTTGAATCTGAGCAAGATGCTGGAAAAGGTTGCCGCGGAGAGTAACGTCGGTCTGCCACGTGAGGTCGATGACAACATTCTCGACCAAGGCTACACAGTGGAAGGTGCGGAGCTGATTGATCACCTTAGTGTGCAATCCGGGTACGCAGAACAAATGCGCGCGAACCCCAAGGCGGTTTATCTGCAACTGGGCGCCAGCGTTTGCCGTAACCCCAACTATCGCAAGCTGATGGCCAAAGGTGCGGTCATGCGTTATGAGTTCACCGAAAACAAAACCAACCGCCCGGTCGCTTCCGCCCGTTTCCAGGAATCAGATTGCCCGGCGCAGGCAACCCCCAAGAAAAAATAGTTACAGTGAACCTGCGAGCCTCTGTTCTTCCTGGGCGCGCAGTTCTGCCAGCAACGCCTGCAAGTAAAGTGAGCGGCGCTCTGCATTTTGCAGACGTCGATAACACTCTTCCTCAATACTTAAACGGCGGGCCTCGGCTGAGGATTTCAACAATCCATACAGTTGCGCATCGATCTCCAGAATGACTTTGGCCATAACGTACTGCCTCCTTGCTGCTCAATCCCTGAACCCCTTGAAACCTGCTTGCGTCCTCTGACGCAAAGTTGTCGTGCCGCGCCTGTAATTTAGTAAATCAGAGCACACACCGGGCGAGCGGCGTTCAGACGAGCGGCGAAACCACCTTACAGATCATCAATAAGCGGTTGCCAGGAAAGACTTTGCGGCGCCATGATCAAGTCAGCACATATCACCATAACGGTATAGATTCGGAGTACTACCTTCCCGTTGTCGGGCCGCAAAGGGGGTTGCCCGCTTAGAGCTTTGTTGTGCGAATGTTTCTTTCTTTCATCTAAGGGAAAAGCAGAGCCTGTATGGATGACTCGGTTGCATCGAGTCAGATGGAACGCCCAGGCACGGGCTTGGGCAGACAGCGACACACGAGGTGTCGCGGCACCGATAACTGTTTTGTCGAAGCCAAAGGTTCTGTGCAGAAGGAGAAGTTGAATGCCTTACCAACCGAATGACCTGCTTAGCCGTCATTTCCAGGAAAGCGGCCACGACCTCATCAGCAAGGTTGAAGAGCAACTCAACCTGGTTTCACCCGACAGCCCCAACATCCCGATTTACCGCGACATGATCCTGACCGTGCTGCGCATGGCCCAGGAAGACCACAACCGCTGGAACGCCAAAATCACCCTCCAAGCCCTGCGCGAACTCGAACAGGCCTTCCGTGTGCTTGAGCGGTTCAAGGGACGGCGTAAAGTCACGGTTTTCGGCTCGGCCCGCACGCCGGTCGAACATCCGTTATATGGCATGGCCCGAGAGCTGGGCGCAGCACTCGCGCGTTCGGACTTGATGGTCATTACCGGTGCCGGTGGCGGCATCATGTCGGCAGCCCACGAAGGTGCTGGGCTGGAACATAGTCTGGGATTCAACATCACCCTGCCCTTCGAGCAACATGCCAACCCCACCGTTCAGGGCACTGCCAACCTGCTGCCCTTCCACTTCTTCTTTACCCGCAAATTGTTCTTCGTCAAAGAAGCCGATGCATTGGTTTTATGCCCCGGTGGTTTCGGCACCCTGGACGAAGCTCTTGAAGTGCTGACACTGATACAGACGGGCAAAAGTCCTCTGGTGCCGGTGGTACTGCTGGACGCACCGGGCGGTCAGTTCTGGCAAGGCGCGCTGGACTTTATCCACCATCAACTGGAGGAAAACCGTTACATTCTGCCAACTGACATGAAACTCGTGAGCCTGGTCTACAGCGTGGAAGAGGCTGTGGAGCAGATCAACCAGTTCTATAGCAACTTCCACTCCAGCCGCTGGCTCAAGCATCAATTTGTGATTCGTATGAATCATAAGCTCAGCGACAAGGCGCTAGAACACCTGCAGACAGCATTCGCCGACCTGTGCCTGAGTGATCACTTTCATCAGCATGCCTACAGCGGCGAGTCACACGATGAGCCGCAGTTCAGCCATCTGGCGCGACTGGCCTTCACCTTCAACGCTCGTGATCATGGGCGTCTGCGGGAACTGGTGGACTACATCAACTTGCCCGAGAACTGGGCCCAACCCGAACCACAGACGCAGCAACGCACGCGTAAACCGTCCAAGGTGACGTAAGCAAAAAGGCCCACTATCGAAATAGCGGGCCTTTTTATTTAATCGTCCATTCCTCGACCGCTGAACAAGCGGCTGATCATTTCCATGGAAAACCCCCGATAACTCAGAAACCGACCTTGCTTGGCGCGCTCCCGAACGTCTATCGGTAAATGCCCGGAGAACTTGCGCCGCCAGGTGTCTTCCAGTTGTTCCTGCCAGTTGATACCGCTCTCGCGCAATGCAAGTTCGATGTCGGTACGTAACAGGCCGCGCTGGCTCAGCTCTTCACGAATACGCAAAGGTCCGTGGCCGGAGCGAGCACGATAGGAAACGAAACTTTCGAGATAACGGGATTCGGACAACAGGCCCTCTTCCGTCAATCGGTCGAGTGCCGTGTCAATCATTTCAGGAAGTGCGCCGCGCTGACGCAATTTACGCGTCAGCTCGACTCGACCGTGCTCGCGTCGCGCAAGCAGGTCCATTGCGGTTCGTCGCACCGCGACAAGTGTATCGAGTACGGCTGTCATCGAATCAATCAGATATCAGCGTCAGCCAGGTCGGCTGCATTCTCTTTGACTGGCGATGCTTTTACGTCAGCCACTGGAGCCAGCAGCTTATCGCGCAGTTGCTTCTCCAACGTCGCGGCGATTTCCGGGTTATCCGCCAGGAACTTGGCCGAGTTAGCCTTGCCCTGACCGATTTTGGTGCCGTTATAGGCGTACCAAGCACCGGACTTCTCAACGAAACCGTGCAGAACGCCCAAGTCGATCATCTCGCCGTTGAGGTAAATGCCCTTGCCATAAAGAATCTGGAACTCGGCTTGGCGGAACGGCGAAGCAACCTTGTTTTTCACGACTTTAACGCGGGTTTCGCTACCAACGACTTCATCGCCTTCTTTCACGGCCCCCGTGCGGCGGATATCCAGCCGAACCGAGGCGTAGAACTTCAGCGCGTTACCACCGGTAGTGGTTTCCGGGCTGCCGAACATTACACCGATTTTCATACGGATCTGGTTGATGAAGATCACCAAACAGTTGGCATTCTTGATGTTACCGGTGATTTTACGCAGCGCCTGGGACATGAGACGGGCTTGCAGGCCGACGTGCATGTCACCCATTTCGCCTTCGATTTCAGCTTTTGGCACCAGAGCGGCTACGGAGTCGACGATGATCACGTCAACAGCGTTGGAGCGCACCAGCATGTCGGTAATTTCCAAGGCCTGCTCACCGGTGTCCGGCTGGGAAACCAGCAGGTCATCTACGTTGACACCCAGTTTGCCGGCGTACTCAGGATCGAGGGCGTGTTCGGCGTCGACAAATGCGCAGGTCGCGCCGGCTTTTTGAGCCTGAGCGATAACAGACAGCGTCAGGGTGGTTTTACCGGAGGATTCAGGACCGTAGATTTCAACGATACGGCCTCTTGGCAGACCGCCAATGCCGAGTGCGATGTCCAGACCCAGAGAGCCAGTGGAAATGGCCGGGATCGCCTGACGGTCCTGATCGCCCATACGCATTACGGCACCCTTGCCGAATTGACGTTCGATCTGACCCAGGGCCGCAGCCAAGGCTTTCTTCTTGTTGTCGTCCATTAAAGTCCTCACGTAATCAATAAGGCCTGACGGCCAACACCTGTATAAGTAGCCAGTATTATTCCACAGCGTTTCAGGATCGCCTACCCCTGATTTGAGATTTCTCCAGCAGCATGGCGCAGCAGCCCCTCTAGCGCGGCCTTCACCGTTTGTCGGCGGACCTCATCGCGGTTACCGGGGAAGTGCTGGACCTCACTGAACACCTGCTCGCCGACCCCCCAGGCCAGCCAAACGGTGCCTACGGGTTTGTTTGGCGAGCCGCCATCAGGCCCGGCTACGCCGCTGACTGCAACCGCAAACCGCGCCAGGCTTTTGTCCTGCGCGCCACGGACCATGGCTTCGACCACCTCGCGACTGACCGCCCCCACCGTCGAGAACAACTCGGGCGTTACATTCAGTTGCTGGGTTTTCTGGCGATTGGAGTACGTCACGTAACCGGCCTCGAACCATGCCGAGCTTCCCGGAATCCTGGTGATGGCCTCGGCGATACCGCCGCCGGTGCAGGATTCGGCAGTGGTGACGTGAGCATTGAGAACCTGCAAGCGCCTGCCAAGTTCAGCGGCTAGCTGAGTGATTTCTTTCACGGTCCTCTCCTGGTCGGGCTGAATGACATCCACCGTACACGAGCATATGACGCTTGCAAGGCGCAGAACCGATCAAAATGTTAGCGAACGATGGCTCTGATATAGGCCTGACAAGCCTGCAAGGCAATCAATCCGCTGTCTCCAGCGTCGGTGATGGCGACAATTCGTTGAGCATGCGCCGGGTCAAGTCGGGCTCGCGGGGCGCCATGATCCACGCTGCTGGCGCCGGAGGCGGTTGACACTGCACAGGTTGAGGCAACGTCCTTGGCGTCGAGGAGAACTGACAGGCGCACATCAGAAGTGGCAAGACGATCGCGCAAGCGACCTTGATCACGTTGGGCATCGCTAAGCGCTCGATAATGGGTTTGCTCACTGGCCGACAGCTGTTGCTCCAGCGCCAGACGCTTGTCCTGCGCGGCCTGTTGTTGCGTCGCGGCCGATTGGGTCAGCTGGTTCAGCGTCTCGGCCTGCGACCTGGCCTGTTCCGCCAGTTGCCGGCCGTAACGCCACTCCTGAAAGTGCCAGGCCAGCGCTGCCGAACCACCGGCTACCAAGGCCAGCAGCACAACAAAGCCGATCCACCGGTAAGACGCCGGCATCAGGCTGAAGGCTGACATAGCACAGCCCTCGCCCGCGCCCAAAGTTGTAGCCGATCCTCCAATCCATTCAGCCCACCATTGATTCGGCGGGTGATGCTGTTGAATTGGTCACGATCAGCCAACTCGTTCAGACCGTTCTGTTCCCAAAACCAAGCGGCAGACTCGGCGGCCCATTGCGGTTGCTCCAGCAGTTCAGGTAAAGACAGCAAACGCTCATCGCCGAACAACCCAAGGCTGCACTGGCGATAGTTGTTAAGACCGGTGATCTGAATCAGGCCCCGGCCACGGTACTTCTGGCCGTCACCATCAGCTTGCGCAGTATTGCCCAGCCGGGCAGCCAGGACGCCGGTGTCGTACTTGCTCAAGTATTGATCGCTGCCCAACTCACGTGCGTAGTGCAACTGCCCGGACTCATGCCCGACTTGTGCAAGAAAAGCGGCGATGCGTTTGGAGGTATTGATGTCGCGGTGAGTCATGGCGGTGTTGAGGACGGAAATGAAAACGCCCGCTTGGGAGCGGGCGTTGGGCATGATGCTGAGTAGTTGTGTGAGCGTGACGGACATTTCAATCTATCCATTCTTTAATATTGACGGGAAGGAACTAACTATCTTTTCGAAGAGCATCTACGAGCCACTCTGGCTCTGCTGGAAGAGATTCAACATCAGGAAACCTCGCCATTGAAGGCCAATCACGCAGTAATCGCCTGTAAGCAAGCAACTCTTTGAACTCTATAGCGCTCAGCGTCGTGCCTTCACCCATTTCCATTTCTTCGTTATCACGATTGACCAGCCATTGACTCATTTCCAGCGCCTTGTCTCGCCAGGCGCGCGCAATATCTTCATCGGTTTGCGCGACCAGTAAAGTCCGCTCAGGAAGTCGATCACTGCCCACGGACAAGACTGTACCTTTTGGCGCGTTTGTCACCCATCCGAAGTATTCATCATCGCTAATTACAACAGCATCCAAAGGCCGATTGGCCCCATGCAAGTCCGAATGATAAAAGCCTAAAGTACCAGGAGAAAAATAATACATATTCAATACCCTATCCCGATAATCCTTGCAGCAATGGAGCCTGTTGGCCACTCCGGACAACGGACATTAATCCCCACAAGCCGACTCACCGCCGCATTGTTATTAAACGTCAAAAAAGTTCCTGCAGCCGTCCCTTCATGAGTGGCCACTGCCAGGAATAAATCGTTGGGGAACGCTAAAGGCCACACGTTGAGATCACCAAATCCCCCATTACCTGCTTGACTCGCGCTACCGGTAATCCATTGGATTATCAATCCGCCCATCCACGAAGGAAAAACGATGTAGCCAGAAGCGCCAACCACAGTTCAGCGCGCAGGTCGTGCTACAGATCCAGCATTTTTAGAACGGTTGCAGATCGGTTGCAGCATCAAGTTTTGCGCCACGCTCTTGCTAGCAACATAAGTAATAGCTAAGGCGATATGAAGTCGGGAGATGCCGCCCTCTAAGCGGGCACACCTGCTACCACAGGGAGTCTCGGTTGGAGGCAGAGGTTGTGCTTGAGCAGGCTCGCGCGAAGAAGCGGCTGACGTCAGGCCTTGGCATCCAGGCAAGTCGCCTCGACCATGCAGCGATAGCTTTGGGCTCGGTCGCCATTGGCGGTGACCTTGTCGATCGACCAGCGACCGCGCATGAAGTCCGGCCACGTGGGGTCGAGCAGCACCAGCCCCTCGGCGGACAACCCGGGATGACCAGGGCATTCGATCTTCACTTTGAGTGCTTCACGCATCATCCTGCGGACCTCGCCTTCACCAGCGGCCAGCGCATCATCTGCACTCTGGTAGCGCTGGCGAAGGGTCTTGAACGGCGCTATGCCGCTCTCCTCGATGCGAACTTTGCCCGCCGCCGCATCCCACCAGCGGGTCTTGCAGCCCTGGTATTTGGCCCGAGCCGTGTCTTCCAGAGTGGCGCTGATGAAGGCGTGATCACCAGGACGATTGTTGGTCGTCACGGACAGCCGGATGGTCGGCAACACCTTGCCCGACAGTGATTTCGCCTGACCGCGCCGAGCCAGCACATACAGCTCGTTGATGGGCTTGGCGACAGCGTCATGCAGGTACGCCAGACGGGTCAAAAAACCCATGTCCGTTTCGTTGGACTGATCGATATGTGAGATTTTTTTCAGTGCCAGTTCAGGAGCGACACGTGGTGAAAAACCGTGCCTGGACGTTAACTCGCGAAACAACGCGCCCAAGGTCGTTGGACCATGACTGACGGAGCGGCGCTGCTTGAACCCGGTTTGATCCGCCGCACTGAACGGCGCCGCCATGGCCACCAGCGTCAGGCGCAGAGGGAACAGCGTCGGCGTGCGCCGGGTGATGACGAACTCGCCTTTATCCACCAGCCCCGACTCCAGATAGCCGACCCGCAAGCCGATTTTTCCGCCGAGGCTGGGCAACCCTTCAAGCCCCTCCAGACTGATCGTTAACGTCAGTTGATCGGACTCGATCCCTGCCGCGTCGATGTGCTGCCAGGAGATCAGTCGCTCATTGATCAGCGCGGCATTCGCACCATAAATTTCCACAGTTGGCGTGAAACCCAGTGACATGGTGCCTCCTTAATCCCAGGCCGAAACCGGTGTGGGTGCGACGGGGCTCAAATCCACTTCCGGCAGCAGCACCCAAACGCCCGCCGGCAATACCGGGCCATGTTCCGCAAGCTGAGGATTGAGACGCCAAAGCGCTTCCTCGGTGGCGTCATCACACTGCTCAAGCTGGCGGTACAGCAGCAAATTCACTGAGTCACCGGCAATACTTCGAACCCTACGCATTGGCAAACTCCATCAATTCGATTGTCCAATCGACGACCATCGCGGTGCCGTCATCAATGATGTTGCTTTGGGTTTCCGACACACTGTTGATTTGCCACATCCCCCAGTTACGTCCGATGCCGTCAATCAACGGCAACGGAATGCGCAGCGCTTGCAGGGCACGCAGCTCATCGAGCCGATCCATCGCAATGGCGTACATCGATTTGCCCGCTATCGTCAGCCCTTGTAATCCTTGCCCGGTCTGACTGGATTTGGGTTTGCTGGTGAGGATCTCGATGCTCTTCCAGCCACCGTCCGACTTACGCACCAAGCTGCTGTAAGCGAAGTTTCTGGACAGGCCGAAAATGAAACTGCCCAGTACCATTTGCTGACGCATTACGTACCTCCGTCAGTCAGGGCCGCGTCACTGCGCACGGCGAGCGGGTTGTTCATCATCAACGGCATGAACTCGCCGCTGAATTGCAGGCGAAGATTCGCCATGATTTTTTCCGTCAATCGATCGGCGTCCGTCGGATCGGCTCCGCTGACCTGGATCGATGGCGAATAGGTGAACTGCCGGTTGTCCGCCTGTGCGCGGGTCAGGTCTTTGGTGACTTGGTCCGGTGAGCGCAGTTGGTCAACCTCGGAGTAAAGCGACTTACCCAGCGACTCTCCGCCCTGACTACCAAAGTAGGAACCGACCAGGCCGCCAATCAAAGCACCAACGGCTGTGCCTACGACCGGGACGAAACTGCCGATCAACGCGCCGGTGGCCGCGCCGGCATAACCGCCGGCCAAGCCTCCGACACCCGATCCAACAGCGCCCGTAGCGGCTTTGTAATCCCCGGCCATCAGCGCTTTCACCCCGTCGTAGCCCGCGCTGGCCAATGCTAAAGGAGCCCCGAGCCTGCCGGTGAACGACTTGGCCCTGGCCGCGGAGCTGACCAGCCGACTGCGTACCGTAGGGCGCGGTGTTTCGCGCTTACCGGCGCCTTGCCCACTCTGTTTGCCGGGCGCGTCTGGCACTCCGGGATCAGTCCCACCCGGCGCCTGAATCGCCGCGTCCGGTTTCAACAGCTCGGTGCTGGTGGAAGAGACAAACGACGCCAGTTTGCTCAAGATCGCTCCGCGAAACGGCTTCGCCAGTGCAGCGCCCAGCACCGTCAGCGCGGCGGTGACTTTCGGGAATGTTTCAACCACCGAACTCAAGCCGCTGACCACGAGATCGGCACTCAGCATGGCGAGGTCAGTAAAGGGCGTCACAGCATTGACGATCGCTGCCTGGAGACGGATTACACTCGCATCCAGCGCATTCCAACGGGCTTGCGAGGTGTTGCCACGGGCGTCGGCAGTCTGCGCCATCGAGCCATCGCCCTTGTCGGACGCCACAACAAACGCCGTTTTCAGGTCATTGGGCGCTTTCAGCAATTTGCCGACACCCTCGTCGCTCTCAAACAGCGTCTTGAGCAATAAGGTCTGGCGCTCGACCGGCTGACGCTTCAACGCCGCCAGCACGTCATTGATGGCCCCCGGTGCGTCCGTGCGCATTCTGCTGGCGAGCGCGCCCGGCTCGATATCAAGCTGAGCCCAGGCCGCTCTCTGATCTGCCGTGGCGTTGTCGCCCTTGCTCAACGTGGCACCAAGGTTTTTCAGCGAGGCGCCGGCTTCGTCCTTGCCCACAGACGCACTCAGCAGGGCCGCAGCGATGGCCGCCACGTCTTCGGGCTTCATGCCCGTCGCCAATCCCGTTTCGCCGCCTTGCAGCACGACCGAACTGATGTCTGCCGCGCTAGACTTCAAATTGACACTGGCGCCCAAGCGGTTGGCTGCATTGCCCAAATCGAGACTTTTCTCTCGATCAAGTCCCAACGAAGTACGCCAGCCGGCCAGGATCACGCCGGCGTCCTTGAGGTCAATCTTGTACGCCGATGCCATGACTGCACTGTCGCGGGCAAAGTTGGTGAGCACTTGCGGTCGGTCATCCGCTTTGACGCCTTTGACCAGGCCTGCGTTGACAGCTGCCAATTGCACCTGCGCCAGCTGCATACCTGTCGCGCCACTAGGGCTGATTGGTTTTTCACCGGCTATCTTTTGGTTCTCATCGAACATCGCTTGCAGTTGATTCGGTTTCAACTGCAACTTTTGATTGAGGTCAACCATGGCTGACTGCATCGCCATCGCCGATTTCAAATATTCCGGAGGCGCGCGCTGTCCAACCTCAGCCTTGAGTAACGACTTCGGCTCGCCGGCAGGAGCCGGCGCAGCAGCACTCGCCTTCGACAACGAACGTGTAGATGACAACGCTGTGGTCAGCGATGCCAACACCTCACCGAGCTTGCCCTGCCCTACGGTCAACAGGCGGATATCCACGCTGAGCGTGTTCAGCGCTAGGCTGAGTTGCGCCAAAGGGTCCATAAAGACGGCCCAGTCGAGGGTTGCCGAGAAGCCTCCCGATGCCGGCAATTCAAATGCATTGATCTGCGCACCGGCCAGCGAATACTTGCTATCTGCCATCCTCCTCTACTCCTTTTTAACGCCCAGACGACTCATCACAATGTCGTAGCGGCGCAATGCCTTGCCGGCGTCCCACTCCAGAATTTCCGCCTCAGTTACCGAGTAAATGAGCGGCACCACATCGAGGATTACTTCGATGTCGCGCTCCGAAAGAAGGCCGCCGGTTTGTTTAAAAAATCGTCGATGCGCACCTGCAACTGAGTCCAGTCAGGAACGGTCAGCGAGCCTAGATCGGGAAGCATCAGGCCTGTGCAGTGGGCAGTGATGAACTCGGCACGTTCTTTGGCCGTTTTCAGTTTTTTCATTGCTTTGGTGGCACGCAGCACGGGCATTTCCAGGGTCAGCGAAGTCATGCTGCGGCCGGCCACGTTGAGCGGTTGCAGCAATTGCACCTGATCGGGATCGTCGGTCGGCACTGGGCCGGAGGCTGCATCCTCGGCAATCTGTTGTAAAAAATACGCCGCCGGACGAGTCGACATCTCATGCACGTACTGCGCGATGCTCACGTAGTCCGGGCGCTTCAGCTGATCGAGTTCCTTGACCGACAACCCGGTGGCCAGCCGCGCCAGCTCGAAGAACTGATCGTCCTCATCATCACCGGCACGGGCCAGAGCGTCTTTCTGCGCGGCGTAGAACAGTGGTTTGAGTGGGATTTGCTCGATCTGCGACTGGTCGTCGGCGGTGATCGGGGACAGCAAGACGTGAACGGGAGGCGTCCAGGACATGAAATAAATTCCTTGGTGAATCATGAAAAAGTGTCACGCAATAGCGGTCGATGAATGCCAATACCCAGGCCGACAAGACCACTGTGGAAGCGAACCCGCTCGCGATGGCGGCAGGTCAGGCAACATAAGTGCTGGAGGTGCCGGCCTCATCGAGAACAGGCTCGCTCCCACATGGATTGCATTTAACGGGTGAGGGTTACGGCAGCAACACGGCGCGGCGGGCGTCACCGAGAATATCGACGCCGTTGAGCATGAATTTCTGTGTGCGCACGTCGATATCGATCACCGGGATGCCGTTTTCGAGGCGGTTGTACGTCCGGCAAGAGAGCTCAAGGGTGGTGGTCGGTTTTTCGTTCATCTTTAGCGCGGTTTCGGTCAAAGACTTCAATTTTCCGCCGACAGTGTGATAGGTGAACCAGGTGTTGCCGTCCTGATCCTGACCGGCTTCGCGAACGTTCAGCAGGATGTCGTCACCCAGTTTCACGCCCAGGGCCAGCATGATCTCGGGCCCCATGCCTTGCAGCTTCAGCGTGGCGCCCATCGCTTTACCGCTCTTGGCCATTTCCTCGCCGATAAAGCGTCCGCCAAGCATGTTTTCCATTTCGAATTCGATCTTCGGCGGGGTGAACTCTTCCACCGTCGCCGACAACGGCAGGCCTTGCAGGGTGGCCGCGATGGCCTGTCTTACGCGGTTGGTAAACATTAGAGAACGTCCTCCAGGAACTGCTCGATGATTTCATCGCGGGCGTTGAGTTGATAAACCATGTGTTCGTTCGGCGCGTAGCGGCCGTAGTCGATGACGATGAACCAGGTGCCGTTTTTGTACTTCTCGACACTGTTCAATTCCGGGTGCAGGTACACGCTGCCGCCGGGGATGGTTTCGTCGGCGACCAGGGTTTGCAGCCAGTCGTTGATGCGTTTGACCTCCTGATCCATGAACGACTTGGTCAGGTTCTTGGCCATGGCTTTCTGGCCGGCTTTCACCAGCTTGCGGCTGATGGCGTCTTCGAGGCCAACATAGCTAATGAACTTGCCGGTGACCGAGCGGTTACCCAGTAGCGAGAAGCCACCAAGGACGGTCCGGGCGTAGTAGCTGATGCCGTAACGGTTGAGCAGATCGCCTTCGGTGGAGGTGTCGAGGATGTTGTATTCCACCACCCGCGACACGTCTTCGGCGTAGGTCACCTGGTTGCCCGGGCTTTCCCACTGCTTGACCTTGGCCAGTGCGGCAATCGCCAGGCTGGAAGGCGCCAGAAACACGTTTTTCTTCGCGGCTTTGGAGTACACCGCCGGCATATTGTGTACCAACAGGCAGCGGTCGAAACCGAGATCATCACCGCCCAGGTCCTTGCTGTAAGTCACCTGATCAGCGACCGCGGCGTCCTTGCCGTCGAGTACCACACGGGCCTTGATGCGTTTGCCGAACGAGGCGAATTCGCTGGCCACTGCTTTGGTGCCGGTGAAGCCCGGCCCACCGATGATGGTCAGATCTTCCGGCACACCACCCAGCGCGGCCAGGCCAAGCTTGCGACCGGTCAGCGGATCGACGCCGCCGATTACGTTGTTGATGGTGTCAGCCGGGGTTGTGCCCTCGTCGACGATCACCACGTAGACAGGCACCTTCACCACTTTGAGGATCTGGTACACCGCGTGGTACAGCGTGCCCGACTCGGCGCCGGTCGGATCGAGCAGCCCTTGCGTAGTGAAGCTGTTGATGCGGAACGGCGAATTGCGGGGGATCAGCAAATCGGCTTTCGGCGCAGTGCCGACCAGACCAATCACGTTATCGCCCAGGCCACCCATGGCCTCGGGGGATTCAGTGGCATTGACGGTAATGCCGTTGTGCTCGAAGTTCAAAACCTCAGCCATGTTATTCAGCCTTCTTCGCAGCGGCCTGTTCGGCCGGGGTGGATGTGGATTTCAGCGCCAGGCGACCGGCGCTAAGCAGTGCGCTGGCCTCGACGTCGAGCAGATCGAGTTCCTGGCCGGTGGTGGACCAGTGACCGCGCCCAACAGGGAACGGGACGAGGACGGTGTAGGTTTGGCGTTCTGCCATTTGGGTTTCTCCAGAGACGAAAAAGCCCCTTTTTTGAGGAAGGGGCTTTGGGGTGTTGTTGAGGGTTTTGCGGATAAGAAAACGCACTGGTTTGGCGTTTATTGGACCTGTCCGGCGATCCAGGCCGGCGCGATTGGCCGGTGCTGGCTATCGGGAAAATCTGACGACTGAGGCCAGTCGCGCAGCGCTTGCATGTACATCAGCAGCTCGTTGAATTGCTCGACCGTCAGCGTGGCCAACTCCGAAATTTCCAACTGATCGCGGTGACGCTCGCGCAACCACATCACCGCCGACAACTCGCCGTCGCGCCATGCCCGCTCCTGCGCCGCCACATCCTGCACCGGCTCCGGAGCGTCGACCAGATAGGGCAAACCCTGCCCGTCATGCGCACGAATCTTGCCGGGGGCTGGGTTGCAAATAACCGACAGAAATAACGCCTCGGAGATTTCGGCAGCATCCGCAGGCATTGAAGTGTGGAGCCCTAGCAAATAGGTACATCCAGTTGTTTGGCTGTAATAACGTTTCATTTAAACCTCAGTACCCAATGGCGAATATTTTGCGGACTACCCACCCGGTAATATGGGCAAAGGTGCTAGATGTGACGCTGGACATCGTTAAGCTATCAATGCGGCAATTTGCAAAGCCATTACCGTTAAGAGACTGGCCTGTAGCCCCCATTGCAAACCAGCACCCATTAGGGAACGCCATAGTCCAGGGTGCAGTTACTACTTCTGCCGACCCTTGCGCTATTTGCCCGGTGTTACTGGATATCCACTGAATGACTATCCCGCCGAGCCATGTCGGGAAAACAATACTTCCCGAGGCTCCCCAACTGACGGAAAAACCAAAGCGCAATTTTTTCGGGGTGACAATCGTTACATCATCAGTACCGGCATTAACCTGTACTTGTGTCGCGACTTTAGACGTGCCCTGATTGTTTTCCGAGGCTTGCGCCGTCAAAGCGGCCAGCGCCGCGATATCAATATTTCCCTGATTGATCGGCGCGTTCCAGGCTTTGATGCACCACATGACTGCCAGGTTTCTTGGGCGGGATACACCGAGATAAACATCGTCCGGAGTGAGCGCGAGCAACGCTCCGGAACTGCTATATCCAACTTGGGCGGGATAAACATCTCCAGACTTCGACAGTAAGTCCAAACCAAAAAAATCCCCTTTGCTTCCGCTAGGGCCGCCCACACCAACGACTGCTGTAAACCCGTTACCGTCAGCATCGTATGAGGCGATAGAACCTTTCTGACGACTGCCAATTGTCCGGCCGACATCGACTCCCCTCCCATGATCCCAGCCGCGCAAAAACTCACCGCGCGACTCAGGCAAACGGAAGTTACCAACGCCCTCATCGCCTTTGTTGTAAGTCGTCCCGAGGTAAGCCGCCAGATCCGGATAAACCGCAGTTCTCTGCACACTGCCATCCAGCTCCAGGTAACCGGGAGCAACGATGCCCATTGGGAATGACAAAACAGCGCCAACCGGAACGGCGGATTTCAGCCTTTCCACTTCTTTGACCAGTTCAGCGACATCTACTTGCCCCTGATTGATCGGCGCGTTCCAGGCTTTGATGCACCACATGATTGCAAGGTTACGCGGACGGGTTTCAGCTCCACCCGTATTGACCGTGTTGACGGCATTTACCATTTGCATGGTGGTGCCTCCGTCTACTCCAGACAGAAAAGCCCCAGCAGAAATACTGGCTGGTGCACCATTGATATTGCCTCCCGACCAGACTCCGGCGGGGTCAAACGTCGCCCCTACTTCATCAAAATAGCGATGATTGTGTGCCTTGAAGGCCTCACCCTGAGTAGTCCCTAGACCTCGGCCGGCATCGACCCCTCGCCCATGATCCCAACCCCGCAAAAACTCCCCACGCGCCTCCGGCAAACGGAAGTTACCGGCGCCCTCATCTCCCTTGTTGTACTTGCCCGCCAGATAAGCGCTCAAGTCCGGGTAAGCTGCGGAGCTCTTAACGCTGTTATCCAGTTCAAGAAAGCCCATCGGCGGCGTATCACCAGGGAAAGCGACAATCGTCCCCACCGGCAACATCGACGCCTTGGCAATCAGCGACTCAATCTCAGGCTTGGTATACGTATCCTTGATACCAAACCCAGCCAGCGTCTCGGGATTCGACCCAGCTGTCGCTCGACCATACTTATCGACATTCAGACTTTTGTAGGTGCCCGGCTGAATCCCGGTCCGCCCCGCCAACATTTCAAACGTCAGCGCGGTGGCATCCAGCGTGATCGGGCCGTTAGTCGTCAGGTGCCACAGCGAATCACCATTAGCGGTGCCCTCCTCGACCATCACGGTCAGGCCCGGCGTCACTTTCGCGCTGGTGTTAGCATCAGTCGCACGGGTCCAGACGCCATTGGCCACAACCCAAAGACCGTTGTCTTTCGCCAACGTCTGAGACGCCAGCAACACCCGATCACCCGCAACCGCCGCAACGCCATCAATTTGCTGTGCACCGTTCAACACCACATTGGCCGTCGCCGCGACACGAACAGATTGTTTACCATCGAGCTTGCCGAGTTCTTCAGCGAGGTAACTCATAACCCAGGCACGGGTAGCCTTGACCACCGTGTCATCAATCAACAACGTCACCAACGCCGCATTACTCGTCTCGAAAATCGAGCGAATGTAGAACTCTTTCCCCGACCCGGACGTCGCCAATACCGGTTTAAACGACTCCGGATATTTAACGATGGCGTACAAAATCCCGGTATCGGTCCAGAGTCCGGCTTCACGCACATACCAACCACCAACATCAGGTGGAATGGTCACTTCAGCGAGCAACCAGCTCGGGTTTTTCTCGTCCTGAAACAGCGCATTCAGCGGCCCGCGCCAGACTTCGCGTTTCAGTGCAGTGGCCGTGGCGGCCGGGTTGTAGACAGTGCCACCGCCGTCACCGACGGAAATCTGTGACAACTTGATCGGCAGGCCCGCTGCTTTGCAGGCAGTTTCGTAGGCAATCCCAGCGTTGGTAAGCAGGGTGTAGTAGTCGGCCATTTAGGACCCCTGAGGATAAATAGTGGAGGTTTCGACGGCGTAGAGCCCGGCCGCCAGGAAGGCCTGGCCCGAGGCTTCGAGGCCCTCGATAACCATCGGGTAGACCGTGGTCAGTTCGCCGCACACGGTGACGGCGCCGATGACGTGATTGCCGAAGGCGCTGAGGCCGACGGAAACCGTCAAGGTGTCGCGCTCGCTTTTGGCATCGGCCAGACGACGATCAAGACGCGCATCGATGTCTTCGCTGTAGGGCTGTTCCGTGAAGGCCCTGACGGAAAAACTGTAGGGCTGGCCCGTAGGTATTTGCTCGTACCAGGCGCGCACCTCGGGTCGAAGTTGCAACCCCTTGGCGGCGTTTTCCAGTGCCTTGCGAGTACCGGCCTGGCGTGCGGTGGGCCAGGCGAGTTCGACGGTCAAACGCTTTTCAACTTCCCCCGCCTCGGAACTCCACTCGCTGACACCGCGATCTGCGCCGAGGTACGGCAGAAACGCGAGCGGTGTAGCGGCAGGGTTCATCAACTCCGGAAACGGTGGGTCGATGCGCTCAATCAGTCGGGCGAAACCGAGATCAAGCGCCCTTTCCAGCGGTGAGCTGTTAGCGGGCAACACGCTCGGTCGAGGTGTGTCGTTACTCATAACGTGTCCACCTCGACCTCAATGCCCGTGCAGTACGGGGCCTGAGAAGCCGTCGTCACAATCGGCGCCAACGGCTCAAGGATTTGCAGTTGAACCGCGCCGGCACTGTGCAGCGTGTAGTCGATCCAGCTCGGATCAACCCGCCCTTCCAGCCGATGACACGCATCGGCATACGCTTGTAATTGTTGTTGCGCAGCGACCTTGGTCAGCCCCGAATCCGGGCCGGCGTTGATCTTCGCCACGACACGAATTTTATAAGTCTTGATTTGTGCGCCTTGCACAGAAACGTGGTCGGTTTCGGGGCAGACATCCGGCCGCGCAAAATGCTGGCGGACGCCGTCAAGCAGGTCATCGGACGGCGTACCATCGCCCCCCCTTGTCAGCACGGTGACCATCACTTCGCCCGGCGCGGTACGGCGTCCGTTGCCATCCTTGACCTGCGCCGCGAAGCCGTCCGGATCGAAGGTGTAGGTGACGGTCACCACACCCGCAGCAGCGCTTTCGACTTTCACGACAGGTCGTTCGCCGAGGGTGAACACCTCACGGCGATACTGCATCCGCGAGCCCGCTGCCGGTGCATGAGGCGCCAGGTAGTAACGTAGCCGGGCGTCGTCGTCGCTTTCATAAACCGGTGGGATCGACGGGAATGCCGCCGGGTCGCCAGGGTCCAGCAATTGGCGTTCAAGGCCCATGTCCGCCAGACGTGCATCGAGGTTGCTGCCCGTAGCCCACCACGCCAGCATCTGCTTGATGCGGGCATTGTATTTGCGTTCGTGAGTTTGTAGCCGCACACAAAAAGCTTCGAGGGCCAGGGTCAGCAATTCACTTTGGTTTTCCAGGCTGACGCTCAACTTTGCCGCGCTCTCGGGAGAGCGGGCGCCGACGTAATCAACGACGAAGGTCTTGAACTCTGCGAGGAGGTCCTCGAACGCTTCGACAACGACAATCGACGGTTCGGCCAGTTGGTTCTGGCCGGGTATCAACATACTCATGCCACCACCTCAAAGGACTGTTGGCGGTTTTTCCAGGTGCCCGCAAAACGCAACAGCAACCCGGCGCCGTATCGACTGGCCACAATGACTTGGGGCTCAAAATCATCGATGCCGTTGTGCTTGTTATAGAACGCTTGGGCAGCATGGCTTTGCGCCAGAATCAGCAGGTCGTCACCGAGGTTCTTCCCCAGCAACTCTGTGATTTGGCAGCCGTAAAAAGGACGCTTTTGGCGAGTACCCAAAGGTGTGGTCAGTGCCCGGGTCGCACGTTGTACAAACTGCAGCCAGTCATCGACTGCTGCTCCGGTGTCTCTATCGATTCCGATCATGTGAAAACTCTTTATACCGGACTGATGACACGGCCCTGGTGATCCACCACCGGGCCGCTCAGATGCACACCGGACGCGTTGAGCAGCACGCCAACCGCCCCCAGTTGCAAGGTGATCGCCTCGGGCGTCAGGGCCAGTCGGGCCGAGCCGATATTCAGTTCGAGTGACTCGCGAGAACCGATAAATTCGGCTGGTCCGTTCTTCCAGTGCAGGACATGGCTAGCGTCGTCGTAACTGCTTTCGGTGCCGTCCTGATACAAGCGGCGGTTCAACGAAGGCTGTGTCGAGACTGGCGGAAATTGACCGCTGTTAAGGCCGAACAGCGCCACTGACTGCCCGCCGCCCTCGCCGCCCCCATGGTTCAGCAACAGACATTGCTCGCCCACGGAAGGAATCCGCGACTCGCTCTGTGCCCCGGCGCTGGGGTTGAAAAACCGGATCGCCGGGGTGAGTAATTCACCATGGCTGACCTTGCAGGTGTTGGTGGCCGCATCGACTTCCTGGCACACGCCGATGCGACAAAAGCTGTCGGCACGTCGATACAAGTCTTCGAGTTCGGTTTCCATCTGTGCCAGGCGCTCGATGATCGGGCCCAGTTGCATACGTAGCAGCACATCAAACATGGGCTAGCCCTCGAGTGCGGTGTATTGATCCGGGTCGTCGATGTTCGACACCTCCCAGGTACGGGCGAATTTCGGCGTGCCCAGCGGGTCGTCCAGCAGCAGTGGCCCGAGGTACAGCGTCTGGGTGAATGAAACGGTCCAGGCGTTGTATTGCCGTGTATCGCGGGTAAAAGTGGAGGCAATCCCGTCGATGTTCAGCGGCAGGTCGCACTGATCACCCGGCAGCTTCCAGCAGTTGTCCGTGACCAGGTTTTTCAGCTCGCTGGCCAGGTCGCAAGCAGCCAATCCTGCAGTGGGCAATATGGCTTGCAGAGAAACGCTCAGGACATGAGCGATGCGTCCGTTATGGGCACGCTCGCCGGGTGCATCGTGTTCGATCGAGATCAGTACCCAGGTCGAATCGCCAGTGCTGTCGAAGTCTTGATTATTGCCGACCTTTACCTCGGGAACGGCGATGCGCAGTGCCTCGGCGATAGCTGAAACAAGCTGCGAGGGCTTTCCGATAACAGCGGGCATTTATGGCCTCCTATTCAGCGGCAACGCGAAGATCCGCGCCGCTGTTTTATTGTTGATCCAGACGCGGCGGTACATCACTGACACCTATCCGCTTAGCAGCCCAGCGCTCATAAAGCCCGATAGCAACGTCCGCTCCAGCCATCGCCGTGAGGCAACCAAAGGCACACGCGGTCCAGATCGACACGCCGGCGGCGTACAGCAACATGATGGCCGAGACCCCGCAGATCACGCAGGCACCAGAGCGCAACGCCAGGCGCCGCAACAGCGCCCAGCCCCTGGCGCCTTCCTTGTCGGCGCGCCACATTTCGCCGGACACCCCGCCCACCAGGGCGAGGACGATGACAAGCCAGATCGGCATGTCCAGCAACGCTTGTTGCTCGTTTGTCATGTCACGCCTCCAGGGGTGATTGATGAGAGTGATGTGTGTATTTCAAACCTTGTCTCTTGAGGTGCCTGACGGGAGGTAGGCATTCCAAAAAGCCCGGCTTTCAGGCCGGGCTTTTCAGTAATGCGGTCCTTCGCCTTCCTTTAATCCTGTGTGCAAAAAAGGAAGCTGACTTTTCGGCGCTACTGGCGCGGTACGAGTCCATTCAAATTGTTTTTTCCGACCGCGGTCCCTGCCCGCCGGATAACTGCTTCTGGTGCTTTACGCTGCACACCCGGGTCAGTTGCCAACCCTCTGAACCGTTGAGGCCGGTTCATCGCTGCCTGTTCTTGTGGAACTAAAGAGCTTCGTTTCGAGCCGTTTTGTTGAGCGGCTTGGACATAGAATATGCACGAACGCATAAGCAGTCAATGCATAAATGCATTTATTTATGCACTACAAATGCACTGCCGCATGAAAACCCCGCAGACAAAGGCGCTGGTGGTTTTATGCAGGCGAAAAAAAACCCGCTGTGAGGCGGGTTTTAGCGAACAGCGGTGAGGTTAGCGGGCGTACATGCCCCACCAGAAGACGTGACCGAGGATGACGATCTGTTCTTCCTGGATTTCCTGGAAGGTATAGTCCTCGTCCGGGTGCTCATCGCGATTGAAGCTGCGCAGGCGGATCCCGGTTGGCAGGCGATAGAGCTGTTTGACCCGCAACTGGCCGTTATGGTTGATGGCGTACAGATCACCATCAATGATGTCGCCAATCGCACATTTACCGGCATTCACGCCAACGGTGGCGCCGTCGCGCAGCACCGGCAACATGCTGTTGCCGCGCACCGTGACGCATTTGGCCTGGTCGAATTGCACGCCGTTATGCCGCAGGCTGCGCTTGCCGAAACGCAAGCTAGAGCGCTCGCTTTCCTCAATGACGAATCTTCCTGATCCAGCAGCCAATTCAACCTCTCGAAGAAAGGGGACTGACACCTCATCGTCATCGATAGGCGTATCGTCGTCCCACAGACTTATGTCCTTGAGTTCCGAATGCAATTGATCGCGTCCGGCAGTAGCAGCAAGCGCAACATCCGAGCGCCCGCGCAATTGATCGGTACTCACCGCAAAGTACTCAGCGATCTTCGAGATGTGTTTATCCGAAGGATCGACGATCTTCCCGCTGAGAATCCGCGAAAGCGTAGATTGGGGCACGCCGGTACGACGGTGAAGCTCCGTGGGGGAGATCCCGTGCTGATCGAGCAGTGCTCTTAAGACGATAGAAACGTTGCGTTTTTGCATAGCGCGAATAGTGCTTGATCTTTTTCCGGAAAACAAATGCCAATATGCATAAATAGCGCATAAAAAGCAGAAAGGTAGCGCAGGGTGCTGATGCCTGCGCCGATCTGACCGCCCATGTTAATCTTGCGCCCATCGCGGAAAAGCCGGGCCGATGCCCCTCCTTTGCCCCACACCTTTCAACGAGTTTTCCTAAGTTACCCATGAATAAAGCTATCTCCGACTTGTCCTCCCACACGCCGATGATGCAACAGTACTGGCGACTGAAGAACCAGCACCCTGACCAGCTGATGTTCTACCGCATGGGCGACTTCTACGAGATCTTCTATGAAGATGCGAAGAAGGCTTCCAAATTGCTGGACATCACCCTCACCGCCCGTGGGCAATCGGCGGGTCAGGCGATCCCTATGTGTGGGATTCCTTACCACGCTGCCGAAGGTTATCTGGCGAAACTGGTCAAGCTCGGTGAGTCGGTAGTGATCTGTGAGCAGGTCGGAGACCCGGCCACCAGCAAAGGGCCAGTGGATCGTCAGGTGGTGCGGATCATCACACCGGGAACGGTGAGTGATGAAGCGTTGCTGGATGAGCGTCGGGATAACTTGATCGCCGCGGTGCTGGGCGACGAGCGCCTGTTCGGTCTGGCGGTGCTGGACATCACCAGCGGCAACTTCAGCGTGCTCGAAATCAAAGGCTGGGGAAACCTGCTGGCGGAACTGGAACGGGTCAACCCGGTGGAGCTGATGATCCCGGATGATTGGCCGAAGGATCTGCCAGCGGAAAAACGCCGTGGGGTTCGTCGTCGTGCGCCGTGGGATTTCGAGCGTGACTCGGCGCTGAAAAGTCTCTGCCAGCAGTTTTCCACCCAAGACCTTAAAGGCTTCGGTTGCGAGAACCTGACCCTGGCCATCGGCGCTGCCGGTTGCCTGCTCAGCTACGCCAAGGAAACCCAGCGCACCGCCCTGCCGCACTTGCGCAGCCTGCGCCACGAACGTCTGGATGACACCGTGGTGCTCGATGGCGCGAGCCGTCGCAACCTGGAACTGGACACCAACCTGGCCGGCGGTCGCGAGAACACGCTGCAATCGGTAGTTGATCGCTGCCAGACAGCCATGGGCAGCCGCTTGTTGACCCGCTGGTTGAACCGCCCACTGCGTGACTTGACGGTATTACTGGCGCGCCAGACCTCAATCACCTGCCTGCTGGATGGTTACCGTTTCGAAAAGCTGCAACCACAGCTCAAGGAAATAGGCGACATCGAGCGGATTCTGGCACGGATCGGTCTGCGTAACGCTCGTCCTCGTGACTTGGCACGTCTGCGTGATGCCCTCGGCGCGTTGCCCGAGCTGCAACTGGCGATGACCGAGCTCGAAGCCCCGCACATCATTCAACTGGCCGCGACCACCAGCACCTACCCGGAACTGGCAGCGCTGTTGGAAAAAGCTATTAATGACAACCCGCCGGCGGTGATTCGTGACGGTGGCGTGTTGAAAACCGGTTACGACGCCGAGTTGGACGACCTGCAATCGCTCAGCGAAAACGCCGGGCAGTTCCTGATCGACCTTGAAGCTCGCGAAAAGGCCCGCACCGGCCTGTCGCACCTGAAAGTCGGCTACAACCGCATTCACGGTTACTTCATTGAGTTGCCAAGCAAGCAAGCCGAGTCGGCGCCGGCAGATTACATTCGGCGCCAGACGCTCAAAGGTGCCGAGCGCTTCATCACGCCGGAGCTGAAGGCGTTCGAAGACAAGGCGTTGTCAGCCAAGAGTCGCGCCCTGGCCCGCGAGAAGATGCTTTACGAAGCGTTGCTTGAAGACCTGATCTCGCAGCTCCCGCCGCTGCAGGACACCGCCGCCGCCCTGGCCGAACTCGATGTACTGAGCAACCTCGCCGAGCGTGCGCTGAACCTCGACCTGAACTGCCCGCGCTTCGTCAGCGAGCCATGCATGCGCATCAGCCAGGGTCGTCACCCGGTGGTCGAGCAAGTACTGAGCACACCGTTCGTGGCCAACGACCTGAGCCTCGACGACAACACGCGCATGCTGGTCATCACCGGCCCGAACATGGGCGGTAAATCCACCTACATGCGTCAGACGGCATTGATCGTGTTGCTGGCCCACATTGGCAGTTTTGTGCCGGCAGCCAGCTGCGAACTGTCGCTGGTGGACCGGATCTTCACCCGGATCGGTTCCAGCGATGACCTGGCGGGCGGTCGTTCGACGTTCATGGTCGAAATGAGCGAAACAGCGAATATTTTGCACAACGCCACCGACCGCAGCCTGGTGTTGATGGACGAAGTCGGTCGCGGCACCAGCACGTTCGATGGTCTGTCGCTGGCTTGGGCGGCGGCCGAACGTTTGGCCCATCTGCGCGCCTACACACTGTTCGCCACCCACTATTTCGAATTGACCGTGTTGCCGGAATCCGAGCCGCTGGTGGCCAACGTGCATCTCAACGCCACCGAGCACAACGAACGCATCGTGTTCCTGCACCACGTGCTGCCCGGCCCTGCCAGCCAGAGCTACGGCCTGGCAGTTGCACAACTGGCTGGCGTGCCGAGCGAAGTGATCGTGCGTGCCCGCGAGCATTTGGGCCGCCTGGAATCCACGGCGCTACCGCATGAAGTGCCCAAGGCAGCCAAAGGCAAACCGGCCGCGCCGCAGCAGAGCGACATGTTCGCCAGCCTGCCGCATCCGGTCCTTGATGAACTGGCCAAGCTCGACCTGGATAACCTCACACCACGCAGGGCGCTGGAAATGCTCTATACATTAAAGACACGGATCTAACGCACTTGCCTGCAAGCTGTTAGAATCTCGCGCGGTTTGGGATGCTGCTGGCTAATAGCCTGACCAGCAGACTATCGCTCCCAAACCTCGCGACCCCGTCCAGAAGGGGCTCCGCTGCCGCCGCCTGAGGAGAAAACTAGAAATGACCTTCGTCGTCACCGACAACTGCATCAAGTGCAAGTACACCGATTGCGTAGAAGTCTGTCCGGTGGACTGCTTTTACGAAGGCCCGAACTTCCTGGTGATTCACCCGGATGAGTGCATCGACTGCGCACTGTGCGAACCAGAATGCCCAGCCGTGGCCATCTTCTCCGAAGATGAAGTCCCGGAAGAGATGCAGGAATTCATTCAGTTGAACGTTGATCTGGCCGAAATCTGGCCGAACATCACCGAGAAGAAAGAGTCGCTGCCCGATGCCGAAGAGTGGGATGGCGTCAAAGGCAAGATCAAAGAGCTCGAACGCTGATTACCCCCGCGTTCTCGAAAAGGCCCCTTGCGGGCCTTTTTGCTTTTCAGCAGGCGAAAAAAGGGGCGGTTTGACCCGCCCACATTTTTTCCCTATTCCCTGTGTTCCCTTTCATCGTCCTGATGAACCGCGTCCTTCGATGTCCTTTCCCTCCATCCTTGAAGGGTGTGTCTGTCCGTCGACACACCTCGGATACTAGAGAGTTCCCCGCCAAGAGCAACCGCTCCCATTGGCGAAAATCTGCTGCAACGCTCCATCAACTTTAAAAATTAAATATTAAAATCATATAGTTATAATTTTAAATATCAAAAATAGACGACTATCCACCATCTAAAAATAGCGAACGCCTACGAAAGAGTAGGCAAAGACTTACAGCAAAAGACTACAAACCTGAGTCAATGCCTTACTTTTCCCCGGCAACAAAAAGCCCCGAAAATGAATCGCCCCGGATTCTCTAGACACCTTGCAAGCTCATTGCGTAACGCTTTTCAAACTCTACCGGTGACAGGTGATTGTTGAAACCATGACGGCGTTTTGCGTTGTAGAACATCTCGATGTAATCGAACACATCACTACGCGCATCTTGCCGCGAGGTGTAGATTTTCCGCTTGATCCGTTCCCGTTTCAGAAGTTGGAAGAAGCTTTCGGCCACGGCGTTGTCATGACAGTTGCCTCGGCGACTCATGCTGGCAACCAAATTGTTCGCCTTCAAAAAACTGCGCCAATCGGCGCTGCTGTACTGGCGGCCCTGGTCGGAATGAACCATCACCTCTTGCTTCGGTTTACGCCTCCAAACCGCCATCAACAACGCGTCAAGGGCCAAATCACTGGTCATCTGCGACTTCATTGACCAGCCAACGACCTGACGAGAAAACAGATCCAACACCACGGCCAAATACAGCCAGCCTTCATACGTAAGAATGCAGGTGATGTCGGTGACCCAAACTTTGTTGGGTTCTACGACATCAAACTGGCGCTTCAGCAAATTGGGTGAGGCGACCGCTGGCTTGCCGCCGTACTTGCCAGGGCGTCGTCGATACCCTGTCTGAGAGCGCAGACCTTCAAGGCGCATCAGCCTCGCCACACGATGCCGGCCACAGTCTTCACCAACCTCGCGCAGATCGTCATGGACTTTGCGATAGCCATAAACGCCGCCGCTCTCTAGCCATGAATGCTTGATCAAACCCAGTAGTCGCTGGTCGTCTTTGGCGTGTACCGATTGCGGCTCGGACAGCCAGGCGTAATAACCGCTGGGATGGACTTTAAGCGTCAGGCAAAGCCGTCGAATCGAATAGTCGTCCGCGCGCTGCTTGATAAAGGCGTACTTCAGCCGCACTCCTTGGCAAAGTACGCAGCGGCCTTTTTTAATATGTCTCGCTCTTCAGTGACGCGTTTGAGTTCCGCTCGCAGCCGACGCAGTTCAGCGTGCTGATCATCGTCCTGCTGTCGTTCTTCTTGAGGTTTGCTGTAGCGCTTTATCCA
The DNA here is from genome assembly GCF_034351645.1 of Pseudomonas sp. DC1.2. Taxonomy (NCBI): domain Bacteria; kingdom Pseudomonadati; phylum Pseudomonadota; class Gammaproteobacteria; order Pseudomonadales; family Pseudomonadaceae; genus Pseudomonas; species Pseudomonas sp. DC1.2. The sequence goes on along the minus strand of NZ_CP133782.1, from coordinate 1,263,159 downwards.
GGCATATAGGCTATGCGTCGACACGCCAAGGCAGGCCGCCACATCAGCGACGGGTAGCTTCTTTTCGGTCACTTGATTGACCGCCTGGATTTTGAATTCTTCGGGGTAACGAGGGTTGCTCATGGCACCTCCTAATTGGCCTCAGTTTAAGGCAAAGAGGTGTCTAGGAAACCCGGGGCGATTCAGGCTCCTTTTTTACGTCACTGTTTTTCCAGCAGCCATTGGCGTGGGCCCGGAGTGAGTTGGGGGATTTCGTCGGGCCGGGATAGGTTGATCGTACTGAAGATCTCCAGCTGCTTACCGTAACGGACAAAAATCCATCCATCTCCAACATCACCCTTGCCCAGATAGAGGGTGTCATTACCGGCGCCTTGAGTGGCGCAATCGCCTCCCAGGCACAACTCATACCGATCATTTTGCCCCAGCCCTGACACACCGCCATCATCTTTGAACGCTACGATGTTGCCAGTACCCGGGCCTCCAATGATCCTCCACTGACCGCCCATATAGGCTGAGTTCAGTGCCTGCCTAAAAGTCGCACCCCATTTGGCGCCGGCTGCGGCGGGTTGCGCCGGGCGGGAAAAAACCTGGCCTGCGTGATTGTTCGTGGCCTGCTGTATCAGCTGCTTGCCATCCAATTGCAGCTCGTTGCTGCCATAGCCGTTGTAGTCGACCGTCCACATACCGGGAGCTTTGGGCAGCAATTGACCTTCGCCCAGCTCGAACGCATTGCTGAATTGTGCTTTGCCGCTACGGGTGTCGATGTTCCATTCGAGGTTCAAACCGTGGGCATCAATGGCCCGCAGCAAGGACCTGCCCTGGGCGGCCGAATCGATGGCTGCCTGGTTGATCCATAGCCCGCTGATGTCGGGTGTTTGCGACGTATGAGTGCAGCCGCCCAGCAGGATCAGACTAAGGACAAGTAATTTGCGCATGGGGGGTAATCTGCATAAGGCTGGAAGGCGATGGCGCAGACTAAAGAAAAAGGAGCCCGAGTGCTAATAGGGGAGCCTACAGAATTCGGAAAAAATCGTACGCTAAGGTTTTCGACATGCGTCGCGTTGCAATTTGAGTGGCTCACAACCACCAGCGCGGTGGCTCACTATCACTGGAATGGGTGGCTAACAACCACTGGAAACAAATGTAACAACCACCAGCGCCCACAGTCTGAGTGCAGCATGGGTTTCTCATGTGCCCTCAAGCAGCTCAACGCTTTTTTGAGCATGTCGCTCACCATTGAAAAGCGGGGCGCCGTTTCCATTTGGTAAGCCACAATTTCGCCGTGATACAGATCCAGAACAGGCGAAAGGTACAGTTTGATTCCCGCAATTTTGAACTCTGTAATGTCAGTTACCCACTTTTGATTGGGGTGTTCCGCTTCGAACTGACGCGCCAAATGGTTAGGTGCTATTCGACCCACAGGGTCTTTGTAGGAACGATACCGCTTGGGCCTGACCAGTGATTTCAGCTGTAGCCCCCATCAGACGCTGGATTGTCTTGTGGTTCACCACAGTCCCTGCGTTGCCGATCGCGGCGGCGGTGCGCCGATAACCATAACGACCCTTGTGTTGCTCAAAAACAGACTTGATTTGGGTTTTGAGCAAGGCATGCTTATCGACTACCTGCAACGCTTTCTGCCGGTAGTAAAAGGTACTGCGCGCCAAGCCCGAGGCCTGAAGCAAACCGTTCAAGGGGTAATGCCGCCTTAACACCAGAACTATTTACGCTTTTTGGCGCGTGCAGCCAGTTCGTCTGCCTGGATCAAGGCTTTGAGCTTTTTTAGATAAGCGTTTTCCATCCGCAGATACTCCACTTCAGCGAGCAGTTGTTGCTCTCGAGAAGGCAAGTCAACACGGGCTGAGGTCGCGGTGGTTTTTGAAGTCTTCGGCGTCTTCGGTGTTTTCGGCACTTGGGCAGGTCGACCTGGTTGGCGAGAGGACAAGGCCTCGATGCCTCCACTGTAATACTGCTGCTCCCAAATGCCCACTTGGCCGGGATTGCGAAGATTGAACAAGGCCGTGGTTTCCCGGTAGGAGAGCTCCGTACACCACATGCGCTGCAACACCGAAAGCTTGAAGTCTGGAGTGTGCTGGCAACGCGGCTTTTTACGTAGGCCATCAGCTCCATGATGTTGATAACCTGCAACCCAGCGACGGAGCAATCCGAACTCGATTCCATGCAAATCGGCAACAACTCGGTAGCTGGTGCCACCTGCGAGGAAGTCATTTACCGCTTTAAGCTTGAATTGCTCTGAGTATTTATTCATGAAAAAACACCCCAAAGTCAGGACGGGTGTCCAACTTTTGGGGTGCAGTTCAAAAACCAGTCGGGGCTTCTTGTTGCCGGGCCAGCGGGTTGCTTATTGGAACAGCGACTCACTCGACAGGCCGTTCTTTTCGAGAATTTCCCGAAGACGCTTGAGGCCTTCCACCTGAATCTGCCTGACCCGTTCCCGGGTCAGGCCAATTTCCAGGCCGACGTCTTCAAGTGTGCTGCTCTCGTGACCGCGCAGGCCGAAGCGGCGTATCACCACTTCGCGTTGCTTGTCGGTAAGTTCCGAAAGCCACTGATCAATGCTCTGTGAGAGGTCATCGTCCTGCAACAGTTCGCAGGGATCCGTGGGGCGGTCATCTGTAAGGGTATCCAGCAGGGTTTTATCCGAATCTGGCCCCAGCGAGACGTCGACCGAAGAAACTCGCTCGTTCAGGCCCAGCATGCGCTTGACCTCTGCTACCGGTTTTTCCAGCAGATTGGCGATTTCTTCGGGTGAGGGTTCGTGATCGAGCTTTTGCGTCAGCTCCCGTGCAGCCCTCAGGTACACGTTGAGTTCTTTAACCACATGAATCGGGAGCCGGATCGTCCGGGTCTGATTCATGATTGCGCGTTCGATGGTCTGACGAATCCACCAAGTCGCGTAGGTTGAGAAACGGAAGCCGCGCTCAGGGTCGAACTTTTCCACTGCACGGATCAGGCCGAGGTTGCCCTCCTCGATCAAGTCCAGCAACGACAGGCCACGATTGACGTAACGCCGAGCGATTTTCACCACCAGGCGCAGGTTACTTTCAATCATGCGTTTGCGCCCAGCCGGATCGCCACGTTGCGACAATCGCGCAAAATGGACTTCTTCTTCCGGGGAGAGCAATGGGGAAAAGCCGATTTCATTGAGGTACAACTGCGTGGCATCAAGCGCCCGCGTGTAATCGATGTACTTGTGTTGCTTTAGTGAAGCGGAGTGTTTGGATTTGGCACGAACAGAAGGTGGTGCTGCCCCTTCATCATTCGACACCGAATCCATAGCGATGCCGGTCTCCATCAGGAGTACCTCATCGTCGATGTCAAACTCCGGCACTTCTTTACTGAGAGCCATTGTTATAGTCCTTTGGTGAGTTCGACCTCAAGCTCAAGCGGCGCCTTTATCCTTGGCAGCGCTGGAGCCTGTTCCCTCTACGCGACGGAACAGGCTGCGACAACAAATCAACGACGTGGCAGGAATTGCAGCGGATCTACAGGCTTACCTTGTCGGCGAATCTCAAAATGCAGTTTCACCCGGTCGGTACCCGTTGACCCCATTTCGGCAATTGTCTGTCCGACTTTGACCTGCTGTCCCTCCCGAACCAACAGCCTACGGTTATGTCCGTAGGCACTGACGTAGGTGTCACTGTGTTTGATGATGACTAATTCGCCGTAGCCCCTTAAGCCACTCCCGGCGTATACCACCGTCCCATCAGACGCAGCTAAAACAGGCTGTCCCAAATCTCCGGCGATATCAATTCCTTTATTCAAACTACCGTTTGAAGAGAATTTTCCAATCAGAATGCCATTAGATGGCCACCCCCAGCCCGTCGGAGCCGGTCCTGCAGGCGGTAGCGGAGCAGGTGCCGACTTGCTGGCGACGGACGGTACAACCACGGCGTTGCTGGTGGTTGACCCGTTCGCCTGGCGCCGAATGACGGTCGTTTTCAACGACGATGACGGCGTTGAGTCAGAGCCCGCGGCAACCGCCGTCGGCGTTGAGCCGCTGCGTCCATCAAAGCGAATCGTCTGCCCTGGATGAATCGTGTAAGGCGTAGGAATGTTGTTTCGAGCGGCAAGGGCCTTGTAGTCCCAGCCGTAGCGAAAGGCGATCGAAAACAGAGTGTCTTTAGGCCGAACGACATATTGACCCGTTGTCACTGCCGGACGCTGGGCGACTGAATTATTGCGATCGACAACACGAACGTCACTCGATTTAGTGCTGGAGCAACCGACCAGCAAGGTGCTCAAGACAAGGCCAGTCACCAGGCGCTGAAAGCTCGTTGTACTCATACGCTGCGCAATGACTGTGAGACTCACCCGCCGCTCCCTTTGTGGTGGTTTGAAATGTGAAGTGCCGTGTTTCGGCATGAAATGTCGCAAGTATAACGGGCTGTACGGGCTTTACCTTTAATGAAGCGAAATCGCTTCGCGCACACGTTTGCCTGCGTGCAATGCACCCCGTTTAACCGATCGATGCCGCTGTAAGACCCAAGCAATCGAAGAGAATTCACCGTAGAAAAACAAATGCTCAGGCCAGTGGCCCATTGAGCAATGGCACAAAGCGAACCGCCCCCAAAACACGCCTGGAAAAGCCCTGCTCTTCGCGGATGATCAGCATCAATTGCTGGACTTCTCCGGACCCAACCGGGATCACCAGTCGCCCGCCCGGAGCCAATTGGTCGAGCAGCGCTTGAGGCACATCAGTGGCCACGGCGGTAACGATAATCGCATTGTATGGCGCGAGTGCAGGCCAACCTTCCCAGCCATCTCCCCAGCGAAAAACCACGTTGCGCAGGTTCAGCTCGGTCAGGCGTTCCTTCGCGCGGTCCTGCAGCACCTTGATGCGCTCAACGGAAAATACTCGCTCGACAAGTTGCGACAGCACCGCTGTCTGGTAACCGGAACCCGTGCCGATTTCCAACACCTTGTCCAAAGGCCCCGCCTCCAACAGCAACTCACTCATGCGAGCCACCATATAAGGCTGGGAGATGGTCTGGTTATGTCCAATCGGCAACGCCGTGTCTTCGTATGCACGATGAGCCAACGCTTCGTCGACGAACAAGTGACGCGGCGTGCTGCGGATGACCTCCAGCACCTTGGCGTTGGACAGTCCTTCTTCATATAGACGCTGAATCAAACGCTCACGGGTTCGCTGAGAGGTCATCCCGATGCCGCGACGCAGCATATCGTCTTGCTCACGCCCCATTAGCGCAGCCCCTCCAGCCAGCCGTCCAGACTTCTGAAGGCATCATTGAAGGTGCGATCCAGTTGCAGTGGAGTGATGGAAACGTAGCCCTGCATCAGCGCATGAAAGTCGGTGCCTGGGCCACCGTCTTCGGCATCACCTGCTGCGGCAATCCAGTAGCCAGCCTTACCGCGCGGGTCGACCACCTTCATCGGTGCCGCGGCGCGCGCGCGATGACCAAGGCGAGTCAGCTGGATACCGCGAATATGGTCCAACGGCAGATTGGGAATGTTCACGTTCAACACGGTGCGCGGCGCAAGCTTGAGGTCCGCGTGAGCTTCGACGAATTTGCGCGCAAAGTAGGCGGCCACAGGAAGGTTATCGACTTGCCGTGAGGCCAACGAAAAGGCAAACGAAGGCCGCTCCAGGAAACGACCTTCAAGGGCCGCTGCCACGGTGCCGGAATACAACACATCGTCTCCCAGGTTGGCGCCCAGATTGATACCTGAAACCACCATATCCGGTTCATGCTCCAGCAGGCCGTTGAGGCCAAGATGCACGCAATCGGTGGGTGTGCCGTTGAGGCTGATAAAGCCGTTGGCCAGCGTTTGCGGGTGCAACGGACGGTCGAGCGTCAGCGAGCTGCTGGCGCCGCTTTTGTCTTGGTCCGGGGCGATCACCACACATTCGGTGTAATCCGCCAGCGCAGCATAAAGCGCGGCAAGACCGGGTGCGGTTACCCCATCGTCGTTAGAAATTAGAATACGCATGGGCTGTCCGTCTGCCCCACCGGCACCAGATCAACAAGCTCGCGCACCAATACAGTGGCAAAGCATCCGGCCGGGAGGACGAATTCCAGTTGCAGAATGTCAGGCTCGGGATAATGCCACGTCAACCCGCCAATGGGCAGCCGCAGGATGCGACGTTCGTGGCTCATTCCGGCATTAATCAGCCAATCGCGTAAATCCGCTTCGCGCGCCGCGATTGCCTGTTCCAGTTCGTGGACAACACCGGTGGCCGGCGAGTCACCTTCGCCCCACTGCGGGCCGGTCGGATGCAGGTCGAGAATCGCCAGCCGTGGATCGCTGCATTCAGCCTCACCCGCAGGAAAGAAACTGCGGCTGTCGGTAAACGCCAGCAGATCACCGACCTGGGCCCGCTGCCAGCTACCGTCGGCGACCCGCGCCGCCAGCACCTGATTAAACAGAAAGCTGCGTGCGGTGGAGAGCAGACGCGAGCGCACGTTGCGCTGCTCGGGCAGCGCCTTACGCACAGCCCAGGCACGGGCATCGATCACATTCCCGCCGTCATAACCGAAACGCTGGGCACCGAAATAGTTGGGAATGCCCTGTTTCGCGATCAGTTGCAGGCGCTCTTCAATCGCCGCCTTGTCGCCAGCAAACTGGGTCAAGCGCAGGGTAAAGCCGTTGGCCGAGTGAGCACCGCGCTGCAGCTTGCGCTTGTGTCGACCCGTCTTGAGAATTTTCAGCGTGTCGTTTTCCGCCGCCGACAAATCAGGATCAGCCTTGCCCGGCAGTTGCACGCTAAACCACTGGCGAGTCAATGCCTGGCGATCCTTGAGGCCCGCGTAGCTGACGGTGCGCAATGGCACGCCCGCGGCCTTGGCGATACGCCGTGCCGCTTCTTCGGTATTCAAGCCACGCTTTTCAACCCAGATCCACAAGTGCTCGCCATCGCCACTGAGCGGGATATCAAGGACTTCGTCGACTTGAAAATCCTCGGCAACCGCTTTCAGCACAGCACTGCCAAGGGCTTGGCCATAAGCTCTCGGACCGAGTAATTGCGCCTCGTTCATGCGCGCAGCAACAAAGCAACGGAATGCACGGCGATGCCTTCTTCGCGACCGACAAAGCCGAGCTTTTCGGTGGTGGTAGCTTTCACGTTCACTTGATCCAACTCAACTTGAAGATCCGCGGCAATCAAGGCGCGCATCGATTCGATATGCGGGGACATTTTGGGCGCCTGGGCGACGATGGTGTTATCGACGTTGCCGATTTTCCAGCCCTTGGCGTGGATCAATGCGACGACGTGACGCAACAGCACACGGCTGTCGGCACCCTTGAATTGCGGGTCAGTGTCCGGAAAATGCTTGCCGATATCACCCAACGCAGCAGCGCCGAGCAACGCATCGCTCAAGGCGTGCAGCAGGACATCACCGTCGGAGTGAGCGAGCAGCCCGAAGCCGTGCTCGATCCGCAGGCCGCCCAGAGTAATGAAATCGCCTTCAGCGAAACGATGCACATCGTAGCCGTGGCCAATACGCATAAAAAAACGCCCCGATTTTTGTCAGGGCGTGATTCTACCTGCATTAGGTGCCTAGGGCGCGCCCATGATGCTGCAAGTGCTCGTCGATGAAGCTGGCGATAAAGAAATAGCTGTGGTCGTAGCCCGGTTGCAGACGCAACGTCAGGGGATGACCCGCTTGCTTCGCGGCATGTTGCAGTGCTTCAGGCTTGAGCTGGGTGGCGAGAAAATCATCGCGATCGCCTTGATCCACCAGCAGCGGCAATTTTTCGCTGGCCTCGGCAATCAACGCGCAGGCATCCCATTCGCGCCATTTGGAACGTTCTTCACCCAGGTAGCGGGAAAAGGCTTTCTGGCCCCAAGGGCAATCCATCGGGTTGTTGATCGGCGAGAACGCCGACACCGACAGATAACGCCCAGGATTGCGCAACGCACAGACCAGCGCACCGTGGCCGCCCATGGAATGACCACTGATACCGCGTTTATCCGACGCAGGAAAATGGGCTTCGACCAATGCCGGTAATTCCTGCACGACATAGTCATGCATCCGATAGTGCTTGGCCCAAGGTTCCTGAGTCGCGTTCAGGTAAAAACCAGCACCAAGACCGAAGTCCCATGCACCCTCCGGATCACCCGGCACCTCAGCGCCGCGGGGGCTGGTGTCCGGTGCAACGATGATCAGCCCCAGCTCGGCGGCCATACGCATCGCGCCGGCCTTGTGCATGAAGTTTTCGTCGGTACAGGTCAGGCCGGACAGCCAGTACAACACCGGCAATTTGCCGCCCTGCTCCGCTTGCGGCGGCAGGTAGACGGCAAACACCATGTCGCAGCCGAGCACGTCGGAGCGATGCCTGTAACGTTTGTGCCAGCCACCGAAGCTCTTCTGGCAGGAGATATTTTCCAGGCTCATGACCGACCTCAGAAATGAATCACGGTACGGATGCTCTTGCCTTCATGCATCAAGTCGAACGCCTTGTTGATATCTTCCAGGCCCATGGTGTGGGTGATGAAGGTATCCAGCGGGATTTCGCCGGTTTCAGCCATCGCAACGTAGCTCGGCAACTCGGTACGACCGCGCACACCACCAAACGCCGAACCACGCCAGACGCGACCAGTCACCAATTGGAAGGGACGAGTGGTGATTTCCTGGCCAGCACCGGCCACGCCGATGATTACCGACTCGCCCCAACCTTTATGACAGCACTCAAGGGCTGCACGCATCAACTGGACATTGCCGATGCACTCGAAGGAAAAATCGACGCCGCCATCGGTCATGTCGACGATGACGTCCTGGATCGGACGGTCAAAGTCTTTCGGGTTCACGCAATCCGTTGCTCCCAGTTGCTTGGCGATCTCGAACTTGGCGGGGTTGATATCGATGGCGATGATACGACCGGCCTTGGCTTTGACGGCGCCGATGATCGCTGACAGGCCAATGCCCCCCAGGCCAAAAATGGCCACGGTATCGCCGGGTTTGACCTTAGCCGTATTGATCACCGCGCCGATGCCGGTGGTAACACCGCACCCCAGCAGGCAGACTTTTTCCAAGGGCGCTTCTTTAGATATTTTGGCGACGGAGATTTCCGGCAGCACGGTGTACTCGGAGAACGTCGAGGTGCCCATGTAATGGAAAATCGGGGCTCCTTTGTAGGAAAAGCGCGTGGTGCCATCGGGCATCAGGCCTTTACCTTGAGTGGCACGAATGGCTTGGCAGAGGTTGGTTTTGCCTGACAGGCAGAATTTGCACTGACGGCATTCCGGGGTGTACAGCGGGATCACGTGATCGCCGACGGCGACCGAGGTCACACCTTCGCCGATGGCCTCAACCACAGCGCCACCTTCGTGACCGAGGATCGACGGAAAGATGCCTTCCGGGTCCGCACCGGACAGGGTGTAGGCATCCGTGTGACAAACACCGGAGGCGACCACTCGCAGCAGGACTTCACCGGCCTTGGGCATAGCGACATCGACTTCAACGATCTCGAGGGGTTTCTTCGCCTCGAAGGCTACAGCGGCGCGCGACTTGATCATGTTGACTCTCCAGTGAATAAAAACGAGACAGGGAGTGTAATCCATCGCCTTACGATGAATAATCCGACCAAAAGCAAAACATTATTGCCATACAGGGATAATCATAGATGTCAGAAAGCCGCTGGGAAGGCATCGACGAGTTTGTCGCCGTGGCCGAGTGCAGCCAGTTCACCGCCGCCGCTGAGCGTCTTGGGGTTTCTTCCTCTCACGTCAGTCGGCAAATCGTGCGCCTGGAAGAGCGCCTGCAAACTCGCCTGCTTTATCGCAGCACCCGCCGGGTTACGCTGACCGAGGCTGGGCAAACGTTTCTGCAACATTGCCAGCGCTTGCAGGATGGGCGCGAAGAAGCGTTGCGAGCGGTCAGCGATTTGACCAGTGAACCTCGGGGCATGCTGCGCATGACGTGCGCCGTCGCCTACGGCGAGCGCTTCATAGTGCCTCTAGTGACGCGCTTCATGGGCCTCTACCCGCAATTGCGGATCGATATTGAACTGAGCAATCGGCAACTCGACCTGGTGCATGAAGGTCTGGACCTGGCGATTCGCCTCGGCCGTCTCCAGGACTCTCGACTGGTCGCCACACGCCTCGCGCCACGACGCATGTACCTGTGCGCGTCGCCTTCTTACATTGAACGCTACGGTCGGCCACACAGTTTGTCGGAACTAAGCCAGCACAACTGTCTGATCGGCAGCTCGGATATCTGGCAACTGGAGAATAACGGGCGGGAATTTTCGCAACGGGTACAAGGCAATTGGCGGTGCAACAGTGGGCAGGCCGTGCTGGATGCGGCGCTACAAGGTGTTGGGTTGTGTCAATTGCCGGACTATTACGTGCTCGAGCACTTGAACAGCGGCGCGTTAATTTCGCTGCTGAATGCCCATCAACCGCCGAATACAGCGGTTTGGGTGCTTTACCCGCAGCAGCGGCACCTGTCGCCGAAGGTGCGCAAATTGGTGGATTATTTGAAGGAAGGGCTGGCGCAAAGGCCGGAGTACGCGGCTTAGCGGCGGTTAGCCCAACGTTGACGTAACCATTCAAGGTCTTCAGGTCGAGTGACTTTAATGTTGTCGGATCGACCTTCGATCAGGCGCGGAGCCATACCAGACCACTCCATGGCCGACGCTTCGTCAGTGATGATCGCGTCGGCCACCAGGCTGTCGGCCAATGCCCGATGCAACGCACCCAGGCGAAACATCTGCGGCGTATAGGCCTGCCAGATCACGCTGCGATCAACGGTTTCCGTCACGCGACCGTGCTTATCAACCCGCTTCAAGGTGTCCCTGGCAGGAACGGCCAACAATCCCCCGACCGCATCGCCAGCCAGTTCGATCAACAATTTATCAAGATCTTCACGCGCCAGATTTGGTCGTGCGGCATCGTGAACCAACACCCAGTCCTCATCGTCAGCGCCCCGAGCGTGCAGGTGCAGCAACGCATTGAGCACAGACCCCGATCGTTCGGAGCCCCCGTCCACCCGCTGAATACGCGGATCAGTGGCGCAGGGCAGGTTTGGCCAGAAAGGATCATCCACCGCAAGACTGACCACCAGCCCCTTCAGGGAAGGGTGATCAATGAAACAGCCGAGGCTGTGTTCGAGAATAGTGCGCCCGCCCAGTTGCAGGTATTGCTTGGGACGGTCCGCGGCCATGCGGGCGCCAACGCCCGCGGCAGGAATCACGGCCCAGAAGGCCGGTAACGAGTCGATCATTGCGCCAACTGGTAAAGGGTTTCACCGTCCTTGACCATGCCCAACTCATGACGAGCCCGCTCTTCAACGGTTTCCATGCCTTTTTTCAACTCGCTGACCTCAGCGTCCATCACCCGATTACGCTCCAGCAACGCCTCGTTCTCAGCGTGTTGCTCGGCAATTTGCTGAGTCAACTCGGCCACTTGCGCCAGACTGCCATTTCCCACCCACAGGCGGTACTGCAGGCCAGCCAGCAGCAAGAGCAAGATGAGGAACAACCAATTGGGACTGCGCATCGAATATCAGGTATCCAGTGAAAAAAGACAGCCGTATTAAAACTATGGAGCGTCTGATAGCACGAAGCCTGGAAAACCCAGGCTTGTGCTTATAAGGCATCAGATTAGTGGCAAATTCACCGCTGTCGCGATTTTTTTCGACACCATCCGCTGTCTTTTACCAGCGTTCTATCAGCCGCGAAACTCGCTGCGACCGTTGTACTTGGCTTTGCCGTTCAACTGCTCTTCGATACGCAGCAGCTGGTTGTACTTGGAAACGCGGTCGGAACGGCACAGCGAGCCGGTCTTGATTTGGCCAGCGGCAGTGCCCACGGCCAGGTCGGCAATGGTCGAATCTTCTGTTTCGCCGGAACGGTGCGAGATAACGGCAGTGTAACCAGCAGCCTTGGCCATCTGGATGGCTTCCAGAGTTTCGGTCAGGGTGCCGATCTGGTTGAACTTGATCAGGATCGAGTTGGCGATCTTTTTATCGATGCCTTCTTTCAGGATCTTGGTGTTGGTCACAAACAGGTCGTCGCCGACCAGTTGGATTTTCTCGCCGATTTTGTCAGTGAGAATTTTCCAGCCGGCCCAGTCGGACTCGTCCAGACCGTCTTCGATGGAGATGATCGGGTAACGTTCGGTCAGACCTTTGAGGTAATCGGCGAAACCTTCAGAGGTAAATACTTGGCCTTCACCGGACAGGTTGTATTTACCGTCTTCGTAGAACTCACTGGCTGCGCAGTCAAGTGCCAGGGTCACATCGGTGCCCAGCGTGTAACCAGCATTGGCAACAGCTTCGGAGATTACTTTCAAAGCGTCTTCGTTAGACGCCAGGTTGGGCGCGAAACCACCTTCATCACCTACAGCAGTGCTCAGGCCACGGGCCTTCAAAACGGCTTTGAGGTGATGGAAAATCTCGGTGCCCATGCGCAGACCTTCAGAGAACGACTTGGCGCCAACTGGCTGAACCATGAACTCCTGAATGTCGACGTTGTTATCAGCGTGCTCGCCACCGTTGATGATGTTCATCATCGGAACCGGCATCGAGTAAACGCCCGGCGTGCCGTTCAGGTTGGCAATGTGCGCATACAGTGGCAGGTCCTGGTCCTGTGCGGCGGCCTTGGCGGCAGCCAGGGAAACGGCGAGGATCGCGTTAGCGCCCAGGGAACCTTTGTTTTCAGTACCGTCGAGCTTGATCATCGCGTGATCGAGGGCTTTCTGGTCACTTGGGTCTTTACCCAACAGCAGGTCACGAATCGGACCGTTGATGTTACCTATGGCCTTGAGTACACCCTTGCCCAGGTAACGGCTCTTGTCGCCATCACGCAGCTCGAGCGCTTCACGCGAGCCAGTGGAAGCACCGGACGGCGCGCAAGCACTGCCGATGATGCCGTTATCAAGAAGCACATCCGCTTCCACGGTGGGATTGCCACGGGAGTCGAGAACTTCACGACCTTTGATGTCGACGATTTTTGCCATTGTTGTAAACACTCCAAAGTTGACGAAAACGACGCAGCTGAAGGAAATCTTGTATCGCCGGCAAGCGGTGTGCAGCGGGCAGACTTGCGGGCGATAAGGCTCAGGCCCGAGGGCCTGAGCATTAAATCGTGGGGTACTTTACCGGAGAAAAGCGGTTTACGCGGTTTCTACCGTCGGAAAACTCTTCACCAATTCGTCCAACGCTTTGAGCTGGGCCAGGAAAGGCTCCAGTTTATCCAGACGCAAAGCACAAGGGCCGTCGCATTTGGCGTTGTCCGGGTCCGGGTGTGCTTCAAGGAACAATCCGGCCAGCGACTGGCTGATGCCGGCCTTGGCCAGGTCAGTGACCTGAGCACGGCGACCGCCCGCAGAGTCGGAACGACCACCCGGCATTTGCAGCGCATGGGTCACATCGAAGAACACCGGGTATTCAAACTGCTTCATGATCCCGAAGCCCAGCATGTCGACGACCAGGTTGTTGTAGCCGAAGCTCGAACCACGCTCGCAGAGGATCAACTGATCGTTACCGGCTTCGACGCATTTGCTCAAGATGTGTTTCATCTCATGCGGTGCGAGGAACTGGGCTTTCTTGATGTTGATCACCGCGCCGGTCTTGGCCATCGCAACTACGAGGTCGGTCTGGCGCGACAAGAAGGCCGGCAACTGAATAATGTCGCAGACTTCAGCGACGACCGCGGCCTGATCCGGCTCGTGGACGTCGGTGATGATCGGTACGCCGAAGGCTTCCTTGATGTCCTGGAAGATCCGCATGCCCTCTTCCAGGCCGGGGCCACGGTAAGAGGTCACCGAGGACCGGTTGGCCTTGTCGAAGCTGGCCTTGAACACGTAAGGGATACCGAGTTTCTCGGTAACCTTGACGTACTCTTCGCAGACCTGCATCGCCATGTCGCGGCTTTCCAGCACATTCATGCCACCGAAAAGCACCATTGGCTTGTCGTTGGCAATCTCGATATCGCCTACACGGATGATCTTCTGCGCCATGGGGTTCAGGCCTTCTTCTGGTGTTGAGTCAACGCCGCTTTGACGAAGCCAGTGAACAGCGGGTGACCGTCGCGTGGCGTCGAGGTGAACTCAGGGTGGAACTGGCAAGCGACGAACCATGGATGATCCGGTGCTTCAACCACTTCCACCAAGGCGCCATCACCGGAACGACCGGAGATTTTCAACCCGGCTTCGATCAGTTTCGGCAACAGCTTGTTGTTCACTTCATAGCGGTGACGATGACGCTCGACGATGACGTCCTTGGCATAGCAATCGTGTACCAGGGAACCGGTTTCGAGCAGGCAATCCTGTGCGCCGAGACGCATGGTGCCGCCCATGTCGGACGTTTCGGTCCGGACTTCGACAGCGCCGGTGGCATCTTCCCACTCGGTGATGAGCCCCACGACAGGGTGACCGCTGGCGCGATCAAACTCGGTAGAGTTGGCGTCTTTCCAGCCCAGCACGTTACGAGCGAACTCGATCACGGCCACTTGCATGCCAAGGCAGATGCCGAGGTAAGGAACCTTGTTTTCGCGAGCGTATTGAACCGCCGTGATCTTGCCTTCCACGCCCCGCAAACCGAAGCCGCCCGGCACCAGAATCGCGTCAACACCTTCCAGCAGCGCGGTGCCCTGGTTTTCAATGTCTTCGGAGTCGATGTAGCGCAGATTGACCTTGGTACGGTTGCTGATACCGGCGTGACTCATCGCTTCGATCAGCGACTTGTAGGCGTCCAGCAACTCCATGTATTTGCCGACCATGGCGATGGTGACTTCGTGCTCAGGATTGAGCTTGGCATCGACCACAGCTTCCCACTCGGACAGATCAGCACTGCCACATTGCAGGCCGAAACGCTCCACAACGAAATCATCCAAGCCTTGTGAATGCAGAATGCCCGGAATCTTGTAGATAGTGTCGGCATCTTCCAGCGCGATCACCGCACGTTCTTCAACGTTGGTGAACTGGGCAATCTTGCGACGGGAGGCCATATCGATCGGGTGATCGGAGCGGCACACCAATACGTCAGGCTGCAGGCCGATGGAACGCAGTTCCTTGACCGAGTGCTGGGTAGGCTTGGTTTTAGTTTCGCCGGCAGTGGCGATGTACGGCACCAATGTCAGGTGCATCAACATTGCACGCTTGGCGCCGACTTCGAAACGTAACTGACGGATCGCTTCAAGGAACGGTTGCGACTCGATGTCACCCACGGTGCCACCGATCTCGACCATGGCCACGTCGGCATCGCCGGCGCCCTTGATGATCCGGCGCTTGATTTCGTCGGTGATGTGCGGAATCACCTGGATGGTGGCGCCCAGGTAATCACCACGGCGCTCTTTGCGCAGCACGTGTTCGTAAACACGGCCGGTGGTGAAGTTGTTGTTCTGGGTCATGGTCGTGCGGATGAACCGCTCGTAATGGCCCAGGTCCAGGTCGGTCTCGGCGCCGTCGTGGGTGACGAACACTTCACCGTGCTGGAACGGGCTCATGGTGCCCGGGTCAACGTTGATGTACGGGTCCAGCTTCAGCATGGTGACCTTAAGTCCCCGCGCCTCCAGGATGGCCGCCAATGAAGCCGAGGCGATGCCTTTCCCCAATGAAGAAACAACACCGCCCGTGACGAATATGTAGCGCGTCATGAAAAACCCTAGAAGTCTGCGTTAAAGCGGTCCGAGCCGCCGGGGAAAGCGAAGGAAGGCCGAAGCCCCCGATCACCTGCATTAATCACAGTGCATCTTTCAAAAAAACCGCCGCGTTGGGACAGACCGGCAAATGAAACACCGGTACGTTGCAAGCTACACATTTTTTGGAATCGCCCAGCAAAGACTGCTTGGTAATCGGCAACTCCTGCAATTCATGCGAATCCACAGAAGTTGTATCAAGAAGGGAGCGTAGTCTACCGGAAAGCCCCTTTCAGCTCAAACCTTGATCTTCGCTCAATGGGCGCCAATCCAAACGCCAGTCTTCCTGTGCATTTGCGTTTAACCCAGGCAGGTTTGCCACCGCGAGCAATTGATCGCCCCTGTAGAGCAGCGGCAATCTGCCACGGGCAAACATCGGTATACCGCTTTCGTTGAGCAAACGCTTGAGGTCGCGATGCCCGCGATCGGGCAGATGCATAATCTCGCCGCCCGCACGGTAACGGATGTGCAGCGGTCCCTCGGGGATTTTCCCGACCAGGGTCACCAGGCCATTGTCTGGCAGTAACAGTGGCAACGAAGGATCCGCCCAACGCCCGGCAATCGGCAGAGCGCGCAACCAACTGCCCGACAACCACCAGATACGCCCGGCAGCCCGTTGCAGTTGACCGTCGGCCAACCGCCAGATCGGTCGAGCATCCGCCGCCGCATCGCGCAGATCGTCCCAGCCCGACCAATGGTCAGTGTCCGGTAGGCGTGTGCGCCTTGCGAGCCAGTGACTCAAGGCATTTCGCTGTCGTGCAGCGGCAAGCTTTTCAAGCGGCGCCAATATCAGAGACGGCAGGCCCAGCCAATCAAACTCACTGCCACTGCGCGCCTCGGCAAGATCGATTTGCGCCAATTCATCCAGCAACCCTTGAGCCTCGCGCAGATGCGCGGCACTGCGCGCCAGGCTTGTCACTGCTTGCGGCCAGCGCTCGGCGAGTACAGGAAGCACTTGGCGTCGCAGGTAGTTACGCGAGAACTGCTGATCCTGGTTCGAGGGGTCTTCAATCCAACTCAATTGATGCTCGGCGGCATACCGCTCAAGCTCGGCTCGAGTGACATCCAATAACGGGCGAAGCAAATGCCCGCGCCCCAACGTTCGCTCCCGCGGCATCCCCGATAGCCCTCTCACCCCGGCCCCGCGCAACAGTCGAAACAGCAAAGTTTCTGCCTGATCATCACGGTGCTGGGCGGTCAGCAACACTTCATTGGCTTGAGTCGCTTCGGTGAAGGCGCCGTACCGCGCGTCACGAGCAGCACGTTCAAGGCTAGCGCCGGTTTTAACCTGGACGCGAACGACGTGTAACGGCACACCCAGCGCATCACAGACTGACCGGCAATGCTCCGGCCACGCATCGGCCACAGTTTGAAGACCATGGTGAACATGGAGAGCACTGAGTGCCGGAAGCAATTGGGATTTGGCGAGCTGGGCGAGAAGGTGCAGCAGGACGCTAGAGTCCAGGCCGCCGGAGAAGGCGATGCGCCAGGTCGCTGCGTTGCGCCAGGGGGCCAGGTTCGCGAGAAGCCTGGAAGGCAGATCAATCCTGGATGAACTCATAGGGTTCACTTAGCCACACATCAAATGTAGGAGGGAGCTTGCTTGCGATAGCGGTGTCACAGCCAACCTGATTGTTGACTGTTAAACCACCATCGCAAGCAAACTCGCTTCCACAGGATAGAGCGAGGTCAGATCAAAGACCGTAGCTCATCAGGCGCTCGTAACGACGAGCCAGCAGTGCCTCGTTGTCGAACGTCTTCAACATCGCCAACTGTGAACTCAGCTCGGCACGGATCGAAGCAGCCGCCGTGGCTGGATCGCGGTGGGCGCCGCCCAATGGCTCGCCGATCACTTTATCGACGATGCCCAGGCCTTTCAGGCGCTCGGCGGTGATACCCATGGCTTCAGCGGCATCCGGCGCTTTCTCGGCAGTTTTCCACAGAATCGAAGCACAACCTTCCGGCGAAATCACCGCGTAGGTCGAGTACTGCAGCATATTCAACTGATCGCAAACACCGATCGCCAAAGCACCACCCGAACCACCTTCACCGATCACGGTGGCAATGATTGGAGTTTTCAGGCGAGACATGACGCGCAAGTTCCAGGCAATCGCTTCACTCTGATTGCGCTCTTCGGCGTCGATGCCAGGGTAGGCACCCGGAGTGTCAATGAAGGTCAGGATCGGCATTTTGAAACGCTCGGCCATTTCCATCAGGCGGCAAGCCTTACGGTAGCCTTCCGGACGCGGCATACCGAAGTTGCGGCGAACCTTCTCGCGCACCTCACGGCCTTTCTGGTGACCGATGATCATCACCGGCTGATCATCCAGACGGGCAATGCCGCCAACGATCGCGGCATCATCGGAGAAATGACGGTCGCCGTGCAGCTCATCGAATTCGGTGAAGATATGCCCGATGTAATCCAGGGTATACGGGCGACGCGGGTGACGCGCCAGACGCGCAATCTGCCAACTGGTCAGCTTGCCGAAGATGTCCTCGGTCAGCGTGTTGCTTTTGTCCTGGAGGCGGGAGATCTCATCGCCGATATTCAGCGAATTGTCATTACCGACCAAGCGCAACTCTTCGATCTTGGCTTGCAGGTCGGCGATCGGCTGTTCGAAATCTAGAAAATTCGGGTTCATAGGCGTCCGTCTTGGGTCGACATCCAAGAGAGCTTGGGTCGGCCGGTTGTCTATTCGCGCCCTACCTTAAGGGAGAGGCGCGTTAAGGTCGAGATTAAATATTTGGGTCGAGGTCAGGGCGCGCTCAATAGTGGCAAAGAACGGCGCCTCACCGTCAACGGTATTGGAGGAAGACGTTGTCTCGCCCGAACTGGTCACGCAGGGCTTGAATCAAGGCATCCGCCGGGTCAATTCGCCAGGTCTCGCCGAACTGCAACAAGGCCTTCGCGTCAGGGCTGGTGTACTCCATGGTGATTGGGCAAGCGCCGCGGTGACGCTTGAACAACTCACCCAGCCAACGCAGTTGATCACCCTTCAAGTCCTTGGTCTGCAACTTCAAGCGCAGGCTCTCAGCCAGGTTAGTACGGGCATCTTCCATGCTCATCACCCGCTTGACCCGCAACCGCAAGCCGCCGGAGAAGTCGTCGTTGCTGACTTCGCCCTCAACGACCACCATCGCATCGGTCTGCAACAGCGACTGCGCGGAATGGAACGCCTCGGCGAACAACGACGCCTCGATCCTCCCCGAACGATCGTCAAGGGTGATGAAGCCCATCTTGTCGCCCTTTTTGTTTTTCATTACCCGCAGCGCAATGATCATGCCCGCGACCGTCTGGGTATCCCGGGCGGGTTTCAGATCGATAATGCGCTGGCGAGCGAAACGGCGGATTTCGCCTTCATATTCGTCAATCGGGTGACCAGTCAGGTAAAGCCCAAGGGTATCTTTCTCCCCTTTCAGGCGTTCCTTGAGGGTCAGCTCCTTAGCCTTGCGGTGATTGGCGTAGACGTCGGCGTCTTCTTCCACGAACAGGCCACCAAACAGGTCGGCGTGGCCACTGTCGCGGGTGCGCGCAGTTTGCTCGGCAGCCTTGATCGCCTCTTCCATCGCCGTCAGCAAGACCGCGCGGTTCTGGTCGATGCTCGCTTGATAGGCTTTCGGTTCGTCATGGAAATAAGGCCCCAGACGATCCAGCGCACCGCTGCGGATCAATCCGTCCAGGGTGCGTTTGTTGATGCGTTTGAGATCGACACGGGCGCAGAAATCAAACAAATCAGTAAACGGGCCGTTCTGACGCGCCTCGGTAATCGCCTCGACCGGGCCTTCACCCACGCCCTTGATCGCGCCCAACCCGTAAATAATGCGACCTTCGTCATTCACCGTGAACTTGAACTCCGAGGCATTCACATCCGGCGCGTCGAGACGCAGCTTCATGGTGCGAATTTCTTCGATCAAGGTCACGACTTTGTCGGTATTGTGCATATCCGCCGACAGGACGGCCGCCATGAACGGCGCCGGGTAGTGCGTTTTCAGCCATGCGGTCTGATAGGACACCAGGCCATACGCAGCGGAGTGAGATTTGTTGAAGCCATAACCGGCGAACTTCTCTACCAGGTCGAAAATGTTGCCGGCCAGGTCGGCGTCGATATTGTTCGCCGTGCAACCTTCAATGAAACCGCCACGCTGCTTGGCCATTTCCTCTGGCTTTTTCTTACCCATGGCTCGACGCAGCATGTCCGCGCCGCCCAGGGTGTAACCGGCCATCACCTGGGCAATCTGCATCACCTGCTCCTGATACAGGATGATGCCGTAAGTCGGCGCCAATACTGGCTTGAGGCCTTCGTACTGGTAATCCGAGTGCGGGTACGCCAGTTCAGCGCGACCGTGCTTACGGTTGATAAAGTCGTCAACCATGCCCGATTGCAAGGGGCCAGGACGGAACAGGGCCACCAGTGCGATCAAGTCTTCCAGGCAGTCGGGCTTGAGCTTTTTGATCAGCTCCTTCATGCCGCGGGACTCAAGCTGGAACACCGCAGTGGTTTCGGCTTTTTGCAGCAACTGGTAAGTCGGTTTGTCATCCAGCGGGATGAACGCGATGTCGAGCGGCGGCTCGTCGACCTTGGCGCGCTCGCGGTTGATGGTTTTCAGCGCCCAATCGATGACGGTCAGAGTGCGCAAACCCAGGAAGTCGAACTTCACCAAACCGGCAGCCTCGACATCATCCTTGTCGAACTGGGTGACCAGACCATCACCCGCTTCATCGCAATAGATCGGCGAGAAGTCGGTCAGCTTGGTCGGGGCGATAACGACACCACCGGCGTGCTTACCGACGTTACGTACCACGCCTTCAAGCTTTCGAGCCATTTCCCAGATTTCGGCAGCCTCTTCATCGACCTTGATGAAGTCACGCAAGATTTCTTCCTGCTCGTAGGCTTTTTCGAGGGTCATGCCGACTTCGAACGGAATCATCTTCGACAGACGATCCGCCAAACCATAGGACTTGCCCTGCACCCGCGCCACGTCCCGCACCACCGCTTTCGCTGCCATGGACCCGAAAGTGATGATTTGGCTTACCGCGTTGCGACCGTATTTCTCGGCCACGTAATCGATTACCCGGTCGCGACCGTCCATGCAGAAGTCGACGTCGAAGTCGGGCATCGATACCCGTTCCGGGTTCAGGAAGCGCTCGAACAGCAGGTCATATTCCAACGGATCGAGGTCGGTGATCTTCTGTACGTAAGCCACCAGTGATCCAGCACCCGACCCACGGCCGGGGCCTACCGGCACGCCGTTGCTTTTGGCCCACTGGATGAAATCCATCACGATCAGGAAGTATCCAGGGAAGCCCATCTGGATGATGATATCCAGTTCAAAATTCAACCGATCGACGTAGACCTGACGTTTGGCGTCGTAATCTTCAGTGGTGTCCTTGGGCAGCAGGACACTCAGACGGTCTTCCAAGCCATCGAACGAGACTTTGCGAAAGTATTCGTCGATAGTCATGCCATCGGGAATCGGGAAGTTGGGCAGGAAGTGTTTACCTAGCTTCACTTCGATGTTGCAGCGTTTGGCGATCTCGACTGTGTTTTCCAACGCCTCGGGCAAGTCGCTGAACAGTTCAGCCATTTCCTCGGCGCTTTTGAGGTACTGCTGATCGCTGTAATTCTTCGAGCGCCGCGGATCGTCGAGGGCACGCCCCTCACCGATGCAAACCCGGGTTTCGTGGGCCTCGAAGTCCTCCTGCTTGATGAAGCGCACATCGTTGGTCGCCACCAACGGCGCACCAATTTTCTCGGCAAGGGCCACGGCGCCGTGCAATTGCTCTTCATCATTGGGGCGGCTGGTGCGCTGGACTTCCAGGTAAAAACGATCTGGGAACACCGCCATCCATTCACGCGCCAAGGCTTCGGCTTCCGCCGGGTTGCCGCTGAGCATGGCCAGGCCGATCTCACCCTCTTTCGCCGCCGACAGCATGATCAAGCCTTCACTGGCTTCGGCCACCCACTCACGCTCAATGATGATCGAGCCGTTGCGCTGGCCGTCAATGAAGCCACGGGAAATCAGTTCGGTCAGGTTGCGATAACCCACGGCATTCATTGCCAGCAGGCTGATCCGGCTCAGCGCGTTGTCCGGGTCTTTGTTCGACAACCACAGGTCGGCACCGCAGATCGGTTTGATCCCGGCCCCCATGGACGCTTTATAGAATTTGACCAAGGAACACATGTTGTTCTGATCAGTGACCGCCACGGCAGGCATGTTCATGCCGACCAGGGTCTTGACCAGCGGTTTGATCCGCACCAGCCCGTCGACCAGGGAATATTCAGTGTGCAGGCGTAGGTGAACGAATGAAGCCGGCATAGTGATCCTGTCTAGAAACGTGAAGACAACAAGGCCCGGATTGTACCGGGCCTTGGAAAAAACATCAGCCTTGCGACTAACTCTCGATCAGGTTTTCCCGCGCTTCGTAAGCCAGGCGCACCGGGGCGAACGAGCGGCGGTGAATCGGCGTGGGCCCCAAACGGGCCAAGGCCTCCAGATGAACGGGCGTCGGGTAGCCTTTGTGGCCGCCGATTCCGTAACCTGGGTAAATCAACTCGAACGCAGCCATTTCACGGTCACGGCTGACCTTGGCCAGGATCGACGCAGCCGCAATGGCCGGCACCTTGCTATCGCCCTTGACCACGGCCTCTGAGCGCATGGACAGCTTCGGGCAGCGGTTGCCGTCGATCATCGCCAGTTTCGGCTGAATGTGCAGGCCTTCGATGGCGCGCTGCATGGCCAGCATGGTGGCATGCAGGATGTTCAGCTCGTCGATTTCTTCGACTTCAGCCCGAGCGATGTGCCAGCTCAAGGCCTTTTCACAAATTTCGTCGTAGAGCTTTTCACGGCGCGCTTCAGTGAGCTTCTTCGAATCGTTCAGCCCCAGAATAGGCCGGCTCGGATCGAGGATCACCGCCGCCGTGACTACGGCGCCGCAGAGCGGGCCGCGACCGACTTCGTCGACACCGGCAACCAGCGCTTCCAGCTCGGCGACCAGTGTGAAGTCGAGGCCCATCTGCATGCTTGTTTTGCTCATTATGATTGGCCGATCAGTTTCAATACTGCGTCTGCCGCCTGATTAGAGGCATCCAGGCGCAGCGTGCGGTGGATTTCGTCGAAGCCGCGAGTCTGTTCTTCGCCACCGTAGAGCAGCGGCGACAGCGTCTGGGCCAGTGCTTCCACAGTCGCCTCATCCTGCAGCAACTCGGGCACCAGCAGACGCTGGGCCAGCAAGTTCGGCAAGGAGACGTAAGGGCTTTTGACCATGCGTTTGAGAATCCAAAACGTCAGCGGCGCGAGGCGATAAGCCACGACCATCGGCCTTTTGTACAGCAATGCCTCAAGGGTCGCGGTCCCAGACGCAATCAGCACCGCATCGCAAGCAGCGAGGGCCAGATGCGACTTGCCGTCGAGCAGGGTCAGCGGTAAATCGCGCCCAGCCAGCAACTCTTCAAGCTGCACCCGGCGCTCGGGGCTCGCGCAAGGCAGAACGAATCGCACACCAGGACGCAACGCCCGCAAACGTTCAGCAGTGTCGAGGAACAACGCGCCGAGACGGCCCACTTCGCCCCCCCGACTGCCCGGCATAAGCGTCACCAACGGCCCGTCAGGCAAGCCCAGCTCGGCCCGAGCAGCGGCGCGGTCGGCTTCGAGCGGAATAGCATCCGCCAGCGAGTGCCCGACAAACCGTACCGGCACGCCCTTCTCTTCATAGAATTTGGCTTCGAACGGAAACAGCGTCAGCATCAGGTCGCAACCTTCGCGAATCTTCAGCACGCGCTTTTGGCGCCAGGCCCAAACCGACGGGCTGACGTAATGCACGGTCTTGATCCCGGCCTGACGCAACTTGAGTTCAATATTGAGGTTGAAGTCCGGGGCATCGATACCGATGAACACATCCGGTTTCTCGGCGATCAGGTCGGCCACCAACTTCTTGCGCCGAGCCAGCAACTCGCGCAGTCGACCCAGCACTTCCACCAGGCCCATCACCGAGAGTCGCTCCATGGGGAAGCAAGAGACCATGCCCTCGGCCTGCATCAACGGACCACCGACACCCATGAACTCGACCGCAGGGTGCTGTGCCTTGAGCGCGCGCATGAGACCGGCGCCCAGAATGTCACCGGAAGCCTCACCCGCCACCAGCGCAATACGCAAATTAGCCATGATTAACGAGTGATGCCGCGAGTTGAAGACTGGATGGAATCACGGAACACCGCGACTTCCGGAAACTGGGTCGAGGGCTCGGCCAGTTCTGCGAGCGCCTGTTCAACCGTCAGCCCTTGGCGGTAAACCACCTTATAGGCACGACGCAGTGCATAGATCGCATCTTCGCTAAACCCGCGACGGCGCATGCCTTCGAAGTTCATGCTGCGAGCTTCCGCTGGATTGCCAAACACCGTCACAAACGCAGGAACATCCTTGCCGATGGCGGTGCCCATGCCGGAAAAACTGTGGGCACCAATATGGCAATACTGGTGAACCAGGGTGAAGCCGGACAAAATCGCCCAGTCTTCAACATGGACATGACCTGCCAGCGCGGTGTTATTGACCAGGATGCAATGGTTACCGATGACGCTGTCATGACCAATGTGGGCATAGGCCATGATCAGGTTGTGATCACCTAGCGTAGTTTCCGAACGGTCCTGAACGGTGCCACGGTGAATGGTCACGCCTTCACGGATGACATTATGGTCACCAATCACAAGCCGGGTTTCTTCACCCTTGTATTTCAAATCGGGCGTGTCCTCGCCTACCGATGAAAACTGGTAGATGCGATTATGCTTACCGATCCGGGTCGGGCCCTTGAGAATCACATGCGGCCCGATCACTGTTCCCTCGCCGATTTCCACACCTGCGCCGATGATCGACAATGGGCCGACCTCGACACCTTCGGCCAGCACGGCCGTCGGATCGATGATTGCGCGAGGGTCAATCAAACTCATACTTTTTGTTCCGCACAGATAATTTCGGCGGAGCAAACCGGCTTTCCATCCACAGAAGCCTGGCACTCAAACTTCCAGATCTTACGCTTGCAGCTGATGAAAGTGGCTTCAAGGATCAACTGGTCGCCCGGCTTGACGGGCTGGCGGAAGCGCAGTTTGTCTGAGCCGACGAAGTAGTAAAGGGTGCCGTCAGACGGTTTTACGTCGAGCATTTTGAAACCGAGGATCCCGGCCGCCTGGGCCATCGCTTCGATGATCAGCACGCCAGGCATGATCGGGTGCGCCGGAAAGTGGCCATTGAAGAACGGCTCGTTGATGCTGACATTCTTATAGGCGCGAATGCGCTTGCCTTCCACGTCCAGATCCACGACCCGGTCCACCAGCAGGAATGGGTAACGGTGAGGCAGGTATTCGCGAATCTCGTTGATGTCCATCATTTCGGGGGGAAGCCTATGTAAAGATTGGGAACGCGCGACTGACGCGCGCTCCTCTAGCAAATCAAGGAGGCAGTCTAGCGGCTGTGCACACTTGATATGGAAATGGTATCAGCCATCTGATGAAGCATTACCGTCAGGGGTCACTTCCCCCACACGCTTTTCAAGCTGTCGCAGACGTCGAGCAATATCATCGAGCTGGCGGATGCGTGCTGCGCTTTTGCGCCATTCGGCCGCAGGCTGCATGGCCGTCCCGGATGAGTAGGAGCCAGCCTCGGTAATCGAGTGGGTCACCATGGTCATCCCGGTGAGGAACACGTTGTCACAAATCTCGATATGCCCCACCAGCCCCACGCCACCAGCAAGCATGCAATGCTTGCCGATTTTGGTGCTGCCGGAGATACCCACGCACGCAGCCATCGCGGTGTGATCACCGATATGAACGTTGTGGGCAATCTGAATCTGATTGTCGAGTTTTACACCATTACCAATAACGGTATCGGCCAAAGCACCACGATCAATCGCAGTATTCACACCGATCTCAAC
Source organism: Pseudomonas sp. DC1.2 (assembly GCF_034351645.1). NCBI lineage: Bacteria > Pseudomonadati > Pseudomonadota > Gammaproteobacteria > Pseudomonadales > Pseudomonadaceae > Pseudomonas > Pseudomonas sp. DC1.2. Next base: position 1,237,616 of record NZ_CP133782.1, on the reverse strand, counting down.
GTCATCGCCAATGGCAACACCGCCCACTTGGGCGATTTTTTGCCAGACGCCTTTTTCGTTGGCAAAGCCAAAGCCTTCACCTCCGAGCACGGCACCTGATTGAATCACCACTCGTTTGCCAATGCGCACGTCGTGATACAGCGTGACTCGCGGGGCAAGCCAGCCATCCTCACCGATTACGCTACGAGCACCGATGAAACAATGAGCCCCCACGGTGACACCCGCCGCAATCCGCGCAGCGCTTTCAATCACGGCAAAGGCACCAATGCTCGCCGCCGGATCGACCAGCGCATCCGCAGCCACTACCGCTGTCGGGTGAATTCCGGCAACTGCTTTGGGCTTAGGATCGAACAGATGAGACACACGTGCGTAGGCCAGGTAAGGATCAGGCACCACTAAAGCATCACCGGCAAACCCTTCAGCGTCATCAGCCTTGAGCAGTACGGCTGCGGCGTGGCTGTCCGCTAGGTATTTACGGTATTGAGGATTTGCCAGAAAGCTCAACTGAGCTGGGCCAGCCTCTTGCAAAGTGGCTAGCCCAGTAATGTCTTTCTCCGCATCGCCACGCAGGGTGGCGCCGAGAAACTCGGCCAATTGGCCGAGCTTAATAGTCGCTGTCATGGATTACTTCAGCTGATTCATGCGCTCGATAACCTGGCGCGTGATGTCGTACTGAGGCTTGACATCAATCACTGCGCCACGCTCGAAGACCAGGTCAAAAGCACCTTTCTTAATGACTTCTTCCACAGCGCTGTCCAGTTTCGGCTTGAGCTGCTTCAGCATTTCACGGTCAGCAACGGCTTTAGCTTCGTTAAGTTCCTTGGACTGGAACTGGAAGTCACGGGCCTTTTGCTTGAACTCAAGTTCAAGGCGCTCGCGTTCACCTTGCTGCATCTTGTCACCACCGGCGACCAGACGGTCCTGGATACCTTTGGCACTGCTTTCCAGGGTCTTGAGCTTGGTCAGCTGCGGGCCGAATTTTTTCTCGGCATCCACTGCGTACTTCTTCGCAGCGTCAGATTCGAGCAAAGCCATCTGATAATTCAGAACGGCAATTTTCATGTCGGCAAAAGCCGGGCCGGCTACCAGCAAGGTTGCCAGGAGAACCAATTGAGTCAACTTACGCACGATGCACTCCTACAAAATCCATTGTCATTATCTTGGGTCAGACGCTTAGAACGTCTGGCCGAGGGAGAATTGGAACACCTGAGTTTCAGCGTTATCCGGTTTCTTGACCGGCATGGCCAAGGCAAAGCTCAGAGGTCCCAGTGCGGTAACCCATGTCACGCCTACACCGACGGAACTGGCAAGGTTGCTCAGACTGATGTCGTTACACTGCGTGTTGGACTTCGTACCGTTGGTGTTGGCGGTCTGGTCGCACTTGGAATCAAACACGTTACCCACGTCCCAGAACACAGAGGTGCGAAGGGAACGCTGATCCTTGACGAAAGGCAGTGGGAAAAGAATTTCAGCACCGCCTTGAATCAGCACGTTACCACCGAACGGCAGCGCATTCTGGTCACTGTCCAACAAGGTGCCCGAGTTACCTGTGACAGATTCGCCACGGCTCGGCGTACTGCGTGGGCCCAAGGTGCTGTCTTTGAAACCACGAACCGAGTTGAAGCCACCGGCATAGTAGTTTTCGTAGAACGGCAGACCATTGGTCGAACCGTAACCATCACCATAGCCCAGCTCTGTGTGCAGTCGAACGGTGTAGTTTTCAGACAGTGGTTGGAACAACTGGCCACGGTAGTCAAGCTTGAAGAACGACAGGTCGCTGCCTGGGGTGGTCGCTTCCAGCGTCACGCTCTGGGAGTGACCACGGGTTGCCAGTACACCTTTGTTCAGGGTGGACTCAGACCAGCCGGCCGAAGCCTTGAAGTTCAGGTAGCTGTCGCCTTGGGTGTTAACGAAGTTGAAAATCTCATCGACGGTGTAGTCACCCGTCTTGATCTTGTCTTGTTGCGCCGTCAGGCCAAAGGTCAGACGCGAGGTCTCGCTGATCGGGTAGCCGACGCTGACACCAGCACCCAAGCTATCGACGGCGTAGCTTGCAACACTGACGTCGAGGTTTTTGTAGTCGGTGGTGCGATAGAAAGCGTTGTAACCCAGGCTCACACCATCAGCAGTCCAGTACGGGTCAACGTAACCAAAGTTGTAGCGACTCTGGTATTGGCTGCGAGTCAAACCGATGCTGACCTTGTTACCCGTACCCAGGAAGTTGTTCTGAGTAATCGAGCCACCCAGAATCAAACCAGCGCTCTGTGCGAAACCGACACTGGCAGTAATGGAGCCGGAAGCCTGTTCTTCAACGCCGTAGTTCACATCGACCTGATCGTCTACACCCGGTACAGCAGGCGTTTCAACGTTGACTTCCTTGAAGAAGCCCAGACGCTCAAGACGCGTCTTTGATTGGTCAATCAGGTAGGTCGAAGCCCAGCCGCCTTCCATCTGACGCATCTCACGGCGCAGCACTTCGTCTTCAGACTTGGTGTTGCCACGGAAGTTGATACGGTTCACATAGGCACGTTTACCAGGATCGACGGCAAAGGTGATGTCTACAGTGTGGTCGTCATCATGAGGCTGAGGCACGCCATTGACGTTGGCGAAGGTGTAACCCTCGTTACCCAGACGGCGAGTGATCAGTTCGGAGGTTGTGGTCATCAGCTTGCGCGAGAACACTTGCCCTTTCTGAACCAGCAGCAGGGACTTGACCTGGTCTTCAGGTACTTTCAGGTCACCGCTGAGTTTCACGTCACGAACGGTGTACTTCTCACCTTCGTTGACGTTCACAGTGATGTAGACGTGCTTCTTGTCTGGAGTAATCGAGACCTGTGTCGAAGCGATGTCCATGTTGATGTAGCCACGGTCCAGGTAGTAGGAACGCAGACGCTCCAAGTCACCGGACAGCTTTTCACGGGCGTATTTGTCGTCGTTCTTGAAGAACGACAGCCAGTTGGTGGTCTTGAGTTCGAACAGGCCGATGAGATCGTCATCCGGGAAAACCGTGTTACCCACCACGTTGATGTGCTGGATAGCGGCAACGGTGCCTTCGTTGATGTTGACCTTCAACGCGACGCGGTTACGCGGCTGCGGCACCACTTCGGTGTCGACGGTAGCCGAGTAACGACCCTGCGCGACGTATTGACGCTGCAGTTCGTTACGCACACCTTCGAGCGTGGCACGCTGGAAAATCTCGCCCTCGGACAAACCGGACTGTTTAAGCCCTTTCATCAGATCTTCAGTGGAGATGGCCTTGTTACCGTCGATCTCGATACTGGCGACCGAAGGACGCTCGACCACCGTGATGACCAGAACGTTGCCATCACGGCCCAGCTGGATATCTTGAAAGAACCCGGTTTTGAACAACGCACGAGTGGATTCCACCAGGCGACGATCATCCGCCTGCTCACCGACGTTCAACGGCAAGGCACCAAAGACGCTACCCGCGGAGACCCGCTGGAGGCCATTGACGCGAATATCAGAGATAGTGAAGGACTCGGCGTGAACTTCGGCGATCATCAATACGGTGAGAACCGCAGTTAGCAGCAGACGTTTCATGAAGTCCTTTCTTATTCCAACTGGCAATAAACAAACTGCCGCAAAATGCGGCAGATTCGCAATTCAGCGAAGCGTTACAGTCGACCCAGATCATTGACCAGAGCAAGCAACATCACCCCGACCACCAAACTGATACCGATCTGTATCCCCCAACCCTGCACCCGATCCGACAAGGGACGACCACGCGTCCACTCGATCAGATAAAACAACAAATGCCCCCCATCCAGTACAGGAATAGGCAACAAATTCAGAACGCCCAAGCTAATACTCAGATAAGCAAGGAAATTCAAGAAATCAGCGACACCCGACTGGGCAGAAGCGCCCGCCACTTTAGCAATGGTTATCGGTCCACTCAAGTTTTTTACCGAGAGCTCGCCGAACAACATTTTCTTTAGCGAATCCAGAGTCAGTACGCTCATGGTCCAAGTGCGTCGGGCACCCTCCCCAATCGCGGCCACAGGACCGTAGCTAATCTCGCGAATCATGTCTGGCGGCCAATCGACTGCCTTGACCCCAGCGCCAAGATAACCGTTCGGCGCCTTGCTCTCGCCGCGAGCAGCCAGCACCACAGGGACGTCGATTGGAGCACCATCACGCTCGATACGCAGCATGATTTTAGTATCGGGATGCATACGAACAGTGTCGACCACCTGCTGCCAGTCATTCAGCGACTGACCATCCAGCGCCAGCAACCGATCACCGGTCTTCAGGCCCGCGGCCTGCGCCGGTCCTTTCGGATCAAGTTCAGCCAGAATTGGCGGCAAAGCCGGGCGCCATGGACGAATACCCAGCGAGCGAATCGGATCAGGCTCATCGGCGCCCTTGAGCCAGTGATCCAGCATCAGCTCGCGAGGCGTATCGGTCGTAGAGCCCTGCTCACGCACAATCAACTGCAAGGCACCGCTCTCGCCAAGGCGACGGACCAACTGCAAGTTCACCGCTGCCCACCCAGAAACCGGCTCGCCATCGATGGCAATGATTTCCTGATTCGGGCCCAAACCGGCCTTGGCAGCAATGCTGCCGGATTCTACCGCGCCAATAACAGGACGCACCTGCTCGCTGCCGAGCATCGCCAACACCCAGAAAAACACCATCGCCAGCAGGAAGTTGGCAATCGGACCGGCAGCGACGATAGCGATGCGTTGACGAACGGACTTTCGATTGAAGGATTGATCCAGTTGATCGGCCGGCACTTCGCCTTCACGCTCGTCAAGCATTTTGACGTAGCCGCCTAGCGGGATCGCGGCCACCACAAACTCGGTGCCCTGCTTGTCATGCCAGCGCAACAAAGGCATGCCAAAACCCACGGAAAAACGCAGAACCTTGACACCACAGCGACGCGCGACCCAGAAGTGGCCGAACTCATGGAAGGTAACCAACACACCCAAAGCGACCAGGGTGCCGACAATCATATAGAGCGCGCTCATCTATTTTCTCCGCAATCCTATTCAGTGCTGCCGTGGGCCAACGTATTGCAGCACTTATCGCCCGTGGCGACTCAACCACTGCTCGGCCAGCACACGCGCCTTCGCGTCTGCCGTGAACACCGCCTCAAGATCATTCACCGCCACCACAGGCTCGAGACTCAAAACCTCCTCGATGATACCCGCGATTTCCAGATAACCAACCCGTCCATCGAGAAAGGCTGCCACCGCGACTTCATTGGCGGCATTAAGCATGGCCGGGGCGCTGTTACCCGACTCAGCTGCCTGACGCGCAAGCCTTAGACAAGGGAAGCGCCCCTCATCCGGCGCATGGAAATCCAGACGCGCAATGCTGAACAAATCAAGCGGCGCAACGCCCGAATCGATACGCTCCGGCCAAGCCAAGGCATTGGCGATCGGCGTGCGCATGTCCGGATTACCCAGCTGAGCCAGCACCGAACCATCGACATAATCGACTAGCGAATGAATCACGCTTTGAGGATGAATCACTACTTCAACCTGGGAAGGCTTGGCATCGAACAGCCAGCAGGCCTCGATCAGCTCAAGCCCTTTGTTCATCATGCTGGCCGAATCCACAGAAATCTTGCGCCCCATGGACCAGTTGGGGTGAGCGCAAGCCTGCTCAGGGGAAACATGCGCCAGTTCGGCCATTGGTGTCTGCCGGAAAGGACCACCAGAGGCTGTCAATAAAATCCGACGCACACCAACCGCCCCCAGGCCGCGCGCAAAATCATGCGGCATGCACTGGAAAATCGCATTGTGTTCACTGTCGATTGGCAGCAGTACCGAACCGCTTTTACGCACCGCCTGCATAAACAACGCGCCGGACATTACCAACGCTTCTTTATTGGCCAGCAGGATCTTCTTGCCCGCCTCAACTGCCGCCAGGGTGGGACGCAGACCCGCCGCACCGACGATAGCCGCCATAACGGCATCGACCTCGGGATCGGAGGCAACTTGGCACAAGCCCTCCTCCCCGACCAGAACGCGAGTTGCCAGACCGGCCGCACGTAAATCGTCCTGCAAACCACGGGCAGCAGTCGCTTCAGGGACCACAGCGAATCGCGGCGTGTGGCGCACACACAGCGCCAACAACTCACTCAGTCGAGTGAAACCGCTCAAAGCGAACACCTGATAGCGCTCGGGATGACGAGCAATAACATCCAGGGTGCTCAAACCGATCGAGCCAGTAGCCCCCAACACCGTGATCTGTTGTAGGCGGCTCACGGCGCCGTCATCCACAACAGAACCGCGAACACCGGAATCGCCGCCGTCAGACTGTCGATGCGATCCAGCACGCCGCCGTGACCCGGCAGCAGATTACTGCTGTCCTTGATCCCGGACTGACGCTTGAACATGCTTTCGGTGAGGTCGCCCACCACCGAAATGAAGACGATCAACGCTGAGCCCAACAAGCCCATCATCATCTGAGCGAAGGTCCAGTCACGCACAAAGCCCACGACAGCGGTAATGACCAGACTCAACAGCAATCCACCGTACACACCTTCCCAGCTCTTGCCGGGGCTGACCTGCGGCGCCAGCTTGCGTTTACCGAAAGCCCGACCGGAAAAATAAGCACCGATGTCAGCACCCCAGACCAGCACCATCACCGCCATGATCAGCCAGTTACCCAAAGGCTCTTGCTTGATCTGGATCAGGCCTTGCCAGGCTGGCAACAGGATCAGCAACCCGATCACCAGCTTGCAGGCCGCACTGGCCCAGTGTTCGCTTGACGCGGGATAAGTCAGCACCAAATACGTCGCCACGCCCCACCAGAGCACCGAAGCCCCCAGGACCCAAGGCGCGAGCCCGGGCAAGATGTGCATAACGAAGAGCATTAGTGCCACAGCGGCGGCGTAGGCGATGCGAATCGGCTGCGCCTCGAACCCCGCCAGGCGAGCCCACTCCCATGCGCCTAACGTCACGACCAACCCAATGAACAGCGCAAAACCTGAGCCTTCGAGCAGAAAAAAACCGCACAAGGCAATCGGTAGCAGGATCAACGCAGTGATGATTCGTTGTTTAAGCATTAAACCCGGGCTCCAGACTCGACCTGCTCGCTCGTTTTACCGAAGCGGCGCTGGCGAGAAGCGAAATCAGCCAGCGCGGTGCGCATGGCGTCGTGTTTGAAGTCCGGCCAGAACAGGTCGGAAAAGTACAACTCGGTATAAGCCAACTGCCACAGCAGGAAATTGCTGATTCGGTGCTCACCCCCGGTACGAATACACAGGTCAGGCAACGGCAGATCGCCGGTCACCAGGCAGGTTTGCAGCAATTGCGGCGTGATGTCTTCGGGACGCAGATGCCCAGCCTGAACTTCCCGCGCCAACCTCTGTGCCGCTTGCGCGATGTCCCACTGACCGCCGTAGTTAGCGGCGATCTGCAGGACAAAACGGTTGGCCCCGACGGTCATCGCTTCGGCCTCACGCATGGCTGTCTGAAGCTCGGGATGAAAGCGCGAACGGTCACCGATGATGCGCAGGCTGATGTTGTTGTCGTTGAGGCGCTTGGCCTCCCGACGTAACGCCTTGAAGAACAAATCCATCAAGGCGCTGACCTCATCGGCCGGACGCTGCCAGTTCTCGCTCGAAAACGCGAACAAGGTCAAGACCTCAACCTTGGCCTCGGCGCACACCTCGATCACCGCACGAACAGCATCCACGCCGGCTTTATGCCCGGCCACACCGGGCATAAAGCGCTTTTTCGCCCAGCGATTATTGCCATCCATGATGATCGCGACATGGCGCGGCACCGCGGACGGCGCAGTCTGCTTGGTCTTATCCATGAAAACAGAACCCTTATACGGCCATCAGGTCCGCTTCTTTCTGCTTGGTGGCCGTTTCGATATCAGCGACGGCTTTGTCGGTCAGTTTCTGCACATCATCAGCGGCACGACGTTCTTCGTCTTCGCTGATTTCTTTTTCCTTGACCAGGTCTTTCAACTGGCTCAAGGCGTCTCGACGGATGTTGCGCACCGCAATACGAGCGTCTTCGGCCGCATCACGCGCTTGCTTGGCGAAAACCTTGCGGGTTTCTTCCGTCAGGGCAGGCATCGAAATCAACAGCAATTCGCCCAGGTTGGTCGGATTGAGGTTCAGACCGGCACTCTGGATAGCCTTGTCGACAGCCGCTAGCATGTTGCGCTCAAAGGCCACGACTTGCAGGGTACGGGAGTCTTTTACGGTGACGTTAGCTACTTGGCTAATCGGGGTATCGGAGCCGTAGTAAGGCACCATCACACTGCCCAGAATGCTTGGGTGCGCCTTGCCGGTACGAATCTGACCAAATGCATGGGCCAGAGACTCCAGGGATTTCTTCATGCGCTCTTGAGCATCTTTCTTGATTTCGTTGATCATTGTTGGCCTTCCTCGATCAGGGTTCCTTCAGCGCCGCCATGTACGATGTTCAGCAGGGCGCCGGGCTTGTTCATGTTAAAGACGCGCAACGGCATCTTGTGGTCGCGACACAGACAAATGGCGGTGAGATCCATTACACCCAACTTGCGATCCAGCACTTCATCGTAGGTCAGATGATCGAACTTCTCGGCATGCGGGTCTTTGAATGGATCTGCGGTATAGACGCCGTCGACTTTCGTCGCTTTAAGCACCACATCCGCGTCAATCTCGATCGCACGCAAGCAGGCAGCCGAATCCGTGGTGAAGAACGGATTACCGGTACCGGCCGCGAAAATCACGACTTCTTTGGCGTTCAGGTGACGCATGGCTTTGCGACGATCGTAGTGATCGGTCACGCCCACCATGGAGATGGCCGACATCACGATGGCCGAGATGTTGGCGCGCTCCAGCGCGTCACGCATGGCCAAGGCGTTCATCACAGTGGCCAGCATGCCCATGTGGTCTCCGGTCACTCGATCCATGCCTGCCGCGCTGAGCGCTGCACCACGGAACAGGTTGCCGCCGCCGATCACTAGACCGACTTGAACACCGATACCGACCAGTTGGCCGACTTCCAGCGCCATGCGATCCAGAACCTTCGGGTCGATCCCGAACTCTTCCGAGCCCATCAGGGCCTCGCCGCTAAGCTTGAGTAGAATGCGTTTATAGCGAGCCTGATAACCACTGCCCTGCTGAGCCATTGCGAATCTCTCCTGCGGCGTATTTTAAAAAATTCTTTGCGAGCTGTTTACAGCTGGCTGTTCACTCTAGCTTGGCGCTGCTTCAGCGCCATCGGAACATGGCTTTGTAAGCCAGTTCCAAAAGGAAACCAATTAAAAAATTGGCGCCCCCATCTGAAAAGAGGCTGCGCGCGTTAGCGGGCAGCCTCTTCAGGGCGACAGTTAAAAAAACCGTCTTATTGCTTGGCGGCAGCCAGCTGGGCAGCAACTTCTTCAGCGAAGTTGTCGACCGGCTTCTCGATACCGTCGCCTACTTTGAAGTAGGTGAAGGAAACGATTTCAGCACCAGCTTTCTTAGCCAGTTCGCCAACCTTGATTTCAGGGTTCTTGACGAACGCCTGTTCAACCAGGCTCGCTTCAGCCAGGAACTTGCTGATACGGCCTTTGACCATGTTTTCAACGATGTTTTCTGGCTTGCCAGCGATCTTGTCAGCGTTGAGGGTCAGGAAAACGCCCTTCTCGCGCTCGACCGCTTCAGCGGAAACTTCCGATGGCAGCAGGAACTCAGGGTTGGTCGCCGCGACGTGCATGGCGATGTCTTTGGCCAGCTCAACGCTGCCGCCTTTAAGGGCAACCACAACACCGATCTTGTTGCCGTGCAGGTAACCACCAACAACGTCACCTTCAACGCGAGCCAGGCGGCGGATGTTGACGTTTTCGCCAACCTTGCCGACCAGAACCAGGCGATCGGCTTCTTGAGCGGCGATCAGTGGAGCAACGTCAGTCAGTTTGTCAGCGAACGCTTTCTCAACGCTGGAAGCGACAAATCCCTTGAAGTCATCCTGCAAAGCCAGGAAGTCGGTCTGCGAGTTCACTTCCAGCAGAACGGCGGATTTACCGTCTTCTTTCAAAGCGATCGCGCCTTCAGCAGCTACGTTGCCTGCTTTCTTGGCAGCCTTGATGGCGCCGGAAGCACGCATATCATCAATGGCTTTTTCGATGTCGCCGCCGGCCTTGGTCAAGGCCTTTTTGCAATCCATCATGCCTTCGCCGGTACGCTCGCGCAGTTCTTTGACCAACGCTGCAGTAATCTCTGCCATTTCAAAATCCTCTTGGATAGGTTTTCAACCATTCCACCCGATCGAACGGGCGTTCAATTCTTCCCGAACCACCCTTGTTAGCGGCTGCATGTTACAGAGGCTGTAGCTGCGCTGCTGACAAATGGTTTTCGAGGTGGCAAAAAGGGGGCCAAGCCCCCTTTTTGCTTACTGAGTCAACGCCAAGGCGTCAATTACTCAGCTGCTGCTACCGGAGCTTCTTCAACGAACTGCTCGGTACCGCCAGCAACGTGGTTGCGGCCTTTGATAACAGCGTCAGCCATCGCACCCATGTACAACTGAATGGCGCGGATTGCGTCATCGTTGCCTGGGATGATGTAGTCAACGCCTTCCGGGCTGCTGTTGGTATCGACTACGCCGATAACCGGGATGCCCAGCTTGTTAGCTTCGGTGATCGCGATACGCTCGTGATCAACGTCGATAACGAACAGAGCGTCTGGCAGACCGCCCATGTCCTTGATACCACCCAGGGAACGATCGAGCTTCTCAAGATCACGAGTGCGCATCAGCGCCTCTTTCTTGGTCAGCTTGGCGAAAGTACCGTCTTCAGCCTGGATTTCAAGGTCACGCAGACGCTTGATCGAAGCACGGATGGTTTTGAAGTTGGTCAGCATGCCGCCCAACCAGCGATGATCGACGTACGGCGAACCGCAACGTGCTGCTTCTTCAGCAACGATCTTGCCAGCGGAACGCTTGGTGCCAACGAACAGGATCTTGTTTTTGCCCTGGGCCAGACGCTCTACGAAAGTCAGAGCTTCGTTGAACATTGGCAGGGTTTTTTCAAGGTTGATAATGTGAATCTTGTTACGCGCGCCGAAAATGTACTTACCCATTTTCGGGTTCCAGTAACGGGTCTGGTGACCGAAGTGCACACCGGCCTTCAGCATATCGCGCATGTTGACTTGGGACATGATAGTTCCTTAATAAGTCGGGTTTGGCCTCCACGTATCCCAATGACCAACCAGCAGCATCAGCTGAAGGCACCCAGGTCATCGTGTCGACACGTGTGTGGATTTAAGCTTTTCGGGTATACCCGGAAAGCGGCGCATTTTATATCACAAGGATGGAAAAAACGAAACCCGCATTCTGCAATCCACGCGAGCGCTTTTACTTTGCCCCTTGGAATCGGCTCAGAATGCGCCATGTTATACAGAGAAGCGATGCACAGAGGCTCAGATTTGCGCTGATCGTCTGTTAGAATCAGGTTTTTTTGGGGCAGCGAAGATCGATCGCGCAACGCCCATTCCGTTTTGCAAAGCGCTATCGCGCGCAGAGAGAGCCTGTATGACCGTCACCCTCAAAACCCCAGAGGACATCGCAAAAATGCGTGTCGCCGGCAAACTGGCCGCCGACGTACTGGAAATGATTGCCGAACATGTCAAACCGGGGGTTACCACCGAAGAGCTGGACCGCATCTGCCATGACTATATTGTCAACGAGCAGCAAGCCATCCCCGCGCCGCTCAACTATAAGGGCTACCCGAAGTCGATCTGCACCTCGATCAACCACGTGGTCTGCCACGGCATCCCGAACGAGAAGCCGCTTAAAAATGGCGATACGCTGAACATCGACGTCACGGTCATCAAGGACGGTTTCCATGGTGATACCAGCCGCATGTTCCACGTCGGCACTGTGCCAGTCTGGGCCGAGCGTCTGTCGCAGATCACCCAGGAATGCATGTACAAGGCCATTGAGCTGGTCAAGCCTGGCTGCCGCCTGGGCGACATCGGCGAGGTGATCCAGAAGCATGCTGAAAAGAACGGCTTCTCGGTGGTTCGCGAGTTCTGCGGCCACGGTATCGGCAAGGTCTTTCACGAAGAGCCACAGATCCTGCATTACGGCCGTGCCGGCACCGGCATGGAGCTCAAGGCAGGCATGACCTTCACCATCGAACCGATGATCAACCAGGGCCGGGCAGACACCAAAGTATTGGGCGACGGCTGGACCGCGATCACCAAGGACCGCAAGCTGTCCGCCCAGTGGGAACACACCCTGCTGGTGACTGACACCGGCTACGAGATCTTCACTCTGCGCGCCGATGACACCATCGCACGCGTTTCAGCCTGACTCAGCCCCTGCTCCCAGCCTATAGAAAGGAAAGCCAATCGATGCCGCAGGTGGATCCCGAACTCTTCGACCGCGGCCAGTTCCAGGCCGAACTGGCACTGAAGGCAAGCCCGATCGCTGCTTTCAAGAAGGCGATTCGTCAGGCGCGTGAGGTGCTCGACGGGCGTTTTCGCAGCGGCCGGGATATTCGCCGGCTAATCGAGGATCGCGCCTGGTTCGTCGATAACATCCTGCAAAAGGCCTGGGAACAGTTCAACTGGAGCGAAGACGCCGATATCGCGCTGGTCGCGGTCGGCGGCTACGGTCGGGGCGAGTTGCACCCCTACTCCGATATCGACCTGCTGATCCTGCTGGACAGCGCCGACCACGAAGTTTTCCGAGACTCCATCGAGCGTTTTCTGACGCTGTTGTGGGACATCGGCCTGGAAGTCGGTCAGAGCGTGCGCTCAGTGGACGAATGCGCCGTTGAGGCCCGTGCCGACCTGACAGTGATCACCAACCTGATGGAAAGTCGCACCATTGCCGGCCCCGAACGCTTGCGCAAGCGCATGCTCGACGTGACCAGCACGGCACACATGTGGCCGAGCAAGGACTTCTTCCTGGCCAAACGCGCCGAGCAGAAAGCCCGCCACCACAAGTACAACGATACCGAATACAACCTGGAACCGAACGTCAAAGGCTCACCGGGTGGATTGCGCGATATTCAGACCATTCTGTGGGTAGCCCGTCGCCAGTACGGCACCCTGAACCTGCGGGCGCTGGCCGGCGAAGGCTTTTTGGTAGAGAGCGAAAATGCCCTCCTGGCCTCGTCCCAGGAGTTCCTGTGGAAAGTACGCTACGCCCTGCACATGCTCGCAGGGCGCTCCGAGGACCGCTTGCTGTTCGACCACCAGCGCTCCATCGCGGGGCTACTGGGGTTCGAGGGCGATGACGCCAAGCAATCCATCGAAAACTTCATGCAGCAGTATTACCGGGTAGTGATGAGTATTGCTCAGCTCAGCGACCTGATCATCCAGCACTTCGAGGAAGTCATCCTCGCGCCGGAAGACGAGGCACCGCCGCAGCCAATCAACTCACGGTTCCAGCTTCACGATGGCTATATCGAGGCGCGCAACGATAACGTGTTTCGCCGCACGCCCTTCGCCATGCTCGAAATATTCGTGCTGATGGCACAGCAGCCAGAAATCAAAGGCGTGCGCGCTGACACCATTCGTCTGCTGCGCGAGCACCGGCACCTGATCGACGACGAGTTTCGTAACGATATTCGCAACACCAGCCTGTTCATCGAGCTGTTCAAGTGCAAGATCGGCGTCCACCGCAACCTGCGGCGGATGAACCGCTACGGTATTCTCGGGCGCTATCTGCCGGAGTTCGGTTTCATTGTCGGGCAGATGCAACACGATCTTTTTCACATTTATACGGTCGATGCGCACACCCTGAACCTGATCAAGCACCTGCGTAAGTTGCAGTACACCCAGGTGTCGGAAAAATTCCCGCTGGCCAGCAAGCTCATGGGCAAACTGCCCAAGCCCGAACTGATCTACTTGGCGGGCCTGTACCACGACATTGGTAAAGGCCGACACGGTGATCACTCGGAAATCGGCGCAGTGGATGCCGAAGCCTTTTGCCAGCGCCACCAGTTGCCATTGTGGGACAGCCGCCTGATTGTCTGGCTGGTACAAAACCACCTGGTGATGTCGACGACGGCCCAACGCAAGGATTTGTCCGACCCACAGGTCATTCACGATTTCGCCCAAGCCGTCGGCGACGAAACCCGCCTCGACTACCTGTACGTACTGACCGTCGCCGACATCAACGCCACGAACCCGACGCTGTGGAACTCATGGCGCGCGAGCCTGTTGCGCCAGCTCTACACCGAGACCAAGCGCGCCTTGCGCCGCGGCCTGGAAAACCCGGTGGACCGCGAAGAGCAGATCCGCCAGACGCAAAGCGCCGCACTGGACATTCTGGTACGCGGCGGCACCGATCCGGACGACGTCGAGCAATTGTGGGCGCAATTGGGCGATGACTATTTCTTGCGCCACACTGCCGGCGACGTTGCCTGGCACAGTGACGCGATCCTTCAGCAGCCGGCCGACGGCGGGCCGCTGGTGCTAATCAAGGAAACCACCCAGCGCGAATTCGAGGGCGGCACGCAGATCTTCATCTACGCGCCAGACCAGCACGACTTCTTCGCCGTAACCGTGGCGGCGATGGACCAGCTCAACCTGAACATTCATGACGCTCGGGTCATCACGTCCAGCAGCCAGTTCACCCTCGACACCTATATCGTGCTCGATACCGACGGCGACTCGATCGGCGACAACCCGACCCGGGTCAAGCAGATCCGTGAAGGCCTGACCGAAGCCCTGCGCAACCCGGACGATTACCCGACGATCATCCAGCGTCGTGTCCCGCGCCAGCTCAAGCATTTCGCCTTCGCGCCCCAGGTGACGATCCACAACGATGCCCAGCGTCCCGTGACCGTGCTGGAACTCAGCGCTCCGGACCGCCCCGGCCTGCTCGCGCGGATTGGCACGATCTTCCTAGAGTTCGACCTGTCGTTGCAGAACGCCAAGATCGCCACCCTCGGCGAGCGCGTAGAAGACGTTTTCTTTATCACCGACGCCAACAACCAACCGCTGTCCGACCCCTTGCTGTGCAGCCGCTTGCAGGATGCGATCGTCGAACAGCTTAGCGTCGGCCATGAACCCAATATCAAACTGTCGCGCATCAGTATTTGAATTAACAAACTTCCCTGTGGGGAAACGCTTATGTGGGAGCTGGCTTGCCGGCGATAGCATCACCTCGGCGTAACTGACAGCCAGAGACGTCAGCATCGCGGGCAAGCCCGACTCCCAAACAAGCCAGCCCCACATTAAAAGAGGCCCCCATGAACAACGCTCTGACCCAGTTGCAGCCTTACCCGTTCGAGAAGCTTCGCGCCCTGCTCGGCAGCGTCACGCCCAACCCGGACAAACGTGCCATCGCCCTGTCCATCGGCGAACCGAAACACCGTTCGCCGAGCTTCGTCGCCGAGGCCCTCGCAAACAATCTGGATCAGATGGCGGTGTACCCGAGCACCCTCGGCATCCCAGCCCTGCGTGAAGCCATCACCGCGTGGTGCGAGCGTCGTTTCAGCATTCCGACTGGCTGGCTCGACCGGGCCCGTAACGTGTTGCCCGTCAACGGCACCCGTGAAGCGTTGTTTGCCTTCACGCAAACCGTGGTCAACCGAGGTGATGACGCGTTGGTGGTCAGTCCCAACCCGTTCTATCAGATCTACGAAGGCGCCGCGTTCCTTGCCGGGGCCGAGCCGCATTATCTACCATGCCTGGATGAAAACGGCTTCAACCCGGATTTCGACGCCGTATCACCCGACATATGGAAACGCTGCCAGATCCTGTTCCTGTGTTCCCCAGGCAACCCGACTGGCGCTCTGATCCCGGTTGAAACCCTGAAGAAGCTGATCGCCCTGGCCGACGAATACGATTTCGTAATCGCAGCCGACGAATGCTACAGCGAACTGTACTTCGATGAACAAACCCCACCCCCCGGCCTGCTCAGCGCTTGCGTGGAACTGGGTCGCAAGGATTTCAAGCGTTGCGTGGTATTCCACAGCCTGTCCAAGCGCTCCAACCTGCCTGGCCTTCGCTCTGGTTTCGTGGCCGGTGACGCCGAGATTCTTAAAGGCTTTCTGCTTTATCGCACCTATCACGGCTGCGCGATGCCGGTTCAGACCCAACTGGCCAGCATCGCTGCCTGGAATGACGAACTGCACGTACAGGCCAACCGTGCGCTGTATCGCGAGAAATACGATGCGGTGCTGGAGATTCTCAGCCCAGTGATGGATGTGCAGCGCCCGGATGGCGGCTTTTACTTGTGGCCGAGCGTTGACGGTGATGACGAAGCGTTTTGCCGCGACCTGTTTGTCGAAGAGCATGTGACTGTGGTGCCGGGTTCTTATCTGTCCCGTGACGTCGACGGCACCAATCCGGGCGCCGGCCGAGTGCGCATGGCGCTCGTCGCCCCGCTCGCAGAGTGCGTGGAAGCCGCGGAACGCATTCGCAATTACATACAACGAAAAAAATAATACTCCTGAAAAAAAATCCGCACCATGCAATGTGGTGCGGATGATATCTGAGTGAGCACATCCAACTAACAAAGCTTTTAAAGAAACACCCGACCAACTTAAGTACTACTTTTTACATCCACTAAAAAATAAACCATTGACGATACAACACATAAAACCACATATATTTTTCACCCGCCTGATTGGCGGTATGCATCTGGATACATCCAGCCCCACACACTATTAACATCAACACCTTCACAATTCATAAACCTCTCAAGGAAGATGAGAATGACCACTATCAGTTTATGCCATTGCATCGAAATCGATCACCAGGCGTCTTACGAGGCCGCGATAAACGAAACCGCTGACAACGCCCCTCCACCATCACCGGGTGGCAGTCAAAAGCGCGGAGTTGCAACCCACTCGAAAATCTGGAAACGCGGCAGAACCCTCAGAGTCGCCTTCCTCAGCACTAACCCTTGGTTTATCGATTCGGTAAAAGGCGCCATCCTTCAGTGGATACCTCACGTCTTTGATGTGCGGATCCGGTTCGTGGCAGACACGGAAGGTGAGATACGCATTACAGAGAAACATCCAGACGGTGGAAACTGGTCCTATCTTGGCACTGATGCGCTTACAGCACCCGCCGGTGAAGCCACCATGCAACTGCAGTGGAGGGGGCTCGATGAACAGTTCTTTGCGACTGTACTGCATGAGTTCGGTCACGCTCTCGGCCTGGAACACGAGCACCAACATCCCGACGCGGATATTCCTTGGGATGAAGATGCAGTCTATGAACACATTGCAAATACCCAAAATTGGCCGAGAAGTCGTATCCACGACAATATTCTAAGAAAACTGGAGCGGAGCCACACAAGAACTTCACCATATGACCGCGAATCAGTCATGCACTATCCCATTGCAGCCAATTGGACGCTGGATGGAACACACAGCAAATTAAATTCACGAATTTCCAAAGGCGATGCGAAATTAGCCGACCAACTTTACAGCGGCCGATAATGCCCCACCTTTAACCCCCTGAATTCATAGAATAAGTGCAACGTTTGAAACGAGAGGCAGAGAGCCAGCCACCGGTAGAATCCAGGCTCTCACACCAAAGGATTCAAGCGCAGATGACCACGCCTTACCGGCAGCTGACTCAGGGCCAACGTTACCAGATTGAAGCCGGCCTGAGGGCTAAAGAGAGTCAAGCAAGCATTGCTAAACAGGTGGGAGTGCATCCTTCGACGATCAGCCGTGAGGTTCGCCGCAACCGTCCTGAAAACATTTACAAAGCGATTTGTGCGACCCAAGAAAGTTATGTCCGCCGTGTGGGTGCCCGTAAATTTTGCAAGCCGATTGCCTGGTTGAGTCATCACCTTGCGATATGGCTCAAGCATGGAATGAGCCCGGAGCAGATTGCTCATCGGCTCAAGCAAGAGAAACCGGATCAAGCGGTCAGCCATGAGTGGATTTATCGGTTTATTGCCACCGACAAACGGGGCGGCGGCGAGCTGTATACGCATCTACGGCACCGTCGAAAGCGCTACCGTAAACGCTATGGAAGCCATGATCGGCGGGGGCAGTTGCGAAATCGGGTGTCGATCACCGAGCGCCCTGCTGAGGTCGAAACCCGCGAACGGCTGGGGGACTGGGAAGGTGACAGGGTGCATGGGGTGGGCGGTAATCTGGTCACCTTGGTTGAGCGTAAAAGCGACTATCTGAGTGCTTACCCAGTCAAGCGTCGAACTCGCCGCCAAGTCACTCGGGCGATCAATTTACAGTTCAATGGGCATGTGGTGCATACGTTGACACTGGACAACGGCAAGGAGTTTGCCGGCCATGAGCGCATCGCGCACAAGAGTCGTTGTAGGGTGTATTTTGCCGACCCGTATTCGTCCTGCCAGCGCGGTACGAATGAAAATACCAACGGTTTGCTCCGCCAGTATTTCCCCAAGGGCAGTGACTTCAGCAAACTAACCGTTGCCGCTGTAAACCGGGTGGTCGCGCAGATCAATTTACGCCCTCGCAAACGCCTGGGCTGGAAGACACCTTACGAAGTTTATGCAGGGGTGAGCGTTGCACTTATGTGTTGAATTCAGGACTCGAAAATTATAAGTAGTCCGATATAAAAACCCGCACGGCGCAATGCCGTGCGGGTTTAATCGACGTCAAGTAATAACTCGATTCATATTTCAACTTAACAACCTGACGTATCTCGCTTAGCCTTTCATTGCAAACTAAACACCTAAACAAATTAGGTATTTTTTTAACGCACATAAAAATCAGCAATAAAAAACCACAGCCCTTGCAAACTAATAAACCCGTCTAACGAATAGACATATCATCCAGCAGCAACAGAAGAAAATACAAACAATGAAATAACATCAGGAGCTGGCACACGACATAAATGTTCGGCCAGCACTCGAAGTAAATCCTGACAAATGGACGGACGCGTAATATTATTTTTTTCGACGCCTTGCCTGAGCGTCTAAAAAGACCAAACTGAAATTCTTATCAGACAATTGTAATATTCCACCAATCTGACGTTCAACTTTAACCACGAAGTACAAGGAGATATACGCACCTAGACGATTACCGAGCAAAACTCGTCTTACATAGAAACCAAAACCTGGACTTCAATTTATTTACACCCCCACCAACTTACCATACGCTTAGCGAGCCTTACGACAGGGACTTAGTTATACACTACAGAGCCATTAAAGAACTGAATCTGGGTGACTGACAAGCAGATGATAACTTTCGAGCCAGCAAGCCAGACCGAAAAAACAGCCGCAGCGCTTATCCAAAACCAAGCACTTCACCTTATTCCTGACAGACAGCGCATCAAAGTAAAAGCAATACAAAAACATTAAACTTACAGTCTCACTAATGAAACCGAGACACCCCACATCAAAAACATGGAAGTTTTACATGAATAATGCACTCGCCTGCCTGATTAAAAACCCCGACGACATTAATGCCTCTTATGAAGTTGCAATCGGCGAAAACCCGGCAAATGGTCACACCACAGAATCGCGTCGAAGCAAACGCGCCGTCATCAAGCACACTCACTACTGGGCTGCGGGTCGCACGTTGCGCATTGCCTTTCTGGACGGAGATCAAGCCTTCAGGGATGCAACCAAAGCCGCCGCAAATAACTGGTTGCCGCACATCAACCTGAAGTTCGAGTTCGTCGAAGGCAACGAGGGTGACATCCGCATTGCCGTTACGCCCGGCACCTACTGGTCGAGTATTGGCACCGATGCTCTACTGGAGACTGAGGGGCCGACCATGGGCCTGTCGCCGGATAGGCTTTGGCCTGCATTTTTTGCCGCCAATGTGATGCACGAATTTGGGCATGTACTGGGTGCCCAACATGAGCACCAACACCCCGAAGCTGACATTCCCTGGAACAAAAAAGCGGTCTACGAGGCACATAGCGCTGATGAGTTCGCTGACGAAGATCATTACACCCGTACCATTATCGATGCGCGGTACTTCAATCGTCTGGACGCCAGTGAAGTCAGTTACTCGGCCTATGATCGACTGTCCATCATGCACTACGCCGTCCGTCAGGGCTGGACCCACGGTGACTTCAAGATTGATCTTAACTTGGTGCTCAGCGAAAAAGACAAGGCGTTCATGGCCAAAGCCTACCCTTACCCGACCGTTCAAGCTCAGTAAATCAAGCTCACACAACTCACAACCTGTTAACCCTGCAACAACAGCGTAACGCTATTCAGCCACCTAACATAACTCTATTAAATACCAAGGCTAAAAAATGAATTACAAACCTTGCAGTACCCTGCACAACATCGACGAGCGCGACTCCTTTGAAGCCGCCACTACCGAGCGAAAAGAAAACGAACCGACCAACAACTCCCGCCGATCAAAAAGAAGTGTCGGCATTCACACCAAATACTGGCGTGCGGGCCGCACACTCAATATTGCCATGTATGACGAAGATGAGGAAACCATCCAAAAAATCAAAAGCATTGCAAAAAAGTGGCTGAAACATACCAACCTTAAAGTTAACTTCATTTCAGGAGAAGTGGGAGACATTCGAATTTATATCAATTTTCTCGGCGACGGTGGAGGGTCTTCCGCGATCGGGACGGACGCTTTGACTTTAGCACCGCACCGTCCAACCATGGTATTGAATATCGACCCCACGGACCCCAGGTTTGATTATGTTGTGCTGCACGAGTTCGGCCATGTACTGGGCCTGCATCACGAGCATCAACATCCTGACGCCGATATTCCATGGGACCGACCAAAAGTCTATGCATCGTATAAACAAAAATTTGGCTGGAGTCGTGAAGTCGTAGACAGTGATGTTTTTCCGCTATCGCGTTCTGCAAATACTACCTACGGCGATTACGACCGCCATTCCGTCATGCATTACAGCGTTTCCCGAGAAACCACTACCGGTGGCTGGGAACAGCGTGAAAACCTGACACTCAGCACAAAAGACATCGCAACTGTGCGCAACGCTTACCCAAAGTGATTCACCGGCAGGCGGCATCAATGTCACGCTTATTTCACCTGACCAAGATTCGCCTCACTCAAATCCAGCTCACCCAACACCTCGCGTAACACGTCATCCCCAATCTGGTGATGACGACTGAGGCTGTAGAGCTCCAGGCGCTGGGCCCGCAGCGCCTTCAACCGTAAACGTCGTTCCAGCAAGTCCATCTGAAATGCCAACGCCTGGGCTTCGGCGGAATCGTTAAAAACCTCGAGTTGATGACGATACTCGGACATGATTCGGGCCTTGAGTTCGACTGCCAACGCTGCTTCCGCCGCGTCCTGAGGGCTAGCGTCCTCGGTCTCAAGCGAATGAATGGCCGCTTCGGCCGTCTTGCGCCAAGCCTCTCGCACTTCATTGCGACGCTTGTCGTCGGGGCCTTTTTCGATCCCGCGCAGCAACAATGGCAACGCAATACAGGCCGCGATCAGCGATAGCAGGATCACGCCCGCGGCGATAAAAATCAGCAGATCCCGCTCGGGAAATGCATCGCCGCCCAGCAGCAGTGGCACCGACAACACGCCCGCCAGGGTCACCGCACCGCGCACACCGCCAACCGTCAGCAACCAACAGGCGCGCGCGGTAAGCAGCAGCGTCGGCTCGGCCTTGCCGCGCCAGCGCCGTAACAGCACGGACAACCGCCAAACGCTCTGCACCCAGACAAAACGCAGCACCAGTAGCACCAGAAAAATCGCCAGCACGTCCAGGCAGCGGTACAGCAACGTTGGCCACATCGAGGTTTCATGACTGGCGACGGCTTTGATGATGTCGGGCAACTGCAACCCCAGCAGAAGAAAGATCAAACCTTAGTTTGCTTTCTAACATGTTGTAAACAAATATATTTAGTTTACTATCCAAAAAATGTAAACGCTTGGGGAGTGAGGTATGAAAGCTTTGGTTAGAGCGCGGTGGCGGGATTCAAGCCCAAAGGACTTAGGTTGGGCCTTGGCTTTTGGGGGAGCGGTGCGACCGAATCCATCCCATGCGAGCGGTTCAAATGCTTGGTTAGAGGATCTCAGTGGGCTGCCGTCGGGCGAGGCTTACCTTGACTGAGCCTTTCGATGACCAGCTAAAAACCACCGAGATGGGCAGTCAGAGAACCTCTTCGCTAGCAACTGAATACAGCGGCGGTGCGACCCAAAAGGAAATGACCGGAGGCCTTGCAGTAGAGGCGGGAGCGCGCCCGGAAGAAGGCGGCCAAGACGAAGCGAGCGTTATATCGGAACTGCCGATCAGAGCAGTGAATGCTTCCAACGGCGTATCTGTATTCTGCAGCTACATGAATCATCCGAGCTGGGATCCAACGACAAACATATGCCTCAGCTTTCACTACATCATGGTGAAGTGTGCACCTAGCAGAGTTTCAGCATGGGCGTATCAACTGCGCCTGGCAATCGTTTACTTCCTTGACTTCATGTCTCTATACAACGCAAAACATGCTCTACCACTGCAAATCCGCCATATCAAAGACATTACACCTAGTCTATTTAAAAAATTTGCACAGCACCTGAATAAGATCGGGAAAGGGGCCATTCACGCCTCAAAATTAAAGTCTTGCATCCTAATCGCAGCTAGAGAAACCGGTGTCATCCCAAGCCTCAATTTACCAAATCTGAAAATCAATCGTAATTCCGACACCGAACCTTTATCCGAAGATGGGGTAGCAACGCTAACCAAAGCAACACAGGAGATCGTCGAGTCTCTTCGTGAAATGGTCTCGAGAAGATACGAAATTGATAATGCTGTTCCTTACACGCTCGAAGAGCTACAAGATCATTGGATAGTACGTCTAACCAAGCTAGACATATTTACCTGGTATAAACATCGGCTTTTGAGCAACATGCCTATCGTAAAAGCTCAGCTAATGGCGCGACTAGATAAATGCGCTGATCCCGAAATATCCACACTTTCTAAAAACCCTGATTTTTTAGCGCTATTTGCAGAATTATACAAGAGTTCAGGAGAAGATGTCGTTGTTCCCCCTGATTACGATCCGCACCCCACCAGCGGCAAGGGATGGTGGAACACCAAACTAGATCCGCATCGTGTGGTCAAAACGTTAATCGGACACGGCTATCCGCTAAAATTCAGCCGAGAATGTCTTGCGATTGATTACAGCAGCGCCACACTATTTAATTATGACAATCTTGATGACGCTGTAAAAATGATAATTCACAAATTATCATATGTTCGCTCAATATTTAACAAAAAATGGGGCGACACGGAAGGAATGATGCTCTCCATGGATGAACACATGGAGCTTTACTACCCAAACTCCAAAGACATAGCCGGCCTAGTATTATTCATGATGCTTCAAGCTGGCTGGAACAAAGAGACTGTAGTTGACATCGACAAAAACAACTTCCTACACGGCCTCACCTCTGCCATTGAAGAAAATATTAAATTGATCTTTGCAGAGAAGAACAGAGGCCAAGGCGCAAACTTACCATATTTTGCTCCCAAACAGATGTTATCAACGTCAGACAGTGACAACCCGTACTCAACATATAACTTGATATTGTTATCCAAGGAAATTTCAGCTCCGCTTGCCGCCTATGTCGAGCATTTAATAGATCCTCTAAGAAACAAGCCAGTTAACAGTATGTATGCGTTTCTAAGGCCCTTGAATGCTTGGGCTCGCGCAGAGGGCCAAGCAGCAGGTGCGATAGATTACGGCGGGGATTTTGCTTATGCAGTCAATCAACTTTTGTCGTTACACGAAGTCATTGAAAATGGCGCTAGAATTACCAGCGCCAGCAATCTAACAGGTAGGCTTCGGGCGACATGGCTGTACTATAACGCGGAACATACCCCATACGCATTTCTATCACAAATGATGGGGCACGAATCACGTGATACTACGGATGAGTCTTATGATAACTCTCCAGTCGCACGTGCCAAACGTACAAAGCGCCTTCGATCAGCACTGGAACGGATAGTAGAATTACTTCGAGCCAGAAAATTCCAAGGTTTGCTGTGTAAGCAGGCAAGCCAGATAGCCAACTCGGACTTGAGCATAATCCACCTCCCTTATTTTGAAAAGGCGCTGTGGGCTTGTAGTGATCGTCATAAACCAGATTGGCCTGGAGCAGTGAAATTAGATGAGGGTGTTAAATGTGTAGGACTGGAACACTGTATTTTTTGCAGTAGACTAAGGATCTTGGAAGACTCCCTTCCCTTTTTGATCGAGCGACTTTCCCATATTGGCGAACTTCTTCGGGACAGGGCATATACCGAGTTCGGATCACAACTCGAGGCAGAGCAGGAAGAGATTGAGGTCATCCTAGAGAACTGGAACGATGAAGATGCGATTCAAGAAGCAATACGTTATCGTGCAGCAAACTCTCCTCTTTTGCCCCGAGAAATGCGTGATCTAAAACTGATCTTTAAAACCGGTGACTTGAATGAATGACGTAGAATACGCACAGTCTCTCGTGGATGAGTTTGAACTTGACTTACTTGATGCTGCTGAACAAGAGCTAGAAAGTCTTCTACTTGAGACAGAACATAGCTCTCAGGTGCATCGAAGTGAGCTGATCGACAAGCTTTCTGCAAGTGGAGGAAACTTCCCTGTTACCCCGTCATCCCTCTATTTGGATACAGCATGGAAGCTTGATACTCATCGCTTCTCTGACGTAATTTCCATCCGTTTCGAGCATGTGGTTCCCGGTGCGAACGAACTCAAAAGGGCGCTATCATTCTATCTGCTCCCTGAAAATTCCCTGATGCATGGCATAAACAGCAACAAGTCAACGCTCACGTACTGCAATGACTTCAGTGCTCTTGAGAAATACCTCTTCATAGATACTCATCTTGAGGTGAATACAGCGCACCTTGAACTTATAAGCTCCAAGCTCATCAACGAAGCGCTTGACAGGGCAAAGAACTCCAACATCCCATATCAATATTTCGGACTGTATCGAATCCTGAAACTTTGGATAATCGTTTCTGAAAATGGGCTGATTCCCGAAGAGCTCCGAATCACCGTTCCGCTGAACAAGATGGAAAGCCCTGAGCGTAAAGCGGACATGATGAATGTCTTCAAGGGAACATATCAGACCTGGGTTTCTTTTTCAGAGAACGAACTGGCACACCTTATGGAATATGCACTTTTTTGGATTGAGAAAGCAGCACCAGAACTTGCACTTCTGGAACCACATATTGATGCAGCCCTTAAAGCAAATCCGAACGGCAAGACAATTCGATCAAAGGTTGACGAAGAGCTTGAGAAGAAGTTTCGCGTAGTGGTGGAAGGACGTACGGTTATGGAGCTAAATCGTACAAAAACGAGTCATCAGCGGGCAGGAAATAACTGGCTATATACGTGGAAAACCAACTGGTACACGGCACTGGATCATGTCAGAAACTCCATATTCATAATGATTGCCTTAATTAGCGGGGCACGGGCTTCCGAGCTTGCTCCGTTAAGTGTTAGCGACATCACCAACGATAATGCAGAAGGCACAGGGAATTTCTGGTTACGCATTGTGCGATTTAAAACCGCGAATGACCCTAACTACAACGGTGAAGTCGAACACTTACCGTTGCCGGACTTTATTGCTCAAAGTGCTATAGCGTACAGTAAACTTCGCAACATAGGTCGTAAAAGTCAGCGGCATTGGCTGTTTCGCAGTAATGCAAGCAAGAGGATGCCTAATGAAATTCAGCAGTTTACCCCACAGATCCTTGATCACATTATCACTCAGCTTCGCGAACAACTACCAATTGAGCGTTTACACGTTCACAGATTTCGAAAAACCATTGCGGAAATTTTGATCAACCAGGACGAACGCAATATCGACTTGATCCGAGCGCTTTTCGGCCATAAAACTTTCAAGATGACGATGCAATATATTGCGCGCAACCCGGCTATGGTTCGGACAGTGGCGATGACGATAGAACACTCTTTTACCGAAGAACTCAAAGAAATTATTGCCGCCATCCGTGAAGGTTCGTATTCCGGTCAAACAGCGATTCGAATATCAGAGCAAATGGCGGCGAAGCTCGACGATTTTGAAGGCCGGCGTATTCCGCTTTCAGTTTTCGATTACGTGTCCAACCTCTTGGCGGGCGGAAAACCACTATTCATCAAACGGACGGCTGTCGGTACCTATTGCGTGACTGCTGAGCAGTTTCGTCAAGACAACCTCCCTCCATGCATCAAAGGTCGTGATTTCGGCGACGCTATCCCGAAGCCTGATCCATCCAACTGCCATTATGAATGCAGAAAAATCGTAGTTGTAGGCAAGGCGCGAACTGCACTAACGGACAATATCAAATTCTATCAAAGGATTCTGGACAACGATGCGGTTACCTTGCCTGATCGCACCAGGAATGAAATTATTCGCAAGATCAAATCATACCGTTTTCATTTGGACAATCTGACGCTGAGCACTTTCCATACCCACCACCCTGATTTTGATAATACGCAACAACAGCGCATGGAAAAACAGGGTACTCTCATTTCGCTAGCTGAGGTTTGATATGAGCTCAGAAACCCGCAACCGCCTGATTAAAATAATAGTAGATCATTACTATTCGGCTGCAGGAAAAAAACTGCACGTTGGCAAAATTGCAGATGAAGCAGGAATAAGCCGTCAATCGTTGCAAAGATACTACAGCGACTTAGTAGAATATATAAAAGGCAATAGAAACATCGATGACCTGTTGCCTGGCCACGAACCTACTGCTGTGACGCAACTTCTTCTAAACGCTCAGAAACGCGTTACCGACCTAGAGTTAAGCTTGCAAAATATTGAAAAAAAACATGAAGCAGAACTGATTGCTGTCCGCGAACGCTATACAACCTCGCTAATGCAGGGCGATCTCATCAGCTTTGACAACAGCAATATTAACGTTACCCTTGAAAAACAAAGCAGCCTAATCAGCAGCTATACAGCACAGATAAATGAGCTCAAAGCACGGCTAACTAATTCTACAATTAAAAAAACCGAAAACGATTTAACATTGTTAAGTGGATCCAGAATCATACTCGACCTTGATCTAAAATCAGCGAACGCCACCTACAAAAAAAACAAAGACTACAAATCCTATTCGGAATCCAAGCACGAAAAAATCCAGCGTCAGTTTGTAAAGCTCAACGACTTTGCCGACAAAAGTATTCACTTAATTATATTCATTGATAAATTTTTGTGCGACCTTCCTTACTTCTTAGAAAGACTTCCTCCAAACTCATCAGACGAAATAGTCTTGAGACTTCCTATATTCGATACTGCAGACCTCAAGAACCACCTTCGAAAGATACCAAAAAGCTTTCAAACCTCTATATATGTTCCTGAATGCAGAACTATTGCCGATGCCGTTGCGCAGCGAAAGTTTCGAGCATCAAGCGCTCCTTTAGAAGAGCTTGAATATGCTGAAAAAGCTGATTACGTGCACCTTTCCAAGGGTGTGGATCGTGTCGTTTACTTCAGCGTGGATAATGGAAAATAGCATGATCATCATCACGAAAAAATATGTATCCTATATTAACCCTGATTCCAACAGAGAAGTATCACATTTCATTCTAATTCACGAAACCACAAAGCACAGCATTTTACTAAGCCATGCAAATCTATTCTTACAATCTCAAACCAGGCAATCTAAAAAAACATCATCGAGGTACGCTAGCGTAATCTCTATGTTTTACAGGTATCTTTCTACTCTTGAAGATTTCCAAGGCTTCTCCCCTAGTGAGTACCATCTCCACGTGCACAATAAAAATGTGAAGAGGTGGCAGACTTTCCGTGAGATCAAGCGTAAGTCTAAAGAGTCTATACGACCGTCCTCTAAGACTATTTTTGATGAAGCTAAGCTATTGATGAATTATTTTCGCTGGCTGAGTGAAAATAACTTTTACACTGGCGTTAACGTTTTATTGAAGAACTGGATCCCTCCATTCAAGAGTGCGAGATACCAGGAATATGTCTCCTACAAAGCGATCAGAGTATTCGATTCAACTAGCATTCGCGTCTTGGACAAAGAAAACCGCCAAGCGTCGATAAGTGACCAACTGATCACTCCATATGAAATCAAACAATTGATGGAGAGCTACTCAGATCCGGTTTACGCGGCGCTATTTCATTTTGCATTAGATACCGCAATGCGCCCTATGGATTTATGTCGTTTCCCCTACTTTGGTAATGGTGACAACAGTCATATCATGCCGTATTCATCAATGACATTTGAGGAATCGACCGTTAACTACGCAGTAAGCAATAGCAAAGGCAACAAATCCAGAGACATTCTCATTCACAGAGACGCCCTGCAGGCATTGGAAGAAAACTATATCAAACCCTACTATGCAGAGCGTGCCAAAAAATATCGTAAGCGCTACGGCACCAAACCTCCGCTTTCGGTTTTATTTCTCAACAAGGATGGCCGTCCTGTCACACCCGATACTATTTCAGGTCGTACAGTTGCAGCCAAGAAAAAAGCGATGGCTAACAATAGCAACCTAAGGAAGAACATTCGATTCTACGACAGCCGAAACTGGTGGCCGACCCAATATATTATTAGATCATTCGGAGACGACTTATTGAAATCCAATGAAATACTGTTCAACTATGCTGTCGCTCAAGTTTTGCAAAGGCAAATGGGACACACTTTTTTAAAGACAACATTTGATCACTACATAGGTATGGCACGAGTCATCCTATCGATGCATCAAGGACGTAAGATGGAGATTTTCAACGCCTCTGATTTCTCCGCTACAGCGTTTATGAGCGCATTCAAAGGCAGAGGGCTCGATACGTGAATTTCGGCTGTCCCAACCTTGGGCGTGAGGTTTAATTCAAGTCGCTGGCTGCCTTAATTTAATCTCGCACTCCAGGCCGTCATCGATTTGGATGGTTCCAGCGTTGCGAACGCGCCAACCCAGCAGGACATGGGAAATAATTCGCAGGAGCGGTGCGAGGCGGGGCACGTCGTCAATAGCCCGCATCCAATGCGTTACCTATGCAATCCACTCCTGATAGAGCCATCAGACCTTCCAGCAACAAGTCGTCCCATTCAGGTCAAGTTTTACCAAAACACTCCGTTTTCAAAGTATGTAAACGCTGGCACTCATTCAACACCTGGATTTCTCCAACATCACCCGAGGTAATCGCCAACGACCAACCTGGGCGGTTGATCGATTACTTCCTGTCGTCCGGTATGCTTCTTCTTTTCTCCTTTGAAAAAGCTTTCAGGCTCAGCGCAATGGCTGGTGCTACGGCTAGTGAGCTCTGAGAGCGGCTCAACGGGTGTGTAATCGTCGTAGGTGATACGCATTGCATTCCCTCGCAGTTCTATAACAAATCTTTCGTAGTCATCGCCAGCAAGTTTGGCTCGACTCAAGCCCCAATGGAATAGCA
This sequence comes from Pseudomonas sp. DC1.2, assembly GCF_034351645.1. NCBI lineage: Bacteria > Pseudomonadati > Pseudomonadota > Gammaproteobacteria > Pseudomonadales > Pseudomonadaceae > Pseudomonas > Pseudomonas sp. DC1.2. The sequence continues at coordinate 1,208,390 of NZ_CP133782.1, read as the reverse complement.
AATCCTTGTCCGAAAATGGATGCCTTCATGTGAAGCCATGATGCAGAACCAGAATTATCCGCGCTTACGTACACAACCGCGACCCACCGTTACACATGCGGTCTTTACAGCCTCGGGGCACTTGCAACTTATTCTGCGCAACATCCTGAAAAATTCATATCTCCGCCGAGTGGTGACTGTAGTGGTCAACTAATCCCGGACACGACGTTAAGTTTTTTCTCGGCCTGAGCTGGCGCGAGCCCAGCGTTGAATTGATGGGGCCGAATCCAGTTGTACCGATGCATCAAAAAATGACTGATGTCGCGCTGGGCCTCTTGGGCCGTTCGGTAGCCCGTGGTTGGAATCCATTCGGTTTTCAAACTCCGAAATACCCGCTCCATCGGCGCATTGTCCCAGCAGTTTCCTCGGCGACTCATGCTCTGGCGCATTCGATAACGCCAGAGCCGCTGGCGGAACAAACGGCTCGCATACTGCGACCCTTGATCCGAGTGAAACAGCAACCCCTGAGGCCTTCCACGTTGCTGGTAGGCCATGTCCAGCGCCTTGATAACCAGCTCGGCGTCCGGCTTTTCCGACAATGCCCAGCCCACTATCCGACGCGCACAAAGATCCAGCACAACAGCCAGGTAGTGCCATTTGCCTTGGGCCCAGATGTAAGTAATGTCGCCGCACCAGACCTGATTGGGCGCGGGGACATCGAACTCCCGATTCAACGTATTCGGGATATCCAGTCGTTCAACCGTCGCTCGTTTATAGGCGTGAGAACCAGGCTGTTTGCTCACAAGCTCAAGTTCGCGCATTAAGCTACGTACTTTGAACCGGCCCAGTTGCTCACCGTCTTCACGCATCATCGACAAGATGCTGCGGCTGCCCGCAGCACTGCGACTTTGCGTGAACAGTTCATTGACCCGACTGCGTAGCCGAAGCCGCTCAACATCAGGAGTCCGGCGTCTGAGACGCTGGGCGTAGAAACACGAGCGGGTGACTTCAAACACCTTGCACAGCCAATCAACCGGCTCGTGGACGCTCAGCTGGTCAATCAGCGCGAACGCTCGTGATCTTCCGACATCAAGAGCGCGGTAGCCTTTTTTAAGATGGATTTCTCTCGCTCAAGTCGAGCGATACGAGCTTCCAGTTCCTGAATTTTCTGCTGTTCCGGTGTCAGCGCCTTGCTCTGCGGGGTAACGCCTTGGCGTTCCTTCTGGACTTGATCGACCCAACGGCGCAAGGCCGATTCGCCGACACCGAGTGAACGGCTGGCTTCGATGTAGCTGTAGTTTTGCTTGAGTACGAGGTCGGCAGCCTCGCGTTTGAATTCAGCGGAAAACACACGGCGTTGTTTGGTCATCTGACACCTCGATCTGGCGAGCATTCTCGCCTAAATGGGTGTCCGGTTTCATTAGACCACTACACATCAGCTGTATCGAACTGCCGTACGGTTGCACCGATCTCAGACACGATGTCTACCATGAGCAGCCGTAACGTAGGATCGTCTTCTACGACGACTATTTCTCCATGGATCGGTAGCAAACCTTCCCAATTTACGTTCACTCTTAATGTCCTCAGCCGGTTGATAGCCAGCGTTTCCGAATTCATTCGGAGTGTATTAGCAAACCCAAGTTCTGCCCAGACCGTCAAATGTTGATACCAGCACCGACTTGAGGGCTGCTTTCAGGAACGTGGTAGTGCCCTTACTGCGAGCTTATCCAAGCCTCCACTTTGTGCAGCCTGCCAACCTTGAAGAGCTTGGGCTTTGCCGCCTCCAGTATCTCGAGTAGTCGTTGTTTCTCTGATGGGGATGGGAACCACTCATTAATCACAACATTGCAGTGCTCGGACTCGCTCAGTGTCCACTTCGCGATCATGTCGGCGGTGGCTCGATAGTGATCCGCCATGTAAAGCTGCCGACCTTCTACAGACCAGCCAAGCCTCGCCATATGCTCAGTGACGTCAACGATGCCTTCGTCGCTGAAAAAACTGGTAGTGTCAGGATAGTGAATGCCTGCGAGCGAAACCTTGGCTACGCCAGATTCTCGGTCGAAGTACGATAGGAAATGCCACCCACCTGTAGTGCTTCCTGGATGCGGGAAATTGATGGCGGCCTTTCCAGTGATGTAGTGCGGACGGGAAACGCGTTTGAGATCAAAATCAAATAGCGGCTGAGTCATGGGAGCCTGCTGAGACGCGCAAAGCCCTGTTTTATGTGGCCTGCGTTCTCGCCGATTGCCTCCAAGGCGCCCCGGACGTTATCTCCTACATCCGCATGACCGTGCGCTTCTACGTGGAGGGTCAACTCCATTATTGCTGCCTCCAAGGCGAGCTGGTTTTGATACATCCTTTCCAGAACGTCTGACAGGGAGTATTCACTGGGCATTTATGTGGGCTCCTTAAAAAATCAACATCGCGAGTCAGGGGTGACGAGTAGACGCTTTCCTGACATTCCCTACAGCTCATCATCATTGAACTAATCATCAGACGCACGCCCCTAAAGTCGTGTTGGTAGCCACTCGACCAAGTCTGTATGGAACTCCCCTCTCACACACGAAGGTCTGATGAATTGGACTGGCCCCTATCAAACCGGACACCTGCACCCCGTTAAATTGATGCCGCTGCCAAACGCCTAAACTCCCGTGGTGAACGGTATTTCAGCGCGCTGTGCGGATGCTCCTCGTTGTAATGCTCAAAGGCAATCGTCAGGTTACGCAAGGCTGTTTCCCGGTCAGGTTTGGGCATGTGCGCGACGTAGTCGCGTTTCATCGTTTTGACGAAGCTCTCGGCCATGCCGTTGCTCTGCGGGCTACGCACCGGTGTGGTCACCGGTTGCAAACCGATCTGTCGGGCAAACTGGCGTGTCTGTTCAGCGATGTAGGCCGAGCCATTGTCGCTCAGCCATTGCACCGGGGTGGCAGGCGCCTCTTCACCGAAGCGTTTTTCCACCGCCTCCAGCATCAGATCACGGATATCGTCGCCGCTGTACCCGGTCGGGCTGGCCACCCAACCGATGGCTTCGCGGTCGCAGCAGTCCAGGGCAAAGGTCACGCTCAGCTTGGCGTTATCATCACAGCGAAACTCAAACCCGTCCGAGCACCACCGGGTATCGCTGGTGGCCACGGCAATTCGGCCTTCGTGACGGCGTGCCACACCCGGTTGTTTAATCCGTCGCTCCAGCAGCAACTGATGATCGCGCATGACGCGATAAACCCGCTTGACGTTGATCGGCGCCTGACTCTGCTTTTCACGCCGACGACGCAGCAACCCCCACACACGGCGGTACCCGTAGCTGGGCAGTTCACTCACTTCAGCCTGAATTTCTTCGACCAGTGCGGCATCGTCCAGCGCAGGGCGACGCCGCTCGACCTGAGCATTTGGGTTGAGTCGAACCGTCAATTGCGAGCGCGCTACACCGAGACTTTCACTGATCAGCTTCACTGGTCGTCCCCCGGCAACAAGGGTGAGTGCGCAATCCATTTTCGCGACCGAGCAATCTCCACAGCTTCCTGAAGGATCTCGACCTGCATGGTTTTCTTGCCAAGCATGCGCTGTAGCTCGCGGATCTGCTTGAGCGCATCGGCCAGCTCGGAAGCGGGCACCACGCTCTCCCCAGCACTGACAGCCGAGAGACTGCCGCTCTGATAGAGCTTGCGCCACTGAAACAACTGGTTGGCATTCACGCCATTCTGTCGAGCCACCACCGAGACGCTTTGCCCCGGTTGCAGGCTCTCGCGAACCATGGCCAGTTTTTGCTCCGGGCTCCAGCGGCGACGCCGCTCCTGACCCAAAAGCTCCCCACCCTTATCGTTTCTATTAGTCATATACACAGTCGTTTGCCTATCCCTTATGTTAAGGGGGAAACGGTGTCCTGTCTTTCAGGGGGCTCGTCCATGAATCATGAAGAGCGAACAAGTAGAAGGTGTAGCAGAAAAGCTGGCCGGCAAGGCGCAGAGCGCAGTCGGGAAACTAATTGGTGATTCGAAGATGGAAGCTGAAGGTGCGGGCCATCAAGCAGCTGGTCAGATGACTAAAACCTACGGCGATACACTGGACAGCGTATCTACGTTCTTGAAGGAAAAACCGGTCGCCGCACTCGCGATAGGTGCTGCAGCGCTGATCCTGATAAATCGCATTTTTCGTCGTTGAATGTGTAGGAGGTGTTTCCAGCAAGGTGACACCTCTTGCTAATGTCACTCCCCGCACTCCCGCTACAGTTTTCTATCAGAAGGGCGTGGGGATGATAGGCGTAAAGCCGCTTTTGCCTCCTGCAACCGTTGCTCAGCGTACATAGCCGGATCATCCTGTGGCAGAGGATAGCCTGCAGCTGCGAGAGCTTCAGCGCGCTCTTCAATGAGCAGGCGCTCAGGATCACGAACCGCTTGGTAGGCTCTGCCTGATACGCCCCAAGCGGCATCCATTCGTGGCTCCTCAGGGGCTGACCGGCTGACTCTCCAACCGGCTTCGTCGGGTTCTTTCGAAAGCAGGCACTCACCGCAGTTGGGCACGTGGTTTGCGATCTCGTACTTACGCCAGTCCACCATAGCATCGCCATCAATGCCGAGCGGTTTGCGCTCAATCAGCCAGGCTACGGCGTTGATAACCTGACCATGCGAAAACGCTACGATGTCTTGGGCGGGATGTTCAGCAAGTCGATCAAGGAAAGACTGAGCTCGAGCTATAAACTCTAGGAACGACTCTGCGCCTTCCCCGTCCATGAACGCGGGGTCTGCCTTGGCCCAATATGCCTCGACCCAGTTTCGTCTCTGAGCAACGGTCGTGTTGGCACATCGTGCAGGTTCAAGGTAGGTGAACTCGTGAATGGGCCATATTTCGAACGGCGCTGAAGGGAAAGCAGCGACTGTCCGCATCGCCGTTGCTTGGGCTCGGGAAAACGGAGAGGCAACAATCAGATCTGGGGCGTGGACGAATGACTCGGCCACTAGGCGCGCTTGTTCGGCACCCTTTTGCGTAAGAGGGATGCTCGCGTGATCCAGGCTGGCTTTGCCGGCGTTGGCCGCGCTTTCACCGTGCCTGATTAGCCTGACATGCTTCATCGAAAACTCTCACAGACTGGCACGCAGCGCGCCCATCCATTTCTGATATTGGCGGTTTATGACGTAGAGCCAATGGATTATTGCCCCAACGATATCAGAACGCTTTGGTAAGTGTTCTGCGTGGTCAAGTCAGGAATGGTAGGTGTGCGCAGCTCAGAGCATCCCGACAGCACTGTAGTGAGAAAGCTATTTCTTGTGCCAGTAACGCTGCACAGTGGAGGCAGGTAAACCGAGCTTGATCACTGTCTCACGCTGAGTCATACCCGCAACCTTGCACTCTCGTACTGCAGCCAATTTTTTCTGGGAAACCTGAGCTCCCGACGGTCTGCGTACCAGCTCGCCATTTTCTATTTGGCTTGCGAAATCGGCCAAAAATCGTGGCGAAGAAAACTCGCGTACTTCCTTTTTTACTTCGGCCAGTAACTCATGAGGCGATATTTTTTCGCGAAGACTTGTTGCAAGCACCAGCAACGAGACGGTTCGGAGGTCAAGGATCTTTGCTACGGACTCGAGCGTTTCAAGCGATACGCTGACTTTACCGTTTTCAAGGTTGTTCACGTGAGTGGGATCGATGCTAGTCGAAAAATCCTCTGCTTTCAGATCACGTACACGTCTGAGAACGCGTAGGACAGCGGCAAGTGAGTCCCTAGCAAGCATTGGAATCTCCAAATGCGAGGATAAGGCCACATTGCTAAAACCCATTCCATCTAATATATTCAGCCATGGGTATGGCTGGTTGATATCACCTACGCAACGGCGACCCGCAGGCTAACGCCAGAGGCTCCCCACAGCAGGGTATTCGGACGCGCCTCCCTGCTACCGGGACATGTTTACATTTTGGGGAAACTGTAGATTTCAACTGCCCCAGAACTCTATTACGTGAATACAAGGTAAACGTTGTAATGAAGTTTGATTGCGTAAAAGTTTCCGGAAAACTCGACTATGTCCGATCTGTTATGCCCATGAATGGTGGCTATAAAGCCAAGGTCAGTATTGATGGGTCGGTAATTCCTAATTTGACACTGACCAATAAAATTTACGAAGAATTAGAGGTTGGCCAAAATGTGACATTTTATGGGATGTTCAAGAACAGTAGTAAAAAAGAAAAAAATATTGGTGTAATATATGGTGTTCAAAAAGAAAGTGGCGAGAAAATGTTCGCTACTTCCTTTAGGCTTATGGTGCCAATGATTTTGGCGGGCGCCGCCGCTCTCGCCTTCTGCATGGTATTTCTCATCGGTTGGTTTCCATCTCTATTCGCACTAATCTTCTTATTCGGACAAGATCAAAGCTATATGTATAACGCTACTGTGGTTACGATAGTTGAAGCAGGGTTGGTTGCGCTGTTTTTCCTTTGGCGTGCCTGGGTAATTTTCAGTGCCACCTCGAGGCCGGAATCGTGGGAAATTATCGCCCCTTCCACGCTGTCGAGTCGCTTCAGCAAGTTTCATAAGGAGTAATGTTCGCGGCTGACGGTAAAAGCGAAATGTTTGCCCCACAATTTCGCTGAAAATTGAACACAGTCAGAATGCCGGTGCGTTGCGCGTTAGCAAGCGGAGCGCGCAGGCGTGCAGGATGAGCGCCCGAAGGGCCGAGACGCGGTTTACCGTGGCTCGGTTCACGCCAGCCATCCGCCGAAGGCGGCACGCCATAACCACCGCCCATATTTGTGAAAAGGAGGTTGAAATGACCTGCGATTTACTCCGCGAGCGTGAGAAAACTAGGCGAAGAGTTCTGTGGGCGCTTGCAAGCCTCCGTCCTGGTGATCCCACAGCATCCGAGCTCCTTACCATCCTCAATGATCTCGATGACCAAGAGCGAAACGATACCCCTTGTAGCGATAAGCCACTCGAACTCATTGAGGTTCGTAACTCTGTCTTGGTGATGCGCCATAACTCCGGAATCGACATCATTTTGGAGCAGACTATTCCGCAACCCTGGAGAGAGCGTTTCCACCAAGCAAGCATCGGGTCGACTAGGTTAGTTGATGGGCCATACGCGTCAGACTGGGATAAATTCCTGGCGAGTTGGGAAGCAGAGATGCAGCATCTAGAGGCACACAGAGCTGCCTGCACTAAGCCAAAGCTGGATTGATGCGGACGGAGAATAGACGTGGAACGAGACAGCGATGACACCGTGTATTGCGACATCCAAATGCCTGTGGCTCAAGGGCGAGAGCTATTGGCGTTAGTGAATGCCCTGCGAGAGTCGAAAGCTCATCCAAGTCTCGATAGAGTTTTTGAACACATGCAGGATGAGCTCAGCACCTCAATTGACGTCGTTGAGAAACCGCCGACCTGGGGGCCATGGTGTCAGTGAATCGAACCCTATTGAACACCTCTGACCTGCCTTCAAAAGTCTGATCTACCCAGTTGCAGGCACCCAGGTTGATTCACTCCCGCTCTTATGCTTGAACCCACCACATCATTTGGGGAAGAAGAAGCTTCGTTGCTTTTTGAAGGCGATGATGTCCGTTGTATGGATTTGGCTGGCCTTGCGTCTTGTTCCACCGGTAGCGGTTTGAATCTCGATCTCGTTGCTGCCGAGTAACGCAGCATTGATGTCATCGCTATGGGCTGGAGTGTTGTTATAGATCCTTTCGAAAAAATCCCTAACGGATAAGGCGGGTGCCGAGTCGTGGAGGAATTTCGGAATGTCCTCCCGTAGCTGGTCTTTTGCCTGATCTCTAGCCGACTCATTGAAGAGGTAAAGTGTTTTACCTTCGCTAGGGTCATGCGCAAGCATGCTAAGGCCAGATCTGCCGAAATGAGCTTGAGTCTCGCTATTTTGGTGGAGCCGGTCATTGTAAACCTGACGAGCACGATACGAATTGGCCAGGTGTATCAGCCAATATCGCCAACCATTAGGGTTGTTGATTGAAAAAGGGCTGACAAACTTTGCACATTTCTTAAAATTTTCGAAGACGATGTTTTCCGCCACGCCGAGCCACGCTGTCTTCGATTGCTTCTCTTCAAGGATCTCGAAATCCTTGCTGCTCAGCTGCAAGTATGCCAATTGGCTCGATAGCGTTTTCGGATCGTGCTGCTTCAGGAAGGCCAATAGCGAAGAGATGACGAAGGTGTAAAACACCTCCACAGACTCATTCAGATTCATCATGTCGATCAAGGTTGCAGTATCAACATGGCTGTGCCCACACTGATCCAAGTTAAAGATTATATTCGGGTATTTCTCCGATTTAATCTGGGCTCTGATTCTTGGATAAGCGTGTTCGAACAACTCAGTCGAGTAGCGTGCTTGGATTTTTAGCCGGCTGTTTAAGACGCTGTGGTGAACAATAATCGGATTAAGGACTGTTTCCAGAATGCTAGTTGCCATTCTTTCAGCATCGTTGAGGAAAAGACTGCACTCAATATCCACGAGGGGTAAATTGTTAACTGCCCTGTAAGTGTTGATGTCAGTTAACGCTCGATTCAGTTCTTCCACAAAGATGATGGGTGAACCGGCAGTGCCGCATTTGTATCGTCCAGCACCACTGAAGCCGTCTACCACAGCCAGGCGAAATTTTCTGACCTGCGGGTGCTTGCATCGTGTGATTACGTACTGATAAAAATAATCGCGAAGTATTTGATGTTTCTTCCTTGAGTGTTCTTCAAGAATTGCACCTTCTTCCCAATCATACTTCTTCTTAGCCATGGATATTCCTTGTCAGGCTACGGTATTTCTACTAGGCCATGCCCACCAGCTTTACAGGCATTTCATCCCAGGTTTTGCCACGGTATTCGCGACCGTTAGCTTTTTTCGAACGGCGGACATTGTCTTCACCCCACGTCCCCCACTGCTTAAAGAAAAACGCTGTGCCGCTTTCTAGGCACTGCGTGTAGATCTCATCAATCCAGCCTTCCTTCACAGGCCGCGCTTTATTACCGCTCTCACCGCCGACAATCGCCCAGTCAATCTGCGAGAGATCGATGCTGCCTACGGGGCCAATCAGTGGCTCAAAGGAGATGAATCTGATCTGCGCAGGTGTGTCTTTCAGAAACTGAACGCGCCCAGCAGCATCACGGTCTTCCACGGAGGTGCCCAGCCACACATTGGGTAGCACCTCAGTGATGACTTCATTGAGAATCTGCTTCATCCGCTCTGGCCGCTTGGTCAAAATCTGGTAATTGTGATGCGGGGTTTCTCGCATGACCTTCCAGACGGCAACTATGAACTCTTCGCTGACCTTCTCATGGAAAAGATCGCTCATTGAGTTCACAAAAACCTTCCTGGGCTTCTTCCAGCGATACGGAATCGCCAAGGCGTCGTGATCTTCGACGATGGTGCCGTTCCAGATTACGCGCTTGTTCTTTTTGCGGGTTAAACCCATGTATTTTGGAGTGCCCATGGCTTCAAGCCGACGTGCCATTTCCATGGCATAGCAGTTCTTGCACCCGGCACTAATGATGGAGCAGCCTGCTACCGGATTCCAGGTAGAGTCTGTCCACTCAATCTGTGTCTCTGCCATATCCTTTCCTAGCCCCCTCGTTTGCGTTCCTAGCTGGCGCATGTCTGACCGAGAGAGCCGAATTCGGTGCCATCATAATGAATTACTTGCCATTAGGGCAGATATGATGGCGTTTGAGGCTCTGCGGATCGAATGCTGTACATTTGTACAGCGTAGTGTTTCCTGCTGCATTGAGCACCCTAGGCATGGTGTTTCCCGCCCAGTGGCACATGTTTCTCTAGTGGATGGGAAATCTGTTGCCGAAAGCTACTTTTGAGGTATGGGGAATCTACCAGGTGGTATCAAGCTGTTCACAGCTCTTATGACAGCTCTTATGACTGCCCGCTCCTCAGCCTGCACCCAGGCTTGGGAGTTTATCCCTCCAAAAAGCCATTGCTAGCCTCACACTTGATCTGTGAAGAGACCAGAGTGTGGGAACTACAGGCATTGTCCAGGGAGGAACTGATCTAGGCATCACGCAAGCGGAGCGCGCAGGCGTGTGGCATGGAAGCCCGAAGGGCCGAGACCTTGGCATCGCAAGGGCTCGGTGCACGACAGCCGCTCCCCGCAGGGGCGCGCCCCAACTGAAAGTTCAGGGTCATCAAAGCTCCGCATCCCAAGCATCCATAGCCTCGCTCACAGTCGCGTACCACTGGAGGTCACCGAGCTGTAGGGCATTCGCAATTTGCCTGTTGGTATTGCCGTCGACCCAAGTCGGGAGGCTTTCTGTAGCCCCTGAGAACATGCTGGCCGTCGCGACCGAGTATCCACCGGTACTCGTAGACTTGAGGCACACGTACCGCACCACAGCGCCACTCAGCAACCGACGCCAGGTCACCACCTCTATACAGTCCATGGCGCTCACCGGAGCCTCTACGGTGGAACTCACTAACGGTTCCATCTGGGCAGCTTCCGCTGCTCTTAATGATCGGCTAGGCGCTTCTGGCCTGTGGACAAGATGCTTCAACTGCTCACGTGAGGCGATTATTTGATCGCGGAGCTCTTCGGGGTCGATAGACATGCCGCCCCGGTCGGTGACCGAAAGAGTCTTTAACCCGTTCGCTGCCAGGATGAACTCACGCTCGCGCTTCTGCTCCCAATCGGGACGGCGGTCGGGATAGAGGACGTTAAAGACGCGTTTTAAAAACTTCAGCATCATTTCTAGCCTGATTAGAGGGAGGCAAGCTCTGGCGATCATACCTCACAGCTTCAATCATGCTCACACCGCCATTGGTTGCCCCTTCCTCAAAAGGCGGGGCTTAGCTATACCGGCGATGATGGCAAAATGGTATGTTGCGCGAGACAAGTGGAAATCAGGCACAGGGAATGTGGAATTTTAAACAGGCAACTTGCGAAAGCAGGATGTCTCTATCAATAGACACAGCCGCACCGTTGGCTGACAGCGTCTTGCTACCCTCACAATCACCCGTAGATCAGGCGTTCTTGTTTTGCCGCTTGGAACCTATACCTGCGCCTCTTCATTACTCTTCCAGCAGCCAACCGGGGCACTGCTCAGCCCTGAGTGGCATGCACACAACTTAGGTTTTATATGGCGAATGTAAGGACAACTTACCATCCTGAAGAGCACAGCATGCTTTATGCGGAAACAGGTGGTATCTGTCCGCTTTGCGCTCTTGTAATCATAGATAAGAAGCCAGGTTCAAAAAACCCTAGAAAGTTTTATGAAATCGCTCACATCTACCCTCTGAATCCAACTGCCGCTCAAACTCTGGCACTGATAAATCACACGATTCCTATCGACATAAACGGTCTCGGCAACGTGATCTGCTTGTGCCCATCTTGTCACCGGAAGTATGACAAGGATTTTAAGATTGAAGAGTATGATCGGTTACGGGAAATTAAGGACGGCTTCATCCGAGATACCGAGGCAAGAAAGTCTATTTCTGAACACAGCCTCAGGATAGAGATAAAAGAGCTGATTGAGTCATTCGCTGATCTAGACGACGATAGCCTCGTCACCTTTGACTTAGAACTAAATGCCTACACCTTAAAAGAGAAACTAAAGAAAGGCGCTACCAACGTCCTGAAACGCAACATACGAAACGACGTGGTTGGCTATTTCGTGACAATTCGGGATGAACTGCGTCTGCTTGAGCAAAGGGATCAAGCATCAGTCAAGATGCTGCTCAACCAAGTAAATACCTATTTTTGGGCGATGCATAGAGATCATCCTGACAACAAGGATGTAATTTTCAACTATATCGCTCAATGGATTAGCGCTAAAAGCGGTAAGTCGCTGGATGTTTCGAAGATCATAACTTCATTCTTTGTTCAAAACTGCGAGGTTTTCGATGTTAGTGCCTAGTAAGTTTACGAAGCTTGAGGAATCTACGATTTTCAAGATGCACGTAATCCTAGCAGAGAAGGAGCTTGGCGAAACAGTAGCCCAAGCCCTCGCGAAGACTCGCGATAAATTCTTAGACACCTCTGAATTTCTTGCTGCGATGGATGTTCTATTTTTTCTAGGTTATTTAGATATTCAGGATGAAACTGGAGTGATTGAATATGCTTAAACAGGTGAAGTGCAGTCTATTCAATCAAACCCCTATTGAATTCCATGCTGGACTAAATATTGTCCTTGGTGATGACGAAGCCAAGAACTCTATTGGCAAATCATCAGCTCTCTTGGTGATCGACTTCGCAATGGGCGGTAATAGCCTATTGGTAGACGACGCCGGAGTTATTAAGGTGCTTGGGAACCATTCATACGAAATCACATTTGACTTCGGTGGCGCCCCCCTATTCGTAACTAGGTCTACTGAGCAGCCAGACGTCGTTGATGTCTGCGACTCCAACCATGTTAAACAAGACGAAATATCATTAGAAGCGTATAGAGAAAAGCTAAAAAGCCTCTACGACCTGTCTGAGCTAGAGAGCACCTTTCGATCCATTGTTGGCCCATTTGCTCGGATATGGAACAAGGGCGAAGCCGATCCAGATCACCCATTGGCGGGAGCTTCAAAAGAAAGGCTCAGCGCCGGGGTGGCCAGGCTGCTCGATCTCTTTGAACGCACCGGTGATGTTTCCGTGGAGCGGGCTGTACTTCAGACCTTGAAAGATAAAAAAGATCTGATGAGAAAGTCGATGACTGCGGAAATCATTCCACGGATCACGATGACCAAATACAAATCCAACAACCAGCTAATTAAAACTAATGCACAAGCCATTAGTGATATCAAGGATAATTTCGCTGGAGCCATCACCGCATACGAAGCCCTGTTCGACGAAAAATTAAGGGCTATCCAACAAACCAAAAACGAGATGATAAATCAGAGAAATCTGATTTCAGCTAGAAGAGAAAAGCTTCAGAGGGACATATCTGGCGTAACACCTCGCCTCGCTGCAAACATAGCTCTTGTTGCTGAATTTTTCCCAGAAGCCAACCTAGAAAGACTCGAACAGGTAGAGCAATTCCACGCAAAAATTGGCAAGCTAGTCAGCAAAGAACTTAAAAGCGAACTTGAGCTTTTGGTCGCAAATGAATCTGAGATTACCGGACTTATCACCGACCTGGATCAACAAATAAAACTCACCCTTAAAGCTAAAGGCACCCCCACAGACCTATTCACGAAAGTCTTTGAACTTAAAGAGGTTACCGACAAGGCTAGGGAAGAGAATAAATTCTTCGAGCAGAAGGTTTCAATTGATGATAGCGAGGCCGCTTCCAAAACGCGCCTAGATGCTATCTACGACAAAATATTTCTTGAGATTGAAGGCACCATCAACCAGAAGCTTGAGAAATTTAACAATACTGTTTACGGGCCTGAACGCAACCCGTCACAGATTCGCATTAAGAGTGCAAATTCTTACAGCTTTACTTCGCCATTGGATACTGGAACAGGAAAATCGTATGCAGGCTTGGTTGGATTTGATTTGTCAATGCTTTCGCTCACGCGCCTGCCATTTGTCATCCATGATTCGATGATCTATAAAAACATCGAAATTGCCGCCACTGAGCATATCATTCGAATTCTAGCCTCATTTAAACAAAAGCAAATTTTCCTAGCTTTTGATGAGGCGAAAAAGTTCAGCCTCGCGACTCAGCAGATCCTGCAAAACAATAAGGTATTACAATTGCATCGCGACAAACTGCTCTATACGAAGGACTGGCGGGCAAAAGTGAAGAGGACATAAAGAGGCCTGTCGGGTACATGTCGTGTCACCGCGATCCGCGCCTGTTCATACTCGGATCATCACATCAGCCAAGTAGCAGGAGACACGATATGAGCATATTCGACAGAGCTGAAAAACGCGTACTCAGCAAAAGCGAGCTGGGCCTCGTTATCAGGCATTTTCGTGAGACTCGACAATGATCACAGGACACTCTGGCACAGCTTGCGCACTCTACAGAGCGAACCATCCAGCGCATTGAGGCAGGCGAGCAAGCGTGCACACCCTTCGGGCCTTGGCTGCTGCGTTCGATTTCAAAGACATCGACGCATTCACCAAACCTATGGTGATTCCTACGGATGAGCAGCTACCGGATAGGAATGTCCTGTACCTCCTGGGCTTCTTGGAAGGTGAGGCACCAGACTAGCTTGCTCTACCATGGAAGATGATTTAGGCGTGAACCGGGGCATCTTGGCCGTGTGGCGGAGCGTTGGAATGGAGGGATCATCGTATGCGGGCCACAAGCACCTGAGTAGCCTGTGCGCCCCACGGTTGCTTTCGACCCCGCACGAAACGTTTCTGCGCCTAAAGCCTGCACTTACTGGGCACAGTGCTAAATGGCCACTATATTGACATCACCTTTTAATCGCATATTCTCGTGGGCCGAAAAGAAGTGACCGTGAGCATGCGCTGGGATAATTTGACGATCAATGGAAAAGAAGTCTGCATGGCTCATCTGCAGCCCACGGTGCGGACATTCCAATTGGGTGCCAGCGAGTGCAGCGTCGAATTCACGTTCGGGCTTCACTGCTTCACTGACAGCAAAGAAAACGGGGAACTGATCGTCCACCCAAAGACCAAGGAAGAACGATACTTCTGCCCGAATCGGTACGCTCTATCCAAACAACTTATCGACTACATCGATAGGCGCTTCATTGAATCGAAAGTCAGGGCCCACTTCGCCGGAAAAACCAACAGGCGGTACTTCTGCATGGATGTACACGAATATGCGATCTTCTTCGAGATTCGCAAACCGCAGAACATGGAGAACTTCCTCCGCCTGAATGTGGTCTCGGCCTATGAAGTCGAAACATGGGGTCGAGGTGGTATGCCGAGCAAAGGGCCGCTGCTGAACGTTCGCTACGTGCTCGAAAAGCGTAACGAGGGTGTCCCTGTCTGAACCAGGGCTACGCCGTCTAAACGAGGCCGTTGTCGTTCAATGACGCTACCTGGAAAAGCAAAAAAGCCCTGCGGCTCACACCGTAGGGCTTTTTGCTGAATCACATATCGGCCTAGCCTTTCAAATCCCGCTCACTGGCTGGGAGGAACTCGCCTAAGCTCGTTCCCGGCATCGCTACCCCTTTCTCAAGGTTCCGGTCTGTAGCGACATATTCATAGTACCCAAGCGTGATTCTCACGTCAAAAAAAACATCGTTGTGACACGTCACGCTTGGAACGACCTCCGCCTGCTACGGCGCCGGCAAAAGCGCTAGAACCCCCTCTCCCCTACGTCCCTCTTGGCTTCGCACGAGCAGTCGGCTCTGCCACCAATGGGTCTTCGGGCCAATGATGCTTTTGGTAGCTCGCATATACCAACGCCACGAGCAACTGCAACGCTAGGCACAGGGGAACTATCCAAACCAGGACGGGCCGACACTCATCGCGCCCAATGACATGACCGAATAGATCCCGACCACGGGTTCAAAAAGAGCGTGTTCGTCGGCACACCTGATCTACAAGGCGATCCTAAAAATAATGTGTCTGCCAACTCCTGTTCATCGGCGCTTGGCCGTGTAAGCGACATAGAATTTGGCATCTGAATTTATTGATGCTTGAAAAAGGCACCGGTGCCCTTTTTCGCACCGCAGCCGGCAACCTGGTTCGGGTGAGCCGAAAAGCGCCTGCTGCGGAGAAAATCAGGTTCGAACCTCTTGGTAACTACGACGCAAATGTAAACCGCCAACCCCAATAAAACCGCCGCTGTTTACATTCACTAAGAGAAGGTTTTGGCTTCACAAGGTTGCAAACCGCGTACTAGGTTTACATTTTTCCGATGAAATCGCGCCGAAAATCTTATGTTTACATTTTTCCGAGAAAGCACCATGATTGATGCATCCATAGAAAATGATTTACGCGCCTAGAACCCCATAAATTCAGGGTTTATACGGATAGGACATTGGAATTAGGACGTCTGTCATACGCCCACAAATGACGTTTACATGAAAAGAATAAAAAAACCTGCAAACCGTTGAACGCAAACTCCAGCAACGACCAGACGCTGCGGTTAAGCAGGCGCGTGCTGGTCTGGCGCGGCAACAGGTCGAGCCAGCTCTGCATCATCCCCGCCGCCACCGCCGATAAAATACCCGACGCACCCAGGCGTTCAGCCAGCACATAGGCGGCAAACGGCAGTAACAACATGAAGACCACGTGGGTCGCCGGATCCCCCCAACCGCGAGCGATCATCCAGGCCCGCATACGTCCGACCAGCCAACTCAAGGCCACACCCACCGCTAAACCGCCCACGGCCACCAGGACGAACGTCACGCTGGCGTTGGCCAGTGAGAACACACCGGTCATCGCGGCAACCAAGGCAAACTTAAAGGTCACCAGGCCAGAGGCGTCGTTCATCAGCGCTTCGCCCTGGAGCATGTGCATCAGTGGTGTCGGCAAACGGTTCTGGGAAATGGCCGAGACCGCCACGGCGTCAGTCGGCGACAACACTGCCGCCAGCGCAAACGCCACCGGCAGAGGAATACTGGGTAACAACCAATGAATGAAATACCCGGCACCCACCACCGTGAACAACACCAGCCCCACCGCAAGCGTCAGGATTGGCCCGCGCAGGCGCCACAGCTCACGCTTGGGCATGCGCCAGCCATCGGAGAACAATAGCGGCGGCAGAAACAGAAAAAGGAACAATTCCGGGTCCAGCGCAACGTGCAGCCCAAGCGTTGGCCACGCCAGCAAAGCACCCGCGCCAATTTGCACCAGTGGCAGTGGCAACGGAATCACACGCCCGACAAGACGTGAAACGCCGACCAGCATCAGCATGATCAGGACGGTGTAGGCGGTTTGCATATCGCAAGATTCCCAGGAAATCGACAGCATTGAAGTGCCATATTAGCCGCTTAGACTACTGACTGACCGTTGCACCAATGTCGCACGCAATCGCGCAAAGCCGAGAACAGCGAGATCCCTGTGGGAGCAAGGCTGCTCGCTCCCCCATCAGGTTTTGCGCTTTAACTGAAAGGCCATGGCATAATCCGGCACACTTTTTTTCCAGCACCTGCAAAGGAGGCAATTCCTTGACCGTTTCAAGCAAAACGTTGCACCTTTTCGGCATCAAAGCCTGCGACACCATGAAAAAGGCGCGCACCTGGCTCGATGAACACGCTGTCAGCTACGATTTTCATGATTACAAAACGGCCGGAATCGACCGTGAACACTTGACCCTGTGGTGCAACGAACACGGCTGGCAAGTGGTGTTGAACCGTGCAGGTACGACCTTTCGCAAGCTCGATGACGAACGCAAAGCCGATCTCGACCAGACGAAAGCCATCGAACTGATGCTCGCCCAACCCTCGATGATCAAGCGCCCAGTGCTCGATCTCGGTGACCGAACCCTGATTGGCTTCAAGCCAGACATCTACGCGGCCGCACTCCAGTAAGGCAGCCCGTTCAATTTTGTTAGAGGTATACACATGTCCACTACCCTGTTCAGCCTGGCCTTTGGTGTTGGCACTCAAAACCGTCAAGGCGCATGGCTGGAAGTGTTTTACGCACAGCCACTGCTCACCCCTTCGGCCGAACTGGTCGCGGCAATCGCACCGATCCTGGGTTACACCGAAGGCAATCAGGCGATCGCGTTCAGCACCGCTCAGGCCGCTCAGCTGGCCGAAGCACTGAAAAGCGTCGACGCCGCCCAGGCAGCCTTGCTGACACGTCTGGCCGAAAGCCACAAGCCGCTGGTTGCCACGATTCTGGCCGACGACGCGCAACTGACGTCCACCCCAGAGGCTTACCTCAAGCTGCACCTGCTGTCTCATCGTCTGGTCAAGCCACACGGCCTGAACCTGGCCGGCGTGTTCCCGTTGCTGCCAAACGTGGCCTGGACCAGCCAGGGCGCAATCGACCTCGCTGAGCTGGCCGAGCGTCAACTCGAAGCCCGCCTGCGCGGCGAACTGCTGGAAGTGTTCTCGGTGGACAAGTTCCCGAAGATGACCGACTACGTGGTTCCGGCCGGCGTGCGCATCGCTGACGCGGCCCGTATTCGTCTGGGCGCCTACGTGGGCGAAGGCACCACCGTCATGCACGAAGGTTTCGTCAACTTCAACGCGGGCACCGAAGGTCCGGGCATGATTGAAGGCCGTGTCTCGGCCGGCGTATTCGTCGGCAAGGGTTCGGACCTGGGCGGCGGCTGCTCCACCATGGGCACGCTGTCGGGCGGCGGCAACATCGTGATCAAGGTGGGCGAAGGCTGCCTGATCGGCGCCAACGCCGGCATCGGCATCCCGCTGGGCGACCGCAACACCGTTGAATCGGGCCTGTACGTGACCGCGGGGACCAAAGTGGCACTGCTGGACGAACACAACACGCTGGTCAAAGTCGTCAAGGCTCGCGAACTGGCGGGTCAACCTGACCTGTTGTTCCGCCGCAACTCAGAGACCGGTGCCGTGGAATGCAAAACCCACAAATCGGCCATCGAGCTGAACGAAGCGCTGCACGCTCACAACTAAGCAGGGCGTCAATCGATCACCTGCCCTTTGTAGGCGCAGGGCATGCTCGCGAAGCTTTTGGTGCCAATGATGGCGCCTTCGCGGGCACGCCTAGCGCCGACAGGTCAAGCGTACTCGCCCATGTCACCAGGGCCGAACAACATGATGATTGCCTCTCCCTGGCGCGCCGATTTTCCGGCCATCGCCGCATTGCAGCGGCAGGGCCAGACGTATCTGGACAGCGCCGCCACCACGCAAAAACCCCAAGCACTGCTTGATGCCATGGCGCATTACTACGCCAACGGCGCGGCCAACGTGCATCGGGCGCAACACCTGCCCGGCGCCCTCGCCACTCAGGCGTTCGAGGACAGCCGTCGCAAAGTCAGTCAATGGCTGAACGCCGGCGACAGCGGGCATATCATCTTCACCCACGGCGCGACTTCCGCGCTGAACCTCTTGGCTTATGGCCTGGAACATCGCTTTAATCCGGGCGATGAGATTGTCATCAGCGCGCTGGAGCATCACGCCAACCTGTTGCCGTGGCAGCAATTAGCGCACCGCCGCAACTTGAAGCTGGTCATTCTGCCGCTGGATGCCCAAGGGCTGATTGACCTTGGTGCCGCCGTCCGATTGATCGGCCCAAGCACCCGGCTGCTGGCCGTCAGCCAGTTGTCCAACGTCCTCGGTGCTTGGCAACCTCTGCCCGCCCTGCTGGCGCTGGCCAAAGCACACAACGCATTGACCGTGGTCGACGGCGCTCAGGGTGTGGTCCATGGCCGGCATGACATGCAGGCCCTCGGTTGCGACTTCTATGTGTTTTCCAGCCACAAGCTCTATGGCCCCGATGGTTTGGGGGTGCTGTTTGGGCGCCATCAAGCCCTCGAGTGCCTGCGGCCATGGCAGTTCGGCGGTGAGATGGTGCTCGACGCCGATTACCACGACGCACGTTTTCGTCCGGCGCCACTGGGGTTTGAAGCTGGCACACCGCCGATTGCGAGTGTGATTGGTCTTGGCGCCACGCTGGATTACCTCGCCGGGCTGGATCAGGACGCGGTGTCCGCCCATGAAGCGGCGCTGCATGGCTATTTGCTCAAGGGGCTTGAGGCGCGCAACGGCATTCGCTTGCTGGGCAAACCGCAATTGGCACTCGCCAGTTTTGTGGTCGAAGGTGTGCATAACTCGGATGTGGCGCACTTGCTGACGGAGCAAGGGATTGCCGTGCGCGCCGGACACCACTGCGCCATGCCGCTGCTCAAAAGCTTCGAACTGGCCGGCGCGATCCGGGTGTCGCTAGCGCTCTACAACGACTCCGCAGACCTGGAGCGGTTCTTTGAAGCGCTGGATCAGGCGCTGGAGTTACTGCGATGAGTTTGCCGGCCGACGCCGTCACCGCGCTGGACACTTTTCAAAATGCCGCCGGCTGGGAGCAGCGGGCGCGGTTGCTGATGCAGTGGGGCGACCGACTGCCGGCGTTGAGCGATGTGGATAAAGTCGACGCCAACCGGGTACATGGTTGTGAAAGTCAGGTCTGGTTGGTGGGTTCGCTAAATGACGGCCACTGGCTGTTTGCCGCGAGCAGCGATGCACGATTGATTCGCGGGTTGGTGGCGTTGCTGCTGGCACGAGTCAACGGTTTGTCCGCGCTTGAGTTGCGGCAGGTGGATTTGCCGGATTGGTTTAATCAGCTTGGGCTGAGCCGCCAGCTCTCCCCTTCGCGCAGTAATGGCCTTAATGCCGTTTTACAGCGAATGAAAGAATTGGCCGCGCCCTTGTAGGAGCGAACCTGCTCGCCAAGGGCCATCAGTCGCAATTTTAAACCGCAGATTTAACCCGATCTGCCGGCCGCCGCACACCCGCCACAATTTTATCCACAGCCTTGGTTGCCGCGACCATGCCGAACGTCGCCGTCACCATCATCACCGCGCCAAAACCACCCGCACAGTCGAGCTTCACGCCATCGCCGACAAAACTCTTCTGCAAACAAATACTGCCGTCCGGCTTCGGGTAGCGCAGTTGTTCGGTGGAAAAGACACAGGGCACGCTGTAATGACGGGTCACGGTGCGGGAGAAGTTGTAATCGCGGCGCAACGTGGAGCGCACTTTCGAGGCCAGCGGGTCGTTGAAGGTACGGTTCAGGTCGCAGACCTGGATCAGCGTCGGATCAATCTGCCCGCCCGCGCCGCCGGTGGTAATGATCTGAATCTTGCGGCGCTTGCACCAAGCAATCAGCGCCGCCTTGGCATTGACGCTGTCGATGCAATCGATCACGCAGTCGATGTTGGGCGTGATGTACTCGGCCATGGTTTCGCGCGTCACGAAATCCGCCACGGCGTGTACCGTGCAGTCTGGATTGATGCCGCGCAAGCGTTCGGCCATTACTTCGACCTTGGGTTTGCCGACGGTGCTGTCCAGCGCGTGCAGTTGGCGGTTGGCGTTACTGACGCAAACGTCATCCAGGTCGAACAGCGAAATCTCGCCCACACCGCACCGGGCAACGGCTTCCGCCGCCCAGGAACCCACACCACCGACGCCGACGATCGCCACATGGGCCGCGCGCAAGCGTGCCAGGCCCTCAATGCCATACAACCGAGCAATGCCGGCAAACCGCGGATCTTCTGTACTCATGACCATTACCCCAAAAACCGGCGCGCATTATAAAGGGTGTCCTGCCTCACAAACACTGTTCCTTTTTGACGGCGCCCGCTGCTGTCAAAAAACGAAAGGGGCCTGCGAGGCAAGATACCTGGGCGGCTACAAGCTTTAAGCTGCAAGTGTAAGAACTTAAGACAAAGTAGAGTGCCCAACGTGCGGCACTTCTCTGTCCTCTGTACGGCCAGTGAACGCCCGGTGTAGGATGCGCGCCCCTTGGCAATCGCCGACCGTTCCTTCGTTCCACAGCCTTTGGAACCTGAAAAAGCTATGTCATCGCGTAAATTTGGACTCAACCTGGTGGTGGTGCTCGCCATCGCTGCCTTGTTCACCGGCTTCTGGGCGCTAATCAACCGCCCGGTCAGCGCCCCTAACTGGCCTGAACAGATCTCTGGTTTTTCGTACTCGCCGTTCCAGCAAGGCCAGTACCCACAGAAAGACCAGTACCCGAGTGACGATGAAATGCGTCGCGATCTGGAGATCATGAGCAAGCTGACGGATAACATCCGTACTTACTCGGTCGACGGCACCCTGGAAGACATCCCCAAGCTGGCGGAAGAGTTCGGACTGCGGGTGACCCTGGGGATATGGATCAGTCCGGATCAGGAACGCAATGAGCGTGAGATCCTGCGCGCCATCACCCTGGCCAATACCTCACGCAGCGTGGTTCGCGTGGTCGTGGGTAACGAGGCGATTTTCCGTAAGGAAATTACCGCCAAGGACCTGAGCGTGATACTCGACCGCGTCCGTGCCGCAGTGAAAGTGCCGGTGACTACGTCCGAGCAATGGCACGTATGGGAAGAACACCCGGAACTGGCTAAGCACGTCGATCTGATTGCCGCTCACATTTTGCCCTACTGGGAATTCATCCCGGTGGACAAGGCTGGGCAGTTCGTCCTCGATCGCGCTCGGGACTTGAAAAAAATGTTCCCGAAAAAACCGTTGTTGCTCTCGGAGGTTGGCTGGCCGAGCAACGGTCGTATGCGCGGCGGCACCGATGCCAGCCCGGCGGATCAAGCGATCTACCTGCGGACATTGGTTAACAAGCTGAATCGTCAGGGCTTCAACTACTTCGTGATCGAAGCGTTCGACCAGCCGTGGAAGGCCAGCGACGAAGGTTCGGTGGGCGCGTATTGGGGCGTGTTTAACGCGGCGCGCCAGCAGAAGTTCAACTTCGAGGGCCCGGTGGTCGCGATCCCGCAGTGGCGTGTACTGGCTATCGGCTCGGCGGTACTGGCGTTGCTGTCGCTGACCTTGTTGATGATCGACGGCTCGGCCCTGCGTCAGCGTGGCCGGACCTTCCTGACTTTTATCGCCTTCTTGTGCGGTTCGGTTCTGGTGTGGATCGGTTACGACTACAGCCAGCAATACAGCACCTGGTTCAGCCTGACGGTGGGCTTCTTGCTCGCCCTCGGGGCGCTCGGGGTGTTTATCGTGTTGCTGACCGAGGCCCACGAACTGGCCGAAGCGGTCTGGACTCACAAACGCCGGCGAGAATTCCTGCCGGTAGAAGGCGAATCGGACTACCGACCGAAAGTGTCGATTCACGTACCGTGCTACAACGAGCCGCCGGAGATGGTCAAACAGACCCTCGACGCCCTCGCCAACCTCGACTATCCGGACTTCGAAGTCCTGATCATCGATAACAACACCAAGGACCCGGCGGTCTGGGAACCGGTGCGTGATTACTGCGAAACCCTTGGCCCGCGCTTCAAGTTCTTCCACGTCGCACCGCTGGCAGGCTTCAAGGGTGGCGCGCTGAACTACTTGATCCCGCACACCGCCAAGGATGCCGAAGTGATTGCGGTGATCGACTCGGACTATTGCGTCGAGCCGAACTGGCTCAAGCACATGGTGCCGCACTTCGCCGATCCGAAAATCGCCGTGGTGCAGTCACCACAGGATTATCGCGACCAAAACGAAAGCACCTTCAAGAAACTCTGCTACGCCGAATACAAAGGCTTCTTTCATATCGGCATGGTCACCCGTAACGACCGTGACGCGATCATTCAGCACGGCACCATGACCATGACCCGACGTTCGGTACTCGAGGAATTGGGCTGGGCTGACTGGTGCATCTGTGAAGACGCTGAGTTGGGTCTGCGGGTGTTCGAAAAAGGCCTGTCGGCGGCGTACTACCACACCAGCTACGGCAAAGGTTTGATGCCCGATACCTTTATCGACTTCAAGAAACAGCGTTTCCGCTGGGCCTACGGGGCGATTCAAATCATCAAGCGTCACACCGCAAGCCTGCTGCGTGGCAAAGACACCGAACTGACGCGTGGCCAGCGTTACCACTTCCTCGCGGGCTGGTTGCCGTGGGTAGCGGACGGCATGAACATCTTCTTCACCGTCGGCGCCTTGTTGTGGTCGGCGGCAATGATCATCGTGCCGCAGCGGGTCGATCCACCGCTGTTGATTTTCGCAATCCCACCGCTGGCACTGTTCGTGTTCAAGGTTGGCAAGATCATCTTCCTCTACCGCCGCGCGGTCGGGGTCAATCTGAAAGATGCATTCTGCGCGGCGCTGGCCGGGCTGGCCTTGTCCCACACCATCGCCAAAGCGGTGCTGTACGGCTTCTTCACCAGCAGCATTCCGTTCTTCCGCACCCCGAAAAACGCCGACAACCACGGCTTCTGGGTGGCGATTTCGGAGGCTCGCGAAGAGATGTTCATCATGCTGCTGTTGTGGGGCGCTGCGCTGGGAATCTTCCTGGTACAGGGCCTGCCCAGCAACGACATGCGCTTCTGGGTGGTGATGTTGCTGGTGCAGTCGCTGCCGTACCTGGCGGCGCTGATCATGGCGTTCCTGTCTTCGCTGCCGAAACCGGCCGCCGAGCCTGCGCCTCTGCCTGCTGTCTAAATCCGTAGAGATGCACTAAACGGCGGCCAATGGCCGCCGTTTTGCTTTAAGATAACCGCCATTTTGCGCGCCTTAGGCGCTATGGCCTGACCCAATACCTGTGGGAGCGAGCCGGCTCCAGACGGCGTTGCGACGAAGCGTCCGTCACACTTAACCTTTATGTTGACTGCCAGACCGCTTTCGCGAGCAGGCTCGCGCTCACATTTACCGCATCCGGAGTTTTCCATGACGGCCCACGCTGACCTTTCGCCGACCCTCCAACTCGCTATCGACCTGATCCGCCGTCCGTCTGTAACGCCGGTCGACGCCGATTGCCAGAAGCAGATGATGCAGCGCCTGGGCGATGCCGGTTTCAAACTGGAACCGATGCGTATCGAAGAAGTGGATAACTTCTGGGCGACCCACGGCAACCACTCGGGCCCGGTCCTGTGCTTCGCCGGCCACACCGATGTAGTCCCGACCGGTCCGGTGACTGCCTGGCAGATTGATCCGTTCAATGCGCTGATCGACGAGCACGGCATGCTCTGTGGCCGTGGCGCAGCAGACATGAAAGGCAGCCTCGCCGCGATGCTGGTAGCAGCCGAGCGTTTCGTCGGTGACTACCCGGACCACAAAGGGTCGGTGGCCTTCCTGATCACCAGCGACGAAGAAGGTCCGGCGCATCACGGCACCAAGGCAGTGGTCGAACGTCTCAAGGCCCGCAACGAACGTCTGGACTGGTGCATCGTAGGAGAACCGTCAAGCACCACCTTGGTCGGTGACGTGGTCAAGAATGGCCGTCGCGGCTCTCTGGGCGCCACGTTGACCGTGCGTGGCATGCAAGGCCACGTTGCTTACCCACATCTGGCCAAGAACCCGATCCATCTCGCCGCCCCGGCCCTCGCCGAGCTGGCCGCCGAGCATTGGGACCACGGCAATGATTTCTTCCCGCCGACCAGTTTCCAGATCTCCAACCTCAACTCCGGCACCGGCGCGACCAACGTGATTCCGGGTGATCTGGTGGCGGTGTTCAACTTCCGCTTCTCCACTGAGTCCACCGTTGAAGGCCTGCAAAAGCGGGTTGCCGATATCCTCGACAACCATGGCCTGGACTGGCACGTAGACTGGGCACTGTCCGGCCTGCCGTTCCTCACCGAACCGGGCGCCCTGCTCGATGCCGTCGCGTCGAGCATCAAGGACGTCACCGGGCGCGAGACCAAAGCGTCCACCAGCGGTGGCACTTCCGACGGTCGCTTCATCGCAACCATGGGGACACAGGTGGTTGAGCTGGGGCCGGTCAACGCGACCATCCATCAAGTCAACGAGCGTGTGCTGGCCAGCGACCTCGATGTACTGACCGACATCTACTACCAAACCCTGATCAAGTTGCTCGCCTGATGCTCGCTTGCCCGATCTGCAGCGAACCGCTGAACGCGGTGGAAAACGGTGTCGCGTGCCCCGCCGGGCACCGTTTCGACCGTGCGCGCCAGGGTTACCTGAACCTGCTGCCGGTACAGCACAAGAACAGCCGCGACCCTGGGGATAACCTGGCGATGGTCGAAGCGCGACGTGACTTCTTGAATGCCGGCCATTACGCGCCGGTGGCCAAACGTCTGGCCGAACTGGCGGCGAAGTACGCACCGCAGCGCTGGCTGGACATTGGCTGTGGCGAGGGTTACTACACCGTACAAATCGCCAACGCCTTGCCGGATGCCGACGGTTACGCGCTGGACATCTCGCGCGAAGCGGTCAAACGCGCCTGCAAGCGCGACCCGGCATTGAGCTGGTTGATCGCCAGCATGGCCCGCGTGCCGCTGGCGTCCGGCTGTTGCCAGTTTCTGGCCAGCGTCTTCAGCCCGCTGGACTGGGAAGAAGCCAAACGCTTGCTCAGCCCCGGCGGCGGCTTGATGAAAGTCGGGCCGACCAGCGGCCACCTGATGGAATTGCGTGAACGCCTGTACGACGAAGTGCGTGAGTACACCGACGACAAACACCTGGCCCTAATGCCAGAAGGCATGACGCTGGCGCACAGCGAAACCCTGGAATTCAAACTGACACTGGACAGTGGTCAGGATCGTGCCAACCTGTTGGCAATGACGCCTCACGGCTGGCGTGCCAGTGCCGAACGACGCGCGGCGGTCATCGCACAGGTCGAACCGTTCGAGGTCACTGTTTCGATGCGCTACGATTATTTTGTGCTTCAGTAACGCTTACATTTTTTGGCCTTGAGCAATCGCTTGAGGCCGGCTAAATCCGCGAATGGATTTTTCAAGACCGCAGTGAGGACATCCATGCGCCAACCCGATATCGAGATTTACCTGAAAGACACTGACGTCGACTACAAGGCTATTTCGGCGTGGCTAGGCGCCGCGTTGGGCCCCTGCTCCGACTGGGTGAAAAAAGGGCAGACTTACAAGTGCAAGGCCGGCAACGTACCCGTCACCTGGCTGCCGAACGCCGTTGGCCGCTGGAATAGCTTGTTCCTGGACAGCGACCAGACCCCATGGGATGACGACATCGCCTGCGCTCGCGCAGCCTTTGCCGCACTGAACGTCGAAGTGCGTTGCGCGCCGGGCAGCTGGATCGAAGAAGAAGGTGAAGAAACCGCAGACCGCTGGATGCGCATCAGCGTGGATGGCGAAGAAGAAATCACCTGGAAGACCGCTTAAAAACCAAGTGCCAAGGGCGCCTAAAGTGTCGACATACAACTCACCGGCCGGCGTGTCGCACTTTGAGCACCTCGGCATGCTGGTCAGTGAGTAATTCACTGGCGTCCTGACTTGGCGATGTAATGACCGAAAAATCATCTGGCGGTTGGTCGGTATCTCAGCGTCGTTTGGAATGCCTTGCGTCGCGCAACTGACCACTGTCAGCAACCACGAAAAACCAATCGCTCTCCACCCATCGTTCGCTCCCGACGGCTTACGAGTCCACCGCTACGGACTCAGGACTAACGTTCACCGAGTTTAGGCGCGCAAACCACATTAACTGTCAGATATGACAGGTATCTAAGCATGCAGCATTGATAGACGAGCGTTCGTCAAAGACCCTGTTCCGCGGCGTGGTAACTGAAGATTTGGGCGGCTGAGGTATCCGGTATCACCCGAATAATCGGCACTTTTTTGGCTGTCATTTGATAAAAGTCCTGCTGCATGTACTTCGCTGCCGCCAGCCCCGACGTTTCGGTGCCGGTATACCAATAGAAAAAAGCTTCAATCGGTAGGTTTTTAGTATCTTGCGGCCACGTTTTTATGATGATCTCGTTGTGCGCGTAAGCAACTAACTCCGCTGCCGGATCCTCCCGTGCAGTAAGGCTTAACTCAAACGATGCTTGATCAGTGCCAAGACTGCACTGGTGATGAAATCGTAAGTAAGACGTTATTGGGTACTTCTGGAAATGCGCGCGCCATGCCGCAAGGGTCGTGATTTTTAACGATGCGCAGGTTCCGCTGTCAGTAGGAAAATCAATATTTTCCCCACACCCGTTCAGACTTCTTGAGACAGAGTTTGCATCATACGCATAGGCGCACAACACCTTCAGCGGATAGTCCCCGTTCTGAGTAAACACCTCTGCGGGCTTGAGGATCAGCCCCTGCAACTTGCCGAAAGCAAGTCTGTTCATACTCAAATCCACTTTCATGTAGCTGAACGCAACGCTGCCCAACGCCACCGATGATGGGCTGGGATTCCAGGCATGAAACGCGGTCGAGGCATCTGTCACCCTTATCAATACCCCGCTGCAATAGAACGCGGCTTTGTTGCCGGGACAGGTATTGCTGGTCGTTGCGTATTGCTCGTTAAGCCTGTTGGCGACGCGCTGACCATCGCTCAATACACCAACAACTTTAATCAGAATAGGCGCCGACGTAATCAGGCTGCCTGTACCCCCTTCTTTGTGGGTATGAGTCAAGGTCACAGTATGATTGAGGTTCTCGACGAGCCACGCGTTGGGCACGTCAAACGTCAGCACGCCGACCGTCGACACCTTCCGTATCGGCGTGTCACGCAGCACCACACCACTCAAACGCAGGCCGACGGTATCGCCGACCGTCAGTGTCGGGTAACTCACCTGCACGGTAGCGGTGGCGGTGGCACCCAAGGTATCGACATTCAATTCACCGGCTGGCGCTTCAACCACCTTGAACACTGCCTGGCCCGGAGTCCCCACCACAAGAACGCTCAAGGGTGACGAGGTTATCAGGCTGCCCACACCCACCACCTTGTGGGTGTGGGTCAAGGTCACGGTGTGATTGAGGTTCTCGACGAACCAAGCGCTGGGCACGTCAAACGTCAGCACGCCGACCGTCGACACCTTCCTTATCGGCGTGTCACGCAGCACCACACCACTCAGACGCAGGCCGACGGTATCGCCGGCCGCCAGTGCCGGGTAACGTACCTGCACGGTGGCGGTGGAACCCAAGGTATCGACATTCAATTCACCGGCTGGCGCTTCAACCACCTTGAACACTGCCTGGCCCGGAGTCCCCACCACACGAACGCTCAAGGGTGACGAGGTTATCAGGCTGCCCACACCCACCACCTTGTGGGTGTGGGTCAAGGTCACGGTGTGATTGAGGTTCTCGACGAACCACGCGCTGGGCACGTCAAACGTCAGCACGCCGACCGTCGACACCTTCCGTATCGGCGTGTCACGCAGCACCACACCACTCAGACGCAGGCCGACGGTATCGCCGGCCGCCAGTGCCGGGTAACGTACCTGCACGGTGGCGGTGGAACCCAAGGTATCGACATTCAATTCACCGGCTGGCGCTTCAACCACCTTGAACACTGCCTGGCCCGGAGTCCCCACCACACGAACGCTCAAGGGTGACGAGGTTATCAGGCTGCCCACACCCACCACCTTGTGGGTGTGGGTCAAGGTCACGGTGTGATTGAGGTTCTCGACGAACCACGCGCTGGGCACGTCAAACGTCAGCACGCCGACCGTCGATACCTTCTGTATCGGCATGTCACGCAGCACCACACCACTCAGACGCAGGCCGACGGTATCGCCGGCCGCCAGTGCCGGGTAACTCACCTGCACGGTGACGGTAGCGCCCGAGGTATCGATATCCAACTCACCGGCCGGCGCATCGAGCACTTTGAACACCGCGGCTTGCTGGTCAGTGAGCACTTCACTGGCGGTCTGCTCTGGTAATGTGCCTTGGGCCGTGAAGCCGACCACTGTTAGCAACAGCAAAAAACCAATGACTCGCCACATATCGCTCACTCCCGACTGTTTCCGAGTCCACCGATACGGGCTCAGGAATAACGTTCACCGAGATTAGGCGCGTAAACAAAAACGTCTACTGTTAGATATGACAGGTGGCCATGCATCCAGCATTGAGACACGGGTGTAAAGATCACCCGGAAGCAAGCGTCATGGCGCGGTAGTGAGTGGCCACTGAAAGGCACAGGAGGCGCCGTAAAGGCGACGCGCAATAATAGATGGGCTGAAAATAGCGTGACTGGAAACACAATAACCGCACAGGAGCGAAGCTTAAGCGCCAGTGCGGGCAAGCCTCGCTCCTTGGGTTATGTGTGATCCGAATAATCGGTTTACAGACCTACAACATCCTCAGCCTGCAAACCCTTATCGCCGGTCACCAAGGCGTATTCAACCTGCTGCCCCTCTGCCAGCGAACGGTGCCCTTCGCCACGAATTGCGCGGTAGTGTACGAACACGTCCACACCGTCATCGCGCTGAATGAAGCCATAACCCTTGGCATCGTTGAACCACTTCACATTGCCGGTTTCGCGCGTTGTCATGTGTCGTTACCCCTCTTCTTTTTATTGTTGAGCGGGCGAGTATATGACAGGCACAAAAACACACAACTACAGATTGGTTAGGTGCTTTTTTGCCGATTTTCGGGGAATACGGCACACTATCGACCGCCTGAGCCTTTGCTCGGTTTTATTCACTCACGCAGAAGCCGTATGACCCGCTCCCCGTTCCGCCGTCTTGTGTTTGGCACCCTGCGCCGACTGCTTTACCTCTGGGTTCGCTCGGAGACGATCAACCAGTCGTCGTTTACCCTCAACCTCGACCGCAGTCGTCCGGTGTTCTACGTCCTGCAAAATCCTTCGCTAACCGAACTCGCCGTGATTGACACCGAGTGCTCCAAGGCCGGCCTGCCGCGTCCGGTGCTGCCAGTGGCAGTGGGTAATTTGCTGGAGCCCGCCGCGTTCTTTTACCTGACCCCAGATCCCGACTGGCTAGGGCGTCAGGACAAGCGCGGCGCGCCGCCAACGCTGACACGGCTGGTCGGCACGTTGAGCCAGAACGCCGCCGAAGACGCGCAGATCATTCCGGTCAGCGTGTTCTGGGGCCAGTCACCGGACAGCGAATCGAGCCCGTGGAAGCTGCTGTTCGCCGACAGTTGGGCGGTCACCGGCCGTCTGCGCCGCTTGCTGAGCATCATCGTACTGGGGCGTAAAACCCGTGTGCAGTTCTCGGCGCCGATCCATCTGCGCGAACTGATCGAACACAACAAAGGCCACGAGCGCACCGTGCGCATGGCACAGCGCATTCTGCGAGTACACTTTCGCAACCTCAAAGCTGCGGTCATAGGCCCGGATATTTCCCACCGCCGCAACCTGGTCAAAGGCTTGCTCAATCAGCCACTGGTCAAACAAGCCATTCTCGATGAAGCCGAGCGCGAAAAAATCTCGCCCGAAAAAGCCAAGGCAATGGCCCTGCGTTACGGCAATGAGATTGCCTCGGACTACACCTACACCGCCATCCGCTTTCTGGAAGTGGTACTGAGCTGGTTCTGGAACAAGATTTACGACGGCATCAAGGTCAACCATATCGAAGGCGTACAAGAAGTCGCCCAAGGTCACGAAGTGATCTATGTGCCGTGCCACCGCAGCCACATTGATTACCTGTTGCTTTCCTATCTGTTGTTCCGCAACGGCCTGACACCGCCGCACATTGCCGCCGGGATCAACCTCAACATGCCGGTGATTGGCAGCCTGCTGCGACGCGGCGGCGCGTTTTTCATGCGCCGCACCTTTAAAGGCAACCCGCTCTATACCTCGGTGTTCAACGAATACCTGCACACCCTCTTCACCAAAGGCTTTCCGGTGGAGTACTTCGTCGAGGGCGGGCGCTCGCGCACCGGGCGCATGCTGCAACCGAAAACCGGGATGCTCGCGATCACCCTGCGCAGCTTCCTGCGTTCTTCACGCATGCCGATCGTCTTCATTCCGGTCTACATCGGCTACGAGCGTGTGCTGGAAGGCCGGACCTACCTCGGCGAACTGCGTGGCGCGAGCAAGAAAAAAGAATCGATCTTCGACATATTCAAAGTCATCGGCGCCCTCAAGCAGCGCTTCGGCCAAGTCGCGGTCAACTTCGGCGAACCGATCAAACTGGCAGAATTCCTCGACAGCGAACAACCGGACTGGCGCCAACAGGAACTTGGCCCACAGTTCAAACCGCACTGGCTCAACGAAACCACTCACCGCCTCAGCGAGAAAGTCGCACAGCGCCTGAACGAAGCGGCAGCGATCAACCCGGTCAACCTGGTGGCCCTCGCGCTGCTGTCAACCAGCCGTCTGGCGCTGGATGATCGCGCCATGGCGCGGGTGCTCGACCTGTATCTCGCGCTGCTGCGCAAAGTGCCTTACTCGCCGCATACGACGTTGCCGGAAGGCGACGGGCGCGCGCTGATCGAACATGTGAAGGACATGGACCTGCTGTCCGAGCAAAGCGATGCGTTGGGCAAGATTCTGTACCTGGACGAACAGAACGCCGTGCTGATGACCTATTACCGCAACAACGTGCTGCACATCTTTGCGTTGCCGGCACTGTTGGCGAGTTTCTTCCAGAGCGCCTCACGCATGCGCCGCGAGCAGATCCTGCGCTATACCCGCGCACTGTATCCGTACCTGCAAGCGGAGCTGTTCATTCGCTGGTCGATGGACGAACTGGATGCCGTCGTCGATCAATGGCTCGAAGCCTTTGTCGAAAAAGGTCTGCTGCGTTTCGAAAACGAGGTATACGTGCGTCCGGCGCCAAGCTCACGGCACTTCGTGTTGTTGACGCTACTGTCGAAAAGCATCGCCCAGACCCTGCAACGCTTCTACATGTCCGTGTCCCTACTGCTCAACAGCGGCCAGAACAGCCTCAGCGCCGAAGAGCTGGAAGACCTGTGTACGGTCATGGCCCAACGCCTTTCGATCCTGCATGGCCTCAACGCCCCGGAATTTTTCGACAAGAGCCTGTTCCGCCACTTCATCCAGACCCTGCTGGACCTTGAGGTTCTCAAACGCGATGAGGCTGGCAAACTGAGTTATCACGAACTGCTCGGCGAACTGGCCGAAGGCGCGGCCAAACGCGTATTACCGGCGGAGATTCGTTTATCGATCCGCCAAGTGGCATTGCATCGCAGTGAAGATGCGGCAGATTCGAACTAGTTGAAACTTTTCGACAACTACCAAGGCGAGATGAATGCTTCCCTGGTAGTTAATTAAAAGATAGATTTGGGTTTTCCATTATCACGATAAGGATATCGCGATGAACCCTAACCCCAGCATCACCCTGACTTTCAAGTTACCACCTGACTATTTAGTTCCAAATGATGGCGACTGTGAGACTCGAATCAACATTCAAGTCATCAATGCTTCCCGCCCCATAAACGTGATGAACTGGAGCCAACCCACTATCGCGGATGGCCAATGGAACTTCTCTTTCCAACACAAGTATGTGGACGTGAGTGTCAAATACCAGGTCAACATTCAATTGACGCATAATCGCAACCCATTATTGCTGGACCTGGATTACTTCGTCACCGTCGCTAAGGCGCCCCATCGGCAGATAATTCATCTCAGCCCTATTGGACAACTCTATGTCGAAGCGCAACCGCCGAAAACCATTGAGCGTGAGCAAGCGGTATCCATTAGCGCCCATGAGTACAATGAGCCGGACGCAGAACTTGTACGAATACAGTGTGATGAAGAAACAGCCTCTGCCTTTTATTTAAATTACGATCCAGCTCAAGCTGTTCCCGGAAAACGCTATACATTGAAAGGCATGGAAAACAGATATGGCCAGACTATTTCCGTGTCTCCTGATATTGCCGTCTTGGCCCCCTTTGGATTTAAAGACTAATACGAGGTTATTCCTCTACTCATCGACGTTTATTTACCCGTAGTGACTTCAGTTTCGACGTCCCGCGCAAAATCCGCTAAATTCCCCGGGGTGCCAGGATTCTTCTGGCGCCTTCGATACGGAGATCCGCAATGAAAAAATTCTCTTTATTGGCCATGAGCGCTTTGCTGGGCGCCTGCCAATCCATGCACCCCACCGCCAAAACCAGCCTCGACGGCGAAGTGTTCTACCTGCAACGCATCGCCCTGCCGCCAACGGCGACCCTGCGCGTGAGCCTGCGGGACGTGTCCCTGGCCGATGCGCCAGCCGTAGTCCTTGACGAACAAAAAGGCCCGGTTAAAGGCCAGGTGCCGCTGCCGTTTCATTTGAGCTACGATCCCGCGCAGATCAAACCCGGCCATCGTTACTCGGTTAGCGCGCGGATCGAAGTCAACGGCGAGTTGATGTTCATCACCACCGAAAACCACGCCGTGCAACTCGACGGCAACGATCCGCAACCGCTGAAAATCCGCGTCGATACCGTCCGCTAAATTCCGCTTTTGAACAAGGAAGCAGCCATGCTCCGCCCTACCCTTCGCTTCACCGGCCTGTGCGCAGGCTTGATGATTTCTGCCAGTGCCTTGGCCCTGTCCCTCAGTGACCTGTCGCAAAGCGACGCCACCGCAGGCCTAAAGGATGCACTGACCCAAGGTGCGCAGATCGCGGTGAAACAACTTGGCACGCCGGGTGGTTTCAGCAACAACCCGCAGGTGAAAATCGAACTGCCGGGCAAACTGGGTAAAGTCGCCAACAAAATGAAACAGTTCGGCATGGGCGATCAGGTCGAACAGCTGGAAACCAGCATGAACAAGGCGGCGGAAACCGCCGTGACGCAGGCTCAGCCAATTCTCGTGGATGCAGTGAAAAAGATGAGCGTGGCCGACGCCAAGGGCATTCTCAGCGGCGGCAAAGACTCTGCCACCCAGTACCTCGACAAATCGAGCCGCGAGCAGATCCGCGTCAAATTCCTACCCATCGTCAAACACGCCACCGATCAGGTTGGCCTGGCGAAACAGTACAACTCGTTCGCCGGTCAGGCCGCTACGCTGGGTGTACTGGATGCAAAGAACGCCAACATCGAAAACTACGTGACCGAACAAGCGTTGAATGGCTTGTTCGAGATGATTGGCAAGCAGGAAGAAACCATCCGCCAGAACCCGGCGGCAGCGGCCACCAGCCTCGCCAAGAAAGTCTTCAGTACGCTCTAAACCGCAGATGATCGTTCCCACGCATAGGCGTGGGAACGATCGGTGGGTGTAGGAGGCACCCTTGGTAACAAACCCTGACAGAAGATCAGGCCACGTCTTTTTTGACCCGGAACCACGCAGCATACAACGCCGGCAAAAACAGTAGCGTCAACGCGGTAGCCACAATCAAACCGCCCATGATCGCCACCGCCATCGGCCCGAAAAACACACTGCGTGACAGTGGAATCATCGCCAGCACCGCGGCCAGCGCGGTCAGCACAATCGGCCGGAAGCGGCGCACCGTCGCCTCGATAATCGCTTGCCACGGCTTCAGCCCCGCAGCGATGTCTTGCTCAATCTGGTCCACCAAAATCACCGAGTTACGCATGATCATCCCAGACAGGGCGATGGTCCCGAGCATGGCGACGAAGCCGAATGGCTGACGGAACACCATCAGAAACAACGTCACGCCGATAAGCCCCAACGGCGCGGTCAGAAACACCATGGCCGTGCGTGAGAAACTGCGCAGTTGCAGCATCAGCAACGTCAACACCACGACGATGAACAGCGGCACACCGGCCTTCACCGAATTCTGCCCACGCGCCGAGTCTTCCACCGTACCGCCGACCTCCAGCAAGTAGCCATCCGGCAGTTCAGCGCGAATAGGATCGAGGGTCGGCATGATCTGCTGCACCAGGGTCGCCGGTTGTTCCTGCCCGTAAATATCAGCACGAATTGTCACGTTCGGCAGACGGTTGCGGTGCCAGATGATGCCTTCTTCAAAGCCGTACTCAAGGGTCGCGATCTGCGACAGCGCGACGCTTTTACCGCTGTCGGTCGGCACCGCCAGGCTTGGCAGCAAGGACAGCTCGGTGCGTTCATGCACAGTGCCGCGCAGCAGAATCTCGATCAATTCGTTGTCTTCCCGGTACTGACTGACACTGGAACCGGTCAGGGAGCTTTGCAGGAATTTCGACAAGTTTGCCGTGCTCACGCCCAAGGCCCGCGCACGGTCCTGATCGACGTTCAGGTACACCACTTTGCTCGGTTCTTCCCAGTCCAGGTGGACGTTGACCACCTTCGGGTTCTCACGCACTTTGGCCGCGACTTTGCGCGCCAGCGCGCGGACTTCTTCGATGTGCTCACCGGTCACCCGGAACTGCACGGGATAGCCAACCGGAGGGCCATTTTCCAGGCGTGTAACCCGCGAGCGCAGGGCCGGAAATTGTTCGTTAAGGGTTTCGATCAGCCAGACCCGCAGGGTTTCGCGCTCCTCGATAGTCTTGGCCAGAACGACAAACTGGGCAAAGCTCGCCGCTGGCAGTTGCTGATCCAGTGGCAGGTAAAAGCGCGGAGAACCGGTGCCGACGTAGGCCACATAATTATCGATGCCTGCGTGGTCCTTCAGCAGCCCTTCGAGGCGCTTGACCTCTTCGGCGGTGTTACTCAGGGAGGCACCTTCGGCGAGTTTCAGATCGACCATCAACTCCAGCCGACCCGACGCCGGGAAAAATTGCTGCGGCACAAAACGGAACAGGACGACCGAGGCGATGAACAACATCACCGTCAAAACGATCACCGTCTTACGACGCCTGACACACCACTCCACCAAACGTCTGACCCGCTGATAGAAAGGCGTGGCATAGGGGTCGGGGTGACCGTCAGCCGTACCGTGTTTGGCCGCATGAATTTTCGCCAGGTCCGGCAGGAGTTTTTCCCCCAGATACGGAACGAAAACCACGGCGGCAACCCACGATGCCAGCAGCGCGAGTGTCACCACCTGGAAGATCGAGCGGGTGTATTCACCCGTGCCCGATTGTGCAGTGGCTATCGGCAGGAAACCGGCGGCGGTGATCAGTGTGCCGGTGAGCATCGGGAACGCGGTGCTGGTCCAGGCATAACTCGCGGCTTTGATCCGGTCGAAACCCTGCTCCATTTTGATCGCCATCATTTCCACAGCGATGATCGCATCGTCCACCAGCAAACCGAGGGCAAGCACCAGAGCGCCAAGGGAAATCTTGTGCAGGCCGATTCCCAGGAAGTACATGCACGCGAAGGTTATCGCCAACACCAGCGGAATGGTCAACGCGACCACCATGCCGGTCCGCACGCCGAGGGAGAAGAAGCTCACCAGCAAAACAATCACCAGCGCTTCCACCAGCACCTGGACAAACTCGCCAACGCCGGTTTTGACCGCGGCAGGCTGGTCCGAGACTTTACGCAGCTGCATGCCGACCGGAAGATTTTTCTGAATCCGCTCGAACTCAACTTCCAGCGCTTTGCCCAGGACCAGAATGTCGCCACCGTCTTTCATGGCCACGGCCAGACCGATGGCGTCTTGCGCCATGAAGCGCATGCGCGGCGCCGGGGGATCATTGAAACCGCGACGCACGTCGGCCACATCGGCGATACGGAAGGTGCGATCACCAACCCGAATCGGGAAGTTTTTTATCTGCTCGACCGTCTGAAAATTCCCTGAAACCCGAAGCTGCAAGCGCTCGCTGCTGGTTTCGAAGAACCCGGCGGTCGAAACTGCATTTTGCTCCTCTAGCGCCTGCTGCACAGCCGCGAGCGGCAAACCGAGCGTGGCGAGCTTGACGTTGGAGAGTTCGATCCAAATCTTTTCGTCTTGCAAACCGAGCAGGTCAACCTTGCCCACATCATTGACCCGCTGCAGTTGGATCTGGATGCGATCGGCGTAATCCTTGAGCACCGCGTAATCGAATCCGTCACCGGTCAGGGCGTAGATATTGCCGAACGTGGTGCCAAATTCATCGTTGAAAAATGGGCCCTGAAGGCCCGGAGGCAACGTCTGGCGGATGTCGCTGATTTTTTTCCGGACCTGATACCACAAGTCCGGAATTTGCGCGGAGTGCATTGAATCACGGGCGACAAATGTTACTTGGGATTCGCCGGGGCGCGAGAACGAAACAATGCGTTCGTACTCGCCAGTTTCCATCAGTTTCTTTTCAATCCGCTCAGTGACCTGGCGCGACACCTCCTGCGCCGTGGCGCCCGGCCAGTTGGTGCGAATCACCATGGCCTTGAAGGTGAACGGCGGGTCTTCGCTCTGGCCGAGTTTCGTGTAGGAAAGAGCGCCAACGACTGCCAGTAAAAGCATCAGGAACAGCACGATCTGGCGGTTACGCAGCGCCCATTCGGAAAGATTGAAACCCATAGGTGTTACTCCTTTTCCGCCAGATTAACCACGCGGTTGGAGCGGTCCACCGGACGCACTTGCTGCCCGTCGTGCAGCACGTGAACACCCGCGGCCACCACCCAATCGCTGGCGTTCAAGCCCTCGAACACTGGCACGCTGCTCTCGCCAAAGGCCCCGACCCGCACCGGCACCTTTTTCACCGTGTTGTTGGCACCGACCACCCACACATAAGTGGCACCGTTTTCGGCGGTCAAAGCCGACAACGGGATGGACAACGGCACCGACTCGGCGCTCTGGACGAACACCCGAGCGCTCTGGCCAAGTTCCGCCGGGACTTGACCGGAAGTGAAGGCAATACGTGCAGCAAAGGTCCGCGTTTTTACATCGGCGGCCGGCGACAGTTCGCGGATACGCCCGTTAAAACGCTGGCCGGGCTGGGTCCAGAGTTCCACCGACACCGGCTGCCCTACCTTGAAGCGGCCAACGCTTTGCTCCGGCAGGCTGATCAATACTTCGCGCTCGCCATCGGTGGCGAGGGTAAATACGGTTTGCCCGGCGGCCACCACCTGGCCAACTTCTACCGAGCGTTTAGCTACCACCCCGTCCTGAGGCGCACGCAATACAGCGTAGCTGGCCTGATTGGTCGAGACATTGAACTCAGCCTTGACCTGCTTCAGGCGTGCTTCACCTGAGCGGTAGAGATTTTCGGAATTATCGTACTGCGAGCGACTGACCATTTGGCGGTCCATCAGGGTTTTGTACCGGTCCCGCTCGGCGCGAACCAGGCTCAGGTTGGCCTCGGCGGCAGTGACTTGAGCGCGAACAGCTTCCAGTTGCAGGCGCACGTCCTGAGGATCTAGCTCGGCCAACGGTTGATCAGCCTTGACCCGTTGTCCCTCCTCGACCAATCGGCGGCTGACTTTACCGCCAATGCGAAAGGCCAGGTCAGGCTCATAACGCGCACGGACTTCACCGGGGTAGCTTTCCATCGCCCTGGCCGAAGGCAGCGGTTGCACCACCATGGCCGGTCGCACGGTCACTTGCGCCGCCTCTTCATGACCGCACGCAGACACTAAAAAAGCCAGGCTGACTGGCAACGCGAGGGACAAGGCATAGCGGAACATGGTGAAGGACCTTTCGCTAATGGTGCTTGGAATAATTATACTGGCCGGTATGTTATTAATAGCAAACTCACCAGTCCAGTATTAAAGCGAAGAATGTCGAACAATCTTTCAACATCCAATGGTCCAGGACGCCCCAAGGATCTGGCCAAGCGCCAGGCAATCCTCGACGCGGCGAAAACACTGTTTTTGAACCATGGCTACGCGAGCACCAGCATGGATGCGGTGGCGACCGAGGCTGGTGTATCGAAGCTGACGGTTTACAGCCACTTCGACGACAAGGAAACACTGTTCTCCGCCGCCGTGGTCGCCAAGTGCGAGGAGCAATTACCGCCACTATTTTTCGAACTGCCAGAAGGGATCGCCGTAGAACCGGTGCTGCTGAACATCGCACGTGGCTTTCATCAATTGATCAACAGTGACGAATCGGTGAACTTGCACAGGCTGATGATGAGCCTCGGCAGCCAGGACCCAAAACTCTCGCTGATCTTCTTCGAAGCTGGGCCGCAGCGCATGCTGAATGGCATGGAGCGGCTGCTGATGAACATCGATTTGAGTGGTGCCCTGAGCATCGATAAACCGCGCAATGCCGCCGAGCACTTTTTTTGCCTGCTCAAGGGCGCGGCCAATTTTCGGCTGCTATATGGCTGCGGCGAGCCGCTGACCGGCGAGGCGGCCGAGCGCCATGTGTTGGAAGTAGTCGGGTTGTTTATGCGCGCTTATCGGCCTGAGACAGCCTGATAGATTTGGGTTGTCTGGTCGGGCGTCTTCGCGACTCGGTATCAGGACTTCAGCGCCTTCTTCGGGTAAATGTCATACCGGCTGGATTTTCCATCCAGTGCATGACTCGGTTTGGGCCCGTCAATACAGGGCGCCTTGCGCGGGCGCTTGACCACCACCCGGTGGCTGGCCAAGGCCAGTGCCGCTTCGAGCAACGCTGGAGCATCCGGATCATCGCCGACCAAGGGCCGGAACAGGCGCATTTCCTTCTTCACCAGCGCGGTTTTCTCTCGATGAGGAAACATCGGGTCGAGGTAGATCACCTGCGGTGGCTCGCCCTCCCAGTTACGCATCAGCTCGATGGAATTACCTTTGAGCAAGCGCATCCGCGCCACAATCGGTGCCACGTCGAAATCTTCCGCGCCACGGGCCAGACCATCCTCAAGTAACGCGCCGATCAGCGGCTGCCGTTCGATCAAGCTCATCTCGCACCCCAGGCTGGCCAGCACAAAAGCATCCTTGCCCAACCCGGCCGTCGCATCCAGCACGCGCGGGCGCACGCCCTGAGCGACACCGACAGCCTTGGCAATCATTTGCCCCGTGCCACCGCCAAACAACCGACGATGCGCCGCACCGCCCTCAACGAAGTCCACCCGCACCGGCCCCGGCGCATCAGCACCCAGCTGTTGCAGCTGCAAACCCTGCTCACCGACCTGTAAGGCAAACTCGCCGTCATCAACCTGCAACGGCAACCCCAGGCGTTCGGCCCATTGC
Organism: Pseudomonas sp. DC1.2; assembly: GCF_034351645.1. NCBI lineage: Bacteria > Pseudomonadati > Pseudomonadota > Gammaproteobacteria > Pseudomonadales > Pseudomonadaceae > Pseudomonas > Pseudomonas sp. DC1.2. Next base: position 1,168,443 of record NZ_CP133782.1, on the reverse strand, counting down.
TCGGCCTGCGGTTGAAAGGTCGTGCTCAAGGCCTCGACGTGAATGCGGCAGGCCGCAGGTTGCTCAATCATGGGAAAACACGCTCAAAAAATTAATGATCGGCAAAAACGGCCGATAACAAAACTATCGAGCATATTGCCAGAGCTGAGCGTCGACCGAGAAAAATGTCAGACATTCAACGCACATCCGTAGGCTATCTATCGCGTTATGGCGATTATGGTCTGCGAAACTCCCAAGCACTGAGCGGCGTCAGTCACCTGTGGCAAGATTTCTTTGCCCAGGCCCTGGCCGAACAGTCGAGCGATGTTGCGCCTGCCTGCGGCACTTTCCCACCGGTCGATCTCGACAGCCCTGTCGAACCGACTGTCGGCAGCGATCTGCTGGCGCACATCGTTTCCCAGCGTGAGTGCGATGTAAAAGAAACCGAGGTCAAGCCTCCTGAGCCTCTGTTCCTGCCGATCGCCGAGTTCGAAATGGACCTGGCTGACAAACCCTTCCCGCCGTTCCCGCCAGAAGAAATCGCTGCTCAGCAGAAGCAACAGAACTTTGAGAGTGGCTGGGTACGTCCGATCGTGCTCAACGCTGGCCAGCCTGCTCCAGAAGCCGGCCCGGCACCGCAACCGCGTCCACTGCACCTGCCAATCGCCGAATTCGAACTGCATTTGTTGGACAAGCCACTCCCGCCGTTCTCGCCTGAAGAACTGGTGGAGCAGCAGAAGCATTTCGATTTCGATACCGGCTGGGCGCGCCCGATCGTTCTACAGAACCTGCGCATCGCCGCTTGACCCTTCGCGACACCGAGCACCCGAAACCGTCTCTTCAGCCTTTGACTCTTTAGGCTTTGAACAATTGATTGGCCTGTTGAAAGGGCATTGACCGAGCGGTAAACCCAAACGTCCCCGACTTCTGGATCTCTTCGGCCGCGCGAAAGAACTCGCCATACGCTGCCAGCGCGAGCGACGACCCGACACTGATGCGTTTAACCCCCATTTCGCTCAACTGCTCGACAGTCAATTTGAGGCCGCCGGACATCAGCACGTTGACAGGCTTGGGCGCCACCGCGCGCACCACCGCCAAGACCTCTTCGGCACTGCGCAAACCAGGCGCATACAGCACGTCGGCCCCGGCTTCAGCGAACGCCTGTAAACGGCGCAGGGTATCGGCCAGATCGGGATTACCGTGCAGGAAATTCTCGGCTCGGGCAGTCAGCGTGAAGGCGAAAGGCAAACGGCGAGCGACTGCAACGGCGGCCTCGATCCGGGCAACGGCGTGCTCAAAGCAGTAGATCGGGCTGTCTTCGCGCCCGGTGGCATCTTCAATCGAGCCACCTACGGCACCGACGGCAGCAGCGCGCAGCAGACTGTTGGCGCACTCTGCGGGACTGTCGGCAAATCCGTTTTCCAAGTCCACGGCCACCGGCAGGTCGGTCGCTGCGACAATCGCCTGAACGTTGATCAGGGTCTCGCCCAGGTTCAATCCACCGTCGGGGCGGCCCTGAGAAAAAGCATACCCGGCACTCGTTGTCGCCAGCGCCTCAAAGCCTAGACTGGCGAGCATTTTCGCCGAGCCCGCATCCCACGGGTTCGGCATGACAAACGCCCCTGCGCGCTCATGCAGCGCTTTGAATGCGTGGGCTCGAAGGGTTTGCGCATCCATTGGCAGGCTCCTGAGGGGAAAACGAATCCGCCTCAGAGCAGGTCAAGTTGCTCGGCGGCAGGCTCTCTGTATAGCTCAGGCAGCGCTGGCAGGCCAGGCAATCGTCGCATCAGTTGTGCATGAAAACGTTGCGCCAGTTTCGCCGCCAACAGGTTGTCAGCGGTGTGCAGAAAGATATAAGGCGTGCGGCCCTCTTCGATCCACCCGGCGATTTTCTCGACCCACGGCATCAGGAAAGGATCGTTGGCTTCAAGTACCGGATGCCCGATGAAGCGCACTTGCGGAAATTGGGTGAACGCCGCTGGACGTGTTGGCACTTTGGGCTTTTTCGATTGGGCGTGGAGCACCGACGGCTCAGTCGAGGTGCAACTGAACAGCGCCCGTGGATCGAGACAGATACGCTCGACACCGCGATCCAGCAGCAGACGATTGAGCATTCGTTCAGCATCGCCCTTGGCAAAGAACGCGTCATGACGCACTTCGACCGCCAGAGGCCGGCCCACCGCATCGATAAAAACAGCCAGCTCCGACAATCGTTGCGGGGTGAAGCTTTTGGACAATTGCAGCCAGACCGGAGAAACCCGTTCGCCGAGCGGGCTGAGCAATTGTAGGAAGGTGTCGACAGCGGTTAATTGTTCTCGCAAGTCACCGCTGTGGCTGATGTCGCCCGGGAACTTGGCGGTGAAACGAAAGTGCTCGGGCATGATGTCGGCCCAGCGCTGCACAGTGGCCGCAGACGGGCTTGCATAGAAGGTGGTGTTGCCTTCCACGGCGTTGAACACTTGAGAATAGAGGTTGAGAAATTCGGCGCTTTTGGCGTCTGGCGGATACAAGTAATCGCGCCAGGCGTTTTCACTCCAGGACGGGCAACCAAGGTAGTAAGGCAGCCGCATCAGATATACAGATCAAGACCCAGCACATCGACATCCCAATCGACAAAACCGGCGGTGCTCAGGTAGCTGGCCAAGGCCATCGCGACGCTTTTGCTCATGGCCCGGTGATAAATCATGTCTTGCTGGCGGGCTGGGAGATTGCTCAGGCGCTGCGCGGAAGCTTTGGCGGCGCGAGCGGCCAGCTGCTCCTCGGAGGGAAATTCCAGCTCGCCGTCGATATCAACGGACTCGTCCTCAACCACATTGCCTTTGCGAGGCTTGCGCTTGATGGGGTAGGACTGAGAGGAAACGCCGTCTATACGCATAAAGTCATGCTCGGTATCAATAGTGGCAATTTAGCGGCACTTGACCGACTTAGCAAATCACGAGTGATAACTAGAACACATAAAAGGCAAAAGGTTTAAAAGCGCCCTGTAGAAACTGACGATTGGCTGCGCGAGGCCCATGGCTGTCGCGGGCGGGTTCGTTCTCCAGAGCCTCAGCGTAGAGCCCGGTAGACCGCGCCGACGGGTGACGCGACCCACTCGGCACAACGAATTATCGAGCCTTGGGCGTCGCCACTTTATCGCGCAAATAAACCGGTTGCGCCTCATCCGCGACCACCGTTTCACCGCGCTCCCAGGCAAACCGAGCCAGGGTCAGCAAATCTTGCGCGTGAGGCAGCAGGCCAGCGTCCTGCCCGATGAGGCTGACCGGGATGCGCTCGGCGTACCCCCAGCCAGTGCCGGCACCGAACCAGTCGCCGCTGGCATCAGCGGGCAGCGCGGCAACTTCCGGCGGCAGCACTGCTTCATGGCCCACCAGCCGCATTTCCCCCGCCGTTTCGCGGTAGCAGCCCCAGTACACCTCGTCCATGCGCGCATCGATGGCGGCTGCAACCTGACTCACCCCGTGCTCGCGATAAGCCCGCTGGGCCAGCACGGCGAGGTTTGAGACCGGTAACACCGGGCGCTCCAACGCGAACGCCAACCCCTGCACCACACCAATGGCGATTCTTACGCCCGTGAACGCGCCCGGACCACGACCGAAAGCGATAGCATCCACCGCTTGCAGGGTGGTTCCGGCGTCGGCCAATAGCTGCTTAATCATGGGCAACAGCTTCTGCGCATGCAGGCGCGGGATCACCTCGTAATGGCTCGTGATCTTGCCGTCATGCAGCAAAGCAACGGAACAAGCTTCAGTCGCGGTGTCCAGGGCCAGCAAGGTGCTCATCGATGTATCCGTAAGAGAGGTCAGAAAAAGTGCGCCAGTATAAACAACTACGGCCCGCAAGCGGGCCGTAGAAGATAAAGCCAATCAGACTTTTCAGCTCAGCGCTTCAAGCACCTTGCCGGTGATTGCTTCAACCGAACCGACGCCAGCGATGTGGCTGTACTTCGGCTTGCCTTGAGCGGCGGACAGTTTCTGGTAGAACTCCACCAGTGGCTTGGTTTGGGAGTGATAAACCGACAGGCGATGACGCACGGTTTCTTCGGTATCGTCCTTACGCTGCACCAATGCTTCGCCGGTGATGTCGTCTTTGCCGGCGATTTTTGGCGGGTTGTACACGGTGTGGTAAACGCGACCGCTGGCCTCGTGAACACGCCGACCGGCGATCCGCTGAACGATTTCTTCGTCATCGACAGCGATTTCGACCACGTTGTCCAGCTCGACGCCGACCTTCACCAAGGCTTCAGCCTGGGGAATGGTGCGCGGGAAACCGTCGAACAGGAAACCATTCGCACAATCAGCCTGGCTGATGCGCTCTTTCACCAGATTAATGATCAGGTCATCGGAGACCAGACCACCGCTGTCCATAACGCTCTTGGCAACCAGACCCAACTCGGTGCCAGCCTTGACCGCGGCACGCAGCATGTCGCCGGTGGAGATTTGCGGGATGCCGAATTTTTCGGTAATGAACTTAGCCTGAGTACCTTTACCGGCCCCGGGAGCTCCCAGCAGAATGACGCGCATCGATGTGCTCCTCAAATTTTTATATGGATAACGTCAGATTCGCCTCGTGGGGCCAATCTCAAAAATAGGATCGTGACCGCGCAAACGGTCAGAGGCTGATCAAGATACACAGCAGGCCCTGCCCACACAAGTCGCCGAAAGTCGGAGAAACCCGCGCATGCCGTGACCTTTGGGCGGAGTACCCCAAGTCGCAACCCCGTCATTAACTGTCGCCTGCCAGACATCTGGCGCGCTTGGCCAGCAGGCACCCGCGGACCACGCCAGGTGCCTGAACCTACAGCGAAAACCTTAGCCGGTATTACGCAATCCGGCGGCAATCCCCGCCACAGACACCAGCAGCGCTTGCTCTACCGGGCTGTCCTGTGCAACTTCCTGTTGCCGAGAGCGGGCCAACAGTTCGGCCTGCAATAGATGAAGCGGGTCGAGGTAGGTGTTGCGCAGACGGATGAATTCCAGGGTGTCAGGGCTGTGCGCCAGTAACTGTGACTGACCGGTCAACCCAAGGACCACCGCACAGGCCTGCGACAATAGGTCGCGTAAATGCACACCTAAAGGTAACAATTCCTTCTCAACCAATCGCTCGTCGTAGGACCGAGCGATGTCCGCGTCGGCCTTGGCCAGCACCATCTCCAGCATGTCGATACGGGTCCGAAAGAACGGCCACTGCTCACGCATCTGGCCCAGCAGTTCACCTTCGCCGCGTGCCAGCGCATTGCCAAGCGCGGCTTCCCAGCCCAGCCAGGCCGGCAGCATCAAGCGCGTCTGGGTCCAGCCAAAAATCCACGGGATGGCGCGCAGGCTTTCAATACCCCCCGCACGACGCTTAGCCGGGCGACTGCCCAACGGCAAACGTCCGAGTTCCTGCTCTGGGGTCGACTGACGGAAATACTCCACAAATTGCGGATTTTCCCGCACCACGGCGCGGTAAGCACTGACACCGTCAGCCGCCAATTCGTCCATCAAATGACGCCACGCCGGTTCCGGTGGTGGTGGTGGCAGCAACGTCGCCTCCAGCACGGCTGCCAGGTAAAGATTGAGGTTTTGTTCGGCGATGTCCGGCAAGCCGAATTTGAAGCGAATCATTTCACCTTGCTCGGTTGTACGGAAACGCCCGGCCACCGAACCCGGGGGTTGCGACAGAATCGCCGCGTGAGCCGGACCGCCACCGCGGCCCACGGTGCCGCCGCGACCATGGAACAACAACAGTTCCACTTGCTGTTCGCGGCAGATATCAACCAGACGTTCCTGCGCCCGATACTGCGCCCAGGCCGCCGCTGTGGTGCCGGCGTCCTTGGCCGAGTCGGAATAGCCAATCATCACTTCCTGCGGCCCTTGCAGGCGCGAGCGATAGCCCGGTAGCAGCAGTAGTTTTTCAATCACCGGACCGGCATTGTCCAAGTCGGCGAGGGTTTCAAACAAGGGTACGACGCGCATCGGCCGCAACACGCCGGCCTCTTTGAGCAACAGTTGCACGGCCAGCACATCGGAAGCGGCACCGGCCATGGAGATCACATAGGAGCCCAGTGACGCCCCTGGCGCAGCGGCGACTTCGCGACAGGTCGCCAGCACTTCGGCAGTATCGGCGGACGGTTTGAAGTACGCCGGCAACAGTGGCCGGCGGTTATGCTGTTCGCGCATCAGGAAGGCAATGCGCTCCTCTTCGCTCCAGTCTTCGTAGCGCCCCAGGCCCAGGTAATCGGTGATTTCAGTCATGGCGGCGGTATGCCGGGACGAATCCTGGCGCACATCGAGACGCACCAGAAACAAGCCGAACGTCACCGCCCGACGCACGCAATCCAGCAGCGGTCCGTCCGCGATCACGCCCATGCCGCACTCGTGCAGCGAGTGGTAACACAGCTCCAGCGGGTCAAGCAGTTCGCGGTTGTGTTGCAGCACATCGGCCGATGCCGGCGTGTTGACCTTCAAGGACGCCTGCGCCCAGTTGCGCGTGGCCCGCAGGCGGTCGCGCAATTGCTTGAGCACCGCGCGGTAGGGCTCGGCGCTGTCACCGGCCTTGGCTTTGAGGGCATCGCTGGCTTGCTGCATCGATAACTCAGCGGCCAGGTGATCGACATCACGCAGGTACAAATCCGCCGCCATCCAGCGTGCCAGCAGCAACACTTCGCGGGTCACGGCCGCCGTGACATTCGGGTTGCCATCGCGGTCGCCGCCCATCCACGAAGCGAAGCGAATCGGCGCGGCGTGCAGGGGCAAATGCAGGCCCGTGGCCGTGTGCAGGGCCTGATCGGCCTTGCGCAAGTAGTTGGGGATCGCTTGCCATAGCGAGTGTTCGATGACCGCAAAGCCCCATTTCGCTTCATCCACCGGCGTTGGTCGGGTGCGGCGGATTTCTTCGGTGTGCCAGGCTTCGGCGATCAGGCGCTGCAAGGTGCCCTGGATCTGCTCACGCTCGGCACTGGTCAGGTCTCGGTGATCCTGAGCCGCCAGTTGTGCGGCGATAGCGTCGTATTTCTGGATCAGGGTGCGGCGTGCGACCTCGGTCGGGTGCGCAGTGAGGACCAGTTCGATCTCCAGCCGCCCCAATTGTCGAGCCAGGGACTCAGCACCATGCCCTTCGGCACGCAGGCGAGCCAGCAGCTCGGGCAGCACCCGCGCCTCGAAAGGCGCAGGCACTGACTCTTCGCGACGGTGAATCAGCTGATACTGCTCGGCGATGTTGGCCAGATTGAGAAACTGGTTGAACGCTCGCGCTACCGGCAGCAATTCGTCTTCACTGAGCTGGTTGAGACTGGCACTGAGTTCGGCGTCCACGGAACCGCGACGGTCAGCCTTGGCGCCCTTGCGGATCTGCTCGATCTTGTCGAGAAAACCATCCCCATACTGCTCACGAATCGTGTTGCCCAACAGCTCACCCAAGAGGTGAACGTCCTCGCGCAAGCGTGCATCAATATCGGTCATCAGCAGTTCTCCAGCAAAAATCCGGGCGGCTAAGAGCCCCAAGAGTGCCGCTGCCAAGCGGTTCTTACAAGCAGACGACGAAGGGACTTTAAACCTTACGGGTTGAAGCTAGTCTCAACAGTAAGCCTTACAACGGTTTCCCGCCGGCCGCCGCCGGACACATACCCTGCCTGCCAAGAGGTCACTATGAAAATTCGCGAGCTCGCCCAGCATTGGGAAGAAAACGCCAAGGGTCGCCTGACTGACTCGGGCTACACCATTCATTTGGACGTCGAAGCTGCCGCGCGGTTGGCGGCAATTACCGAGATGTACCCTAAACGGCATCCCGAAGAACTGCTCGGCGAACTGATCGGCGCCGCGCTGGAAGAGCTTGAAAAGAGCTTTCCCTACGTGAAAGGTTCGACCGTGGTCGCCACCGATGAGGAAGGCGATCCGCTGTATGAAGACGTCGGCCCAACGCCGCGTTTCCTGGCGTTGTCGCGTCGTCATTTGCACGATTTGTCCGCTGTGGACGACAAACAGAAACACTGATTTTCGCGTTCTTCCTCCCTCAAAAAAAGCGCATTCCCACGCCAAGCCAGGGTGAGGGATACCGCTGCGCGCGGCTAAAGTTCCCGGTTTAGAGCCTTGTCCGTTCAGTCAAAAAAATTTTAGGCGATAGGCCATCTTCTCTGAACTTTTGAAAAACGCCTCAGGTCGTACCCAGTAACCACGCCTGGTACGGCCGTTTCACTTCACCCGCTGAATGTTCGGTTACGGCTCCCAAACCAGGATGGATTTTGACGTTTTTCAGGAGTTATCCAATGGAGTTGAAGACCATGAATACCAGCACTGCCAAATCCTCGTTCACCCACCTGCGCGGTCTGAAACTGGCTGCCTTGGCTATCGGCAGCAGCTTCGTTCTGGCCGGTTGCGCTGGCAACCCGCCGACCGAGCAATACGCCGTGACTCAATCGGCAGTTAACAGCGCGGTCAGCGCCGGCGGCACCGAATTCGCAGCAGTGGAAATGAAGTCCGCGCAAGACAAGCTGAAACAAGCCGAAATGGCCATGCACGACAAGAAGTACGACGAAGCCAAGCGTCTGGCCGAACAGGCTGAGTGGGACGCTCGCGTAGCCGAGCGCAAGGCCCAGGCCGCCAAAGCCGAACAGGCTCTGAAGGATTCCCAGAAAGGGGTTCAGGAACTGCGTCAGGAAGGCATGCGCAGCGTGCAATAAGCCGCTGTTGACAGCCCCACGTATTTCGAAATCGATTAAAAGGACGAAACCACTATGCGCAAACAATTGATGATCCCTGCCCTGCTGGCCGTAAGTGTTGCTCTGGCTGCCTGCTCCACACCGCCTAACGCGAATCTGGAAAACGCCCGTACCAACTACTCCGGGCTGCAAGCCAACCCGCAAGCTAGCAAAGTCGCGGCGCTGGAAACCAAAGATGCAAGCGACTACATGGACAAGGCTGACAAGGCCTATCAAGACAAACAAGACGCTTCAAAAGTCGATCAATTGGCTTATCTGACTAACCAGCGGGTTGAAGTGGCCAAGCAGACCATTGCCCTGCGCACGGCTGAAGCCAACCTGAAGAACGCCGGTGACCAGCGCGCCCGTGCAATCCTTGATGCGCGCAACGCTCAGATCAAACAGTTGCAGGACAGCCTGAACGCCAAGCAGACCGATCGCGGTACTTTGGTAACTTTCGGTGACGTGCTGTTCGCTACCAACAAGGCGGACCTGAAGTCCACCGGTCTGGTGAACATCAACAAGCTGGCGCAATTCCTTCAGGAAAACCCGGACCGTAAAGTGATTGTCGAGGGTTACACCGACAGCACCGGCTCGCCAGCTTACAACCAGTCGCTCTCGGAACGTCGTGCAACGGCGGTGCAAGTCGCGCTGATCAAAATGGGCGTCAACCCGGCACGCATCGTCGTCCAGGGTTACGGCAAGGAATACCCGGTGGCTGACAACGGCAGCGTCTCGGGCCGCGCAATGAACCGTCGGGTGGAAGTAACCATTTCCAACGATAACCAACCCGTGATGCCTCGTTCGTCCGTCAGCTCGAACTAAGCTTCACGCTGAAACGCAAAAGCTCCGCCTGACTCAGTCACGGCGGGGCTTTTTATTGGCATGCAATTCATCACACCTGTGGGAGCAGGAACGGTGGAACAGCCAACAGTCAGACTGACTGCCATTCACCCTTCGCGAGCAGATCCACCCCCCACATTGGATCTTTGGCGATCACCGCTTTTTACGGTTCCAGCTTCTGCGGCGTCTCCTGCCCCATGCACCGCACGGCTTTTTTCTGGCCGTTGATCAGCACGCCGGTCAGGCCTTTTTGTTCGGTGTCAAACAGCACCAGCACGCCATCAATACACTGGGCAACCTGCGCTGCGGGCTCCAGCGACACTTTATAGTCTTCGCCCGGCACGGTCTTGAGCATGGTGAAGTCGTTGAGCAGCAATGCATCCTCGGGTTTGGCGAAATGCAGGTAGCCGTAGAACCACAGGGCGCCGACGGTGCCGAGGATGCTGCAGATACCGGTGATGATCAGCGGGATGGCGTTGCGTTCTTCACTCATTGCGGGCTCTCAGGTGGTTGATCTTTTGAATTCAGGGGCACCGGGTAATTCGGAATTTCACCGAGGCGGCGCAGACCATTGAAATGCTGCGGATCTTCGAGATAGCGCAGCATCACTTGACGCCAGACCGGGTCGGCGAAAGTCTGCACGTGCCCACCTCGGGTCAGTTGCAGCACGCGCGGCGGCGGCGCAGCTTGATACAGACGGATGCCGTTGGAAAGAGGCACGATCGGATCGTCGATGCTGTGATAAATCAGTTTCGGCACACCGTTAAGGTGCGCCATGACGTTGATCGCACTGTCACCGTCCGGCACCAGCCACGACAGCGGCACCTGCAATGGCCAGGTCAGCCACGACGTGCTCAGGGCAAATCGGCCGACATCGCGGTAGCTGGCCGGCGCGCCGTCAAGTATCAGCGCCTTGAGTTGCGGCTGGCGCTTGGGATGCTGAGCAAGGTAATGCACCGCCATCGAACCGCCCAGGCTCTGGCCCAGCACGATCAACGGCTTGCCCTTGACCTCGGGGGCCAGGTCGAGCCACTTGAACGCGGCGTCAATGTCCAGATAAATAGCCGGCAGGCTCGGCTCACCTTCGGACAGGCCATAACCGCGATAGTCCACCAACAGCACTTGATAACCTTCTTTCGGCAACCACCCGCTCCCCCCCAAGTGGTAAGCCAGGTTGCCGCCGTTGCCATGCAGGTGCAGCACGGTCCCTTTGACCTCGACGCCTTTTTTTACTGGCAGCCACCAGGCATTCAGTTTCAGACCGTCGGCGGTCGTCAGCGTGACGTCACGGTATTCAAGCCTGGCCTTGTCCGGGGTAAACGGCTGGCCGGGCTCAGGGTAGAACAGCAGCGAACTGCAACCGCCGAGCGTCAGGAGCAGACAGAAAATGCCGAGGATTCTCATCCGTTGAAACCTCGCAGTGAAACGATCAGTCGGTGTATTACAAAATATTGGAATAGTCCGCTTCGATCCGGTCCAGGCTCAGATGGTTCAGGAAGTTGGAGAAGCACATCCAGGCCGCCAGGGCGTTCATGTCGCGGAACTGTTCTGGCAAATACTTGGGCGCCACCACCAGACCTTCGTCCACGAGCTGACGCAAGGTTCGCATGTCCTCCAGCGTGGTCTTGCCGCAGAACAACAGCGGCACCTGCTCCAGCTTGCCTTTACGCACGGCCAACTGAATGTAGTTGTAAACCATGATGAAGCCCTTGAGGTAGGACAAGTCTTTGGTAAATGGCAGCCCATTGGGCACCGAGCCACGGAACACACGACTTGCGTTGCCGTAGCTTTCGGCCATTTCAAAACCCTGCTCGCGGAAGAACTCGAACACCTGCAAGAAGTCCGCGCCCTCTTCCACCATGTGGATAGCGCGGGTCCGGTTGGTCAGTTTGCGCAGACGGCTCGGGTAGGAGGCGAAGGTGATGATTTCCATCAGGATCGCCAGGCCCTCCTGAGTCACGGTGGACGACGGTGGGCCTTTGGACAGAAAGGTGCAAATCGGCTGGTTCTGACCGTTCAGGGTGGTGCCCACATGCACCAATCCTTCGTGGACTTCCAGGGCCCGCACGTCGCGGTCGTTAAACATCGCGTCGGCGCGGATCTTGATGTAATCCGCACCCGCCGCCGCATCGGCGACGATCCCGTCGGACTCAAACACCCGAATCGTTTCCTCGGCTTCGCCAAATACTTTGTTCAAGCGACTTTGCAGCAGATTGACTGCGTCCTTGGCGGTGAGCGTCTTCGGCTCGTCCTTCAGATCGCCGCGGCCGTCGATGTTGTTCAGGTAATCGGAGAGCATCAGACCCAGGTCGGCCAGGGTTGGGTCGCCGGCGTGGAATGCGTCGGACGCTGCGCCGTACAACTCCTGGGAAATCAGACCGAAATCCTCAGTGCCTCGCGCTTCGAGCATGCGCACCACCATGCGGTATTCCTTGCACATGCGACGCATGATCTGCCCGACCGGGTTGAACTGGCCGAGCTGGCGGGTGATGTCACGCTCGATGTTCTGGAATTCCAGTTTCACCTTGCTGGAGTCAAAGGACAGTGGCCGATTGAGGTAGTAATCGCGGTCAACGGCAGGCATTTCCTTGCCCTTGGCCTTGAGAAAACCCTTGCGGATGCTTTCGTCCCACTTCACCGCATCCAGAACGCGAATCGGCGTCTGTGCCAGCACAATGCGGTCGGACAACGTGCGTATCGTCTGCTGGTAATCGTCCACCCGAAACTCCTGTTTAGAACCGTTACGTACTGCGTTTATTTGGCTTTGACCCGGCGCTGGTAGCGCACGGCCTCAACGAACACATCGCTATTGGCCGGGTCGTCGAGGTAAGCGAACACTTGATCCATCGCGCTGTGGATCAATACGCCGTCGCCCTCATCCGTCTGCACGCTTTCGCCCATCAAGACCGTTTGCCCCATGGCCTGCTTGATCTGTTCGAGGTCGAGGGTGTAGACCACCAATTCATGCTTTTCGTTGATTTCGAAACCAACAAGGGTGAAATGCCCGCCGAACCTGGCCGGCACCTTTGCCGAGAGGTACCAGCGACTGCCATGACGAAACACAGTGAAGGGATAGGCATCACGCTCACGGGGCTGGTCCTTGAAGTAGCTGACAGCCTGATAGCGATTGTCGCCCAGGTGCCTCAACTCCAGGTTCATCGGCTCGCCCCAGGCATTGGTGCTGCTCCATTTTCCGAGCAACCCCTTGGGCGCGGGCGCGCTTTCGGGCGCTGGCGTGTCAAAGCTCACCAGACAGCCACTGAGCAGCAGAAACGACAAGGCGATCACCATGACGCGCCAGGCTTTCATTCAACACTCCCTATGAACACACACCGACCTGAAGTGGCCACCGACGCCATGCTGGATAGAGTCTGCTCGCGAAGGCGTTGTCTCAAACAACCTGGATGTTGAATGTAAAACCGCCTTCGCAAGCCGCCTCGCGCCCACAGCGTTGTGCGTTTCCACACGGAATCACACCGATGCGAGTACCAAATGCATGTAGCGCGTGAGGATACCGAGCATTTCCGCTTCGGCCTCAGGCTCCGCATCGTTGAGCAGGCCCTGATATTCCATCCGTCCGACAATCGCCGTCAACACTTTGGCATCCTGTTGTGGCTCGCGGGAGCCCAGCACCTGAAAAAGCTGACACGTACCCTGCAGGAGAATTTGCTGGTGCGAGCGCACCAATAACGCCAGACGCGGATTGAGCAACGCTTCCTGGCGAAAAGCTTGCTCGGCCATCAGGTGCTCGCGACGGGCGATCAATTGCAGATGTACATAGTCCACCATCAGCCGCGCAATATCGTCCGCCAGTTGTGAGCGCGACTCAGCGCTGCCGTCTCCGCTGACAACCATCGCCCGTAACAAGCCTTCATTGTTGGCCCACAACCGGGCCATAAACGCGGCGCTACGCTCCACGTATTGGGCAAAGGTATCGGTGAGCAAGTCATCGATATCTTTGAAGTAGTACGTGGTGGCCGACAACGGCACCCCCGCCTCGGCAGCAACCGCACGGTGACGCACGGCGCGCACGCCGTCTCGCACAACAATGCGCATGGCCGCATCGAGAATCTCCTGCCGGCGCTGTTCACTGCCCTGTCGGCTCGCTTTTCGGCCTTGGTACTGAACACTTTCAGCGACTGCAGTGGCGATACCCGCTGCACCTTCTTGAGCAATTGCACGGTTCACGACAAGCATTCCTCTGTATACGTAAAAAGTAACCAATTGATACATTTGTACCAGACAGGCAATAAAAAGCCGCCTGTCATAGGCGGCTTTTTAATTGAAACACTTACGCTTGCGGTCGCATGTGCGGGAACAGAATCACATCGCGAATCGACGGCGAGTTGGTCAACAACATCACCAGCCGGTCGATGCCGATGCCTTCACCCGCGGTTGGCGGCATGCCGTACTCCAGCGCGCGAACGAAGTCGGCGTCGTAGTGCATGGCTTCGTCGTCGCCGGCGTCCTTGTCGGCCACCTGCGCCATGAAGCGTTCAGCCTGATCTTGCGCGTCATTCAACTCGGAGTAGGCGTTGGCGATTTCACGGCCTCCGATGAACAGCTCGAAACGGTCAGTGACGTTCGGGTTGTCGTTGTTGCGACGCGCCAGCGGCGACACTTCGAACGGGTACTGAGTGATGAAGTGCGGCTGCTCCAGCTTGTGCTCGACCAGTTCTTCGAAAATCATCACCTGCAACTTGCCCAGACCTTCGAAGCCCAGCACCTTGGCGCCGGCCTTTTTGGCGATCGCGCGCGCCTTGTCGATGTCGGTCAGGTCGTCAGCGGTCAGCTCAGGGTTGTACTTGAGGATCGAGTCGAACACCGACAGACGTACAAACGGCTCACCGAAGTGGAACACTTTTTCGCCGTAAGGTACGTCGGTACTGCCAAGGACCAACTGCGCCAGTTCGCGGAACAGTTCTTCGGTCAGGTCCATGTTGTCTTCGTAGTCGGCGTAAGCCTGGTAGAACTCCAACATGGTGAATTCTGGGTTGTGGCGGGTCGATACACCTTCGTTGCGGAAGTTGCGGTTGATTTCGAAGACCTTCTCGAAACCGCCGACCACCAGACGCTTGAGGTACAACTCCGGCGCGATCCGCAGGAACATCTCCAGGTCCAGCGCGTTGTGATGTGTCTCGAACGGCTTGGCCGCGGCACCACCGGGGATGGTTTGCAGCATCGGCGTTTCGACTTCGAGGAAGTCACGCTGCATCAAAAAGCTGCGGATGTGCGCAATGACTTGCGAACGCACGCGGAAGGTCTGACGCACGTCTTCGTTGACGATCAGGTCAACGTAACGCTGGCGGTAGCGCTGTTCGGTGTCGGACAGGCCGTGGTGCTTGTCCGGCAGTGGACGCAGGGATTTCGTCAGCAGGCGCACATGGGTCATTTCTACGTACAGGTCACCCTTGCCGGAACGGGCCAGGGTGCCTTCGGCGGCAATAATATCGCCCAGGTCCCACGTCTTGACCGCTGCCAGGGTTTCTTCAGACAGGGTCTTACGGTTGACGTAAACCTGAATGCGCCCGGACATATCCTGGATCACCATGAACGAGCCACGGTTAAGCATGAGACGACCGGCAACCTTGACCGCGATTGCAGCCTCTGCCAGCTCTTCCTTGGTCTTGTCGGCGTATTGCTTCTGCAAGTCTTCGCAGTAAGCGTCACGGCGGAAGTCGTTCGGGAAAGCCTGGCCCTTGGCGCGCTCGGCAGCCAGCTTTTCCTTGCGCAGGGCGATCAGGGAGTTTTCTTCCTGTTGCAGGGCTTGCGGGTCGAGTTCTAGGTCGCTCATGTCTTTAAAGATTCCATCACAGGTTCGTTGCCCCCACCGGTGGCAGGGGACTTAAGGTCTTGACTGGCGGTTTACAGGCCTTGTTTCAGGCTGGCTACCAGGTATTCGTCGATATCGCCGTCGAGCACCTTGTCACAGTCGCTGCGTTCGATGTTAGTGCGCAAATCCTTGATTCGCGACGCATCGAGTACATACGAGCGAATCTGGTGACCCCAGCCGATGTCGGACTTGGTGTCTTCCAGGGCCTGGGAGGCGGCGTTGCGTTTCTGCACTTCCTGCTCGTACAAGCGTGCCCGCAACATTTTCATCGCGGTGTCTTTGTTCGCGTGCTGGGAGCGTTCGTTCTGGCAGCACACCACGGTGTTGGACGGTACGTGAGTAATCCGCACAGCCGAATCGGTGGTGTTTACGTGCTGACCACCGGCACCCGAGGAGCGGTAGGTGTCGATGCGCAGGTCCGACGGGTTAATGTCGATTTCGATGTTGTCGTCGATTTCAGGCGACACGAACACGGCAGAGAACGAGGTATGGCGACGGTTACCAGAGTCATACGGGCTCTTGCGCACCAAGCGATGCACACCGATTTCGGTACGCAACCAACCAAAGGCGTATTCACCCTTGATATGAATGGTGGCGCCCTTGATCCCGGCGACTTCACCGGCCGACAGTTCCATGATGGTCGCGTCGAAACCGCGTTTGTCAGCCCAGCGCAGGTACATGCGCAGCAGGATGTTGGCCCAGTCTTGAGCCTCGGTACCACCGGAGCCAGCCTGGATGTCCAGGTAAGCGTTGTTGGCGTCCATCTCACCGCTGAACATGCGACGGAATTCGAGTTTTTCCAGGGATTCGCGCAGACGTTCGACTTCGGCAGAGACGTCGTCGACGGCCGCCTGATCTTCTTCTTCGGCGGACATCAGCAGCAATTCTTTGGCGTCGGTCAGGCCGGTGTGCATTTCATCGAGGGTGTCGACGATCTGCGCCAGCAGCGAGCGCTCGCGGCCCAATTCCTGAGCATACGACGGGTTGTTCCAGACACTCGGATCTTCAAGCTCACGATTGACTTCAGTCAGACGCTCATGCTTTTGATCGTAGTCAAAGATACCCCCGAATAGTTTCGGAGCGCTCGGACAGGTCCTTGATGCTGTTAAGGATCGGGTTGATTTCCATGGCGGGCAGCACTCGTTGGCGAACTTTTGAAAGCCGGCGAGTATAACGTAATCGGACTGTCACGGCAGCCCGCCTGGCGGACTGAATGCAGCCCAATGGGGTCTGGGCCACTTTAAAGAGAGAGAAATCCAGCAACGAAAAATCCTACACCATAAAAACCCATTGCCTTCACAACAAACAGAAACGCCCTGCATCGCTTTCCAGAGACCTCATTCACAGTCCCCCTCTACTCAATCAACACATGGGATGTGTGATGTTCGGCGCTGCCAACCAAGCCACTGTCGTCCTGGACATACAAGGTTTTCAACACGACCTGCACGTCCTCGAGTTAACCGGTAAGGAAGCCATCAGCCAGCCCTTTCGCTTCGACCTCGAACTGGTCAGCGAACGCGCCGATCTCGACCTTGAAAGCCTGCTGCACCGCATGGCCTTTCTGAGCCTGGACCGCGACGGCCATGGGGTTCACGGCCAGATTTACAGCGTCGCCCAAGGCGACTCAAGTAAACGCCTGACCCGTTATCGGCTTAGCCTGGTGCCCAGCCTGGCCTACCTCGATCACTGCTTCGATCATAAGATTTTCCAGAAACGGAGCGTGCCGCAGATCATCGCCGACGTGCTTGAAGCCCACGGTATTCTCGGCGATGCCTACCGCTTTACGCTCGGCATGGACTATCGCCCACGAGACTATTGCGTTCAGCACGGCGAGAGCAGCCTGCACTTTTTACAACGCCTCTGCGAAGAGGAAGGCTTGCACTACCACTTTCAGCACAGCCGCGACGGTCACGTGCTGGTGTTCGGTGATGACCAAACGGTATTCCCCAGACTTGCTCGGCCTACCGCCTACAAGCAGGCGCGTGCAATGGTCGCCGAAGCACCGGTGATCAACACGTTCACCTTGGCCCTGGACACCCGCACCACCGCCGTAACGCGCCGCGACTACGACTTCAAAAAACCCTTGCTCAGCCTTGAAAGTGGCGCAAAGAGTGCGTCCATGCCGACGCTGGAAGACTACGGATTTCCCGGCCACTTCACCGACCGTGAACGCGGCAAACACCTTTCGAAACGGGCGTTGGAACGGCACCGCAGCGATTATCGCCAGGCCACAGGGGATAGCGATCAACCGATGCTGGTCAGCGGTCACTTCCTGTCCCTGACCAATCATCCGCGCCAGCCATGGAACGATTTGTGGTTGCTGACGGAAGTCCGGCACACCGCAAAGCAACCGCAAGTGCTCGAAGCCGAGGCTATCAGCCCTGCTGACGACGAGTTTCCCCAAGGCTACCGCAATACCTTTCTGGCCACCCCGTGGGACACGCCGTTCAGACCCGCGCTCAATCACCCGAAGCCCACCATTAACGGCTATCAACACGCAGTGGTTTGCGGCCCTCCAGGCGAAGAAATCCACTGCGACGAATACGGTCGCGTGCGCATCCAGTTCCCTTGGGACCGTGACGGTCAATACAACGACCACTCAAGTTGCTGGGTACGCGTCGCCGGTGGCTGGGCGCACGACCGCTATGGCAGCGTGCTGACTCCAAGGGTCGGCATGGAAGTGATCATCGGCTTCTACCAAGGCGACCCGGACGAGCCGATGATCGTCGGCTGCCTGGCCAACGGGGCCAATCAGCCGCCGCTCGACCTGCCCGCCGATAAAACCCGCAGCCTCTTCAAAACCCGAAGCAGCCCCGGCGGCGATGGCTACAACGAACTGCGCATCGAAGACCGCAAAGGTGCCGAAGAAATCTCCGTCCGCGCCCAACGCAATTACCTGCGGCACGTAGTGAATGACGAGCAGGTGCAGGTCAATAACCAGCGCAGCATCGTGGTCGGCGGCGATGCCCGTCATGAGTTTCACGCAGAAGAACAGCACATCACCCACGGCAATCGCCTGACAGAACTCAGGCAGAACGACCACCTGAGCGTTCACGGCGACCGACACGTCAGCGTGACCACGCAACGCCTGACAGCCCGGCAACAGATTCACATCGCTGCGGGCCAGAACATGGTCATCGACGGCGGCGCCAGCGCCACGCTCCAGGCCGGGGGAGCGTGGATCACGCTGACCTCGGCCGGAATTTTCAGCAGCGTGCCCATGCAGATCGGCGGGCAACCGTTACCGCTGATGGCGGCCGCCCCGGTGTCGCTTGACGGGAGCAAACCACCCCACACCGACCCGGTAGATGTCGTGTTGCTCAAACGGCTGCAAGGCGACGAGGCCTTGATTGAACTGTGCCAGAAGCCCTCAGGCGGTACACCGATGGATTGCCCGCTAAGCGACTGCCCATGCCGCAAAGCACTGAGAGAGCGCTCATGAACACTTGGTGCCTGCTGGAACGCCCTGCCCCCCTGCTCAAAAACCTCTACGCCCTGGCCACTCATCCGCTCACCCATGCGCTGTTCAGCACCACCGCATTAAACAGTTATGCAGAGCAAAGCCCCCTGCTGGTGAAACTCAACGACCAGCCAACACTCAGGCAAGCGATTCAACAAAGCCCCGCCGAATGGCCCGGTCTGGTGATCGAAAGCACCCACGACACCGCCTCGGTGCTTAAACACCTGCGGCATATCCTGTTCGTACACTTCGACCGGCAACGCAAAGGCGTGCTGCGCTACAGCAACCCCACTGTCGCCCGCTATTTCTTTGCGGCCTGCACAGCACAAGACCTCGGCCGTTGGCTGGGGCCGATCAATCGCCTGAGCGGGTTTGGCGAGACGTGGGCTGCACGGGCCGTTGGCGATACAAGCTGGCGCGACCTGAACAATCCCGATGCGGGCAACTGGACCGAAGAACACATCACAGGCGCCCTGCACCTGAGCGCCGACCAGGAACAAGCCCTGACTCGCCAACGCAGCGAACAATTTCTGTATGGCTGGTGGCAGCAACATCCCCACCTCAGCTATTCACACGCCTGGGAGGTGATGAGCCAGGCACTGGTGCAGGGCATCGACGACCCCGCCGATCTCCGTACCTTCCTGAGCGCCCACTGCCCGGCGGCTCAGCGATGAAGCGCCTCGGAACGCTGACAGATGGCCCCTCCTGCGAGGGGGCCAAACTGATTGTGCAGGTCATTGGCACTGATCACTCCAGCGACCAGCGACTGGTGATGTTTGATCAGTCCGGCCAAAAACGGCTCAACGGCCTGACTGAGGCGTTCGTGTGCGAAACCGAGCGCTCGACGCCTGTCCATAGCGACCTGTGGGTGTGGGATTGGTCGTCGCCGCTCAACCATTCGTTATGGCTGGAAATTGCCACCGCCCAAGGCCCACCGATCCACCTGCCCCTGCTGGACGATGTGCGCATAACCCCACGCCAGATCGAGGCGCAGTGGAATCAAATCGTCCCGGTCATCCCCTTCACGGCCCTGCCCGGCACTCGCAGTCGCTACGACCTCGGCACCCCGGTGCTGTGCCGCAGCGGTTATGTCTATGTGTTTTACCGTGACCGGCTCTGGCGCGAGCTGGAAGTCCGTCAGGACGATGAGCTGACGACGTATCACGACATTGACTTACAGGCGTATCGCCAGCAGGACGGCTTCAGCGACGATTACCGACTGAGCAGCGGCGTCGGCCTCGCTGACATCTGGTTGCCCGCCACCTGGAACAATGAAACGGCCGGCAGCGTGCAGCTGTGTTTCAGTGAAATCCAGCTCAGCGCCGCACGCCTCAAACGCCTTGAGGAAGATTCGGCACTACGCGCCCTACGGTGCCAGAGCCCCGCGTTGCACTGCGAGAGCCAGACGTTCGAACGATTTTTCGACCAGCAGCCCGATGGGCAGGCGATGCTGGAGGCCTTCAGTCGCTTCAACGCGAAGGATGCACAAGCATCCGATACCGCGACAAAAGCCAGCGTTACCTGGCGCAACCTGGCGGCGCGAGCCTTTCCCGTCAGCCTGATCGCCGCGCAACGGGCGCGTCAAAGCGGTTTCGAATACGTACTGGAGCATCCGGGCCGTTACGTGTGCGACCTGTCGGGCCAATTCCCGGCGCAGCGTAAAACCGAAGCCAAGGCGTGTCTGGATCAGTGGGAGCAAGGCGCCACACCCGCGCTACCTGACACATTCGAAAGCAGCGCCTGGGCCGATTGTCTCGCCACACTGCTGCACCATTTACGTGAGACAACGCCGCCCGCCGATGACGCGGATCTTTGGCAACCCCAGCCCACCGTCGTCGATGTTCTGCAAGCGGCTCGGCAACGGCGTTTATGCGGCGTGCTACTGGAAGACCCGCGTCACCGCTTGCGCCATCTGCACTCACAAATCCAGCAGCAACAGCAACTGCTGACGCTGTGCGCCGAGCGCGCCAGCCTGCATCCGCACCACGCCAGCGCGGTGATGGTTCAGCAATTGATCGTGCCGCCCACCATCGGCGGCCAGAAAAACCCATTGCACGCCTGTTTCGACACAGTGAAAGAGGCCGGTCGCCGTGACATCAATCGCTTCACCGCCACCGCGGAACGTGCGTTGCTTTGGCAACAACTCAATAGGGCGCAGACGCTGCTTGCCGAGTGCCTGCAACAACCGGTGACCCAGCAAACCCTGGCCGATCATTTGAGCCTGGACGGGTTTGATTATCTGGCGGCGTTGCTGGCTGTCAGCCAGACCGTTGCGAGCCTCGCCACCGTGCCCGCGCAACTCGATCCGCTGGCCAGCAATGGCGACGTCACCCACGCGTTGAGCGGTTTGAGCCTTTACAGTCCGCAAGCCAGCCGTGGCCAGACGTTAATCAACGAC
The DNA here is from genome assembly GCF_034351645.1 of Pseudomonas sp. DC1.2. NCBI lineage: Bacteria > Pseudomonadati > Pseudomonadota > Gammaproteobacteria > Pseudomonadales > Pseudomonadaceae > Pseudomonas > Pseudomonas sp. DC1.2. Next base: position 1,147,253 of record NZ_CP133782.1, on the reverse strand, counting down.
ATCGCTCACGACCCGGCGCACCCGCTGCACGGGATGCTTTGGCCGGCCGTTGATGAAGCCGAACTGGCGGCGCCTTATGTGCCGCCCACCGAGAAAATATTCAACGAGGGCGACGGTCGGTTGCGCGCGGCACACCTCGCCGTATTCGAAACCGAGCCAGGCCCCTATTACCCACAAGCCGAACACCTTGATGGTCATTTGCTCGAAAGTCTGTTGGCCAGCGCCCGCCTGAACAGCACCCTCACCGGCCAATCGAAAGCGGCCATTGGAACGTTGGTCAGCATTTATGAAACCCTCGCGGGCGCGGTTGAAACCGCCAGCAGCGCGGTCAACAAATCGGCCGGCGCCGGGACGCAGAGCCCGAACGTCGCCCCCACCAGTGCCTATTTGCACGGCCTAAGCGTGGGCTTGTTGCGCAGTTTGATGCCCAATACCTTTGGTGAAATGCATTTCATCAATCGCCGTGACGCTGATCCGCAGCACTATTACCTCTTTGGTTTGTCCGACGTGCCGACTGCGGATCAGCGGCCACGGCGGGGGGTGGGTGAGTATTTGAGTGCTGGGGGCGAGCCGTTGAAGGCGGGCAATGCTGAAGCGTTCGAAACACCGAGCGCCCCCCGCACAGGTAACTACAAACTGCTGGTGATGCCGGTGGATCACCCGACGGCGCGCAGTCTTAGTGCGCTGAATCGACGGATCAATGCGGTGCATAAAGAGGATGTTGACGCGCGGGCGGGTGACAAAACGACAGTGAAAGGCGCGTTGCAAAAGGGTGTGGATGAACTGGCGGAGTTGGGGAATAGCCGGGTTTATCGGGTGCTGAACTCGCTGCCGTTTGCGGCGGGGGTTTTGATGTTGGAGATTTGGAATGTTAGGACGGAGTGGGCGGCGGCGGAGCAAATTAGACGGGAAAAGGGGGTGTTTCGACTAGTTATATCCGGGGTAGGAGCGGGAGTAGATCTAGTTATCGCGTTGGAGATGCTGACTGTAAAACTTGCCGGCACCCAATCGGTGTTAGCGGCTGGGCGCAAGGTTATTTTTACTATTTCAGATGAGGCCGCGAGAACCCTCAGCACTCTAGCGCTCGAGTATTTAGTAAAGGAATTTACTGTGCGACTGTTTGCGCAAATAACCAGCGGTTTGGTACTCACAGCCATTGGCCTTTCAGATGCCTGGTATGCGTGGACATGGGGCGATGACGCCGGTTGGGGCTATTTGATGATGGCCGTGGGTGGAGCAGTCAGCGCGCTCAGTGGCCTGATTATCGGCACGGTCACCTTCCTCGGTCTTGGTCCGGCAGGTTGGGTCGCACTGATATTGATCGTCATCGGCGCCGGAATTGCTTGGTGGCTAAGCGACAAACCCATCGAAGAATGGCTGGTCAATGGCCCTTTCGGCACGCAGGTTCATTCAGGCAATGCGCACCTGCTGGAGCCACAGAGTGGCTTCTACTACCTGATCAGTCTGTTTGCCGACATTCGCATCAACATCGGTACCAATCCTGAGTTTGTGCCCAATGCCAAACTTGGCAGTCACGCTAAAACGCCGTTTCAAGTGCTCTCATCCAACACCTGCATTCGCATCGAAAGTAACTTGCCCGGCTTAATTTCCAACCTGGGGACGCTCAATATCAATGCCCACTGCCGACTCAATACATTCGAGCTAAAGGCTGGGCGCATCAAAAGTGAAAGCGTACCGTTTACAAAACTGATCAACAGCGAACTTGTGCAACCCAAAGCCCAAAGGCTGCTACCGCAGGGCGTGGAACTGTTCTTCGAAACCCCACCGAACTATGCCTTCGATGTGGTCACAGGTTCCTCTGGCATCGCACAACAATGGCAAGTGAGAGCGCAGTGTGTGCTGGAACAAAAAAATCAACGCTGGCACTTTCCGGCACCACCGCCCAAGGACGGTACGCCATTTGATGACACCTACAAGAAACCCAACTTCGACAGCGAAGGCAAACTGTACTGGGCAGATGAAATTACACATAAATCGCGAGACAGTAATTAATGACCAGTGAATCGTGGTACGCCCAGACTGCCTACGGGGCTAGCGAGGTACCTCAACAAGAACGTTCGGCTGAACGGCCATGGATCATGCGTTTTGCGAAAATCAGGTTGCCTTGGGGTAACGCAGATGATGTATGCCCGGTAAGTTTTGTGGAGGATTACTCGCCAAATGATTTTCGTCATCAAGAAAAAATCAAAAAAGAGCGGGAAGAGCAGATAGCCACAAACACCTATGCTCCCAGCCCATACGAACTTATTGATTTCCACATAAAGGATGACCACGAACGCTTTAGGTACGCGCTTCTTCCTGCGAGCTCTCATTTTTGGATGTACATGTCAGGAGGAGGGCGTGTTTTATTTTTTCTATTTTTTGTAGTCAGCATCCCTACTTATTTTTTAGGAATCTCAACAGGAAATGAACCTGTATGGGAGTCCACCAAAATCATGTTTAACGTTTTCTTTTCCTGGATTCTCGGCCTACCACTCCTATCCTGGGCAATCGGCTCAATAGTCATCAAACACTTCCCTAACCTCTGGCTAAAACCCTCCCGAGGCCCCATCTGGGAACTTAACCGCCGCACCGGGCTGGTCACGGTCTTCGACTACAAAAACAACGGCGAATATAAAAAGAACGGCACCATCGGCGAACTCAGCGCACCGTTCTACGAGTTCGACGCTTACATCGCTACGTCACCGGACAGTCAGGGCATGCCGATGAACGTGCTTTACCTCGCCCATCGCTACCGCAACATCATGATCAACTTCGGCGCCCTGCTCTGCCCCGGCCCCGAGTCTAAATCCGCGTGCGCCCTGTGGGACTTCATCCAGAACTACATGGACGTCAGCCGCCCGCTGCCGGACCTGCCGCAATACGAGGCCTACCGCCACCTCGACCCCACCACCGCCGACTACGACCGCCTCATCGGGCGCAACCCGCGTTACTGGATCGACATGGACGATGCGACATTCAAGCAGATGGTCAGAGAGATGCACCAACGCGTGGACGACATCGATACGTTTCGACGGCCAAATTTGATGACTGCTTATGTGACGTATGTCGATTGATAGCAGAAATGGCACTTTCCGGCGCCACCGCCCAAGGACGGTACGCCATTTGATGACACCTACAAGAAACCCAACTTCGACAGCGAAGGCAAACTGTACTGGGCAGATGAAATTACACATAAATCGCGAGACAGCAATTAATGACCAGTGAATCGTGGTACGCCCAGACTGCCTACGGGGCTAGCGAGGTACCTCAACAAGAACGTTCGGCTGAACGGCCATGGATCATGCGTTTTGCGAAAATCAGGTTGCCTTGGGGTAACGCAGATGATGTATGCCCGGTAAGTTTTGTGGAGGATTACTCGCCAAATGATTTTCGTCATCAAGAAAAAATCAAAAAAGAGCGGGAAGAGCAAATAGCCACAAACACCTATGCTCCCAGCTCATACGAACTTATTGATTTCCACATAAAGGATGACCACGAACGCTTTAGGTACGCGCTTCTTCCTGCGAGCTCTCATTTTTGGCTATATATGAAAGCGTTCGGAAAGTACATGTTTTTCATACTCTTAGTAGTCAGCACCCCTATATTTATTTTAGATATTTCAACAGGGAAAGAGCCAGCATGGGAATCCACAATAAGTTGGTTTGTTGATTTTTTTTCCATTATTTTCGGCCTACCACTCCTATCCTGGGCAATCGGCTCAATAGTCGTGAAACACTTCCCAAGCCTCTGGCTAAAACCCTCCCGCGGCCCCATCTGGGAACTTAACCGCCGCACCGGGCTGGTCACCGTCTTCGACTACAAAAACAACGGTGAATATAAAAAGAACGGCACCATCGGTGAACTCAGCGCACCGTTCTACGAGTTCGACGCTTACATCGCTACGTCACCGGACAGTCAGGGCATGCCGATGAACGTGCTTTACCTCGCCCATCGCTACCGCAACATCATGATCAACTTCGGCGCCCTGCTCTGCCCCGGCCCCGAGTCTAAATCCGCGTGCGCGCTGTGGGACTTCATCCAGAACTACATGGACGTCAGCCGCCCACTGCCGGACCTGCCGCAATACGAGGAATACCGCCACCTCGACCCCACCACCGCCGACTACGACCGCCTGATCGGGCGCAACCCGCGTTACTGGATCGACATGGACGATGCGACATTCAAGCAGATGGTCAGAGAGATGCACCAACGCGTGGACGACATCGATACGTTTCGACGGCCGAATTTGATGACTGCTTATGTGACGTATGTCGATTGACTAAACCCTTGGCTCGGCACCGATCGACATAGAGCGCCCCGCGTTACACATAACGCAGCGCCCTATCAATCGCGGGGGCTTGCCGGGGCGTCTGAAACTACTCGATCCCCACCTGATTGCGTCCATTGTTCTTCGCCAAGTACAGCCCCTTGTCTGCCGCCGAGATCAGTTGCCGACAATCACCGCCCAGCTGTGGAGTGATGGTCGACAGACCAATACTGATCGTAAGGCTTGAACCTTGAGCCGGAAAAACGTGCGGAATTTTCAGCCCTTCCACCGTCATACGCAGTTTTTCCGCCACCATCCGCGCGCCACCCGGCGAGGTGTTTGGCAGTACGAGGACGAATTCTTCACCACCATAACGAGCCGGCAGGTCGGAGGGCCTGGAACTGGCGTCACGAATCGCCGTGGCGACTTTGCGCAGCGCTTCATCGCCTTCCAGGTGGCCAAAGCTGTCGTTATAGGACTTGAAGTAGTCCACATCGATCATCAGCAGTGACAGTTGGGTCTGGTCACGCAATGAACGTCGCCACTCCAACTCCAGGTATTCGTCAAAGTGGCGACGGTTGGACAAACCGGTCAGGCCATCGGAGTTCATCAGCCGTTGCAATACCAGGTTGGTGTCGAGCAGTTGCTGCTGGCTGACACGCAACGCGCGGTACGCAGCGTCGCGTTGCAACAAGGTCATGTAGGACCGCGAGTGGTAGCGGATACGCGCCACCAGCTCGATATTGTCCGGCAGCTTGACCAGATAATCATTGGCACCGGCCGCGAACGCCGCACTCTTGATCATCGGATCTTCCTTGGTCGACAGGACGATGATCGGGATATCACGGGTGGCCGGGTGGTTGCGGTATTCACGGACGAGGCTCAGGCCATCGAGGCCCGGCATCACCAAGTCCTGAAGGATGACGGTAGGCTTGATGCGAATCGCTTGCGCGATGGCCTGGTGCGGGTCGGAGCAAAAATGGAAATCGATATTTTCTTCATTCGCCAGACCGCGCCGCACTGCCTCGCCGATCATCGCCTGATCGTCGACCAACAACACCATGGCGGCGTTTTCGTCGGTCTTGAAGTCGTCGAGCTGTAATTCATTCATGTGCGGTCACCTGAATACTGCTGAAACCAGGATTGCTGAGAAAAAATGGTCATTTTGGGAAAATCTCTAGCAATCGTGGCGCTATCTTGTCCAGTGGACGAATTTCCACTGCCGCGTCGATGGCCGCAGCCGCCTTGGGCATGCCGTACACCGCGCTGCTGTTTTGGTCCTGAGCGATGGTCAGGTAGCCCTGTTGGCGCATGAGTTTAAGCCCTTGCGCACCATCGCGGCCCATCCCGGTCAGCAACACGCCAACCGCGTCGCCATTCCAGTAACTGGCCACGCTCTCGAAAAACACATCGATCGAAGGCCGGTAAATCTCGTTCACGGGTTCGGCGGTGTAGGCGAGCGTACCGTTTTTCAACAAGCGAATATGGTGATTGGTGCCTGCCAGCAACACCGTGCCGGCCTGCGGTGGTTCACCTTCCAGCGCCAGGCGCACATTCAGGCCGCTGGCGCTGCTGAGCCATTCAGCCATGCCGGCGGCGAACACCTGGTCGACATGTTGCACCAACACAATGGCCGCCGAGAAATCCTGGGGCAACCCTTTGAGTAAAATTTCCAGGGCTGCCGGCCCGCCCGCGGACGAGCCGATGGCCACCAGCCGTTGCCGGGACGCCGAACTGCGCAACGTGCTCGGCGCCGAGCTTATCCGATTACTCTTGTCGCCAATCAGCCAGCCGATGTTCATGATTTTGCGCAGCAACGGCGCTGCCGCCTCTGCCGGGTTGCCGGCGCCGATGGCCGGAGTATCGACCACATCCAGCGCGCCGTGGCCCATGGCCTCGAATACCCGGTGGACGTTCTGCTGACGGTCCACCGTGACGATCACGATGGCGCAGGGGGTCTCGGCCATGATTCGACGGGTCGCCTCCACGCCATCCATCACCGGCATGATCAGGTCCATCAGAATCAAGTCCGGGGTATTTTCGGCGCAACGCTGCACCGCTTCGGCCCCGTTACTGGCGACCCAAATCACCTGATGCGCAGGTTCGAATGCCAACGCCCGGCGCAAGGCTTCTACCGCTATGGGCATGTCATTGACGATTGCGATTTTCATGCCCTTGCTCCTCCAATGAGCTCAACCACTGCATCGAGCAGCGCGTCGTCATGAAAACTGGCCTTGGCTAAATAATAGTCGGCCCCGGCATCCAGCCCACGGCGACGGTCCTCTTCGCGGTCCTTGTAGGACACCACCATGACCGGCAGCGATTGCAAACGGTTGTCACGGCGCAACAAAGAGACCAATTCGATACCGTCCATGCGTGGCATATCGATGTCGGTGATCAGCAGATCAAAATCCTCCGAACGCAAAGCGTTCCAGCCATCCATGCCGTCCACTGCAACGGCTACATCGTAGCCACGGTTGAGCAGCAGCTTGCGTTGCAACTCGCGAACGGTAAGGGAGTCATCCACCACCAGAATCCGCTTGCGCACCACGTCCACCACCGGCTGGTTGTGGCGAGCAATGCGTTCCAGGCGCCCGGTATTGAGCAGCTTGTCCACCGAACGCAGCATGTCTTCCACGTCCACAATCAACACCACCGAACCGTCGTCGAGCAAGGCTCCGGCAGAAATGTCCTGCACTTTGCCCAAGCGCTCGTCCAAGGGCAACACCACCAACGTGCGCTCGCCGATAAAACGTTCGACCGCCACGCCGTAGATCGCATCGCGCTCGCGGATCACCACGACTTTCAGGGTTTGCTGACTGTTCTGGCTCGCCGGGCGCTGCAACAGCTGACTGGCGGCAACCAGACCGACATGCTGGCCCTCATGCCAAAAATGCTGACGGCCTTCGAGCTGAACGATGTCTTCGGGTTCCAGGTCGCACATGCGTTCGATATGCGCCAGCGGAAAGGCATAGGCTTCGTCGCCGACTTCCACCACCAGACTGCGCACCACCGACAGGGTCAGCGGCACCTCCAGGTGGAAACGACTGCCCTCGCCCGCCGCCTGCTCCAGCACCACCGCCCCGCGCAGTTGGCGCACCATGTGCTGAACCGCGTCCAGGCCAACACCGCGCCCCGAAACTTCGGTGACCGTGTCGCGCAGGCTGAAGCCCGGCAGGAACAGGAAGGTCAGGAGTTCTTCTTCACTTAACTGGGCAGCGGTTTGCGCGGGTGATAAATGACGTTCGATGATGCTGCGACGGACCTTTTCGAGGTCAACGCCATTGCCGTCATCGCTCAATTCCAGCACCAGCAGGCCCGCCTGGTGCGAGGCGCGCAAGCGGATCAGGCCTTCAGCGGGTTTGCCGGCCAACAACCGTTGCTCTGGGGACTCAATGCCATGATCCACCGCGTTGCGCAGCAGGTGCGTCAGCGGCGCTTCGAGTTTTTCCAGGACGTCGCGATCGACCTGGGTCTTCTCACCTTCGATCTCCAGACGCACCTGTTTCCCCAGGTCGCGCCCAAGGTCGCGGACCATGCGCACCTGCCCGGTCAACACATCGGCGAACGGGCGCATACGGCACGCCAGCGCCGTGTCATACAAGACTTGCGCGCGCTGGCTGGCCTGCCAGGCAAACTCATCGAGCTCGGCGTTTTTTTCCGCGAGCAATTGCTGCGACTCGGCCAACAACCGCCGGGCATCCTCAAGCGCCTCCTGGGCCTCCAGATTCAAGGCGTATTCCTTGAGGTGGACATTGAGGTTTTCCAGGGCTCGCAGGCCATTGCTTTGTATGCGTTTGAGCCGCTGCATGGTGGCCAGGTGCGGCTTGAGCCGCAGGGTTTCCACCAGCGATTTGCTCGACAGGTCGAGCAGGCTATTGAGGCGCTCAGCCGTGACTCGCAGCACCCGCTCGCCGTTTTCAGTGGTGCGCTTGCGCAAGGGCTCAACGACTGCGGCGGCAAGCGGCTCGATGACAGGTTCGGGCGCGGGCGGCTCCAACATAAGCTCCGCCATGAGCGGCGCCATCGGCTTGCTGACCGGTGCCGCGAGTGCCGCCGGATCCAATAAACGCGCCATCAGCGCCACATATCCTTCAACATCCGAAGGTCTCGGCGCGTTGGCCGGGGTGGCAATGCGCATCAGCAGGTCAGTGCCCAGCAGCAACGCGTCAATGTGTTCCGGCCGCAGGTACAAGCGACCTTCCTGGGCACTGACCAAACAATCTTCCATTACATGCGACACGCTGACGCCGGCATCGACGCCGACAATCCGCGCCGCGCCTTTGAGCGAGTGGGCCGCGCGCATGCACGACTCCAGGTGATCAGCTTGAGTCGGGTCGCGTTCGAGGGCCAACAGCCCCGTGCTCAGCACTTGGGTCTGAGCCTCAGCTTCCAGACTGAACAGCTCCAGCAAAGAGGCGTCGCGCATTTGCTCAGGGGTCATGTGAGGCTCCGGGTGACCGCGGACAGCAACTGCTCTTCATCCAGCCAACGCAAGCTGCGACCTTTGAATTGCAGCACCCCACGGGTGTACTTGGCGCTGGCCTGCGTGCCCGATTGCGACGCGGCCTCCAGAATGCGTTCGTCAATGGCGTGAATGGCGTCCACTTCGTCCACCGGCACCACGACCGGCCCACCTTGGGCGGCGATGATCAACATGCGCGGCATGACGCGGGCGCCAGAGGATACGTTAAGGGTCACGTCGAGGCCGAGTAACTCCACCAACGACAGGCAGGCGACCAAGGCACCGCGCACGTTTGCCACGCCAAGCAGGGCCCGGGAGCGCTGATGCGGCAACGAGTGAATCGCGTGCAACGGCGCCACTTCCACCAGAGTGCGGGTGGCCAGGCCCAGCCATTCTTCGCCAAGACGGAAGATCAACAGCGAGCGCGTCTTCACCTCGGCCTCAACCACCGCCGACACCTGTAGGCGATCTTCCTGCTGCAAGGCGTAACGGTCGAGTAAACGCGTGGCGGCGGCTGAATACACCGCGCAATTGCGGCAATGAATATGGTCAATCAGCAGCGGGCAAGACTTATCGCCGTGGATACCGATGCGGTTCCAGCAGTCATCGATGGCCTGGGCATCTTCAAGGGTGACGCTCAAGGTGTCAGAGACGTTCATCGTTTGCGCTCACTGTCAGCGGCGCGCTCGTTGCGGGCGGCGCGGTCTTGCAATCGTCTGGCACCTGCCGTGTCGCCCTGCGATTGCAGCAAAGCAGCCAAGTGCATCAACGCGTCCGGATGTTGCGGTTCGAGGTACAACGCTTTGCGATAAAAACCCTGGGCCTCCAGGACTCGACCAGCAACATCGCTGAGCAGCCCCAGCCAGTAAAAAACCTGGGCCACGGGCTCGTGACTGCGCAAATAGCCTTCACACGCAGCACGGGCTTCTGCACTTTTCCCCTCGTTGGCCAGGGCAGCGATGCTGGCGAGCAACGCGACAGCGTCCGAGGCTTTTGGAGTAACGGCTGGCGGCGTCATCGTTGCGAACGGTCGGTTACGCACGGGAACCGGCATCACGCTACGCACCGGCTGGCGCACCGGCAGCGGTACTGGAGCGTAAACGGGTAAAGGCTCAGGCGCGCTATGACGACTGAACGCAAATGACTGGGGGATACCGATCGAGCGCATGCCAAAACGCCCCAGCAGGCTGCCCTCCGCCGGGCCAATAAATAGCACGCCATCAACGTGGGTCAGGCGCTTGAGCACTTCGAACACGTGTTGCTGGGTCGGCTGATCGAAATAGATCAATAAATTACGGCAAAACACAAAATCATAAGGCGGCTCGTTAGCCAGCAAGGCCGGATCCAGCAAATTGGCCACGTGCAAACGCACCTGTTCCAAGACTCGCCCGCTCAGACGATAACTGTCTCCTTCGTCGGTGAAATACCGTTCACGAAAGGCGATGTCCTGGCCGCGAAACGAGTTTTTCCCGTACAGCCCGCGCTTGGCTTTTTCCACCGACAGCGGGCTGACGTCCATGCCTTCGACCTTGAACTGATGCGCTTCGAAACCCGCATCGAACAACGCCATGGCGATGGAATAGGGCTCTTCGCCCGTGGAGCATGGCAGGCTGAGAATCCGCAGGGCGCGCCTGTTGTTGATCGCTGCCAGCCGTTTTGTGGCGAGCTTCGCCAGGGTAACGAACGATTCCGGGTAACGGAAAAACCAGGTTTCGGGGACGATCACCGCCTCTATCAAGGCCTGCTGTTCATCTTCGGACGTCTGCAAGGCATGCCAATACTCATCGGCTGTCTGTAGCTGGGACGCTGTGCTGCGCTGGCGAACGGCGCGCTCGATGATTGCCGGCCCCACCGACGTCACGTCCAGGCCTATGCGGTGCTTGAGGAAGTCGAAAAACCGTTGATCACTGCTCATGGCAACTCCTCAAGCAACGCCATGTCCAGCGGTGGCGATGGAAACAGCAGCGCACGCACCTGTTCATCGAGCAAATCGGCGACCCGCACCCACTGCAACAAACCCTGGGCATCTTCGCGCACCGGGCCGAGGTAGGGGGCCTGGCGGTTGTCCAGTCCATAAGGCTGAAAGTCTGCCGGGTTGCAACGCAAAGTGTCGGTGGCCTGTTCCAGAATCAGCCCGAGCAATTGCGCCTTGGCGGTGTCATCCGCACGGTAATTGACCAGCACCAAACGAGTGCTGGTGCGCGCCTGAGCAGGCTCACCAAATGCCAAGGCGCTGAGGTCAATCACTGGCACTACCGCGGCGCGATAAGCGAACACACCTGCCACCCAGTGCGGCGCGCGCGGGATAGGTTTGAGGGGCACACGCGGCAGCACTTCGGCCACCTCAGTGGCCTGCAAGGCATAGCGTTCGTTGCCGATGCGGAACAACAGGAACAGCGACAACTTCACCGGCGCCACGGCGTTGCGTTTAGCCGCGAGCTCGCTCATCAGACTTTGAATCGCGAGACACCGCTACGCAGCCCCACCGCCACCTGACTCAGTTCGTCGATGGCGAAACTGGCCTGACGCAGGGACTCGACGGTCTGGCTACTGGCATCGCCCAACTGCACCAGGGCGTGGTTGATCTGTTCGGCGCCGGTGGCCTGGGCCTGCATGCCTTCGTTGACCATCAACACCCGCGGCGCCAACGCCTGCACCTGATGGATGATCTGCGACAACTGTTCGCCGACCTGCTGCACCTCGGACATGCCGCGGCGCACTTCTTCGGAAAACTTGTCCATGCCCATGACCCCGGCCGAGACGGCCGACTGGATCTCACGCACCATCTGCTCGATGTCGTAAGTTGCCACGGCCGTTTGGTCCGCCAGACGCCGTACTTCGGTAGCGACCACCGCGAAACCACGGCCGTATTCGCCGGCCTTTTCCGCTTCGATGGCTGCGTTCAGTGACAAGAGGTTGGTCTGGTCGGCAACTTTGACGATGGTCACCACCACCTGATTGATGTTACCGGCCTTCTCATTGAGGATCGCCAGTTTGGCGTTGACCAAGTCGGCTGCACCCATCACCGAATGCATGGTGTCTTCCATGCGCGCCAGCCCTTGCTGACCGGAACCTGCAAGTACCGAGGCCTGATCGGCGGCGGTGGAGACTTCGGTCATGGTGCGCACGAGGTCGCGGGAAGTCGCTGCAATTTCACGCGAGGTGGCGCCGATTTCGGTGGTTGTCGCCGCCGTTTCGGTGGCGGTGGCCTGCTGTTGCTTGGAGGTCGCGGCGATTTCAGTGACCGATGTAGTGACCTGCACCGAGGACCGCTGGGCTTGAGACACCAGCGACGTCAGCTCGGTCATCATGTCGTTGAAGCCGGTTTCCACGGCACCGAATTCATCTTTGCGGTCCAGGTTCAGACGGCCACTGAGGTCGCCGGTGCGCATGATTTCGAGAATTTTCACGATACGATTCATCGGCGCCATGATCGCCCGCATCAACAAAAGACCGCAGAGGCCAGCGGCCAGCACCGCGATCAGCAGCGAAATGCCCATGCTGATTTTTGCTGCGACCACCGAATTGTCGATGGCCGTCGTGGCCTGATCGGCGACGGTCTTGTTCTCACGGATAACGTCATTGAGTTTCATGCGCCCAGCCGTCCAGAGCGGGGACATTTTCTCGTTGAATAGTTTGGTCGCTTCGACGTCCTGGTTGCGCTGGTGCAAATCAAGCACCGCCGCCAAGACCCTGTTGTAGTCCTCATGGTTCTTTTCAAACATGGCGAATTCGGCCCGGTCTGAATCGGTGATGATCGTGGTGCGATAGTTGGCCATTTGCTCTTGAAGACGTGCTTCGAACGACTTGAAGTCATCCGCGACCTCGGCACTGATGCCCTGCCCCTGCTTGAACCCCAGCAATTCCTGAGTCTGAATGTAGCTGTCCACCCAGGCGCTGCGAATCATCGAACTGTAATAGACCCCGGGAACCGCATCCCCCCGGACGCTCTCTTCGCTGACTTCGATCTTTAACAACCGGGAATAAGAGACGACGACCATCAGGAGCATGATGGCGATAATGACCGCAAAGCTCGCCAAAATGCGTTGGCGCAACGTCCAGTTCTTCACAGTAAGTCCTCGGGACCATTTCAAATGCAGGGGAGTATAGCCGAGGGCAGTGTTTCATTTATAAGACGGACGCACTACTTCTCATTCCGGTCGTTAAAAGCCTGGAACGACTTGGAAGAATACTTTGCGTGAGACAGCGAAACGGGGCCAGCAGTCATTTGACAGAAAGGGCTAGAGAAGAGCGATGACATCCTCGGCAGCGCCGTTGAAAATGCCATCGCCGGCCTGAAGAATTAAAGGGAAGCCTGCCGAACCTGTTGTTCCAGCTCGGCCTTTAAACCAGGTTCAAGCTTCAACTGCCGCGCCAGCTCATCGAGGTAGGACTTTTCCATGAAGTTCTCTTCGTCCACCAGCATCACGCTGGCGATGTACATTTCGGCGGCCATTTCCGGGGTGCTCGCAGCACGGGCGACCTCGGCAGGGTCCAGCGGCTTGTTGAGTTCGGCGTGTAGCCAGCGTTGCAATTGCTGGTCGTTATCAAGCCGAATGAATTCGCCTTCGATCAAGGCCCGTTCCTGTTCATCGACATGACCGTCAGCCTTGGCCGCCGCCACCAGGGCCTTGAGAATCGCCTGGCTGTGTTGCTCCGCTTGTGCGGCCGGCAACCGGTCGAGGGTTTGTGGTTCGGTTTGCGGTGCGGTGCCTTGCCGCGCCTGCCAGTTGCCGTAAGCCTTGTAGGCAATCACACCCAACGCAGCAAGGCCGCCGTAGGTCAGCGCCTTGCCGCCGAACTTGCGGGCCTTTTTGCTGCCCAGCAGCAGGCCCATGGCCCCGGCCGCCAAGGCTCCGCCACCGGCGCCGGAGAGCAAATTGCCGAGGCCACCGGAAGCGCCAGCGCCGCCCAGCAATCTACCCAACCCATCACTGGATGCCTTGCTTTTTTGACCACTGACGTTGTTCTGCAACAGGTCCTGACCGGACTTGAGTAGCTGATCGAGTAATCCACGCGTGTTCATGTGCTGACTCCAAAAATGTGCAGACCGGACACTTAAAGGCACTCGCCTGGATAGAAAGTGCCCAATGCCCGCCCCCAAGATTGCTTCCAGATGTTGCCCGCCAAGGCTTAGCCCCTCAACTGCCCTTCTAAAAAAAAGATATACACTCGAGCGAATCTATAAAAACTGCCCACTGGGTACTGTCTCTATGATGACCTTGCGTCAGATCCGTCATTTCATCGCGGTTGCCGAAACCGGCTCGATCTCCGCCGCCGCGCAAACCGCGTTCATTTCCCAGTCCACGCTGACCCTGGCCATTCAGCAACTGGAGCAGGAAATTGGCGTAAGCCTGTTCAACCGTCACGCCAAGGGCATGACGCTGACCCATCAGGGTCATCAATTCCTACGCCAGGCGCACCTGATTCTCGCGACAGTGGACAACGCCAAACGCAGCCTGCAACAAAGCACCGACCAAGTGGCAGGGCAGTTGATCATCGGGGTAACCAGCCTCGTGGCGGGTTACTACCTCGCGGATTTGCTTACCCGCTTCCAGCGCGCCTACCCGAACGTCGAGATACGAGTGATGGAAGATGAGCGGCCTTACATCGAGCATTTGCTGGTCAGCGGGGAAATCGACGTCGGGGTGCTGATCCTCTCCAATCTCGAAGACCGCCATGCCTTGCAGACCGAGGTCCTGACGCATTCACCCCATCGTCTGTGGCTGCCGGCCCAGCACCCGTTGCTGGAGCACGACAGCATCAATCTCGCCGACGTAGCACGTGAACCGCTGATTCAACTGAACGTCGATGAAATGGATCGCAACGCCCAGCGCATGTGGTCGGCGGCTTCCCTGCAACCGCGTATTTCCCTCAGAACAGCCTCGACGGAAGCGGTGCGAAGCCTCGTCGCTGCTGGCTTGGGCGTGTCGATCCAGCCCGATATGACCTACCGTCCATGGTCATTGGAAGGCGACATCATCGAGGCACGGCCCATCGCGGACCTGAGCCAGACCCTCGACGTCGGCCTCGCCTGGCGTCGCGGCACCGCCCGACCGGCGCTGGTGGATCCGTTTCTGACCGTGGCTCGCGAGCAGCCTCACGGCGGGCGCAAGCCATCTATTTAATCGAACGCAACCTTCAGTATTTAGTATTTGTCGACCTCGGGATCGCGCACTAGTCTTGCTGCATCAATAAGACGGCCGGCCCCAGTCACCGGGAGCACCATGGCCACACAAGAAAAGAGAACCCGAAAAATGGCTGGCGCGCAGACTCCGCTGTTTACCGCATTGCTGATCGATGGCGAGTTGGTCGCCGGCCAGGGTGTGGTCGAGCCGATCCTCAACCCGGCCACCGGTGAAGTGCTGACGCACATTGCCGAAGCCAGCACTGAACAAGTCGAAGCGGCCATCCTCGCTGCCCACCGTGCTTTTGCCAGTTGGTCGCGGACCACACCGCAACAACGCTCCAACGTGCTGCTGGACATCGCCAACGCCATCGAAAAAAACGCCGACCTGCTGGCCCGCCTCGAATCACTGAACTGCGGCAAGCCGTTGCACCTGGCCCGTCAGGACGACTTGAGCGCGACGGTCGATGTGTTCCGCTTTTTCGCCGGCGCCGTGCGTTGCCAGACCGGCCAACTCAGCGGCGAATACCTACCCGGTTACACGAGCATGGTGCGCCGCGATCCGATTGGGGTGGTGGCGTCGATTGCACCGTGGAACTACCCCATCATGATGGCCGCCTGGAAAATCGCCCCGGCACTCGCCGCTGGCAACACGCTGGTGTTCAAACCCTCGGAACACACGCCGCTGTCGATCCTGGCGCTCGCCCCGGCACTGGCCGAGATCTTGCCGCGCGGAGTGATCAATATCCTCTGCGGCGGCGGTGAAGGCGTCGGCAGTCACTTGGTGAGCCACCCGAAGGTGCGCATGGTTTCGCTGACCGGCGATATCGTCACCGGGCAAAAAATCCTGCAAGCGGCAGCGAAAACGCTGAAGCGCACTCATCTGGAACTCGGCGGTAAAGCGCCGGTGATTGTCTGCAACGATGCGGACATTCAAGCGGTCGTCGACGGTGTGCGCACCTACGGCTATTACAACGCGGGTCAGGACTGTACGGCCGCGTGCCGGATTTATGCACAGGCCGGGATTCACGATCGCCTGGTAGCGGAACTGGGTGCGGCGGTCAGCAGCCTGCGCTTCGCCGGTAAACGTGACGCCGACAATGAGATCGGCCCGCTGATCAGCACGCGTCAACGTGACCGCGTGGCCAGTTTTGTCGAACGCGCGCTCGGCCAACCCCACATCGAGCGAGTGACCGGTGCAGCAGTGCATTCCGGTGCCGGTTTCTATTACCAGCCAACGTTGCTGGCCGGTTGCAAACAGAACGATGAAATCGTCCAGCGCGAAGTGTTCGGACCGGTGGTCACCGTGACCCGTTTTGATGAGCTGGCACAAGCGGTGGACTGGGCCAACGACTCTGAATACGGCTTGGCCTCATCGGTCTGGACCCAAAACCTGGATAAAGCGATGCAGGTCGCTGCCCGCTTGCAGTACGGCTGCACCTGGATCAACAGCCATTTCATGCTGGTCAGCGAAATGCCCCACGGCGGCCTCAAACGCTCGGGTTATGGCAAAGACTTGTCCAGCGATTCGCTTCAGGACTACAGCGTGGTACGCCACATCATGGCTCGCCACGGCCAGCACTTATAAAGCGCACACCCCTAACAATCAGCCGCAAAGGCACTGGCTCGACCCCGTTCAACACTGCCCCGACCATAATTAAAGTAGAGGGAAACCCCATGTTCGCGCATAAGACCGCACTGCTCAGTGCAATCACCACCGCGTTGCTGGCCAGTGCCTGCCTCCAGGCTGCCGAACCGCTGAAAACCATCGGCGCCGGCGAAGGTCAGTTGGATATCGTGGCTTGGCCCGGCTACATCGAGCGGGGAGAGAGCGATAAAGCCTACGACTGGGTGACCGGGTTCGAGAAGGAAACCGGCTGCAAGGTCAATGTGAAAACCGCCGCCACCTCCGATGAAATGGTCAGCCTGATGGCCAAGGGCGGGTACGACTTGGTCACCGCCTCGGGCGATGCTTCGTTGCGCTTGATCGTCGGCAAGCGTGTGCAGCCGATCAACACGGATTTGATCTCGAACTGGAAAAGCATCGACCCGCGCTTGAAAGATGCACCGTGGTACGTGGTCAACAAACAGACCTACGGCACCCCATATCAGTGGGGCCCGAACGTGCTGATGTACAACACCACGGTGTTCAAAACCGCGCCGACCAGTTGGGGGGTGGTGTTCAACGCGCAAAACTTGCCGGACGGCAAGCCGAACAAGGGCCGTGTGCAAGCGTATGACGGTCCGATCTACATCGCCGACGCTGCGCTGTACCTGAAAACCACCCACCCTGAACTGGGCATCCAGAGTCCTTACGAGCTGACCGAAACCCAGTACAAAGCCGTGCTTGACCTGTTACGCGCGCAGCAACCGTTGATCCACCGCTACTGGCACGACACCACCGTGCAGATGAGTGACTTCAAGAATGAAGGCGTGGTCGCGTCCAGCGCCTGGCCGTATCAAGTCAACGGCCTGATCAACGAGAAACAGCCCATTGCCTCGACCATCCCCAAAGAGGGCGCCACCGGCTGGGCCGACACCACGATGTTGCACGCCGAGGCCAAGCACCCGAACTGCGCCTACAAGTGGATGGACTGGTCGCTGCAACCGAAAGTCCAGGGCGATGTGGCCGCGTGGTTCGGCTCGTTGCCAGCCGTGCCAGCGGCGTGTACAGGCAGTGAACTGTTAGGCGCCGAGGGATGCAAAACCAACGGTTTCGACCAGTTCGAGAAAATCGCCTTCTGGAAAACCCCGCAGGCCGAGGGCGGAAAATTCGTACCGTACAGCCGCTGGACCCAGGACTACATCGCGATTATGGGCGGTCGTTAAGGCCCTTTCGCGAGCAGGCTCACGCCCACCTGTTTGATCACACTCCACGGTGGGAGTGAACCTGCTCGCGATGCTTTTAAAGATTCAGATTTTCGGAGTTACGCGCCATGACGCTTGCAGTCCAGTTCACCAACGTTTCCCGTCTATTCGGCGAAGTGAAAGCCGTAGACCGGGTTTCCATCGATATCCAGGACGGCGAGTTCTTCTCCATGCTCGGGCCCTCAGGCTCCGGCAAAACCACCTGCCTGCGCCTGATCGCCGGTTTTGAACAACCGAGCGCAGGCTCTATTCGTATTCATGGCGAGGAAGCCGCCGGGCTGCCGCCGTATCAACGTGACGTGAACACCGTGTTTCAGGATTACGCGCTGTTCCCGCATATGAACGTGCGCGACAACGTCGCCTACGGTTTAAAAGTCAAAGGCGTCGGCAAGGCCGAGCGCCACACACGCGCCGAAGAAGCCCTCGACATGGTCGCCCTCGGTGGCTACGGCGAGCGCAAACCCGTGCAACTGTCCGGCGGTCAGCGCCAGCGTGTGGCCCTGGCGCGCGCCTTGGTCAATCGTCCGCGCGTACTGCTGCTCGACGAACCGCTCGGCGCACTGGATTTAAAGCTGCGCGAACAAATGCAGAGTGAGCTGAAAAAGCTGCAACGCCAACTCGGCATCACCTTCATCTTCGTCACACACGACCAGACCGAAGCCCTGTCGATGTCCGACCGCGTCGCCGTGTTCAACAAGGGGCGCATCGAGCAGGTCGATACCCCACGCAACCTCTACATGAAACCGGCAACCACGTTTGTCGCTGAATTTGTCGGCACCTCCAATGTGATTCGCGGCGATCTGGCAAAGCAGTTGAGCGGCAACCCGCAGCCGTTCTCGATTCGCCCGGAACACGTGCGTTTCGCTGAAGGCCCGCTGGCCAGCCATGAGATTGAAGTCAGCGGCTTGCTGCACGACATTCAGTACCAAGGCAGCGCCACCCGCTACGAACTGAGACTGGAAAACGGGCAGACGCTAAACATCAGCCAGGCCAACAACCAGTGGCTGGACATCAGCGCGCAACACCAGACTGGGCAACGCATCACCGCACGCTGGGCGCGCGAGGCGATGACGCAGTTGCACGATACCGTTGCGGGCGGGGCGTGAGATGAACACGTTGGCGATCACTCAAATCCCGGCCGGCCGCTCGCCGTTGCGCAGGTTTTCCAACCTACTGTATCGCCGACCCAACCTGTACCTGACGCTGTTGCTGGTGCCGCCGCTGATCTGGTTCGGCGCCATTTATCTCGGTTCGCTGCTGACCCTGCTGTGGCAGGGGTTCTACACCTTCGACGACTTCACCATGGCGGTCACGCCCGACCTGACCCTGGCGAACTTCGCTGCACTGTTTCAGCCGTCGAATTTCGACATCATCCTGCGCACCTTGAGCATGGCGATTGTCGTGTCGATCGCCAGCGCCATCGTCGCCTTTCCGATTGCCTATTACATGGCGCGCTACACCAGCGGCAAGACCAAGGCCTTTTTCTACATCGCCGTGATGCTGCCGATGTGGGCCAGTTATATCGTCAAGGCCTACGCCTGGACCTTGCTGCTGGCCAAGGGCGGTGTTGCACAGTGGTTCGTTCAGCACCTGGGGCTGGAGCCGGTTTTACAGTGTGTGCTGGGCATTCCGGGGGTCGGCGGCAGCACCTTGTCGACCTCGCACCTGGGTCGCTTCATGGTGTTCGTCTACATCTGGCTGCCGTTCATGATCCTGCCGATTCAGGCCTCGCTGGAACGCCTGCCGCCGTCGCTGCTGCAAGCTTCGGCGGACCTTGGCGCCAAGCCGCTCCAGACCTTCATGCAGGTGATTGTGCCGCTGTCGATTCCGGGTATCGCTGCCGGTTCGATCTTCACCTTTTCGCTGACCTTGGGCGACTTCATCGTGCCGCAACTGGTGGGGCCGCCGGGCTACTTCGTCGGCAGCATGGTTTACGCCCAACAGGGCGCTATCGGCAACATGCCGATGGCCGCCGCGTTCACCTTAGTGCCGATCGTATTGATCGCCGTGTACCTGACCCTCGTCAAACGTCTGGGGGCTTTCGATGCGCTCTGATTCGAAAAAACCAACCGCCGTCAAACAAGGCGACCAAGCCTCCCTGGGCCTGAAAATCGCCGCGTGGGGCGGGTTGCTGTTTCTGCACTTTCCGATCCTGATCATCTTCCTGTACGCCTTCAACACCGAAGAGGCGGCGTTCAGCTTTCCGCCCAAGGGTTTCACCCTGCACTGGTTCAGCGTGGCGTTTTCGAGGCCGGACGTGCTGGAAGCCATCAAGCTGTCGGCTGAAATTGCTGGCATCGCCACCTTGATTGCGATGGTCCTCGGCACGCTGGCGTCGGCGGCGTTGTATCGCCGTGAGTTCTTCGGCAAACAAGGGATTTCGCTGATGCTGATTCTGCCGATTGCCTTGCCGGGGATCATCACCGGGATCGCGTTGCTGGCGACCTTCAAATCGCTGGGGATTGAGCCGGGAATGTTCACCATCATTGTTGGCCACGCGACCTTCTGCGTGGTGATCGTCTACAACAACGTGATCGCGCGGTTACGGCGCACCTCGCACAGTTTGATCGAAGCTTCGATGGACCTTGGCGCCGACGGCTGGCAGACCTTTCGCTACATCGTACTGCCCAGTCTCGGCTCGGCATTGCTGGCAGGCGGCATGCTCGCCTTCGCCCTGTCGTTCGACGAGATCATCGTCACCACGTTTACCGCCGGCCATGAACGCACTTTGCCGCTGTGGTTGCTGAACCAACTCAGCCGCCCACGAGACGTGCCGGTAACCAACGTCGTCGCGATGCTGGTGATGATGGTGACCATGCTGCCAATCCTCGGTGCCTATTACCTGACCCGTGGCGGCGAGAGTGTAGCGGGCAGTGGCGGCAAGTAACTGACAACGATTTTTACTGTGGGACGCGCTTTTTCGGGGCGCGGGCTTGCAGATAACCGACAACCGCTTCGATGAGGACCACACGATGCAAACCAAACTCTTGATCAATGGCCAACTGGTCGATGGCGAAGGCCCCGCTCAACCGGTGTTCAATCCGGCCCTAGGTCGCGTGCTGGTCGAAATCAATGAAGCCAGCGAAGCTCAGGTCGACGCGGCTGTGCGGGCCGCCGACAATGCCTTCGAAGGGTGGTCGCAAACCCCGCCCAAAGACCGCTCGCTGCTGCTGCTAAAACTCGCCGACGCCATCGAGGCCCACGGCGAAGAACTGGCCAAACTCGAATCGGATAACTGCGGTAAACCGTACAGCGCGGCACTCAACGACGAGATCCCGGCGATTGCCGACGTGTTCCGTTTCTTCGCTGGCGCCAGCCGTTGCATGAGCGGTTCGGCGGGCGGTGAATACCTGGCGGGGCACACTTCAATGATCCGCCGCGACCCGGTGGGCGTGATCGCGTCCATCGCGCCGTGGAACTACCCGTTGATGATGGTCGCCTGGAAAATCGCCCCGGCCCTCGCTGCCGGCAATACCGTGGTGCTCAAGCCATCGGAACAAACCCCGCTGACCGCGTTGCGCTTGGCGCAACTAGCGTCAGAGATATTCCCGGCCGGCGTGCTCAATCTGGTGTTTGGTCGTGGTCCTACCGTGGGTAACCCGCTGGTCACTCACCCGAAAGTGCGCATGGTGTCGCTGACCGGCTCCATCGCTACCGGCGCTAACATCATTTCCAGCACCGCCGGCAGCGTCAAACGCCTGCACATGGAACTGGGCGGCAAGGCCCCGGTGATCATCTTCGACGACGCCGATATTGATGCCGCTGTGGCCGGTATTCGCACCTTTGGCTTCTACAACGCCGGGCAAGACTGTACCGCCGCCTGCCGCATCTATGTGCAAGAAGGCCTCTACGAGCAGTTCGTCGAGAAGCTCGGCGCCGCCGTCCGCACCATCAAGTACGGCTTGCAGGATGACCCGACAACCGAACTTGGCCCACTGATCACCGCACAACACCGCGACCGCGTAGCCGGGTTTGTCGAGCGTGCCGTAGCGCAACGGCATATCCGCCTGATCACCGGCGGCAAGGCCGTGGAAGGCAATGGTTTCTTCTTTGAACCGACAGTGTTGGCCGATGCGCAACAGGACGACGAGATCGTTCGTCGCGAAGTGTTTGGTCCAGTGGTGTCCGTCACGAAATTCACGGATGAAGCGCAGGTACTGGGCTGGGCTAACGACTCTGACTACGGCCTGGCGTCGTCGGTCTGGACCACGGATGTGGGTCGCGCTCATCGCCTGGCCGCACGCTTGCAGTACGGCTGCACCTGGGTGAATACACACTTCATGCTGGTCAGCGAAATGCCCCACGGCGGTCAGAAATTGTCCGGTTACGGGAAGGACATGTCCATGTACGGGCTGGAGGACTACACCACGGTTCGGCATGTGATGTTCAAGCATTAAAAGCCTGCTCGCGATGGCGTCAGCGCAATCTCAAGGAAGAAACCGGCACTTAGCATCACCAGGTTCCACCCCAAAAAACCAAAACAATAACCACCGATCCGGGCAGCGCCTTCACGGCCCTGCCACGGAGTCGGACATCCGAAATCTGCTGATTTTCCGGAGCTAACACACCATGAGTGCATCACCCGATCTCTCTGCAGCGGTCGCCGACAGCGACGCCGAGCAACTGCGCAAACTGGGTTACACCTCAAACTTCAATCGCAGCATGAGCCTGTGGGAAAACTTCGCCCTGGGTTTCACCTATCTCTCGCCGGTCGTTGGGGTCTATACCCTGTTCGGCCTGTGCCTGGCCGCTGGCGGACCGCCGATGTTCTGGGCCTATTTGTTGGTCGGTTGTGGCCAGTTGCTGGTGTGCCTGATCTTCGGCGAAGTGGTCTCGCAGTTTCCGATTTCCGGCGGCGTATACCCATGGGCGCGTCGCCTGGTGGGCAAGCGCTGGGCGTGGATGGTGGGCTGGATTTACTCCATTGCCCTGTGCGTGACCATCGCCGCCGTTGCGGTCGGCGCCGGTCCGTACCTGGCCGCGATGATGGGTTTTGAACCGAGCAACACCACCAACATTGTCATTGCGCTGTTCCTGACACTGTTCGCCACGCTGGTCAATCTCAGCGGCACCAAGGTGCTGGCACGGATTGCCATGTTCGGCTTCCTCTGTGAGTTGATCGGCGCGGTAATCGTCGGGGTGTACCTGCTGGTGTTTGAACGTCATCAACCGCTCAGCGTGCTGTTCAACACTTTCGACATCCGCATCGACGGCTCATACCTGCCCGCCTTCCTTACCGCGTCGCTGGCGGGGATGTTCCTGTACTACGGCTTCGAGGCCTGCGGCGATGTCGCCGAAGAAACACCGAACCCGAGCAAGCAGATTCCGATCGCGATGTGCATGACCATCTACATCGGCGGCATCTCCGCCATGTTCGCCTGCCTGGCCCTGATCCTCGCCGTACCGGACATGCAAGCGGTGATCAACGGCACCGACAAGGACCCGGTCACCACCATCCTCAACAACGCCTTTGGCCCAGTGGGTTCGAAAGTGGTGATGGGCGTGGTGATGATTTCCTTCATCTCCTGCGTGATTAGCCTGCAAGCGGCGGCGAGTCGTCTGCTGTACTCCTACGCCAGGGACGAAATGGTCATCGGCAGCGCCCTGCTGAAAAAGATTTCCCCTACAACGCAGGTGCCGGTTGCGGCGCTGTTCGTGTCCGGTGTCCTGCCGGCGCTGATCATCGCTCTTGGATTTTTCCTGCAAGACGCAGTCGCAACCATCGTCAGCTTCGCCGCCATCGGCATCTACCTGGCGTTCCAGATGATTGTGCTGGCCGCCCTGTACGCACGGATGAAAGGCTGGAAACCGAGCGGCAAATTCACCCTCGGCGCCTGGGGCCTGCCGGTCAACATCGGCGCGCTGATCTACGGCGTGAGCGCCATCATCAATATGGCCTGGCCGCGTACACCTGAGGCGGCGTGGTACATCAACTACGCCATGGTACTAAGTACCGCGATTGTCATTGGCCTGGGCCTGCTCTACATGTGGCTGGCCAAGCCGTATGACCACGGCACCGCACCCGCGGGGGATGCCTGGGACGTCAGCCGGTAAGGACAAGATCTCTGCTCGCAACGGGCGGGTATCTCAATGAAAAAGGGGCAGACTTCGCAGTCCGCCCCTTCGTCACAGTAAGCACCTACGCTCAAAACCGCGAAACGCTCCTCATCGCATCCACCAGATACCGCATTGCAATCCGGTCGCTTTCCGACAACTCGCGATACCGCTCCACCAATTTCATCTCGTCGGAATTGAGCCGACGCCTTCGCCGCCCAATGGCCAAGCAGGGAAAGATTCCTAACATTTCAGTGATGCCTTGTACTTTCGACATGGACGATGTCCTTCTATAACGCTAAAAAACGGCAAATGTGCGCATCGCCCGACTACTTGCAGCAGCGACCTTGCGCCCGCTGAACCCACCGGTCTGACGGACTTAAACCGGTCATCTCCATAGAATAGAAAGTAAATCGGCGCGGAAGCGTTGTTTTTAGAGTAATTAGTCGAAAAAAGCAGATATGCCCTCTAAATCAGAAAATGCTGTGGGAAATGTGAACCATCAAGCAGTGGTAAATCACCGTACCGTCGCGGCGCGACTCCATCATTTTTTCTTCACAAGCGAACGCTTTAAGCTATTTGGCATCTGTTTAAAGTCCGTTGCGTTTGGCCGAAGGCAGGTCCGAACCGTTATTTTTGATCCAGCACGTGCCAGGAACGGCGCGGGATTATTCACGACAGGTTGTCCCTATGCACCGCAGAAATTTGCTTAAAGCGTCCATGGCCATTGCGGCTTACACCGGTCTGTCGGCCACAGGTCTGCTGGCCGCACGGGCCTGGGCCGGGAATGGCGCCGCCGATGGCGAGGCTCTGGCGTTCGACTTTGAAGCGCTGAAGGTTCAGGCGAAACAGCTTGCCGGCAATCACTATCAGGACCGCAAGCAAGTGCTACCGCCGACCCTGGCGACCCTGACACCGCAGAACTTCAACGCGATTCAGTACGACGGTAAGCACTCGCTGTGGAACGACTTGAACGGTCAGTTGGATGTCCAGTTTTTCCATGTCGGCATGGGCTTCAAGCAACCCGTGCGCATGTACAGCGTCGATGCCAAGACGCGTCAGGCCCGGGAAGTGCATTTCCGTCCATCGCTGTTCAATTATGAAAAGACCACAGTCGATACCCAACAGCTCACGGGTGACCTCGGCTTCTCCGGGTTCAAACTGTTCAAGGCGCCGGAACTCGACAGGCATGATGTGCTGTCGTTCCTTGGCGCCAGTTACTTCCGCGCAGTGGATGCCTCCGGCCAGTACGGGCTCTCGGCCCGAGGGCTGGCGATCGATACCTACGCCAGGAAGCGCGAAGAGTTTCCGGATTTCACCCAGTTCTGGTTCGAGACACCGGAGAAGGACAGCACCCGTTTCGTGGTCTATGCCCTGCTCGACTCGCCGAGCGCCACCGGCGCCTACCGTTTTGACATCGATTGCCAGGCCAATCAGGTGGTCATGGGCATCGACGCTCACATCAATGCCCGCACCGCCATTGAACAGCTGGGCATTGCACCGATGACCAGCATGTTCAGCTGCGGCACCCACGAACGGCGCATGTGCGACACCATTCACCCGCAAATCCACGATTCTGATCGCCTGGCCATGTGGCGTGGCAATGGTGAATGGATCTGCCGCCCGCTAAACAACCCGGCAACCCTGCAATTCAATGCGTTCGCTGACACCGACCCCAAAGGGTTCGGACTGGTGCAAACCGACCACGAATTTGCCAGTTATCAGGACACCGTCGATTGGTACAGCAAACGTCCAAGCTTGTGGGTGGAACCTACCACCGCGTGGGGCGAAGGCTCTATCGATCTGCTGGAAATTCCTACAACCGGCGAGACACTGGATAACATCGTCGCCTTCTGGACTCCAAAAAAACCAGTCGCCGCGGGAGACTCACTGAACTACGGCTACAAACTTTACTGGAGCGCCCTGCCGCCGGTTGGTACACCGCTGGCTCGGGTCAATGCGACGCGTTCGGGCATGGGCGGCTTCGTCGAAGGCTGGGCGCCGGGCGAGCATTACCCGCCAGTCTGGGCGCGGCGCTTTGCCGTGGACTTCACGGGTGGAGGTCTCGACCGCTTGCCGGAAGGCGCGGGGATTGAGCCGGTGGTCACGTGTTCCAACGGCGAGGTAAAGGACTTCAACGTATTGGTGCTCGATGACATCAAGGGTTACCGAATTACATTTGACTGGTACCCCACCCATGACAGCGTCGCGCCGGTAGAACTGCGGTTGTTCATTCGCACCCATGACCGGACGTTGAGTGAAACCTGGTTGTATCAGTATTTCCCGCCGGCACCGGATAAGCGTAAATACACCTGAAAGAAAATTGGCGTCTCAGAGAACCAAAAAGCCCCTACCGGGGCTTTTTGTTTTTACAGGGCGGCTCAGTCGCGTAAATCGGACTCATGAATCGGCTGATCCCGATGGGTCGCCCGCTGATACTGAGCCGGCCATACGGCCTTGCGCCCGCCCAAATCATCATCGGCATGCAGCGGCCAGTAAGGATCACGCAACAGCTCACGGGCCAGGAAGATGATGTCGGCCTGACAAGTCCGAAGAATGTGCTCGGCTTGCGCTGGCTCAGTAATCATTCCTACCGTGCCAGTAGCGATGTCTGACTCCTTGCGCACTCGCTCGGCAAAGCGCGTTTGATAACCAGGGCCGACGGGAATCTCGGCGTTCGCCGCGGTTCCTCCGGATGAAACATCGATCAGATCAACGCCCAAGCCCTTCAGCCGCCGCGCCAGCTCGACGGTTTCATCTGGGTTCCAGCCGTCTTCCACCCAATCGGTGGCCGACACCCGCACGAACAACGGCAACTCTTCAGGCCAGACCGCACGAACGGCTTCGGTAACTTGCAGCACCAGCCGAATACGATTTTCAAAGGAACCGCCGTACTGATCGCGCCGCTGGTTGCTCAGAGGCGAAAGAAACTGGTGCAACAGGTAACCGTGGGCTGCGTGTACTTCGACCACTTTGAAACCGGCCGTCAGCGCACGTTTCGCCGATTCGACAAAGGCCTGAATCACCTCGGCAATCTCGGCTTCATCCAATGCTTTGGGAGCGGTGTGCTGGGGATCGAAAGCAATCGACGAAGGGCCGACCGGTGTCCAGCCGCCGTCTTCAACTGTGACGCTGCCATGCTTGCCCAGCCAGGGCCGATGGGTACTGGCCTTACGCCCGGCGTGAGCCAGTTGAATGCCGGCGACCGCCCCTTGAGCGGCGATGAAACGAGTGATGCGTTGCAGCGGCTCGATCTGTTCATCGTTCCACAGGCCAAGATCCTGGGCGGTGATGCGTCCGTCGGCGGTGACCGCCATGGCTTCGGTAAAAATCAGACCGGCGCCACCGACAGCGCGGCTACCGAGATGGACCAAATGCCAGTCATTGGCCAGGCCATTGACGCTGGAGTACTGGCACATGGGCGACACGGCAATGCGATTAGGCAGGGTCAATTGACGAAGGGTATAGGGTTCAAGCAGCAGACTCATGGGGCACCTCTCGAATCAATGGGCAGGCTCCAGGGTTCTGTTTGAAAAGTCGACGAGTGACAGGAAAGGGTGCGGCGCCCACCCCCGTGGGCGAAATATTCGACATGACGTCACAAGGCCAATCAAGCAGTGCTTAGAGCCTAGTCGACAACGGCAGATGAGGGAGGGTTCATAGCGACGCGTCGCGAGGGCATTTTCTTTTGCGCTCTGGCTCGCGCCCACAAGGTTTGCACGGACGTTGTAGGCGCGACGGGCTTAACGCGGCTCGATGTGGGCAATCATCAGTTGCACGGTCTCGTTACCGCGAAACTCGTTAAGGTCGAGCTTGTAGGCCAGTTCCACCCACTTGATGGTCGGGTTCGGCCAAATATCTCGATCAACGCCAAAAGCGATGCCATCCAGTTTCACCGAACCACATTCACTTTTAAGCACCATTTTAAGGTGCCGCTCACCGACAACACGTTGCTCGACCAACTGAAACACCCCATGAAACAGCGGCTCCGGGAAGTGCTGCCCCCACGGTCCAGCGTGGCGCAACGCGCGGGCCAGCTCCAGGTGAAACTCCTCGACCGCCAGCGTGCCATCCGACAGCAGGCGACCGGTCAAGTCCTCTTCGCGCAGTTGCCGACGCACTTCAGCGTCGAAGGCTTCGGCGAACAGTGGGAAATTTGCTTGCGGCAACGTCAGACCGGCCGCCATGGCGTGACCACCGTACTTGCTGATCAGATTCGGATGCTGAGCCGCCACCACGCTCAAGGCGTCGCGAATATGAAACCCCTGAACCGAACGCCCCGAGCCCTTGAGCAAGCCATTGCCTGCATCGGCAAAGGCAATGGTCGGACGGAAATAGCGCTCTTTCATACGCGAAGCAAGGATTCCAATGACGCCTTGGTGCCATTCCGGATCGAACAGGCACAACCCGAACGGCATCGACTCCACTGGCAAATCCTTGAGTTGGGCCAGTGCTTCACGCTGCATGCCCTGTTCGATGGACTTGCGGTCTTGGTTCATGCCGTCAAGTTGCGCCGCCATTTCACGGGCCCCGTCCGCCTCTTCGGTGAGCAGGCATTCAATGCCCAGGCTCATGTCATCCAGACGCCCCGCCGCGTTCAACCGCGGGCCGACAATGAACCCCAGATCGGTGGAAGTGATCCGCGACGGCTCGCGCTTGGCCACTTCAAGGATCGCCTTGATCCCCGGCCGAGCGCGGCCAGCGCGAATACGCTCAAGGCCCTGATGCACCAAAATCCGGTTATTGGCATCCAGCGGCACCACATCGGCGACGCTGCCCAACGCCACCAGGTCCAGCAACTCACCGATGTTCGGCTGTGGCTTATGCTCGTACCAGCCCTGGCTGCGCAAGCGCGCGCGTAGCGCCATCAAGACATAAAAAATCACCCCGACACCGGCCAGTGCCTTGCTCGGAAACTCACAACCGGGCTGGTTCGGATTGACGATGGCATCGGCCAACGGCAGCTCTTCGCCCGGTAAGTGGTGATCGGTTACCAGCACCTGGAGCCCGGCTTTTTTCGCCGCCGCCACGCCTTCGACGCTAGAGATGCCGTTGTCCACGGTGATCAGCAACTGCGGCGTGCGGGTCAGCGCGACTTCAACGATTTCCGGGGTCAGGCCGTAGCCATACTCGAAACGGTTAGGCACCAGATAATCGACGTGGGCCGCACCCAACAGGCGCAAGCCCAGCACGCCGACGGTGCTGGCCGTCGCACCATCGGCGTCGAAGTCACCGACAATCAGAATCCGCTGACGCTGTTCCAACGCGGTCACCAACAGGTCCACCGCAGCATCGATGCCTTTGAGCTGCTGAAACGGAATCAGGCGCGCCAGGCTCTTGTCCAGCTCAGCCTCGCACCGCACCCCCCGCGCCGCATAGAGACGGGTCAACAGCGGCGGCAGATCACCGAGGAATGGCAGAGTATCGGGCAACAGGCGAGGTTCGATGCGCATGGGGTGACAGGTGCTTCTCTTGAATACGTAGGATAAAACCGGGTAACGCAGGGCAACGGCGAAAAATCAGCCGCGCTCGCCGCTCAGCCACTGCAATTGCACTTCATGCTGACCGCGGTCGTCGGTCACGAAAATCGTCCCTTCGCTGATCATTACGTCCCACTTGATGACGCGGGGCATGTCCTTGGCCAGGGTTTCCAGCACGTCCTGAGGCACCGCAGCGATGTGTACGTTTTTCAGGTTTTTGATCGCCGGGATCACTTTGCCCTCCCAGACGCGCAAGCTGCCATACGCCAACAGGCTGGTACGTTCGGTACGGCGTGAGCACCAGGTCAGGCGATCAGCGTCCGGCTGACCAACTTCAATCCAGTGCAGGACGCGGTCATCCAGACTTTTTTCCCACAGGGCAGGTTCATCCACGTCTGACAGACCTCGACCGAAAGACAGCTGCTCGTTGTACCAAAAGGCGTAGGCCAGCAGCCGCACCGTCATGCGCTCTTCGGTTTCCGAAGGATGACGGGCGATGGTCTGCTTCACGCTCTGGTAAACGCTACGATCGAGGTCGGTGAGGTTCAGTTCAAACTTGTAGGTCGTGGACGGCTGGGCCATGAACGGGCTTCTTGATACGAGGAAAGGCGGCAAGTCTAACCGATGCGACCGGTAATCAACGAATTCACGACCATCAACCTTGGGCGGCTGACCGTGGGCTATGTTAAAACGCTCTACCCGTTCAGCCTTCGTCTTACAGGATCCCGTATGCCGCTCACCGGAAAACCGCTCTCAGGCCTGAAAGTCATCGAATTGGGTACGTTGATTGCTGGACCCTTTGCCTCGCGCATTTGCGGGGAGTTCGGTGCCGAAGTCATCAAAATCGAATCTCCCGATGGCGGTGATCCTTTACGCAAATGGCGCAAATTGTATGAAGGCACCTCGCTGTGGTGGTTCGTCCAGGCACGCAACAAAAAGTCTCTGACGTTGAACCTGAAACACCCGGACGGCCTGGCGATTCTGAAAAAACTGCTCAGCGAAGCCGACATCCTGATTGAAAATTTTCGCCCCGGAGTCCTGGAAAAGCTCGGCCTGGGCTGGGATGTCTTGCACGCCTTGAACCCGAAACTGGTGATGGTGCGGCTCTCAGGTTTCGGCCAGACCGGGCCTATGAAGGACCAACCCGGGTTTGGTGCCGTGGGTGAGTCCATGGGCGGCCTGCGTTACATCACCGGGTTTGAGGACCGAGCGCCAGTGCGCACCGGTATTTCCATCGGTGACTCGATTGCCGCGCTGTGGGGCGTAATCGGCGCATTGATGGCCCTGAGGCATCGCGAGGTCAACGGTGGTTTGGGCCAAGTGGTGGATGTGGCGCTGTATGAGGCAATCTTCGCCATGATGGAAAGCATGGTGCCGGAGTTCGATGTCTTCGGTTTCATCCGCGAACGCACCGGTAACATCATGCCGGGCATCACGCCGTCTTCCATTCACACCAGCGCCGACGGTAAACACGTGCAGATCGGTGCCAATGGTGATGCGATCTTCAAACGCTTCATGCTGATCATTGGCCGCGAAGACTTGGCCAATGACCCGGTACTGGCCAGTAACGATGGCCGTGATAACCGTCGCGACGAGCTGTACGGTGTGATCGACCGCTGGGTCAACTCACTGCCGCTGGACACTGTGATCGAGCAACTGAACCTGGCTGATGTCCCGGCCAGCCGCATTTTCAGCGCCGCAGACATGTTCAGCGACCCGCAGTACCTGGCACGGGAAATGTTTCTACAAGCCAAGCTACCTGATGGAAAGGACTTCAAGATGCCCGGAATCGTGCCGAAACTCTCAGCGACACCCGGCACATCCGAGTGGGTCGGACCGCAGCTAGGTGAACACAATGCGCAGCTACTACACGATCTTGGCTATGACGAAGGACAGGTCGCAAAACTGCGTGAAGACGGGGCAATCTAAGCTGAGGCGCCTGCTGTCATCCACCCTCCTTGACAACCGGTGCAGGTGTACCTCAGCGCTTTTTGCGCTACTGGTGGGCCATGCGTCCTCTGTCGGTGCGCAGCCAAAAGAGACATTGATCTGGTTGGTGCGCGACCTGCCGCCAATGACTATTTTTGAAGGCCCGAAAAAAGGCCAGGGCGTGATCGATCATCTGATGCCGTTTTTGATCGCAGGCATGCCGCAATACAACCACACCGTGATACGCGTGAATCGGGCCCGCGGCATCCAGATGCTCCACGAAACAACTTTTACCTGCGACCCCGCACTGATCCGGACTCAGGAACGCGAACAATGGATAGCGTTTTCCACGCCGGCATTTCTTGCTGTGACGAACGGCCTGGTCATTCGTCAGAGCAACCGATCGGCGCTGGCCCCTTATCTGGTTGATGGCGAAGTCGATCTGCCTGCCCTGATGAACAGTGGCAAACAGAAAATCGGCGTAATTGCTGAACGCAGTTACGGCCCCTATTTCGACGCGCTGCTGGAAAAGGCGCCAACCGGCGCGTTGACAGCGCATTACGGTAACGACGCCCTTGGCAGTCTGTTGCAGATGCAGCGCCTTGGAAGATTGCAGATGGTGCTGGGCTACTGGCCGGAAATTCGTTATCAAGCCAGTCACGAAAACATTGGCAACGATGAGCTCGCGTTTTATCCCGTCAAAGGCACGGGCAAGTACCTGCCCGGTTATATCGGTTGCTCCGCGACACCTCAAGGCAAGCAAGCGATCATTGAGATCAATAAGCTGCTAGGCACGCTGCCGCATGACCGACTCAACCAGGCCTATGCCGACTGGCTGGATCCGGAGAGGCGCAGCGACTATCTGGAGGAAGCCAAGGTGTTTTTTGAAAAGCCGGCTGCCCAGTGACAAATCCCGAGCAAAAGAAACCCCGAGAAGTGGGGAGACATCTCGGGGTTAAACGTGGCCTACATAAAGACCAGTAGCAGCAAGCGACAATCACCGGAGCACAATGTTTGATCCTGCTGTTATAACCTCTGACTGACTTTTTCGCGGGAAGGT
This sequence comes from Pseudomonas sp. DC1.2, assembly GCF_034351645.1. Classification (NCBI taxonomy): domain Bacteria; kingdom Pseudomonadati; phylum Pseudomonadota; class Gammaproteobacteria; order Pseudomonadales; family Pseudomonadaceae; genus Pseudomonas; species Pseudomonas sp. DC1.2. The sequence continues at coordinate 1,115,000 of NZ_CP133782.1, read as the reverse complement.
TCCCACAGAAAACAAATCAATTTCGGCTGGCCAGGATTTTGTCCTGGGCAGCATTGCGCAAAGCAGCAATCACGCAAGGCTCAAGACGTCCTTCGGCAATCAGCACATCACGGTGCAAGCCATCGACGACATCTGTCAGCAACCACTTATCGGTAAGCTGCGCCTGATTGAATGCACGCTCCACCACAATGGCGCCAGCCGCATTCTTCAAAGTCACCAGGCATTCGCCGTGCGCACCCGAAGGGGCGAGCGTAACCTGATACGGGCTCAGAGCCTCACCGAGCAATAGACTGATACTTTCCATCTCGATCACCACTCAATAGTCCGAAAACAAAGTGCCTGGGGCGTGTCTACAGTAAATGACCACTGGCCCGAGAAGAAAGTTCTGGATACCGAGCGCAAACTCCGTCTGCGCTTGGGGTCGGTAGAGCATGCTCTGCAAAGATGACAAAGAAAAAACAGTCTGCTCAAGCCCTGACTTGAATGGCCAAGCCTTGCTGATAGGCGTCCAGCAACCCCCTCATCAACACCGCCGAGACGGGCGAACCCAGATGCCCCAACAACGTTACGTCACTGTAAGCCAGCATGGTTTTCAGCTCCGGCATGGCATGCGACCCCACATTACCCAGCAAAATAAGGGCACGAGCCTCACGGTATTGCGTCAAATGTCGCACCAACGCAATCCCGTCACCGTCACCGAGTTGCGGATCGCACAGAGCGATGTCGACCACGCCCCTGCGGTCCAGCGAACGGAGCGCCGCCGTCATCGAGGGCGCCGTCAGCACGTCGTAGACGCCCATGGCGTTGAACATCTGGTGTAAGGCGATCATCCGAAAAGGATTGTGTTCCAGAATCAGAATTTTTAGCGAACGCATGGGCAGCCTCAGGAGCGACAATCGCGGGTTATCACCGCAGTTGTCACCCACTCTAGGCGAGCGTCCTTCAGCAGCCCATAGGAAAAGTAGCCGCGTGTGATAGGACAATTCCTAAACTCATGACGTGCATCGACAACCGACCAGGGCTCTGCGCTGACCGAGGTCGGTCCACCCCCCAAGCAGTCCTCGCAACTGACCATCTGCACTGTAAAACGGCACCGTCCACTGGTAGATGTCTCTGATGCCGTTATTGAACATCAACTGACGCTCACTGAATCGATTCTTGCGAGTACCCAGTTGGGCCATGAACTCGGCATGCAGCATGTGGGCGGTCTCGGGCGGAAAGAGATCAACCTCAATAAGCTGCCGCCCCTGAACCTGATCGAAGCGGGTCGACAACCCCTCCTCATAGCTTTTGTTGCACATGATCAAACGACCGTCCAGATCCCGAACAAACACCGGGTCGGGCATTGCATCGATCAGCGCATGTTGAAAAGCCAGCTGATCACTCAGGTCTTTTTCGGCGTCGTGACGCTGCTTGATCAGCGCCGCAAGCCGTCGGTTCCAGAGCAGGGACAGCATGCCGAACAGGCTGACAACAACCATCCCCCAGCAGCCCCATTGCGTCACTCGCTGCCACGTAGAAGGTGTTGGAGCGGGGCCGATTCTGTCTAGCCACTTCAGGCGCAGTGCTCGCAACTCGGCAGGCGGAAAGGCCTCCAGCGCCTTGTTAAGGATACTCAGCAACTGTGGCTGCCCCTTGCGTACCGCCAGATGATCAGCCTCCCACTTGCCCTCCACGGTGAGACCAACCCTTAACTGCCCGAGTGGATAGAGCTGCGCTGCTGTTTCGTTCTCGATGGTCGCGTAGGCCTCACCACTTTCCACCAACGCCCGCGACTCGGCGTAGGTCTTGACGGAGCGCAGTTCGATACTCGGATAATCACGCCGGATGGTTTCCTCCAGCGCGTGCCGGGTCGGTAGCACCAACACGCGTTTTGACAACTGCTCCAGCGAATGCAGCAGCGGTGCCCCCGCGCGCCCGACAAGCGCCCAGCCAGAGCCTCCGAACGCATGGCTAAAATCCAGAAACGTCTTGCGCTCCTCATTCATCGCCAGCGTGGTACTCATGCCGGCAGCACCGCTTTCCAGTCGCCCCAGCAACTGGTCGGTGGAAAACGATTCTTCATGCACGAATTGCAGGCCTGTCATCGCACTGATGCGGTTAAGTACATCGTTGTTCAAACCGCTCCACTGCCCCTGATCATCCTTGAACAAGTACAGCGGGTACTGCGCCGACGCAATGATTACGCGGGGGTGTTCACGCACCCACTGCAACTCCGCCGCACTTAGCCCAATCGCGTGGCCTGCAACAGGCGCCCTGGACTCATGTACCACCAATTGTGCCGCCCATCCACACGGCCAAAAGCCCAGGGTGCCCAACAAAAACAACCAGCACACGGCTGATCTAAATCCTCTAAAAAACCGCATTGCCACTTCCTTCGTGATCAACTCGCCCGTCCTTCAAGGGCGGAAACGAGACAAGTGTGGCACGCAGAAACAAGAAAGCCCGTCAGGAGACGGGCTTCAAAATGTGACAGGTTTTTGGGTCTACAAAGGCTTGCCTCGGTTGCCATGCTGACTCACAAAGGCCTGCACGGCTTTCAGGTCATTTGGCAGAACTGTGCAGCGCTCATCTCTCTCAAACAAATCAGAAAGATGTGCAGGTAGCTCAAGTGCTTTTCCTACACCTGCTTTTTCCACTGCGTCCGGAAACTTGACCGGATGCGCCGTCCCCAGGATTACCATCGGGATATCCAGGCTGCGACGGCATTCGCGTGCGGCTTTTACACCGATAGCTGTGTGCGGATCCAGCAGTTCACCGGTCTGCGCGAAAACTTCTGCAATGGTTTCGCAGGTTTGCGCGTTATCCACGGCGAGGGAGTCGAACAGTTTACGGGCTTCGGTCCAACGCTCTTGTTCGACGCTGAAACCACCACCTTGCTTGAAACTGTCCATCAGACCGGCAATCGCGGCGCCGTTGCGACCGTGCAAGTCGAACAAAAGGCGTTCGAAGTTCGACGACACCATGATGTCCATCGAGGGCGACAGGGTCGCGTGCAGCGTTTCTTTGACGTACTGATTGCCACTCATGAAGCGGTGCAGAATGTCGTTGCGGTTAGTGGCGACGATCAACTGGTTGATCGGCAGCCCCATGTTGCGCGCCAGGTAACCGGCAAAAATATCGCCGAAATTGCCGGTCGGCACCGAAAACGATACTGAACGTGCAGGGCCGCCCAGTTGCAGAGCTGCATGGAAGTAGTAAACGATCTGGGCCATGATCCGCGCCCAGTTGATCGAGTTCACCGCGACCAGGCGCGTGCCCTTGAGGAAACTCTGGTCGGCGAAGCTGTTTTTGATCATTTCCTGGCAGTCATCGAAATTGCCTTCGATGGCGATGTTATGGATGTTCTCACCAAAAATGGTGGTCATCTGCCGACGCTGCACTTCGGACACACGGTTGTGCGGGTGCAGGATAAAGATGTCGACGTTATCGCAGTGCTTGCAGCCTTCAATGGCGGCCGAACCGGTATCCCCGGAGGTCGCACCGACGATCACCACACGTTCGCCGCGTTTTTCCAGTACGTAGTCGAGCAAGCGACCGAGCAATTGCAAGGCGAAGTCCTTGAACGCCAGGGTCGGGCCGTGGAACAGTTCCAGCACCCACTCGTTGCCATTCAGCTGACGCAACGGCGCAACGGCGCTGTGGGAAAACACGCCGTAAGTTTCTTCAAGGATTTTTTTGAAATCGGCATCCGGGATACTGCCGGCAACGAACGGGCGCATTACCCGAAAAGCCAGTTCGTGATAAGGCAAACCGGCCCAGGAAGCGATTTCTTCCTGAGTAAAACGTGGCAGGCATTCCGGCACATACAGGCCGCCGTCAGTGGCCAGACCGGCCAGCAGAACGTCTTCGAAATTCAGGGCCGGTGCCTGGCCGCGGGTACTGATATAACGCATGACTGGCTCCAATAGACAGTGTTCGCAAACCCAGGCCCGCACGCGAGCCCGGTGTACGATAACGGCTTAGTTCAGGTGCTCGACACGGATCCGCACGACCGGACCGACCACGCCCGCCAAGGCTTCCAGGGCAGCAATCGCGTCGTTCATGTGCTGTTCCAGCACACGGTGGGTCAAGAGAATCATCGGCACCAGGCCGTCGTGTTCTTCGACTTCCTTCTGCATGATCGATTCGATGTTGATACCGCGCTCCGACAGGATGCTGGCCACTTGAGCCAACACGCCTGGATGATCCTTGGCCTGGATGCGCAGGTAGTAAGCACTTTCGCAGGCTTCGATCGGCAGGATCGGGTGCGCCGACAACGAATCCGGCTGGAAGGCCAGGTGCGGCACCCGATTTTCCGGGTCTGACGTCATGGCACGCACCACGTCCACCAGGTCAGCGATCACCGATGAAGCCGTCGGCTCCATGCCGGCGCCAGCACCGTAGAACAGCGTCGAACCGGCAGCGTCGCCGTTGACCATCACCGCGTTCATCACGCCGTTGACGTTAGCGATCAAACGATCAGCCGGGATCAGCGTCGGGTGTACACGCAACTCGATACCGGCCGCGGTGCTGCGCGCCACGCCCAGGTGCTTGATGCGATAGCCCAAGGCTTCGGCGTAGTTCACGTCGGCGGTGGTCAGCTTGGTGATGCCTTCGGTGTAGGCCTTGTCGAATTGCAGCGGGATACCGAAGGCGATAGACGCCAGAATCGTCAGCTTGTGCGCGGCATCGATACCTTCAACGTCAAAGGTCGGGTCGGCTTCGGCGTAACCCAGCGCTTGCGCCTCGGCGAGAACGTCTTCGAAGGCGCGGCCCTTCTCACGCATTTCGGTGAGGATGAAATTGCCGGTGCCGTTGATGATGCCGGCAACCCAGTTGATGCGGTTAGCGGACAAGCCCTCGCGGATCGCCTTGATCACCGGGATGCCACCGGCCACTGCGGCTTCGAACGCAACGATCACGCCCTTCTCGCGCGCCTTGGCGAAAATTTCATTACCGTGAACGGCGATCAGTGCCTTGTTCGCGGTGACCACGTGTTTTCCGTTCTCGATCGCTTTGAGTACCAGCTCGCGGGCAACGATGTAGCCGCCCACCAGCTCAATAACGATATCGATCTCAGGGTTCGTGGCCACTTCGAAGACATCGTTGGTAATCGCAATACCGGTCGTCTGGAACTGAGGCTTTGGCGTGCGCGTGGCAATTTGTGCCACTTCGATTCCACGCCCGGCACGACGAGCAATTTCCTCGGCGTTGCGCTGAAGTACGTTGAAGGTTCCGCCACCGACGGTCCCTAACCCACAGATGCCTACTTTGACCGGTTTCACTGTGAACTCCCCATAAAACGGCCGACTCAAGGTCGGCCGTGAAAACAACCGCATGCACGCGGCTCTCTATTGATGACGCGACGCACGCTGGCGCCGAACCATGATCGTCAAAGGCTGACCGTGACGATACGAAATTATTTCGCGCCCAGCGCCAGTTTGGCGACTTGTGGTGCAGGCTGGTAGCCCGGAATGACCTGGCCGTCGGCCAAAACGATGGCCGGTGTACCGTTCACCCCAATCGACTGACCCAAAGCGAACTGCTTGGAAACCGGGTTATCGCATTTGGCGGCCTTGATTTCCTTGCCGTTGACCATCTGGTCCATCGCGGCTTTCTTGTCCTTGGAGCACCAGACGGCTTGCAGTTGTTCGTCGCCCGGCGAGCCCAGGCCCTGGCGTGGGAACGCCACATAACGCACTTCGATACCGCGCTTGTTCAGCTCTGGCACTTCGGCGTGCAGTTTGTGGCAGTACGGGCACGTGGTGTCGGTGAACACGGTGATGTGCGACTTGGTTTCACCGATAGCCGGGTAGACCACGGTGTCTGCGACCGGAATCTCGTTGATCAGTTTGGAAATACCCAGGCGTTCGGCCTTCTCGGTCAGGTTGACCGGTTTGCCGTCCTTGAGCTGGAACAGGTAGCCCTGGACGATGTACTGGCCATCAGCAGTGGCGTATAGCACGCGGCTGCCCTTGAGCTTGACTTCGTACATACCCGGCAAAGGGCTGGCGGAGATGCTTTCGACCGGTACGTCGAGCTGGAGGTTTTCCAGGCTTTTACGAATGGCTTTGTCGGCCGCATCATCGGCGACGGCAAAGGTGCTGACCAACGCAATAGCGGCGGCGGCGAAAATAGGGGTCAGACGCATGAGAACTCCTGAGGACGGTCAAATGGGACGGTCAGAACGCCCGTGCCGAAACACCGGGTCATAACCGCCCATCTTGCAAACCGGCAAAGCCTACCACATAAGGCCCCTGTGGCCGAATGCGCCTGACGCAAGACCCCGAGAGGTGGGAAATCATCAGCGCGCCCCACAAACGCTCACCTCACAGGCGTCAGCCGCGTGGGTGATGTTTGGCGTGCAAGTCTTGTAGACGCGCACGGGCAACGTGGGTGTAAATCTGGGTCGTCGACAGGTCACTGTGACCGAGCAGCATCTGTACCACCCGTAAGTCAGCGCCGTGGTTGAGCAAGTGCGTGGCAAAGGCGTGGCGCAAGGTGTGCGGTGACAGCGATTTACCGATTCCCGCGACCTTGGCCTGATGCTTGATGCGATGCCAGAACGTCTGCCGGGTCATCTGCTCACCGCGCAGGCTGGGAAACAGCACATCGCTGGGGCGTCCGCCGAGCAGTTCGCCACGCGCATCGCGCATATAGCGCTCGACCCAGACAATCGCTTCCTCTCCCATCGGCACCAACCGCTCTTTGCTGCCCTTGCCCATTACTCGCAACACCCCTTGTCGCAAGTTCACTTGTTCCAGCGTCAAACTGATCAGTTCTGTCACCCGCAAACCGCACGCGTACAACACTTCAAGCATGGCGCGATCACGCTGGCCGATGGCTTCGCTCAAATCAGGGGCCTTCAGCAGTGCGTCAACATCTGCCTCCGACAAAGACTTGGGAAGCGGCCTACCGAGCTGCGGCATATCTATGCGCAGCGTCGGATCGACGGCAATCAGCTTTTCCCGCAGCAGATAACGATAGAAACCCCGCACCCCGGAGAGAAAGCGCGCCGTTGAGCGCGGTTGGTAGTTTTGCTCAAGACGCCAGGCCAGGTGATCAAGGATCAGCTCGCGACCCGCGTTGATAAGCTCCAGGTTCTTTTCCTGCATCCAGCCATTGAACAAGGCCAAGTCGCTGCGATAAGCGTCGCGGGTGTTATCGGACAGGCCTTTTTCCAGCCACAGGGCGTCGAGGAACTGGTCTATCAGCGGATGATCGATGGCGGGCATAAAGGCTCAGGTAAACAAGCAACAGGAAAGTGGCGGACAGTCTTTCACAGCCCATACGCTCACGGAACCGTTGCACGTATAAATCGAGGACAACAAAAAAGCAGCCCGCAGGCTGCTTTTTTTTGCATCGGAAGCTGGACTTAAGCCAGTTTTTCCTTGATGCGAGCTGCTTTACCGGACAGGTCACGCAGGTAGTACAGCTTGGCTTTACGCACGTCACCGCGACGTTTAACGGCCATGCTGTCGATTTGCGGGCTGTAGGTCTGGAAAGTACGCTCTACGCCAACACCGTTGGAGATTTTACGAACGGTGAAAGCACTGTTTACGCCGCGGTTACGCTTGGCGATAACAACACCTTCGAACGCTTGCAGACGCGAACGGTCGCCTTCCTTCACTTTCACCTGAACGACAACAGTGTCGCCCGGGGCAAAGGTAGGGATCTCTTTGGTCATCTGCTCTGCTTCGAGTGCAAGGATGATTTTGTTAGTCATGCTGTGCTCCTAAGGTAAATCGTCGGATCTACCATCGATACGTTGTTAACTATCGTCCCGCTCGCGGATGTATTCCTCGAGCAGCTTCTTCTCTTCTCCAGAAAGCGAGCGGCTTTCCAGAAGATCGGCGCGTCGTTCAAAGGTCCTACCAAGGGACTGCTGTAAACGCCAACGCCGGATATGCGCGTGATTGCCACTTAGCAACACGTCGGGAACACGCTGATCCGCATACACCTCCGGTCGGGTGTAGTGCGGGCAATCCAGCAGACCATCCGTAAAGGAATCTTCCTCGGCGGAGTCCGCATGCCCTAAAGCTCCGGGCAGCAGCCGTGTAACCGCATCGATCAGGACCATCGCCGGCAGCTCGCCGCCAGACAGTACATAGTCGCCAATCGACCACTCTTCATCGACATGAGCTTCAATAAAACGCTCGTCAATGCCTTCATAGCGACCAGCAATCAGGATCAATGCATCCAGATTCGCCAACTCGCGTACCGCCGACTGATTCAGTTGACGGCCTTGGGGGGACAAGTAAATAACCTTCGCCGCCTCCCCGGCTGCTGCTTTGGCCTGAACCAGAGCGTCTTCCAGGGGTTTGATCTTCATCACCATGCCCGGACCACCGCCAAATGGGCGATCGTCCACAGTGTGATGTCGATCCGTCGTGTAGTCTCGCGGATTCCAACAGGTGAGCTGCAACAGCCCCTGTTTCACCGCACGACTGGTGATGCCGTACTCGCTGATGGCGGAGAACATCTCGGGAAACAAACTGATCACTTCTACGCGCAAATTAGCCACGCTTAGAAGTCCGCATCCCATTCCACCTTCATCTCGCCTGCGGCAAGGTCAACGGCCAACACGCATTGCTCCGTATAGGGCAACAGGCGTTCGCGATCATCCAGGCTCCCAGCGTAAGGCTTGACCACCATGACATCATTGGCGCCGGTTTCCAGAAGGTGATCGATCTTCCCGAGCAATTGCCCGAGTTGGTCAATGACCTTCAGACCTTCGAGCTGGTACCAGTAGTACTCGCCGTCGGTCAATTCAGGGAACAGGTTGCGCGGCACGCAGATCTCATAACCGGCCAGAAGACGAGCTTCTTCACGGTCATCAAGATCCTTGAGCTTTGCGACCAGGAACTTGTCGTTCCCTCGTCCGCTGACCAGCTCAACCTGCTTAACATTACCTTCGCGCTTGAGCGTCCAGGTTTTGTACTGCAACAGGTTTTCAGTCGGATCAGTAAAGGAGTAAACCTTCACTTCGCCGCGAACGCCGTGAACAGAATAAATCTTGCCGATAACGATCAAATCATCAGCAATGGCTGGCGTCGCGTTCATATTGCTCAGGCCGCAGCCTTAGCAGAATCCTTCAACAACTGAGCAACGCGCTCAGAAGGTTGTGCACCAACGCTCAGCCAGTAGGCTACGCGCTCTTGGTTCACGGACAGACGGATTTCTTGACCACGAGCAACAGGGTTGAAGAAACCAACCTGTTCCTTGTGCGAACCGTCGCGCGGGTTGCGGCTGTCGGTTACGGTCAAGTGGTAAAACGGGCGCTTTTTGGAGCCGCCAAGGGCAAGACGGATTGTTAGCATGTGAACATCGTTCCTGTAGTCGGTGCTGCAAATCTAAAGCCACAGCGGGCATAGGTGCCCGAAAGGCCGCATATTCTAAGTAATATCCGGACTTTTGCAAATGTCTTTTTCCGGTGGCCTATCGGCCGCCATCAAGATTTGCTATAGAGCCGTCGTTGAAAACGGCCAGTCAGCTCCCGCCAAGCGCGGGTTTGCTGGAGATTCCACATTGCTGTGGGGCTGCGCCGACATGACTGCCGACGCGGATTTTTAACGCTTAGGCATACCGCCGCCGGGCAACATACCGCCCATGCCGCGCATCATTTTGGCCATTCCACCTTTGGCGGAAAACTTTTTCATCATCTTCTGCATCTGCTTGTGCTGCTTGATCAAGCGACCGATGTCCTGCACCTGAGTGCCGGAGCCCATGGAAATCCGACGTTTGCGCGAACCGCTGATCAGGTCAGGGTCACGGCGCTCGGCCGGGGTCATGGAGTTGATGATGGCTTCCATCTGCTTGAACTGCTTCTCTGCCGCGCTCTGAGCATTGCCCATTTGCGCCAGGTTCACGCCGCCCATGCTTGGCAACTTGTCCATGAGGCCGCCGAGGCCACCCATGTTTTTCATCTGTTGCAACTGATCGCGGAAGTCTTCGAGATCGAAGCCCTTGCCCTTCTTCAGCTTCTTGGCCAGTTTTTCGGCCTTGTCCTTGTCGAGTGTCTGTTCAGCCTGTTCGATCAGACTGAGCACGTCCCCCATGCCAAGGATGCGCGAGGCAATACGCTCAGGGTGGAACGGTTCGAGCGCTTCGCTCTTCTCGCCCATACCAATGAACTTGATCGGCTTACCGGTGATGGCGCGGACCGACAACGCGGCACCGCCACGGGCATCGCCATCGACCTTGGTCAGGATCACACCGGTCAGCGGCAGCGCATCACCGAAGGCCTTGGCCGTGTTGGCGGCGTCCTGACCGGTCATTGCGTCGACCACGAACAGTGTTTCTACCGGGTTGATCGCGGCATGCAACGCCTTGATCTCGCCCATCATCTCTTCGTCGATGTGTAGACGACCGGCGGTATCGACGATCACCACATCAATGAATTTGAGCCTGGCTTCTTTAATAGCCGCTTGCGCGATGTCGACCGGCTTCTGGCTCAGGTCTGACGGGAAGAAGGTCACGCCGACTTCGGCGGCCAGCATTTCCAGTTGTTTGATCGCCGCTGGACGATAAACGTCAGCGGACACAACCATGACACTCTTCTTTTTGCGCTCTTTAAGGAAGCGCGCAAGCTTGCCGGCGGTAGTAGTTTTACCCGCGCCCTGCAAACCAGCCATCAATACAACCGCCGGTGGAACGGCACTCAGGTTCAAGTCTTCGTTGGCCGCGCCCATCAGGCTTTCAAGCTCGGCCTGGACGATCTTCACGAACGCCTGGCCTGGCGTCAGGCTGCGCGACACCTCGGTGCCGACTGCACGTTCCTTGACCGAATTGACGAAGTCCTTGACCACCGGCAGGGCGACGTCGGCTTCAAGCAACGCCATGCGCACTTCGCGCAGGGTGTCTTTAATATTGTCCTCGGTCAGCTTGGCCTTGCCGGTGACATGGCGCAGCGTCTGCGAGAGACGGTCGGTTAAGTTTTCAAACATTGCGCGATCCTTTCAGGCCCTGTGTAGACCGAGGTAATGGCGGCCCAGCCCGTGAAAAACAATCGCTGGGCGAGCCTGCGGCGTGGGCAGGTCGCGGATTATAGCGAAGACTGCGGCTGGCGGACACCTCGCTGTCAGGTTGTATAGTCTTTCGTGCCATGTGGGTTCTATGCCAAACTCAGCGCCTTTCGGGCTTGCCTAACAGGATTTATGCTCCCCTTGTCACCCAGTTTGCTGACCTCTCTCGCCGCCGCCTGCTTATATGCCGCTGCGACCCTCTATCAGGGCACACGCCTGGCCAACGGCGCCAAGGTGAACAAGCGCCTGCTGGTTACGCTCGGCATCCTCGCCGTGCTCGCCCACAGCGCCAGCTTGTTCGCCCATTTGCGGACGCCGATCGGCCTGGGCCTGGACTTCTTCAGCGCCGCCAGCCTGATCGCCGCTGCGGTCATCGCGTTGACGCTGCTGGCCTGCTCCAGAATTCCGGTCGAGAACCTGCTGGTCTTGCTGTTCCCGTTAGGGGCTGCAACGGTGCTTCTGGCACAGTTCGCCCCGGCTGGCACGGTGCAGATCATCGATGAAGAGCCGGGCATTCTCGCGCACATCCTGCTGTCGATCCTCGCCTACGGCATGTTCACCATCGCGGTGTTCCAGGCCCTGCTGCTGCTGGTGCAAGATCACCAACTCAAAAACAAGCACCCATCCGGCCTGATCAAGAACTTCCCTCCGCTGCAAACCATGGAAAGTCTGTTGTTCGGCTTCCTCTGGGCCGGCTGGAGCCTGCTGTCGCTGTCGCTGCTCTCTGGCTGGCTGTTCGTCGAGAACCTGTTCGCCCAGCACTTGGTACACAAGACGTTGTTGGCCTGCCTGGCCTGGATTGTCTTCAGCGTACTGCTGTGGGGGCGCACCCGCCTAGGCTGGCGTGGACACAAGGCTATCCGCTGGACCCTCGCCGGTTTCTGCCTGCTGATGCTGGCGTATTTCGGCAGCAAGCTGGTCCGTGAATACATCCTGCACATCTGACGGGCGGCATTAATGGACGACTTGCCCATAGGGCCAATGCTCACAGTGGTGGCTCTGCTGATTTTATGGTCGGGGTTATTTACCGCCGTCGAAGTCGCGCAGCAGCACCTGCTGGCGCAACGCACCGCTTCGCGTGCCAGCGACAAGCCGGTGGCAAAACTGAGTTTTCCGCTCAACAGCCTGATCCTGTGCAACACCCTCTGCCGGGCGATGGCGATGGTCATCAGCACCCTGCTGGCGGTGTTTACCTGGGCCCAGAACGGTCCATGGGTGGCCGCTCTCGGTGCTGGCGCGATCCTGCTGGTGTTTGCCGACTATCTGCCGCGCACCCTGGCCCTGCGCTTTCCGGATGCAGTCCTGGCCCTGGGCAATACCTTGCTCGGTGCGCCGCTAAAAATAATCTATCCGATCGCCTGGCTGATCAGTGGCATCAGCCAGTTGCTGATGCGACCGTTCGCCCGCAAAGTCAAAATCGTGCAACAGAGCGAAGACGAAGCACCGGTTGATCGCCACGACGATCACGAACAGGCCGCCAGCCGTGCCCACCCACTGTCGGGCATCCACGCGCTGGACAACATCACGGTCAATGACATCCTGGTGCCACGCAGTGACGTCGACGGCATTAACCTCGACGACACCATCGAAGAGATCATCGAGCAACTGCGCAAAAACCGACGCACTCGCCTGCCGGTGTTCCATAGCGATATCAATCAGGTCGAAGCGGTGCTCAACACCCGACAGATCCGCCACCTGCTACCGGATGCCAGCCTGACCTTAGAAGCACTGCTGGCAGCCAGCCACGAACCGTACTTCGTACCGGAAAGCACCCCGCTGCAATTGCAGTTGCTGAATTTTCACAAACAGCAGCGACGCCTGGGCATGGTGGTGGATGAATACGGCGAAGTGCTGGGCATCGTGACCCTGGAAGATATTCTCGAAGAAATCGTCGGCGAGTTCGAAAGCGAGCACAGCCTGGACAACCCGCACATCCACCCACAGGCCGATGGCCGACTGGTGATCGATGGGGCGGCGTCGATTCGCGAATTGAACAAGAGCCTGGGCTGGCACCTGCCCAGCGACGGTCCGAAAACCCTGAACGGGTTAGTGACCGAAGCACTGGAAACCATTCCGGACAGCGCGGTATGCCTGAAAATCGGGCGTTATCGGCTGGAGATTCTGGAAACCGAGGACAACCGGGTCAGCCGCGTGCTGATCTGGCATACCAGTTCGGTTGCGGCACTCTCCAAAACCTGACGCACCCTTGTGGCCAATGGGCAACCCAGTGCCTGGCATTGGGTTACCCCGACACCCCTAAAGACCTCGCCAATCCCAAGCCCCTTGTTGAATCTCTAGCCGCCTTCCTATAATCGAGCCACTTACCCAAGCACCACCCTCCCCACCGTGCTACCCGCACACCGCGTTAAACCCACATCCCTGGGTGTTCGACCATAATAATTCGCTCCATTGGAGCATGACTGTCAGGGATCACCGCATGACCACCAGCACCGCTTACAGCGACACTGCGTCTGTCCAGCCGACGAACTCCGCCACCCGAGTGGCCACCGCAAGCTTCATCGGCACCGCCATCGAGTTCTACGATTTCTACGTCTATGCCACCGCTGCCGCGTTGGTGATCGGGCCGGTGTTCTTTGCGCAGACGTCCGGCACGGCACAGATGCTCTCGGCGTTTCTCACGTTCGGCATTGCCTTCCTTGCACGACCGCTGGGCTCGGCGCTGTTCGGCCACTTTGGTGACCGTATCGGCCGTAAATCGACCCTGGTCGCTTCGTTGCTGCTGATGGGCGTATGCACCACGCTGATCGGCGTGTTGCCCGGTTACGACAGCATTGGCGCCTGGGCGCCGATTCTGCTTTGCGTGCTGCGCTTCGGCCAAGGCCTGGGGTTAGGCGGTGAATGGGGTGGCGCGGCGCTGTTGGCGACCGAGAATGCCCCCAAAGGCAAGCGCGCCTGGTTCGGCATGTTTCCGCAACTTGGCCCTTCGATTGGCTTTCTGGCGGCCAACGGTCTGTTCCTGACCCTGGCCATGACCCTGAACGACGAGCAGTTCCGCGCCTGGGGCTGGCGGATTCCGTTCCTGCTCAGTGCCGTGCTGGTGATGGTGGGCCTGTATGTGCGTCTCAAGCTCCACGAAACCCCGGTATTTGCTAACGCAATGGCCCGCCAGGAGCGAGTGAAGATTCCGCTGGTCGAGCTGCTCAGCCAATACTGGGCGCCGATGTTGCTGGGGGCCGGGTCGATGGTGGTGTGCTACGCGCTGTTCTATATCTCAACGGTGTTTTCACTGAGTTACGGCGTATCGACACTCGGCTACACGCGTGAAACCTTCCTCGAGCTGCTGTGCTTTGCCGTGCTGTTCATGGCAGCAGCGACCCCGCTGTCGGCCTGGGCCAGCGACCGTTACGGACGTAAACCGGTGTTGATCGTCGGTGGCGTGTTGGCGATTCTGTCCGGTTTTTTGATGGAACCGCTGCTGACCCACGGCACAACCTGGGGCGTGGCGCTGTTCCTGTGCATCGAGCTGTTTTTGATGGGCGTGACATTTGCGCCGATGGGCGCCCTGCTGCCGGAGCTTTTCCCGACCCACGTTCGCTACACCGGTGCCTCGGCGGCGTATAACCTGGGTGGCATTGTTGGCGCCTCGGCGGCACCGTTCTTTGCGCAGAAACTGGTGGCGATGGGCGGTTTGAGTTACGTCGGCGGGTATGTGTCGGGGGCGGCGGTGCTGAGCTTGATAGCGGTGCTGTGCCTGAAGGAAACGCGTCACAACGATTTGAATCGGGTGGCGTGATAGACCGCCATCGCGGGCAAACCCGCGATGGCAGCGCCTCGGTTACAGCTCTACAACAACGGCCTGGGAAGCACGGGTCGCTTTAGCGCGAGCCGCTTCGATCGACTCATCGCGCGCTAGCGCCACACCCATCCGACGCTGGCCGTTAACTTGCGGCTTGCCGAACAGACGCAATGCCGTATCCGGTTCGCTCAGGGCAGCCCCCAGATTGGCGAAAGCGGTCTGGGTCGACTGCCCTTCCACCAGAATCACCGCCGACGCCGATGGGCCAAACTGACGGATCAATGGAATCGGCAAGCCGAGGATGGCCCGGGCGTGCAGCGCAAATTGCGACAGATCCTGAGAAATCAGGGTCACCAGCCCGGTGTCATGCGGGCGCGGCGACACTTCGCTAAACCAGACCTGATCACCTTTGATGAACAACTCAACGCCAAACAGACCACGACCACCCAGCGCCTCGGTGACGGCTTTGGCGACGCGCTCGGATTCAGCCAGGGCAATCGGGCTCATTGCTTGTGGCTGCCAGGATTCCTGGTAGTCGCCCTTCTCCTGACGGTGACCGACCGGCGCACAGAATGTAGTGCCGCCAATGTGGCGCACGGTCAGCAGGGTGATTTCATAATCGAAGTCGATAAAGCCTTCGATGATCACTCGCCCCTTACCGGCACGGCCGCCTTCTTGAGCGTAATCCCAGGCTTTCTGCACATCATCGTGGCTGCGCAACAGGCTCTGGCCTTTACCCGATGAACTCATGACCGGTTTGACCACGCACGGGAAGCCCAAGTCTTCGACTGCTTTGCTGTAATCCTCAAAGGTGTCGGCAAAGTGGTACGGCGACGTCGGCAAGTCCAGCTCTTCAGCGGCGAGGCGACGGATGCCTTCGCGATTCATGGTCAGCAGCGCGGCACGTGCCGTCGGGATCACGGTAAAGCCTTCGGCTTCCAGCTCAACCAGTGTCCCGGTGGCGATGGCTTCGATTTCCGGCACGATAAAGTGCGGCTTCTCGGCTTCGATCACCGCACGCAGGGCCGCGCCGTCGAGCATGTTGATCACGTGACTGCGATGCGCAACTTGCATGGCCGGCGCGTTCGCGTAGCGATCCACGGCAATTACTTCAACGCCCAGGCGTTGCAGCTCGATCACCACTTCCTTGCCCAACTCACCACAGCCACACAGCATTACGCGGGTCGCGGTTGGCGACAATGGAGTTCCGATACGGGTCATCTCAGGTCCTCAAGAAGCGGATCATCGAGGGATACACGCCAGGCGCGTTTCCCACGGGAAGAAAGCGCGGCATTTTACATGAACCTGAGGGTTTAGCTTCAGTTGACGACGGCCTGCTTGCGCCAGCGCCAGGCCATGAGCCGCCAGACAGCGGTCACACCGACGAACTTGGAGCGCACCGCGGCAAGGATCACGCCCGGCGTAAACGCGTCGATCGTGCCGAAAAAAATCACCTGTCGAGTGCAATACTCAGTGCCGAACTTATCCACAGGCGATCATGCAGCGGGCGCTGGTGAGGGCGCGATACAAGCAGGCAAAAAACACTCAGCTATCCGATTTGGCAGGCAGCATCCAGAGTAGACCGCTGGACTTGGCGCGCTCATGACACAAACCAAGGACCTTGCGCCGCTGCTCGTTATCCATCCGGCTCCAGCGAGTGATCTCCTCTACCGTGCGCTGACACCCGGTGCAAATGTCATGCTCATCCAGCGCACAAATGCTCACACAGGGCGAAGGGACCGGTCGTTCGGTAGCGTTCATTCTTCCTGCTCGACCAGATCGCGGGCGTAGCGCTGAGCGTTGTGTACGTAGTGAGCTGCGCTGGCTTCCAGCATCCTTTTCTGCGGTTCGGTCAGCTCGCGCACAACTTTGCCCGGCGAGCCCATGACCAGCGAACCGTCAGGAATTTCCTTGCCTTCGCCGATCAACGAATTGGCGCCAATAATGCAGTTCTTACCAATTTTCGCGCCGTTGAGGATCACCGCATTGATACCGATAAGGCTGTAATCGCCCACGGTGCAACCATGCAACATGGCGTTGTGGCCGATGGTCACACCCGTGCCGATGGTCAGCGGGTAACCCATGTCGGTGTGCATCACGGTGCCGTCCTGGACGTTACTGTTTTTACCGATGAGGATCAGTTCGTTGTCGCCACGCAGCACGGCGTTGAACCAGACGTTAGCGCCTTCTTCCAGTTTGACTTTGCCCACCAGCACGGCGTTGGGGGCGACCCAGCTCTGCGGATGGGTTTCGACGCGGGCATCGCCCAAGCGGTATTTCATCGTGTTGTCCTCAAGGCTCAGGCAGCCGCGGGTTTACGCCATACGAGCGATGGCTTCAGATATTAATAAAATGCTTGGGCGGTTGATGCAGGCTGATCTTCGCGTCATAGAGCAAGTTGATCAACTCCACGATCATGATCGCCGTCAGCCCCCAGATTTTGTACTCGCCATAACGGTAACTGGGCACGTACCAGCTACGGCCCTGGTAGTCGATGCGGTGCGTGTGCTCGCGCGGATCCTTGCGAAAAAATTCCAGAGGAACGCTGAACACAGCAGCAATCTCAGCATCGTTGGCCAGGTATTCGACAAAATTCGGCACGACGCCAACATAAGGCGTGACCTTGATACCGTGCAGGGAAATCAGCGGACTCAACGGGCCGATGACTTCGACCAGCCCCGGCGGCAGGCCGATTTCTTCTTCGGCTTCGCGCAGGGCAGTGAAAATCAGGTCAGGGTCTTCGGGGTCACGGCGACCGCCGGGAAAGGCCACTTCGCCGCCGTGAGTCGAGAGCCCGCTGGCGCGCAGGGTCAGAACCAGTTCAGGTTCATCGCTGCGGGTGATGGGCACCAGCACAGCAGCCTCGGGGAAACGCGTGTCGGTTTCCAGCGTGCGCGGTGTGTGATTACTTACCCGATGCAGTAGCTCGTCCAGCATGAGTGTTCTCGATCTGTGCCTTACCCCGCATCATGCACCAATCACACCGACCGCCCAACCCCCGAACAACCGCGTGTCGCGAAACGACAACTTGCCGACTGACACCGCCGCACGCCAAGATAGGCCCAGCATTCAGGAACCCCAGCATGAAATTTTGCAGTCAGTGCGGTAACCCAGTGACCCAGCGCATTCCCGAAGGCGATTCGCGACTGCGTTTTGTCTGTGACAGCTGTCAGACCATTCACTACCAGAACCCCAATATCGTCGCCGGTTGCGTGGCGACCTGGGGTTCGAAAGTGTTGCTGTGCCGTCGCGCCATCGAGCCCCGCCTCGGCTATTGGACCCTGCCCGCCGGGTTTATGGAAAACGGTGAAACCATCGAACAAGGCGCCATCCGCGAAACCGCCGAAGAAGCCTGCGCCCGCGTGCGCAACCTGAGCCTCTACACGCTGATCGACGTGCCCCACATCAGCCAGGTGCATGTTTTTTTCCGCGCCGAACTGGTGGACCTGGATTTCTCCGCAGGCCCCGAGAGCCTGGAAGTCCAGCTTTTCGAAGAAGCCGACATCCCTTGGTCAGACCTGGCTTTCCGCACGGTAGGCCGTACCTTAGAATGTTTTTTCGCTGACCGGCAGACCGAACAATACCCCGTGCGTTGCGAATCGATCCCGCCGCTCACTCAGCCGGCCCTCACTTAAAACGCTGGTTGAAAGACAGTACCGCTCACTCATAAATAGCCGCGACACCTCTAGGGATATCGTTTCAATGCGTTGGTTGCTTGCCCTGTTTTGCTTGTCGTTCGTCGCTGTCTCCCACGCTTCCACCACGGAAATGCTGGGTGGCAAAGTCATCGAAAAAGTCCTGGTTCTCAAATCCGCCCATCAACTGCAATTGATCAACGACGGCAAGCCGCTCAAGACCTATCGCATTTCACTGGGTAAAAAGCCTAAAGGCGCGAAGCTGATGGAGGGCGATAAACGCACCCCAGAAGGTTTCTATTGGATCGACTGGCGTAAGACCAGTGAGCATTTCAACCTGGCGATGCACATTTCCTACCCGAACATCAGCGACTCCGCACGCTCGCGACGTGAAGGCGTCGCGCCAGGCGGCATGATCATGATCCACGGCACACCGGACACCGAAGAAACGCCGGAAGAGCTGTTCCATACACTGGACTGGACCGACGGCTGCATTGCCATGCGCAACATGGACATGCGTGAAGTCTGGGGCCTAGTGCCCGATGGCACGATGATCGAGATTCGGCCGTAACCCTCCACGCGTGATCGTTCCCCAGCTCTGCGTGGCAACGATCAATCGTGTACTGACCGCTACCTTCGGTCGCCCTCCGAAAAAATAAATCAAAAGATCGCACGCCGCGGCAGCGCCTACAGGGTTGATACCACTCCCCTGCGTAGCCGCTGCCGCAGGCTGCTATCTTTGCTTTCAAAACCCCCACCGCTAATACCACTTAAAGCCAACCCTAAAAAACCTTGCTCAAAGGCCCCGGTTTTACTGCGCCTTGAGCAAAGTGGTCTGATTGACATGGTATTTAAGTGGTATTAGCTTTCGCCCATTAGCGGGAAATAAAACACCAATAACCGCCTCGGACATCCCAGACATGAATGACCTCCAGGCCCTACGTCCTGACGACACTCAGCCGACACCGTTGTACCTGCAACTGGCGCGCAATCTTGAAGCCGCGATCCATGCCGGCCAATGGAAAGCCGAACAGGCCATGCCGTCCGAGCGCAACCTCAGCGAATTGCTGGGTATCTCCCGCGTCACCGCGCGCAAGGCGCTGGAAGTGTTGTTCGAGCAAGGCCTGATTCGTCGCCACCAAGGTTCCGGCACCTTTATCACACCTCGCCTGGAGCAACCGCTGTCGCGTCTCTCGGGGTTCAGCGAAATGCTCCGGCTGAAGGGCTTCGTTCCCGGTTCGCAATGGCTGGAACGGGAAATTACTCCGCCGACCCACGAAGAGTTGATCCGCCTGGGCCTCTCGCCGAACGACAAAGTCGCGCGACTCAAACGCCTGCGCAAGGCCGACGACACCGTGATGGCCATCGAGATGAGTACCCTGCCCGCCTCGATCATCCCCAAGCCGCAAGCCGTGAGCGATTCCCTCTACGAATACCTTGATGGCATTGGCAAGCCGGTGGTCCGCGCACTGCAACACATCCAGGCCATTAACGCCTCCGACGAGTTCGCCGCACTGGTGGGTATCGCCCCTGGCACTGCCATGCTGCTGATGACCCGAGTGGGCTACCTGGAAGACAACACGCCCATCGAAGTGACCGACACTTATTGCCGCAACGACTATTACGATTTTGTTGCCGAGCTTCGTCGCTAGAACGCTTCGTCGCCAAGCCGCTGCACCGCTAAACAAGAGACCTGATCATGCCTGAAGACAACATCCTCACCGCCCACGGCTGGATTCGCGGCCGGCTGATTCACGAGCACGGCAAAGTCGTGTCCATCGAAGGCACACCGTGCGATCCGGCAGACAACGAACTGCCTTACTTGCTGCCGGGCTTCATCGACCTGCACGTACACGGCGGCGGCGGCAAAGACATCATGGAAGGTGCCAGCGCCTTCGAAACCATCACCCGAACCCACCTGCGTTTCGGCACCACCTCACTGCTGGCCACCACCATGACCGCGCCGAGTGCCGAAATTTCCAGCGTACTCAAAGCCGTTGGCGACTACTGCGAACAGCGCCCGAAAGGCTGCGCCCGGATTCTCGGTGTACACCTGGAAGGGCCGTACATCAACCCTGGCAAACTCGGTGCTCAGCCGAACTTCGCCCACACTGCTTTGATGGCCGAAGTCGAAGCGTACATGGCCCTGGCGCCGATTCGCGTGATCACCATCGCCCCGGAAATCGCCGGTCATAACGAGTTGATCCGAGCCCTCAGCGCTCGCGGCGTGCGCATGCAAATTGGCCACACCCTGGGCAGCTATGAAGAGGGCGTCGCTGCACTGAGCGCGGGCGCCAGCAGTTTCACCCACCTCTACAACGCCATGACCTCGCTGCATCACCGCGAGCCGGGCATCGTTGGCGCGGCGCTGGCCCACGCTCAATACGCTGAGCTGATTCCGGATTTAATCCACGTACACCCCGGCGCCATCCGCGTGGCCCTGCGCGCGATCCCCTGCCTGTATTGCGTCACCGATTCCACCGCCGCCGCCGGCATGCCCGATGGCGAGTACAAGCTCGGCAGCCACACGGTGACCAAATGCCTGGGCGGCGTGCGCCTGGCCGACGGCACGTTGGCTGGCAGCACCCTGACCATGGATCAAGCCCTGCGCAACCTGGTGAAGGTCGGCTTGCCGATTGCCGAGGCTTCGCAACGGGTGTCGCAATTCCCCGCCGACTACCTCGGCCTCACCGAACGCGGGCGCTTGCAGCCCGGCGCCTGGGCCGACTGCGTGCGGCTGGATCGCTCACTGACACTGACCGCCGTGATGGTCGAAGGAGAAGACATTGACTTCAAAAATGCTTGAAGAGGCACTGTCCTCGTTCGAGGCCGTGCATACCCAATTGCAGCACCTGGACCCGCAGATGATCGAGATCGCCGCACGCCTGCGCCGTCAGCCGCCGCAGGTGGCGATGACCATCGCTCGCGGCAGTTCCGACCATGCTGCGAGTTACTTCGCCTACCTGACCATGCAGCAACTGGGCATTCCGGTGGCGTCGTTGCCAATGTCGGTGGTGACCCTGCAACAGGCACCGTTGAAGGTCAGCGGCCAAGTGGCGTTCGCGTTCTCGCAGTCGGGACAAAGCCCGGACTTGGTGAACAGCCTGCGTCTGCTGCGCAAGCGCGGTGCCCTGAGCATTTCCATGGTCAACGCCGAGAACTCACCACTGGAAGCCGCCTGCGAGTTCAGCCTGCCGCTGTGCGCCGGCACGGAAAGCAGCGTCGCAGCGACCAAAAGTTTTATCGCCACCCTCAGCGCCAGTTCACGCCTTGTCGCGCATTGGAATGAAGATCCGGCATTGCTCGATGCCGGCCTCGCCCTGCCGCAGGGGCTGCGCGAGGCCGCGCAACAGGACTGGAGTTTAGCCATCGACAGCTTGCGTGATTGCCAACGCTTGATGGTGATCGGTCGCGGCGCCGGTTTTGCCATCGCCCAGGAAGCTGCGCTCAAGTTCAAGGAAACCTCGTCGATCCAGGCCGAAGCCTTCAGCAGCGCCGAGGTCCGTCACGGTCCTATGGCATTGATCGGCGAGCAGTATCCACTGCTGGTATTCGCCCCGCGCGGCGCCGAACAGGCTGGTTTACTGAGCCTGGCCGCCGACATGCGCCAGCGCGGCGCCAGGGTGCTGCTGGCCGCACCGGATGACATCGAACACCGCGACCTGACCCTGAGCCGTGCCGAGCACCCTGCCCTCGACCCGATTCTGGCGATCCAGAGTTTTTACGTGATGGCGGCCGGGTTAGCCGTTGCCCGAGGCATGGACCCGGACCAGCCACAATACTTGAGCAAAGTGACGCGCACCCACTGAGCCCGACCCGGACACCTTTTTAGCTGCGCTTCCTGATGAGACTGAGCCATGCACAACAACAATAAAGAGCTGACCCTCAGCGCCCCGCTCAGCGGCCCGGTGCTCACCCTCGCCAACGTCCCCGACCCCGTGTTCGCCAGCGGGGCGATGGGCGACGGAATCGCCATCGACCCGCTGAACGATACCCTCCATGCACCGTGTGCCGGCGTCGTGATCCATGTTGCGCGCACCGGCCATGCGATCACCTTGCGCGCCGACAACGGCGTCGAATTGCTCTTGCACCTGGGCCTCGACACCGTCGAATTGCAGGGCGAAGGCTTCTCCGTACTGGTCAAGGAAGGCTCACGCGTCAGCCATGGCCAACCGCTGCTGCGCTATGACCTGGACAAGGTTGCGCAGCAGTGCAAAAGCCTGGTCAGTTTGATGATCGTGACCAACAGCGAGGATTTTCAGTCGCGGCCCATTACCCTGAAAGCGGTGAAGGTGGGCGATCCGCTGCTGCATATCATTCGGCGCCGAGCCAACGCTGCGCAAGCTGAGGTCGAGGTCACAGGCATCGACGTTCATGGCCATGTGCGCATCGCCCATCGTGGCGGGTTGCATGCTCGGCCAGCCGCACTGATTCGTCAGACCGCGCTAAGCTTCAAAAGCAAATCGCAGCTGCATTTCGCCGGAAAGTCGGCCGCTTGCGAGAGTTTGATTGGGCTGATGAGCCTGGCCATCGGCGAGCAGGATGACGTCCATGTCAGCAGTCAGGGCCCGGATGCTGAAGCGGCGCTGCACGCGTTGTTAATGGCGTTATCCACCGCCCTGGCCGAAGACCACCACGCGGTGACGCCGGCACCGAGCGCCCAACCGCATCGCGCTGCCAAAGCCGGTGTATTACAAGGTGTTTGCGCGGCGCCGGGTCTGGTCGCAGGCCCGCTGTTTCGTTTGAACGCGATCAGTCTGCCGGTGGACGACAGCCAGCATGAACCGGCGCCCCAACGGCAAGCCCTCGACTCTGCGCTGAGCCGGGTGCGCAGCGATATCGAACACACGCTGATCCACGCCAGAGCGCACAAAAACACCGACGAAGAAGCGATTTTCGCCGCCCACCTTGCCCTGCTCGAAGACCCGGTGTTACTGGAAGCCGCAAACGGTTCGATCACTCAAGGCATGGCCGCCACTCATGCGTGGAGCCAATCCATCGATGCACAGTGCGAGGTGCTCCAACAACTCGGCAGCGCACTCCTGGCCGAACGCGCCAACGACCTGCGCGACCTCAAACAACGGGTGCTGCGCGCCCTGCTCGGGGAAGCCTGGCATTACAGCGTGCCGGCCGGTGCGATCGTCGTCGCCCATGAGCTAACGCCGTCGGACTTGCTGCAACTGAGCCAACAAGGTGTCGCCGGAATGTGCATGGCCGCAGGCGGCGCGACTTCCCACGTGGCGATTCTCGCTCGCGGTAAAGGCCTGCCGTGCATGGTTGCACTGGGGTCGGCGCTGCTGGCTCTGCCGCCAGGCCAAGTCGTGGTGCTGGATGCCGACGGCGGACGCCTGGAGCTGACGCCGACAGCAGAACGTCTGGCCGAGGTGAGCCAGGCGCAACTCAAGCACCAACAACGTCGAGCCCAGCAGCAGGCGCACGCACACACGCCGGCGTTGACCCTCGACGGCATGCACATTGAAGTCGCGGCGAATGTCGCGTCCAGCGCTGAGGCCGGCGATGCGCTGGCCAATGGTGCCGATGGTGTCGGCCTGTTGCGCACCGAGTTTCTGTTTGTGGACCGCCAGACCGCGCCAAGCGAACAGGAACAACAACTCGCCTATCAAGCAGTGCTCGACGCCATGGGCGACAAATCGGTGATCATTCGCACCATCGACGTCGGTGGCGACAAACAGCTCGCTTACCTGCCACTGCCGATTGAAGCGAATCCTGTGCTCGGTCTGCGCGGCATTCGCCTGGCTCAGGTACGACCGGAATTGCTCGATCAACAACTGCGGGCGCTGCTGCACGTCAGGCCATTGTCGCGCTGCCGAATTCTGTTGCCGATGGTCACCGAAGTCGATGAGCTGCTGCTCATCCGCCAACGCCTCGACGCCTTGTGTGCTGAACTCGGCCTGACTCAGCGCCCGGAGTTGGGAGTCATGATCGAAGTGCCGGCTGCCGCGCTGCTGGCCGAGCAACTGGCCGAACACGCGGACTTCCTGTCCATCGGCACCAACGATCTGTCCCAGTACACCCTGGCCATGGACCGCGACCACGCCGGCCTCGCCTCACGGGTCGATGCCCTGCACCCGGCGCTCCTGCGGCTGATCGCTCAGACTTGTGCCGGGGCGGCGGTGCATAAACGTTGGGTCGGTGTCTGTGGCGCGCTTGCCGGCGACCCGCTGGCCACGCCCGTCCTGATCGGTTTGGGGGTGAGCGAGTTGTCCGTCAGCCCGGTGCAAATCGGCGAAATAAAAGACCGCGTCCGCCACCTCGACGCAAGCGAATGCCGACGCATCAGCCAACAGTTGCTCACGTTGAGCAGCGCCGCCGCGGTGCGTCATGCCTGTCACCAACAATGGCCTCTGAGCTGAACCACAGCGACTAAAAACAACAAGAACCCAGGGAGATCCGCCATGTACCACTACTTTATCGAAGGCCTGCAACGCCTCGGCCGCGCGCTGATGCTACCGATCGCGATCCTGCCGATTGCGGGATTGCTGCTGCGTCTGGGCGACACCGACCTGCTGAACATCGCGATCATCCACGACGCCGGCCAAGTGATCTTCGCCAACCTGGCAATGATCTTCGCCATCGGTATTGCCGTTGGCTTCGCCAAAGACAACAACGGCACGGCAGGTCTTGCCGGGGTGATTGGTTATCTGGTGATGATCTCCACGCTCAAAGTGCTGGATGCGAGCATCAACATGGGCATGCTCGCCGGAATCGTCAGCGGCTTGATGGCCGGCGCGCTGTATAACCGCTTCAAGGACATCAAGCTGCCGGAGTACCTGGCGTTCTTCGGTGGCCGGCGCTTCGTGCCCATCGTCACCGGTTTTGCCGCCGTCGGCCTCGGCCTGGTATTCGGCCTGATCTGGCCGCCGATCCAGCATGGCATCAACAGCTTCGGCGCATTGATGATGGAAAGCGGCAGCATCGGCGCCTTCGTCTTCGGCGTGTTCAACCGACTGCTGATCATCACCGGCCTGCACCACATCCTCAACAACATGGCGTGGTTCGTGTTCGGCAACTTCACCGACCCGACCACGGGCGCCATCGTCACCGGCGACCTGTCGCGCTATTTTGCCGGCGACCCAAAGGGCGGCCAGTTTATGACCGGCATGTTCCCGATGATGATCTTCGGCTTGCCCGCCGCGTGCCTGGCGATGTACCGCAATGCACTACCGGAACGGCGCAAAGTCATGGGCGGGATATTTTTGTCGATGGCGCTCACTTCGTTCCTGACGGGCGTGACCGAACCGATCGAATTCGCCTTTATGTTCCTCGCGCCAATGCTGTACCTACTGCATGCACTGCTGACCGGCCTGTCGATGGCCATCACCAATATGCTGAACATCCACTTGGGCTTTACCTTCTCCGGGGGCTTCATCGACATGGTGCTCGGCTGGGGCAAATCCACCAATGGCTGGCGGGTGGTGCCGGTAGGGCTGGCGTATGCGGTGATCTACTACGTCGTGTTTGATGTCTGTATTCGCAAGTTCAACCTCAAGACGCCGGGACGCGAAGAGGTGCCGACCGGCGAAAAAGTTGTGTTCGCCGAAAACGAACGGGCCGGGGCGTATATCAAAGCGTTGGGCGGTGCTGACAATTTGATCACTGTTGGCGCCTGTACCACACGGTTGCGGCTGGACATGGTGGATCGCAACAAAGCCAACGATGCGCAGTTGAAAGCGCTGGGGGCAATGGCGGTGGTGAGACCCGGCAAGGGTGGTAGTTTGCAGATCGTCGTCGGGCCGATGGCGGACAGCATTGCTGATGAGATTCGCTTGGCAATGCCTGCGCTGGGCCGCACGGAAATCAGTGCCCCCGCTGCCGTTATCGAGGAGTCAAAACCTGTCGCTGTGCCGCAAGCGCAGCAATGGCTAATGGCATTGGGCGGTGGGGAGAATGTGTTGCAGATGGACTGCATCGCCATGACCCGGATTCGACTGCAACTGGCGGATGGCAAGGCGCTGGCGGAGTGCCGACTGAAGGAACTGGGCTGCCTTGGCGTTAGCCAATTCGAGGGCGGCATTTGGCATTTATTGATTGGCGACAAGGCGCCGAGTTTGAGCGGGGCGCTGGAGGCGTTGATGAATCGCAGCGAGGTAAGTGCCAAGGTTTAGCCACAGTTTTGACGGGAGCATCCGGGAAAAAATGCTGGGCTGGCTGGCCACCACGACCAACCCCCAAACAACAAAAAACCCGCTGAAATCACTCTCAGCGGGTTTCCCGTTTTAGCGGCAGAAAGGTCAGAAATCTTCCAGCCGCCACACTTCATAAGCCGGCGTCTCGTAGGGATGACTGAGTTTCAATGCGGCCACTGCAGCCACGATCAACTCATCCGCCACCACCAGCTCAACCTTCCATTCCTCAACCTGCTCAACCTGTCCGGCCTCGCCAATAAACGGCTGACTGCCATCCAAAGGTCGAAACTGACCCAGACCCAGCACCTGCCATGCGCAATGATCATAAGCGCCGATCCGCCCACCACCCGCGGCGAACACGGCACCTTTGACCTGCTCTACATGGCGGGTCGGAACAAAAAAGCTGAGCTTGTACACAGCGCTTAGTTAACCCAGACGCGCGCATTACGGAACATACGCATCCAAGGTGCGTCTTCGTTCCAGTCTTCCGAACGCCACGAGTTCTGCACAGCGCGGAACACACGTTCCGGGTGCGGCATCATGATGGTCACGCGACCGTCGCGGCTGGTCAGCCCGGTGATACCGCGCGGCGAGCCGTTCGGGTTGGCCGGGTACTTTTCGGTGACCTTGCCGTGGTTGTCGACGAAGCGCATCGCCACGCAACCCGACAGATCGGCCTCCAGCAGCGCTTCTTCATTTTCGAACTCGGCATGGCCTTCACCGTGCGCGATGGCGATTGGCATGCGCGAACCGGCCATGCCCTGGAGGAAGATCGAGTTCGATTCCTGGACCTGAACCATCGCCACACGGGCCTCAAACTGCTCGGAGCGGTTACGCACAAAGTGCGGCCAGAACTCGCTGCCGGGGATCAGTTCGTGCAGGTTGGACATCATCTGGCAACCGTTGCACACGCCGAGGGTGAAGCTGTCGTTGCGTTCGAAGAAACCCTGGAACGCATCGCGCGCACGGCTGTTGAACAGCGCGGACTTGGCCCAGCCTTCACCGGCACCCAGCACGTCGCCGTAGGAGAAACCGCCGCAAGCAACCATGCCCTTGAAGTCGTTCAGGTCGACACGGCCGGCCAGAATGTCGCTCATGTGGACGTCGATCGCGTTGAAACCTGCGCGGTCGAAGGCGGCTGCCATTTCCACCTGGCCGTTGACGCCCTGCTCACGCAAGACAGCAACCTGTGGCCGAATGCCTTTTTTGATGTAAGGCGCCGCGACGTCCTGGTTAACGTCGAAGCTCAGCTTGACGCTCAAGCCAGGGTTGTCTTCTTCCAGCAGCACATCGAACTCTTGCTCGGCGCAGTCGACGTTGTCACGCAGACGCTGGATCTGATAGCTGGTTTCAGCCCACTGACGTTGCAGCAGACGACGCTGGCCTTCGAACACGGTCTCGCCGTTGAAGGTGATGTTGATCTGGCCGTTATTCATCGGCTGACCGACTACCGAGACGCAATCGCCCAGACCGGCAGCGCTGAACTGCGCGAGGATGTCCGGGGTCGCGTCCTGGCGAACCTGGATCACGGCACCCAATTCTTCGTTGAACAGGATCGCGGCGATGTCGGCGGACGTTTCAGCCAGACCGTCGAGGTTCAGGCTCAGGCCGCAGTGACCGGCGAAGGCCATTTCCACGACGCTGGTCAGCAGACCACCATCGGAACGGTCGTGGTATGCCAACAGGTGGCCGTCAGCATTAAGGCCCTGGATCACGGCGAAGAAGGCTTTGAGGTCTTCGGCATCGTCAACGTCCGGCGCTTGCGAGCCGAGCTTGCCGTGAACCTGGGCCAGAATAGAGGCGCCCATGCGGTTCTGACCACGGCCCAGATCGATCAGGATCAGGTCAGTGGTGCCCTTGTCCATACGCAGTTCCGGGGTCATGGTCTGACGGATATCAGCCACTGGTGCGAAACCGGTCACGATCAAGGACATTGGCGAAGTGACGGTTTTGTCGACGCCTTCATCGTTCCAGCGCGTGGCCATGGACATGGAGTCCTTGCCCACCGGAATGGTAATACCCAAGTCCGGGCACAGTTCCATGCCGACCGCTTTCACGGTGTCGTACAGCCGCGCGTCTTCACCTGGGTGACCAGCAGCAGACATCCAGTTCGCCGACAGTTTGATGTCGGAAATCTTGTTGATGCGCGAAGCCGAGATGTTGGTCAGGGTTTCGCCGATGGCCATACGGCCCGACGCCGGAGCGTCCAGCAGTGCCAGCGGAGTGCGCTCGCCCATGGCCATGGCTTCACCGGTGTAGACGTCGAAGCTGGTGGCGGTGACGGCAACGTCAGCCACCGGAACCTGCCACGGGCCGACCATTTGGTCACGGGCCACGAGGCCGGTGATGGTGCGGTCGCCGATGGTGATCAGGAAGCTTTTGCTGGCCACGGCCGGGTGATGCAGAACGCGTTCAACGCAGTCAGCAATTTCCAGGGTGCTTGGATCGAAGTCGTCGCCCAGCTCGTTTTCACGAACGGCCGAACGGTGCATGCGCGGGGCTTTGCCCAGCAGCACTTCGAGTGGCATGTCGACCGGGTTATTAGCGAAGTGGCTGTCGGTGACTGTCAGCTGCGGTTCGGCAGTGGCTTCGCCGACCACGGCAAACGGGCATCGCTCGCGTTCGCAGATCGCCTGGAAGCGTTCGAAGTCGGCCGGGCCGACCGCCAGAACGTAGCGCTCCTGAGATTCGTTACTCCAGATTTCGTGCGGGGCCATGCCCGGCTCGTCGTTTGGAATGTTACGCAGTTCGAAACGGCCACCGCGGTTACCGTCATTGACCAGTTCCGGGAAGGCGTTGGACAGACCGCCCGCGCCGACGTCGTGGATGAAGCTGATCGGGTTTTTGTCACCCAACTGCCAGCAACGGTCGATGACTTCCTGGCAGCGACGTTCCATTTCCGGGTTTTCGCGCTGTACGGAGGCGAAGTCCAGGTCGGCCGAGCGGGTGCCGGTGGCCATGGAGGAAGCAGCGCCGCCGCCCAGACCGATGAGCATCGCCGGGCCGCCGAGGACGATCAGCTTGGAGCCCACGGTGATCTCGGCTTTCTGGACGTGTTCGGCACGGATGTTACCCATGCCGCCGGCCAGCATGATCGGCTTGTGGTAACCGCGAACTTCGTCGCCACGCGGGGTGGTGATCGACTGTTCGAAGGTACGGAAGTAACCGGTCAGGGCCGGACGCCCGAACTCGTTGTTGAACGCGGCGCCGCCGAGCGGACCTTCGATCATGATGTCGAGTGCGGTAACGATGCGCTCAGGCTTGCCATACGGCACTTCCCACGGCTGTTCGAAGCCTGGAATTTGCAGGTTGGACACGGTGAAACCCGTCAGGCCAGCCTTGGGCTTGGCACCGCGACCGGTAGCGCCTTCGTCGCGAATCTCGCCGCCACTGCCGGTGGCGGCGCCAGGGAACGGGGCAATCGCAGTCGGGTGGTTGTGAGTTTCGACTTTCATCAGAATGTGTACCGGTTCCTGTACCGCACCGTACTGGCGGGTTTCAGGGTCCGGGAAGAAACGGCCGGCAACGTTGCCGACGATCACCGAAGCGTTGTCCTTATAAGCCGACAGAACGCCTTCGCTGTGCATCACGTAGGTGTTCTTGATCATGCCGAACAGGCTTTTTTCCTGGCTCTGACCATCGATATCCCAACTGGCGTTGAAGATCTTGTGACGGCAGTGCTCGGAGTTGGCCTGAGCGAACATCATCAGTTCGATGTCGTGCGGGTTGCGCTTCAAGCCAACGAAGGCTTCGACCAGGTAGTCGATCTCGTCTTCGGCCAAGGCCAGGCCCAGCTCGGTGTTGGCTTTTTCGAGCGCAGCGCGGCCGCCACCCAACACGTCAATCGCGGTCAGGGGCTTGGGCTCGGAGTGGCTGAACAGGCCGGCGGCCTGTTCGAGGCTACCCAGCACGATCTGGGTCATGCGGTCGTGCAGTACGTCGGCAATCAGTTGCGCATCAGCGTCGCTGAACTGGCCGGCCACGTAGAACGCGATGCCGCGCTCCAGACGTTGGACCTTGCTCAGGCCACAGTTGCGAGCGATGTCGCTGGCTTTACTGGACCACGGCGAGATGGTGCCAAAACGTGGCAACACCAGGAACAGACGACCGGTGGGTTCTTGTACCGGGACACTTGGGCCGTACTTCAGAAGGCGCGCGAGCACCTGCTGTTCGTCGCCGGTCAGGACGCCGGTGACTTCGGCGAAGTGAGCGAATTCAGCATACAAGCCGCTGACAGCCGATACCTTCTGGCTCAGTTGCTCAAGGAGTTTGCTGTGGCGAAAGGCAGAAAGGGCAGGAGCGCCGCGCAGGATCAACATCTTCGGGACAGCCTCGGGAAGGGGTGTGCTTTGAGGCCGTGCATTCTAGCCTAAACCGCCCGCGACATCACCCGAAACGGCATGGCTGACTGCACCCGGACGTCGGGCCACGGATTGGGCCTTGAAACAGCGCTCCGGCAGGGGTTATTTTTACTGTCACAAAATAACCTTCCAGCCCATTCCTACGGGGTGCAGAGCGGTTTTTCACGCACTAGCAGACAAGCCCTGCGCTGTCGAGATATGGCGGCCGTGGTCCTTTGCGTATACTGCGCAAATGTTTTCCCCAACGGCTTTGCGTCCGCGGTACGCCAAATGGCTGATCGCAACCGGACTCTTCCTGATGCTCAGTGGCTGTGTTGATAAACCCAACACGCTGGAGCGCGTAAAGGAGGATGGCGTGCTGCGGGTCATTACCCGAAACAGCCCCGCCACCTACTTTCAGGATCGCAACGGTGAAACCGGCTTCGAATACGAGCTGGTGAAACGCTTTGCCGAAGATTTGGGCGTCGAACTCAAAATCGAGACGGCGGACAACCTTGACGATCTTTTCGATCAGGTGGGCAAGCCCAACGGCCCTGTGCTCGCTGCTGCCGGTCTGGTCAGCAGCGAGAATCGTAAACAGCAAGTCCGGTTTTCTCACGCCTATCTGGAAGTCACCCCCCAGGTCATCTACCGCAGCGGCCAGTCTCGGCCGACAGACCCCAGCGATCTGGTGGGCAAGAAAATAATGGTGCTCAAGGGCAGCACCCACGCCGAACAATTGGCAGTGCTTAAACAGAAATACCCTGGTATTGAATACGAAGAATCCGACGCGGTAGAAGTGGTCGACCTGTTGCGCATGGTGGATGAAGGCCAGATTGACCTGACCCTGGTCGATTCCAATGAAGTGGCCATGAACCAGGTCTACTTCCCCAACGTGCGGGTGGCCTTCGACCTCGGCGACGCCAGCAACCAGAGTTGGGCAGTAGTCGCTGGCGACGACAATAGCCTGCTCAACGAGATCAACACCTTCCTCGACAAGGTGCAGAAAAACGGCACCCTGCAACGCCTCAAAGACCGTTATTACGGTCACGTCGATGTCCTCGGCTACATGGGCGCCACCACCTTCGCCCAACACTTGCAGCAACGGCTGCCCAAATACGAACAACACTTCAAGGCCTACGCCAAGAAAGAGAAAGTCGACTGGCGCCTGCTGGCGGCGATCGGTTACCAGGAATCATTGTGGCAACCAGCCGTGACCTCCAAGACCGGCGTGCGCGGCCTGATGATGCTGACCCAGAACACCGCGCAGGCCATGGGCGTGTCCAACCGACTGGATGCCCGGCAAAGCATCATGGGCGGCGCCAAGTACCTGGCGTACATGAAGGATCAACTGGACGACTCGATCCAGGAGCCGGATCGCACATGGTTTGCGCTGGCGGCCTACAACGTGGGCAGCGGTCACCTGGACGACGCGCGCAAACTGGCCGCCAAGGAAGGCCTGGACTCAAACAAATGGCTGGACGTGAAAAAGATCCTGCCGCGCCTGTCGGAGAAGAAGTGGTACAGCAAAACCCGCTACGGCTACGCACGGGGCGGCGAGCCCGTCCACTTCGTGGCGAACATTCGTCGCTACTACGACATCCTGACGTGGGTCACGCAGCCGCAACTTGAGGGCGATCAAGTGGCAGAGGGCAACCTGCACGTACCGGGAATCGACAAGAGCAAGCCGAACCCGGAAACCCCGCCGCTTTAACAACGACCACAGCACACTGCATGCGAGCCTGCTCGCGATGGCGGACCGGCCGTCAACATTGCTGCTGAGTTTACGTCCTCATCGCTGGCAAGCCCCCACAGGGATTGGCGACAGACTTATGCTTTTGCTGCCGCCAGAATCAGCGCCTTCATTTCAGACACGGCCGACTTGAACCCGACGAATAACGCGTGAGCCACCAGTGCATGGCCGATGTTCAGTTCGTTAATGCCCTTGATTGCCGCAACCGCTTCGACGTTGTGATAGTGCAGCCCGTGACCGGCGTTAACGATTAACCCTTGGGCCAAGCCAAACGCCACCCCCTCAGCTACACGCTTCAGTTCTTGCGCCACGTCTGTCGGCGTCTGCGCATCGGCGTAGCGCCCGGTGTGCAATTCGATGGCCGGTGCGCCCACACGACGGGACGCTTCGATCTGACGCTCGTCGGCGTCAATGAACAGCGACACTTCACAACCGATTTTCGCCAGACGCTCCACCGCGGCCTTGATCCGCGCTTCCTGCCCCGCCACGTCCAGGCCACCCTCGGTGGTCAGCTCCTGACGGGTTTCCGGCACCAGGCAAATGTGCGCCGGGCGGATGCGCTCAGCGAACGCGATCATTTCTTCGGTGACGCCCATTTCGAAATTCATGCGGGTTTGCAGCACATCCTTGAGCAACAACACGTCGCGCTCCTGAATGTGCCGGCGGTCTTCACGCAAATGCACGGTGATGCCGTCAGCGCCCGCCTCTTCTGCGTCCAGCGCGGCCTTGACTGGGTCGGGGTAACGAGTGCCCCGGGCCTGACGCAGGGTGGCAACGTGGTCGATGTTCACGCCAAGAAGAATGCGATTGCTGGTGGTCACGGAAGCGCTCCTGAATTTAAAGATTCGGCGCACAGCATACGGGGAGACTACGGCTTTCGAAACAACTCGCGACTGACCAAGGGACGACCGCCCAAGTGAACGGCCAGCGCTTGGCGCATCAAACGCTTGGCAGCGGACAGTGCGCCGGGGGCTGACCAGTCAGCGTCCGCCATGGCCAGCAGCTCGGTGCCATTGAACAGGCCCGGTTGCAGCAAATAGACGCGCTCCAGGCCAGCGTCCACTTGCAGGCGATAAAGACCGTCCGGTGCAATCGGCTCGCCGTGGAGGTCGGTGCTCAGCGCAAAGCCATAACCGAGGTCATCCAGCAGGCGCCATTCGAAAGAGCGCAGCAACGGCTCCAGCGCACGACCTTCGGCCAATGCGAGCAAGGTCGCGGCATAGTGATCGAAGACAGCGGGATGAGGGTCTTCGGACGGCAACAATCGAATCAACAGTTCATTGAGATAGAGACCGCTGAACAGCGCCTCACCGACGAGCCACGTAGAAGTACCTGAGCTTTCCATGCGGCCGACATTTTTCAGCTCGCCACGTCCACGGAACTCGACTTCCAGCGGCACGAACGGCCGTGCCAACGTCCCGGCCTTGCCCCGCGCACTGCGCAATACCGCCCGTAGACGACCTTGCGGCGTGAGGAAATCCACCAGCGCACTGCTTTCGCGGTAGGCGCGGGAGTGGAGCACGTAGGCGAGTTGGCCGAGAGGTGGCGGTTGGGGCATGGAATTCAGTGGTCTCAATAGAGGAACGCGATCTTATAAACAACCAGAAACCAGTGTGGGAGCGAGCCGGTTCGCGAAAGCGGTGTACCAGTCAACATCAATGCTGAATGTTACATCCTCTTCGCGAGCAGGCTCGCTCCCACAGGGGTCCTTCGGTGTATCTGGCGCCGGGCGTTACAAGTCGCCGTAACCCAGCGAACGCAGGGCGCGCTCGTCGTCGGACCAGCCGCCTTTCACTTTCACCCAGAGGTTGAGCATGATCTTGGAGTCGAACAACAGCTCCATGTCCTTGCGCGCCTCGGTGCCGATACGTTTGATCCGCTCGCCCTTGTCACCAATGATGATTTTCTTCTGACCGTCACGCTCAACGAGAATCAGTGCATGGATGTGCAGGGTTTTACCCTGCTGCTTGAACTCTTCGATTTCCACGGTGATCTGGTACGGCAGTTCAGCGCCCATCTGGCGCATGATTTTTTCACGCACCAGTTCAGCAGCGAGGAAACGGCTGCTGCGGTCGGTAATCTGATCTTCCGGGAAGAAGTGATCATTTTCTGGCAGGTAACCAGCGATCACGCGCTCCAGCGCTTCGAGGTTGTGCCCGTGCTGGGCCGAGATCGGCATGATCTGCGCGTTCGGCAACTGTTGCTGCAACCAGGTCAGGTGCGGCATCAGTTCGGCTTTGTCTTCGATGCGGTCGGTCTTGTTCAGCGCCACGATCACTGGACCCGTGACGTATTGAACGCGCTCGAGGACCATCTGGTCTTCGTCGGTCCACTTGGTACGGTCCACCACGAAGATCACCACATCGACGTCTTTCAACGCGGCCGAAGCGGTTTTGTTCATGTAGCGGTTCAGGGCTTTCTCGCCACCCTTGTGCATGCCGGGGGTGTCAACGTAGATCGTCTGCACGGCGCCTTCGGTCTTGATACCCAACATGTTGTGGCGGGTGGTCTGCGGCTTGCGCGAGGTGATCGCCAGCTTCTGACCCAGAATGTGGTTCAGCAGCGTGGACTTGCCCACGTTGGGACGGCCGACGATGGCAACATAGCCACAGCGAGTTGCGGTTGAATCAGTCATGGCC
The DNA here is from genome assembly GCF_034351645.1 of Pseudomonas sp. DC1.2. Taxonomy (NCBI): domain Bacteria; kingdom Pseudomonadati; phylum Pseudomonadota; class Gammaproteobacteria; order Pseudomonadales; family Pseudomonadaceae; genus Pseudomonas; species Pseudomonas sp. DC1.2. The sequence continues at coordinate 1,079,723 of NZ_CP133782.1, read as the reverse complement.
ATTCTCCACGCCCAGGGCAATCAGTGCTGCGGCGGCCGCTACCTGTTCGGCAATACGACGGCTCACACCCTGACCTCGGCTTTTTTCATTCAGTAAGGTGATTTCACATTCGACGAAGAACGTCCGGCAATGTGGCTCACCCTGGATATCCACCACTTCGTAACGCGGCAGGTCACAACCACGCGATTGCAGGAATTCCTGCAAGCGGGTTTTTGGATCTTTGTTGGTATCGACCAGAGTCAAACCCTCGAATTCCCCCGTCAGCCAGGCCAGAACGCGCTCACGCGCCATGTCCATGCCGGCGTCGAGGTAGATCGCACCGATCAACGCTTCCAGGGCATCGGCCAGAATCGACTCGCGACGGAACCCGCCACTTTTCAATTCGCCAGAGCCCAGGCGCAAGTAGTCGCCCAGGTCGAAGCCACGCGCCAGTACGGCCAGGGTTTCACCTTTCACCAGGCGTGCGCGCAAACGCGACAGCTGACCTTCGCGGGCCAACGGGAAGCGATCAAAGAGTGCCTCGCCCGCCACGAAGTTAAGGATGGCATCACCCAGAAACTCCAGGCGCTCGTTGTTGCGCCCGGCAAAGCTGCGGTGAGTCAGGGCCAGGATCATCAGTTCCTGATCCTTGAAGGTGTAGCCGAGCTGACGCTCTAGACGGCTTAGGGAAGCGCTCACGATTTACCCACGCTGAGTTCGTGGCTGAATTCCACCGCCATCGCCGTGATACGGCGCAGGCTTGGGACAATTAACGCTGTGTTCAAAAATAAAGTCCTGAATATCATTGTTTTCATGCTTCTGGCGCCGATTGTGCCGGCTCCAGAAATGCATTCGGCGCTGTGTTCAACAGCGCCGTGTGTGATTACTTGATCAGGCCAACCCGCGAGAAATTCGGCAGGTGACTGAGTTTGGGTTCCGGCCAGCTCATCCAGACTGCGAAGGCCTTGCCGACGATATTTTTGTCGGGAACCATGCCCAGCAGATCCTTGGGAATGTTCGGATCATCCCAGTAGCGACTGTCGTTCGAGTTGTCGCGGTTGTCGCCCATCATGAAGTAGTGCCCGGCAGGCACGGTCCATGAACGGTCCGGCGTGGCGCGGTAGCGGCTCATTTCCTTGCGGATAAGGTGCTCCGCCAAGCCGAGCTTTTCCTTGTAAAGTTCGGCGCTGCCCAACGTGCCCGGCTCGGAGCCGACCAGTTGTTCGGCAATTGACTCACCGTTGACGAACAGACGCTTGTCGGCGGTGTAGCGAATCTGGTCACCCGGCAGCCCTACGACGCGCTTGATGTAGTTGACGTTCGGATCGCTCGGATAGCGGAACACCATCACATCACCGCGTTGCGGGTCACCGACTTCGATGACTTTCTTGTCGGCAACCGGCAGACGGATCCCGTAAGAAAACTTGTTCACCAGAATGAAGTCGCCCACGTCCAGCGTCGGCTTCATCGAGCCGGAAGGAATCTGGAACGGTTCCACCAGGAACGAACGCAGCACCAACACGATGAACAACACCGGAAAGAACGACTTGCCGTATTCAACCAGCAGCGGCTCTTTGTTCAGTTTCTCGACGACCACGACATCTGGCTGGCTGACGCTGCCCTGATATGAGGCAATGGCGGCACGCCGACGCGGCGCCAGGAAAACCAGATCGAGCAACGCCAACAGGCCGCAGACGAACACGGCGATGACCAGCAACAGCGGGAAATTTAGTGACATAGGACCTAACTATCCAACCTGAGCACCGCAAGGAAGGCTTCTTGTGGAATTTCCACATTGCCCACTTGCTTCATGCGTTTTTTACCGGCCTTCTGCTTTTCCAACAGCTTGCGCTTACGGCTAACGTCACCACCGTAGCATTTGGCCAATACGTTCTTTCTGAGAGCCTTGACGGAGGTCCGTGCAATGATCTGACCGCCAATGGCAGCCTGGATCGCGACGTCGAACATCTGGCGCGGAATCAGTTCTTTCATTTTCTCGGTCAGCTGACGACCTTTGTAGTGCGCGTTATCTTTGTGCACGATCAGCGCCAGGGCGTCGACCTTATCACCGTTGATCAGCACATCCAGTTTCACCAGGTTAGCTGACTGATAACGATCAAAATGGTAATCCAGCGAAGCATAGCCGCGGCTGGTGGACTTCAGACGATCAAAGAAGTCGAGGACCACTTCGTTCATCGGCAAATCGTAGGTCACCTGAACCTGAGTACCGAGGAACAGCATGTCGTGCTGTACGCCACGCTTTTCAATACACAGGGTAATGACGTTGCCCAAGTGCTCTTGGGGCACAAGGATATTGGCGCGAACGATAGGCTCGCGCATGTCTTCAATGGCTGAGAGGTCTGGAAGCTTGGACGGGTTGTCGACGTAAATCGTTTCACCGGTTTTCAGCAACAGCTCGAAAATCACCGTCGGCGCCGTGGTGATCAGGTCCAGGTCGTACTCGCGCTCCAGGCGCTCCTGGATGATTTCCATGTGCAGCATGCCGAGGAATCCGCAACGGAAGCCAAAGCCCAGCGCGTCAGAGCTTTCCGGGGTGTATTGCAGCGACGAGTCGTTGAGCGTGAGCTTTTGCAGGGCTTCACGGAAATCTTCAAAGTCGTCGGAGCTGACCGGGAACAGGCCCGCATACACCTGTGGCTGAATGCGTTTGAAGCCTGGCAACACATCAACGTCTGGCGTCGAGCTCAACGTCAGGGTGTCACCGACCGGTGCACCGTGAATGTCCTTGATGCCGGCAATGATGAAGCCCACTTCGCCGGCCTTCAGGTCAACGGTGGCAGAGTGTTTAGGGTTGAAAACACCGACGCTGTCCACCAGGTGGATCTTGCCGGTGGATTTGACCAGGATCTTGTCGCCCTTCTTAACGCAGCCGTGGCGCACGCGTACCAGGGAAACAACCCCCAAGTAGTTGTCGAACCAGGAGTCGATGATCAACGCTTGCAGCGGATCTTCGATGTTGCCGGTTGGCGCTGGAATGGTCTTGACCAAGCGTTCGAGCACTTCGTCAACGCCCTGACCCGTCTTGGCGCTGCACTCGACCGCATCGGTAGCATCGATGCCGATGATCTTCTCGATTTCTTCTTTAACGCGATCGGGATCGGCCTGAGGCAGGTCGATCTTGTTCAGGACGGGCATGACTTCCAGGCCCTGTTCAATCGCCGTATAGCAGTTGGCAACCGATTGCGCTTCAACACCCTGACCGGCATCGACAACCAGCAACGCACCTTCACAGGCCGCCAATGACCGGCTGACTTCATAGGTGAAGTCAACGTGGCCCGGGGTGTCAATGAAGTTCAGCTGGTACTTGATGCCGTCGCGAGCGGTGTAATAGAGGGTGACGCTGTGGGCCTTGATGGTGATCCCGCGTTCACGCTCCAGGTCCATGGAGTCCAGCACCTGGGCTTCCATTTCGCGCTCGGCAAGGCCGCCGCACATCTGGATGAAGCGATCGGCCAGCGTCGACTTGCCATGGTCAATGTGGGCGATGATGGAGAAATTGCGGATATGACTCAAATCACTCACGGATCAACACTCAAAAAGGCTGCAGGCATAGCCCGCGGAAAAATAGCCGGGAATTGTACCTGATCCACGGCGCAAGCGTCACGTTCGCAGGTCAGACGGTGCCTACAAAAACGCCCCGGTCTTGCGACAGGGGCGTTTTGAGGCGGCAAGTGAATCAGCAAAAACCCGGAATCAACCGGCCCGGCGCAATAGCCAGACCCCAGCGAGCGCGCAGACACTGGCCGGGACCAACACCGCAAACAGCGGCGAGAATCCGAACACCAGGCTCGACGGCCCCAGCAAATCCTGGACAATGCGGAAGGTAAAGCCCACCAGCACACCGGTGAATACTCGCTGACCGAGGGTAACCGAGCGCAACGGCCCGAAGATGAACGAAATGGCCATCAGCACCAACGCGGCAGTCACCAACGGCTGCAACACCTTGACCCAAAACGCCAGCCAGTAGCGACCATTGTTCAAGCCCTGGTCGGCCAGGTAGTGGATGTAACCCCACAGGCCACTGATCGACAACGATTCCGGCGTCATCACTACGGTATTCAGCAGCTCGGGGCTCAGTGCAACGTCCCAGCGCTCTTCAGCGGCGGTCACCACTTGCGTGCTCTTGTCATGGAACAGCGTGGTCGTGACATCGGTCAAATCCCAGCGATCCTGCTTGAAGTCGGCACGCTTGGCGAAACTGGCCGACAACATGTGCCGTTCCTTGTCGAAGCGATAACGCGTTACGCCGTACAACTGACCGTTGGGCTGAACCGAGTTGATGTGAATGAACTCATCACCCTGGCGGTGCCACAAGCCATGCTTGGCGCTTTGCGCATCACCACTGCCCTGAGCCAGGGAGCGATTGGCCTGCGCGATGTTTTCGGTGGCCGGCGCTACGTATTCGCCGATCAGCACACCCGCCACCATCAGGACCAGCATCGGCTTCATGACCGCCCACACAATGCGCCCCACGGACACGCCAGCAGCCCGCATGATGGTCAGTTCGCTGTTACTGGCCAAGGTGCCAAGGCCGATTAGACAGCCGATCAGTGCCGCCATCGGCAACATGTCGTAAACACGGCGCGGCGCGGTCAGCATGACGTAACTGAGGATATCGACCAGCGTATAGGTTTCGCTGGCATCGCCCATTTCGTCGATGAAGGCAAACAAAGTGGCCAAACCGAGAATGATCCCCAGCACCGCCAGGATTGCAATGAAGACGCTGCTACCAATGTAGCGATCGAGCTTAACCACGAGCCACCTCCAGCGCACTGCGGCGACTCGCCATTTTCAAGCGTATGGGCTCCCAATAAAGCAAGCCGAGACCAATGAGCAGGAAAATCGCATGCACCCACCACAAGCCCAGCAGTGGCGAAAGCTTGCCCTTCTCCAGAGCGCCACGGGCGGCAATCAAGAGCGTCAGGTAACCCATATAAAGAAGAATGGCCGGCAGCAGCTTGAGGAATCGGCCCTGGCGCGGATTGACGCGCGCCAATGGCACCGCCATCAACGTCACAATAAAGACCAGCAGCGGCAGGGACAGGCGCCACTCCAGCTCGGCGCGCATACGAATATCGTCGCTGCCCAGCAGGGCTGCGGTGGTCATCGCGTCCCGGTCGGTCACTTCGTCACTGACATCCGGCTTGGGTAACAAAACGCCGTACTCGTCGTACTTGATCGAACGATAGTCGGCTTGCCCCGGATTCCCGTCGTAGCGATAGCCGTTATCCAGAATCAGGTAACGGTTGCCGTCGGGACGTATTTCCTGGCGCCCTTTCTCGGCCACCAACACGGAAATGCCGCGATCCTTCTGGTCAGACGAAACGTTCTTTTGCGTAATAAAAACACCGGCCAGATTGATGCGATCCGCCGACAACTGCTCGGTGTAGGTCACCCGAGTACCGTCGCGCAGGGCCTGGAAGCGACCCGGCTCAAGGGTATCGAACTCGGTGAGCGCGTCCTGTTTGTTCAACAGCAACTGGAACTGGTTGGCGCCTTGCGGGGCCAGGCTCAGGCTGAGCCAGGCGACGATCAATGCCACCAGCGTCGCCGGGAACAGGGTCATGCCGAGCAGACGTTGCTGGCTCATGCCGGTGGCCGACAGGACGGTCATTTCACTTTCAAGGTACAACCGACCGTAGGCCAGCAATATCCCGAGAAACAGGCCCAGCGGCAGGATCAGTTGCAGGAAGCCCGGCAGGCGAAATCCCATGATCAGGAACAACGACCCCGGATCCAGGGCGCCAGAAGCCGCCTGGGCGAGGTATTTGATAAAGCGACCGCTCATGATGATGACCAGCAGCACGGCGCTGACGGCGCTCAAGGTCAACAGGACTTCGCGGGATAGATAACGGAAGACGATCAAACCAGACACTCCAGGGTTGTCAGGCTAAGGCGGCCAAACAAGCAAACGTATCAGACGGCCCGCAGGGCAGAGCCGCCGAAAAAGATGGCGCATTATCCTGTGATTGGGTGCGCCTGTCACTGCGCATGCTCACGCTGGCGATCAAAGCATTGAAGATCGCACAGCCGAGGGTTGTCAGGCGCCGGTAGCGAGGTTCAAACTGCGGCCTTTGTCGCGGGCCGTGACCCGTGTCTTTCTCTCTATAAGCAAGCGCATACGCTTGGCGTCGAGCGCTTGTACGTTGACCATTAATTCAGGGACCCGGATATGGAACTGGTTGTAAAAAGCGTTAGCCCAGAAACGTTGAAAACCGCCACTCTGGTGGTCGCCGTCGGCGAAGGCCGCAAGCTTGGCGCCGCCGCCAAACAACTCGACGAACTGAGCGGTGGCGCAATCAGCGCTGTGCTTAAGCGCGGCGACCTGGCAGGCAAAGTAGGCCAGAGCCTATTGCTGCATAGCCTGCCGAACCTCAAGGCGGATCGCGTGCTGCTGGTGGGCGTGGGCAAGGACGAGGAGCTGGGCGACCGTCCGTTCCGCAAGATCATTGCCGGCCTGCTAAACACCCTTAAAGGTCTGGGCGGCAGCGATGCCGTACTGGCGCTCGACGAAGTGATCGTCAAAGGTCGCGACAGCTATGGCAAGACCCGCCTGCTGGCTGAAACCCTGGTGGACGGCGAGTACCAGTTCGACCAGTTCAAGAGCCAGAAAGCCGAACCCCGCGCCCTGAAGAAAATCACGCTGGTGACCATCAAGGCGGCCCAGGCTGAAGTTGAACGCGCCGTGGCCCACGCCACTGCAATCGCTAACGGCATGGCATTTACCCGAGACCTGGGCAACTTGCCGCCGAACATCTGCCACCCGACGTTCCTCGGCGAGCAAGCGAAGAACCTGGGCAAGGAATTTAAAGGCCTGAAAGTCGAAGTCTTTGATGAGAAGAAGATCAAAGAGCTGGGCATGGGCTCGTTCTACGCCGTCGGCCAGGGCAGCGATCAGCCGCCACGCCTGATCGTGATGCAATACAACGGCGGCAAGAAATCCGAGAAACCCTACGCACTGGTCGGTAAAGGCATCACTTTCGACACCGGCGGCATCAGCCTGAAGCCGGGCGCCGGCATGGATGAAATGAAGTACGACATGGGCGGCGCGGCCAGCGTGTTCGGCACCCTGCGTGCTGTGCTCGAACTGAAACTGCCGATCAACCTGGTGTGCATCCTCGCCTGCGCCGAGAACATGCCAAGCGGCAATGCTTCCCGTCCGGGCGACATCGTAACCACCATGAGCGGCCAGACCGTTGAAATCCTCAACACCGACGCCGAAGGCCGTCTGGTGCTGTGCGACGCGTTGACGTATTCCGAGCGTTTCAAGCCTCAGGCCGTGATCGACATCGCGACCCTGACCGGCGCTTGCGTGGTGGCACTGGGTGCTCACACCTCGGGTTTGCTGGGCAACAACGACGAACTGATCGGCCAACTGTTGAGCGCCGGCCAGTCGGCTGACGACCGCGCCTGGCAGTTGCCGCTGTTCGACGAGTACCAGGAGCAACTGGACAGCCCGTTCGCCGACATCGCCAACATTGGCGGGCCGAAAGCCGGCACCATCACCGCGGCCTGCTTCCTGTCGCGCTTCACCAAAAACCTGAACTGGGCGCACCTGGACATCGCCGGCACAGCATGGACAAGCGGCAAGGACAAAGGCGCCACGGGTCGCCCGGTTCCTTTGCTGACCCAATACTTGCTGGACCGCGCCAAAGCCTGAAACCGATGACCCTGGACGGCGTTGCTTTCGGGCGACGCCGCCCCAGGCTCAGGAACCACGATGACCAAAGTCGATTTTTATATCCTGCCCAGCGCCGACCCGTCAGCGCGGCTGGATTTTGCCTGCAAACTCACCGAAAAAGCCTGGCGCATGGGCCACCGTATCTACCTGCATTGCAGCGATGCCCAGCAGCGCGAGGACCTCGATGCACGTCTCTGGGCATTTAAAGGTGAGAGCTTCGTGCCTCACGGCCCTGCCGAAAGCGAACCGGACAGTTTAATAGTCCTGGGACTGGGTGATGACTGCGGCCAGCATCAGGATCTACTGCTCAATCTCAGCCTGAAAGTACCAGCGTTTGCCAACAAGTTCGCCCGTGTGGCGGAAGTGGTGGTGGAAGATCCAACGATTCGTGCGGCCGCGCGGGAGAGTTTTCGTTTCTACCGCGAACAGGGCTATTCTCTGCAAGATCACCGTTTACAGCGACTCTGAGCCTCCCGATGGACACTCCAAAACCGCAACAAAAGTCCGCGCACCTGCTGGACGACCTCGAGTCGATCCGCCAACTGCTCGGCGATGACAACCTGCAACCGCCCCTGCTGACCGACACTGTCCACGAAGGTGATCAGGAACAGATTCCGTTGCTGTTCAACACTGTCGACAACACGCCGTCAGCCGTCGAACCGCCAGCACCGCCAGCCCCTGTCGCCCAGGCTGTACCTGCCGCCAGCAAAGGCCCCGATGCACTGCTGCACCTGGACAGTGAACTGCGTGCTGCCGCGCAGCTAATCATGCAAGACGTGATCGATGACTTCGCTCCGCACATCGAAACCGAGATCAAACGCCGCCTCGACGCGCGGATGGAACGGTTGCTTAGTCACTACGAATAATTCCGATCGCCTGTGGGAGCGGGGCTCCTCGCGATTGCATCACCTCAGCGTCAGGGCTGGCCGAGGCGCCGGCATCGCCAGCAGTCACGCTCCCACATTGATTAGCGCCACGACTAGAAAATGCGAGCTGTCCGCCCCTGCTCGCCCTGCGCGCCTTGCCCCGCTATACTTGCCGGCTTTTCCTGAATAAATGCCAATAGGGTCCCGCCGCGCATGGATAAGACCTACCAGCCGCACGCCATTGAAACTTCCTGGTACAACACCTGGGAGTCCGAGAATTACTTCGCCCCGCAAGGCGCGGGCGAATCCTACACCATCATGATTCCGCCGCCGAATGTCACCGGTAGCTTGCACATGGGTCATGGTTTCAACAACGCGATCATGGACGCCCTGATCCGTTTCCGCCGCATGCAGGGTCGCAATACCCTGTGGCAACCGGGCACCGACCACGCCGGTATCGCCACTCAAATGCTGGTAGAGCGCCAACTTGAAGCCAAAGGCCAGAGCCGCCACGACCTGGGCCGCGAGAAGTTCCTGGAGAAAATCTGGGAATGGAAAGATGAGTCCGGTGGCAATATCAGCCGTCAGATTCGTCGCCTCGGTTCATCCGTAGACTGGAGCCGTGAGCGCTTCACCATGGACGACGGCCTCTCCGAATCGGTTAAAGAAGCCTTCGTGCGCCTGCATGAAGATGGCCTGATTTACCGCGGCAAGCGTCTGGTCAACTGGGACACCAAGCTGCACACAGCGATTTCCGACCTCGAAGTGGAAAACCACGATGAGAAAGGTTTCCTGTGGAACCTGAAGTACCCGCTGGCTGACGGTGCCAAGACCGCTGAAGGCAATGATTACCTGATCGTCGCGACCACTCGCCCGGAAACCATGCTCGGCGACTCCGCCGTCGCGGTAAACCCGAACGACGAACGCTACCAAGCCTTGATCGGCAAATTTATCGAGCTGCCACTGGTTGGCCGCCGCATCCCGATCATCGCCGACGATTACTGCGATCCTGAATTCGGCACCGGCTGCGTGAAAATCACCCCGGCCCACGATTTCAACGACTACGAAGTCGGCAAGCGTCACAACCTGCCGCTACTGAACATCTTCGACAAAAACGCCGCCGTGTTGCCGGCCTGCCAAGTGTTCAACCTGGACGGCACGCTGAACCCCACCATCGACGGCAAGATCCCGGCCGAATACGCCGGCCTCGACCGTTTCGAGGCACGTAAGCAGATCGTTGCCGCATTCGATGCCGCCGGCCTGCTGGTCAGCGTCGACGATCACGCCCTGAAAGTCCCGAAAGGCGACCGTTCCGGGACCATCATCGAGCCGTGGCTGACCGACCAGTGGTACGTGTCGACCAAGCCATTGGCCGAACCTGCGATTGCGGCCGTTGAAGATGGGCGCATTCAGTTCGTGCCAAAACAGTACGAAAACATGTACTTCTCGTGGATGCGCGATATTCAGGATTGGTGCATCAGCCGTCAGCTGTGGTGGGGCCACCGGATTCCGGCCTGGTACGACGAGTCAGGCAAGGTCTATGTCGGTCGCGACGAAGCCGAAGTGCGTGCCAAGCACCACCTCGGCCCGGACGTGGCGCTGCAACAGGACAACGACGTGCTCGACACGTGGTTCAGCTCGGGACTGTGGACGTTCTCCACCCTCGGCTGGCCAGCGCAGACTGAGTTCTTGAAGAAATTCCACTCCACCGACGTACTGGTCACTGGCTTTGACATCATTTTCTTCTGGGTTGCCCGGATGATCATGCTCACCATGCACTTGGTGAAGAACGAAGACGGCACGCCGCAGGTGCCGTTCAAGACCGTTTATGTTCACGGTCTGGTGCGTGATGGCCTGGGCCAGAAGATGTCCAAGTCCAAGGGCAACGTCCTTGATCCGCTAGACATCATCGACGGCATTGAGCTGGAAGAACTGGTGCAAAAGCGCACCTGCGGCATGATGCAGCCGAAACTGGCGAAGAAGATCGAGAAGCAGACCCGCGACGAATTCGCCGACGGCATCGCCAGCTACGGCACCGATGCGTTGCGCTTCACCTTCTGCTCGCTGGCGTCCACCGGTCGCGACATCAAGTTCGACATGGGCCGCGTCGAAGGCTATCGCAACTTCTGCAATAAGATCTGGAACGCCGCCCGCTATGTGCTGGACAAAGGCGAAGACTGCGGCCAGAACGGCGAAGCCTTTGAGCTGTCCCTGGCCGATCGCTGGATCATCTCGCAGTTGCAACGCACCGAAGCCGAAGTGACGCGTCAACTCGACCAGTTCCGTTTCGATCTGGCGGCACAAGCCTTGTACGAGTTCATCTGGAACCAGTATTGCGACTGGTACCTGGAACTCTCCAAGCCGGTGCTGTGGGACGAGAATGCACCGGTCGAGCGCCAACGCGGCACTCGCCGCACGCTGGTTCGGGTACTGGAAGTCGCTCTGCGCCTGGCGCATCCGTTCATGCCATTCATCACCGAAGAAATCTGGCAGCGCCTGGCGCCGCTGGCCGGCATCGAAGGCAAGACGATCATGCTGCAACCTTGGCCAGTGGCCAACGAGGCACGCATCGACCAGGCCGCCGAAGACGACATCGAATGGCTCAAGGGCCTGATGCTCGGTACGCGCAACATTCGTGGCGAAATGAACATCGGTCCAGGCAAACCGCTGAACCTGTTCCTGAAAAACGTCAGTGCCGAAGATCAGCGTCGCCTCACCGAGAACGATGCCCTGCTGAAGAAACTGGCCAAGCTCGAATCGATCACCGTTCTGGCAGACGGCGAAGAAGCACCGCTGTCCGCTACCGCTCTGGTTGGCGAGATGGAAGTGCTGGTGCCGATGGCCGGCCTCATCGACAAGGCTGCCGAACTGGCGCGCCTGGACAAGGAAATACTGCGCCTGCAGGGCGAAGTACAACGTGTCGGCGGCAAGCTGTCCAACGCCGCGTTCGTCGATAAGGCCCCGGCTGAAGTCATCGACAAGGAACGCGCCAAATTGGCCGAAGCTGAACAGGCTTTGGGCAAGCTGGCCGAGCAGCATGCGCGGATTGCCAGCCTGTAAGGTGCAGCCCGTGTAAAGAAAGAGACCTTCGGGTCTCTTTTTTTGGCAAAAAAAACGCCGACCTATCTCGTTGAAAAATCGAGACATGTGAGCGCTGGCTGGCCTGCGATAGCCGCGCCCCCTTAGTCCGGCCAGACCGGATTGAGTCAAACGCACGCAAGCCAGTGCCGACAGGAAAGCTTTTCAATGCAAGGAATGTGGGACAATGCCCGCCACTTTCAGCCATACCCGAATCGATCACACCCATGAACGCCCCCCGCACTCCCCGCCCCGCGCGCAAGAAGCCTGACTCCACCACCCCGGCCAAAGCCGTGGAGCCGCGTGAAAAGGCCACCCTGCACCCGCGCAACCGCCATCAGGGTCGCTACGACTTCCCGGAACTGATCAAGAGCACGCCGGAACTGAAGCAGTTTGTGATCCTCAACCCGTATGGCAAGGAAAGCATCGATTTCGCCAGCCCGGACGCGGTGCGGGTGTTCAACCGGGCGCTGCTCAAGTCGTTTTATGGCGTCGCGCACTGGGATATCCCGGCTGATTACCTTTGCCCGCCGGTGCCGGGGCGTGCCGACTACGTCCACTTCCTGGCGGACCTGCTGGCCAGCGTCAACGACGGCGAGATCCCGCGTGGCGCACCGGTCAAGGTGCTCGATATCGGCATGGGCGCCAACTGCGTCTATCCGTTGATCGGCTACAGCGACTATCGCTGGCACTTCCTCGGTTCGGAAATCGACCCGACAGCTGTGGCTGCCGCCAAGGCCATCGTGCAGTCCAACGGTTTGAACAAAGCCATCCAGTTACGCCTGCAAAGCAATCCAAAGCACATCCTGCTGGGCTTGCTGGAACCCGGCGAACGCTTTGACCTGACCATGTGTAACCCGCCGTTCCACGCTTCAATGGACGAGGCCACCAAGGGCAGCGAGCGTAAATGGCGCGCCCTGGGCCGTGCCGATCCAAAACGCAAACTGCCGGTGCTTAACTTTGGCGGTCAATCGGCTGAACTGTGGTGTGAAGGTGGCGAAGCACGCTTTGTGACACAACTGATTGCCGAGAGCGCGAGCTTTCAACACAAAGTGCTGTGGTTCAGCACCCTGGTCTCGAAAGCCTCAAACCTGCCGGTCATCCAGACAGCGCTGAAAAAGGCTGGCGTACTGGAAAGCCAGGTCGTGGAGATGTCCCAGGGGCAGAAGCAAAGCCGTTTCGTTGCCTGGACTTTCCAGACCCCATCCGAGCAGCAGGTCTGGCGCGAGCGCTGGGTTCGCAAAGGCTAACGCAGCCCAACGGTGGGAGCGAGCAAGCTCGCGCCCACGTTGGTCGGTGCCGGTGATAAATCGCAGACACAAAAAAACCGTGCCCGGATTGCTCCGGAGCACGGTTTTTTTATAACAAGTCTTACTTGTTAACAGCGTCGGTCAGGCCTTTGGCCACAACCAGCTTGATCACTTTCTTGGCAGCGATTTCGATGGCAGCGCCAGTCGAAGGGTTGCGGCCAGTACGGGCAGGACGCTCAGTCACTTTCAGCTTGCCGATACCCGGCAGGGTGATTTCGCCGCCGTTTTCCAGCTGATCGGCAACGATTTGGCCCAGTTGGTCCAGAGCGTTACGCGCGGTGGTTTTTGGCGCGTCGATAGCTTCAGCGATATCGGCGATCAGTTGGTCTTTAGTAAGAGCCATGTAGTGTTCCTTCCCTATCAAATTCATATGGATTGCAGAGTGCAGTGTCAGCCATCGAGCCCGATCTTCTGGATCTGGCACCCTCGGCCATAACAACGACGAGTCGGGGTTATAGATGCCGAAATCAGGGTTTGGTTCGACCTGACAAATGCTGAATGCACGCTTAACGCAGTGACTTCGCGTAAGACGGGGCAAAACTAGCACAGAGACGGGGAAATATCCGCCTCTAGCTACCCATTTGGTCAGCTTTATTGCTCTAAACCGGGAAAAAACTGCATAAGGACCGTCACCTGGCCGCAAATTACCCTCCGCCCCGCGCCAAAACCAGTGGTTGCGGTACACTGAGCGCTTTTTCGGGGAGCACGCCCTCCTCTCTTCAATCAGCCGAGAAGCCCATGCCGATCCGTCATTGCATCGTCCACCTGATCGACAAAAAACCCGACGGCACACCCGCAGTGCTTCACGCCCGCGACTCCGAACTCGCCGAGTCGAGCGCGATCGAGAACATGCTTGCCGACCTCAACGAGAGCTACAACGCCAAACAAGGCAAGGCCTGGGGTTTCTTCCATGCCGAGTCGGGGGCGCATCCTTTCAGCGGCTGGCTGAAGGAATATCTCGACGGCGGCAAGGATTTCACCGCGTTCAGTCGAGTGGCAGTGGAACATCTGCAAAAACTGATGGAAGAGTCGAACCTCTCGGTCGGCGGCCACGTGCTGTTCGCGCACTACCAGCAAGGCATGACCGATTACCTGGCGATTGCTCTGCTGCACCACAGCGAGGGAGTTGCCGTGACCGACCAACTCGATGTGACACCGTCCCGGCACCTGGACTTGGGCCAACTGCACCTGGCAGCTCGGATCAACGTGTCCGAGTGGCAGAACAACAAGCAGTCCAAGCAATACATTTCGTTCATCAAAGGCAAGAACGGTAAAAAAGTTTCGGAGTATTTCCGCGACTTCATCGGCTGCCAGGAAGGTGTCGACGGTCCCGGCGAAACCCGCACGCTGCTCAAAGCCTTCAGTGACTTCGTCGAAAGCGAAGACCTGCCGGAAGAGTCCGCACGCGAGAAAACCAAAACCTTGGTGGACTACGCCAGCAGCCAGGCCAAACTCGGCGAGCCGATGGGCCTTGAAGCGTTGTCCGAGCTGATCGATGAAGAGCGCCCGAAGGCCTTTTACGATCACATCCGCAACAAGGACTACGGCCTGTCACCGGAGATCCCGGCAGACAAACGCACCCTGAACCAGTTCCGCCGCTTCACCGGTCGCGCCGAAGGCCTGTCCATCAGCTTCGAAGCGCACCTGCTGGGCTCCAAGATCGAATACGACGAAGAAGCCGGCACGCTGATCATCAAGGGCTTGCCGACCCAATTGACCGACCAGCTCAAGCGACGCAACTGATGCTTAACGGCGTACTGAAGAAATTCCTGCTGATCTTGCTGGTGGTCGTGGTTTATCAGAACTGGGGCAAGATCGAGCGCCTCATTCACCCAGCGCAGGGCGTGTCCGAGCAGACCCAAGCCAGGGCCAGCGTTGTGCTCTACGCCACCGACTGGTGCGGCTACTGCAAACTGACACGACGCTTTCTCGATCAGAAAGGCATTCCGTACAAGGAATTCGATATCGAGAAGGATGCCCAAGCGCGCAAGGCCTATGAGGCCTTGGGCGGGCGCGGGATTCCGCTGATTGATGTGAACGGAACATTGATTCGCGGGTATGACCCGGATGCGATTCTAGCGGCCATCAAATAAACAGTGCTGGGGCGAGCCTGCTCGCCCCAGCACTGTTTACGTCAGCGTTTTTCGAGGCGAAACCCAAAGCGCGGAAAGTGTACATGCACCACGCCCGCTCGTTCGTCTTCACGCCGCAGAATCAATTCCTCACGCCCCGCAAACACCAGCTCACCGGCCACCGGATCAACCCCGTAGTCCGTGGCGGCGATCACCACCTGCTGGCCGAGCTCAACGCCGTTAGGCTCATCAAATGCTTCATCGGGCAACGCCGCCGGCGTCGCTTGGCGCGCCACCTCCAGCGCCTCTTCGGCACTCATTTCGCTGAACGCGCCATGACCAAAACCCATCACCCGACCAAACCACGCCAACACCGCCGGATAAGCATCAACCCACGGTGAAGTCACGGGCGTTGCCTTGAGGAACCACAGGCAATGCGCCAAGGAAAAGTCGGCAATCGATGGTTCGCCGAACAGGAAGTCACCCTGCTCGCGCTGAAGTTGCTGCTCCAGCCGCGCCATCAGCGTCGGCCATTGGTGCCTGGCCTGTTCGGCAGACAAACGGGTTGCCGTACCGCCGCTGAACAAGCCGGCACGATCGGCCATGAACCCCTTGATCGCTTCTGGTGACAACTTGCCGAAACGCACCGCTACCGATTCCGGCTGGAATACCAGACTGACCGCGTGCTGAAACACCACCGAGTCCACCCACGCGGCGAACGTTGCCGTGATCATTTCCTGACCTGTCGGGAAGAATGCAGGTAGCGCCTTTTCCTGCTCCAGGCGTCGGGCAATCAGCGCCGTATCACAATAAATGTCAGCACCGATCTGCAACACCGGGGTCTTGCGGTAACCACCGGTCAACGCCGTGAGGTCGGGCTTTGGCATCACGGGCGAGATCATCACCGAGCGCCATGACAAGCCCTTGAAGCCCAACAGCAAACGCGCCTTTTCAGCGAATGGGGACGTCGGGTAATGATGCAGGATCAACTCGGACATGCTCGGCTCCGTGACACGCTTAAAAGAGCCGGCAGCTTATCGCGCAATCGGTTAGCGGCCTACCCATCTGACTGATGGGGGGTTATCAGTCAGATTGATAAGGCTGCGGCGGCACTCGCCACCAAACATTCCTTGGCGCTTTTCTTGAGTTTTTTGATCAGCCGCTCCTGTCGCAACGCTTCACTTTTGTCACAGCAGACTTCGGTATAGACCAGTGCCACCGCAGGGCTGGACAAGAAAAAGCGTGCGCCCTTGCCACGCTGGTGAGTGGCGAAGCGGCGAACAGGATCGTCGCTGATCCCGCAGTAGAGCGAACCGTTGGCCGCCCGGACGAGGTAGACGAACCAGGGTTTGCTCACCGGTTTGTCGGTGTCTGAGGAGATTGCGCTGGGGGTGTTCATGTGACGATCAAGGCTTGAAGGAAGACAAGCCGCGATCTTATCAGCGACTGGCTTGAAACGCCTTCAGCCCTTTCAAGGCCTGCGCGCGAACGGCGTTTCTCACCAAGGGCGTCCAGCCCAGCAACAGACCTTTGGTGCCCAACGCCTGACGCGACCAACGCCACAAATCGAAGTTGTCGTGATGCTCGCAGATCTTGCCGTCGCGAAAGACGAAGCGGGCCTGAATGTCATTGACCACCGTGTTGCCGGTCTGACTGAACAGGTAAGTCGCCACCCAGTGAGCGTCGCCAGTAAGCTCGTCGGTGCGGACGTTGTCGAAGGTCAGCGAGAATTTTTTAGCGCGAGTAGCCAGCATGCGCCACATATCGCCGGCGTCGCGCCCACGTAACTCGCCGAACGCGGGGTCACTGAACAGCACGTCATCGGTATAGCAGGCGCTCATGGCCTCAGCGTCCAGCCGTTGGAAGGCAGTGTAGAACTCGGTGATCAACGCGTTATGGGCATCACTCATTGCGGGGCTCCTTAAAGTGGCGGGCGGGAGTGGCACGATAGGCCGAAGGCCTGGGGAACACTATCGACATTTGTGAGGCGAATATACGGCGCAGGTCCTGACACTACGGCACCATTCCGCTGCTGCGCGCATAGGCGAACAAGTCCACGTCAGTGGAAATACACAACCGGTTCATCGCCGTGCATTTCTGCTTGCTGATGGTGGAAATACTGCGATTGACTCGCGCGGCAATTTGGCTGACGGTCATGCCGCTGGCCAGCATGCGCACGACTTCGCGCTCCTTGCCAGACAGTTGCGGAACACGTGATTGATCGCCAGTGCCGGCCTCGACCAATTGCAGGCGCAAGCACTCGCTGATAAAGGTTTTTCCTTCGCTAACCGCCCGTATGGCCAAGGGCAGCTCCCGGGCGGACGCGCTCTTGGCGACAATCGCCTTGGCGCCATGGGCGAAGGAAGCGCGCAGGATCGAGACATTGGCCATCATCGTGACCAAGATGACCGGCACCTGCGGGTACAGGCGCTCCAACAGACTCAACAGTCCGTAGCCGTCAGCCTGGCGATTGCCGGGCATGGCAAAGTCGGTCACCAGCACATCGCAAGCCATCGCCTGCATCAGGCTCAACAACTGGTCAGGGCCATCGGCTTCACCCACCACCGAACACCTGCCGTTTGCCTCGATCACCACTCTTTGTCCGATGCGGACAAGAGGATGATCGTCAGCAATGATTACGCGAAGCATTTGAAAGCACTCTGATGGCAATTTGAATCTGTGCAAAGTACCCGTGCCTGCTTGCAGCGACAACCGCTCTAGGCAGGGCTGGCGACACCGTTCCCCGTGTTTGCGGACGACCGGCGTGAAGCCTACAAAATAAAAAGAAAAAAACTACACCCAAACCCTACAAGGCTGATGGACAAAATCTTTCAGAAAAAACTTAAAGGCCAGACAGATAACCGAGACACGCCCTCAGGTCACGGTAAAAATCCGTCAACGCTTCTTTGTTGGCGACGACCCCCGAGGTGCGGACAGAGGCGATCAACGCCACACCCCGCAGTTCCAAATCGCTGGCCCCCAAAAAGGCCACACTGCCGACCAGGCGATGCAGGCGGTCGGCGGTTAAGCGGATGTCCTGTGCCCGTTGAGCACGGGCCAACACCGTCATGTCTTCATTGGCTTCATGGAGCAACGTACTGAGGATTTGATCCAGCGCCTGCCCACAGCCGAAGTTCCGTATCAGACTGGCGCGATCGGGCATGCAGGGCGGTGATTTTGACTGGGGCAAGGCGACCGTCGCCCCGATGGCAGGAATGAGTTTTCCGGCTGGCAGCCAGCACTGCAAAACCTTGTGCAATCGATCCAAGGTCAGGGGTTTGAGTACCCAGGCGTTCATCCCCGCGTCCAGACAGGCCTGAGCGGCCTGCCAGCCGCGACAGCTCGTCAACGCAACAATCGAAATCGGCGGGCTGCCCGACACACGTTCAAGACGACGAACTTCCCGGGCCATGTGATAACCGTCCATGACCGGCATCTGGCAGTCGCTGATCACCAAGTCAAAGTGCCGCAGACCCAGGGCATTCAGAGCGGCCTGGCCGTCGACCACCAGCTCATGGCGAACTTCAAGCGTGCTCAGCATCGCGCCTAACAGCACTCGGTAGGGCGAGTGATCTTCCACCACCAACACCCTTGGATAGTCCGAATGCGCCACCTGGAGCCTGGGGATGGACCATGGCGGCCGTGAACCATTGACAGAAAAATCTGCGGACATGCTGGGCACCTCACATGCACCAAGCGGTTCGTCAGGCTCCAGTGAACGGCACCGGTATCAGGTGCCCACTTCGACCATGACGGCTAAAGCCAACGACACCTCAAAAGAGGCGACGCAGACCATTCTTGTGCCTATTTTTCACCCATAAAAAATAGCCACGAGAACAGACCCGCACGATACAACTAGTACGAAAAACAGCCTTTCGAGGAGCCTTCCTGACCGAGACGCAAGGGGCGGAGTTGTCTTGGTCCCTGCGTCTTGCCACTGAATTCGTCTCAGACAGAAACCAGCGCCTGATCGGCGCTTTGTCGTAATAGTTGTATTTCCCCCGTACCCGACTACCGCTAAATTTCCTCCTCACTGCTAGAGGGGGGCATGAGACGAGGCTTCAGAACGTCGCCATGAATCCAACCACAGCGCTTTCAGTCCATACCCACGCTGCACCACCAGGCGTTCGCCGGGTGGGTTGCCGGTCAATGGCCTTACAACGGACATAAACACCATGAACAAACACCTGATCGTCCTAACCGGCGCCCTGATCCTCAGTCACACCACCCCGATTTTTGCCGCCAGTAGCGTTGACCTCGCGGTAAAAGGCCTGATTACGCCAAACGCCTGCCTGCCAACTTTGTCCGAGAGCGGGGTGATCGACCACGGCAAGATCTCGGCTAAAGACCTCAATCCCGCGAACCACACCGAGCTGCTTGAACGCACTCAACAACTCAGCGTGTTCTGTGAGGGTCTCACCACTTTCTCCCTCTATACGATCGACAATCGAGCAGGCTCTTCGACACTCGGAAGCTTCGGTCTGGGCCTGATCAACAGCAACCAGAAACTGGGCGCCTTTGCGTTCCGCATGATCAACGCCGTCGCCGATGGCGCGCCCACCACGGTGCTGGAGTCTGCGGATGGAAGCACCTGGTGGGACCTATTGGACGACTCCCAATTGCCGCCGGGGCGCTATGCCGGCTTTGGTGACAAATCGACAGGAGCATGGGCACCGATTGCCCTCAAACAAGTCACTGTCGACCTGAAACTCCAGACCTTCATCGCCGGCGCCAATAACCTGGACCTGACGGATGAAGTGCTTCTCGATGGCTCGGCCACGCTTGAATTGAAATACCTGTAACGCCACCCACAAGGCTCCTTCCACGATGAATACGTTTAATTGCCGCTTTCTCGCGGCCTTGTTGGTCGCACCCTCAGTGCTGGCTGCCAGCACCGCAGACTTGGCGATCAAAGGCGCGATCACCCCCAATGCGTGCATCCCCGCGCTCTCCGATGGCGGGGTGATCGACTACGGCAAACTGTCGGCCAAGGCGCTCACCTCAGATGTTTACACCTCGCTGCCACAGCAATCCCTGCAACTGAGTGTGCGCTGTGAAGGGCCGACCGCCTTCACGCTGAACACCCTTGATAACCGCGCAGGCTCATCCGCCCTTTATGACCACTGGCATGGCCTGGGCATGACGCCCAATAACGAGAAACTCGGCAGCACCGGTTTAGGCTTGTACAACCCGGTGGCCGACGGCGTGTCGGTAAGAACTATCAGTTCGGTCGACGGTGGCACCACCTGGCAACCTTCAGTATTTCTGGGGCATTCGGCGCTGACCGCCATTTCTGCAGCGGCGCCCCCGCTGACGCCCATCGCCGTGACTAACTTCGATGCTGAACTCAGGTTCTATACGCACATTGCCCCGACCAACGACCTGACGCTAATCGACGAGGTGCCGCTGGATGGCGAAGCCACGTTGCAACTGACGTACCTGTAACACCCCTTGCCCCCCCTTTTGAAAGGAACTCAATCTTCATGAACACTACGTTTTACGCACTCGCCACCACTGTCCTGCTGGGCGCTTGCGCGTCAGCGTCCGCTGCCTCCACCGTCGACCTGACCGTCAAAGGGGTGATTACCCCCAACGCCTGTACCCCGAGCCTGTCGGGCAACGGCACAGTCGATTACGGCAAAATATCCGCCAAAGACCTCAACCTCACCAGCACGACCGTACTGCCCGCCGCCACCCTGCAAATGACCGTCCTCTGCGACGGCTCAACCCTGTTCGCCATGAAAGGCACCGACAACCGTGCCGGTTCCTCGATCAGCGGTGATGGGGCGACCTATGGCTTGGGACTGATCAATGGCACCCAGAAGCTGGGCGACTACGCACTATTGATAGACAACGCCGTTGCCGACGCCGCCGCCGTCACGGTGCTGGAATCAGACGACAAAGTCTCCTGGATGCCGCTGGACGACGGGATGTTGGCCGGCTTCGGCAACAACGCCTCGGGGGCCTGGGCGCCAATACCCATTCAGCAATTGACCTCCGATGTTCATGTCCGGGGCTTCATCGCCCGCGCCGACAGCCTGGACCTGACTGACGAGCAACCCATCGACGGTTCCGCCACCCTCGAAATCGTTTACCTGTAACACCATGAACGCCCATACCTGCACGGCGCCACACCCCGGTATGGGCGTGGAGAGGCCTATCGCGATGCCCTTGACACACTGCAAATACCCTTCGACGAATTCGCCCTCAAGCCTTGCGGCACTGCTGTTGGGGCTAATGCTGCCGATGCCGGCTTTCAGCGCCAATGGTCAAACCGACCTGATTATCAATGGCCTGGTGACGCCCAGTGCGTGCCGGGTCGATTTGAACGGCGGCGAGGTTGACCATGGGCGGATTCCGGCGCGTGATTTGTTGCCGGATGAATTCAGCGTCCTGCCCAGTCAGATGCTGACGATGCAGATCAACTGCAGCGCGCCCGTGTTGTTTGCCCTGGTCGGTATCGACAATCGAGCGGACTCCTCGCTGGCACCGAACTTTTTCTATGGCCTGGGCAAAAACGTTCATGCCTCCGCCGAACGCCTGGGGTCGGTCTCGCTGTCGTTTCGCAATTCGTCGGGCGATGGGCAAACCATGCAGTCATTGACCTCTTATGACCAGGGCCTTAACTGGTCACCTGAACCCAACGCCTACCCCAGAATGCTCATGGGGTTCGCCCGCCCCGGCCGCCCCCAGCCAGAACCCATCATCAACCTGACCACACAGCTTCGAGTCGACACCTCCATCAGCCCTGCACGCACCCTCACCTTGCAGCAGGAAGTGCCACTGGACGGATCGATTGTTCTGGATTTGCGCTATCTCTAGCCCGTTCACACGCACCACCCACCCCTAGCAGGAGGCCTGTCGTGAAGACTTGCACCCCCCTCAAAACGCTGGTCTGCAGCCTCGCCGCCTGGGCGCTGTTGCTGAGTATCGACAGTCGCGCCGACGGCATGGTCCCCGACACGTCGGTGGTGATTGTCCACGAGGAAGATGGCGAAGCCGCCGTTTCCGTGACCAATTCCGACGCGACGCTGGCGTTGCTGCACGTCACCCTCCAGGACATCCCCGAAGACAAGGAAGCCCTGCTGTTTGTCACTCCGCCGCTGGCCAGGGTCGAGGCGTCCAAAACCCAATTGGTGCGCTTTATCCTGCAAAACCAGACACCGCTGCGCACTCAGCGTCTGAAGCGGGTGGTCTTTGAAGGCATGCCCCAAGGCCGAGCCGACGCCAAGGCCGGCCATGCCCGCGTCGGCGTGACGGTACGCCAAAACCTGCCGGTGATTATTCATCCCAAAGGCCTCGCGCCCAATCGCACCCCGTGGAAAGGTCTGGTCTGGTCACTTGAAGACGGTCAATTGAAAGTCCGCAACGACACGCCCTACGTCGTCCGTCTGGCCCAGGAACTGCAACTGCTGCCCGGGCCCGGCGCAGCATTGCTACCGCGCACCTACATCCTGCCGGGAGACGTGTTGACCCTACGCGCATCGATCTCGACAGCCACCGCCGTGCGACTGCAACCCGCCACTGTTTATGGATTTGCGGTGGCGGCTTACGACGCCCCACTGACTCCACGCTGACGCGTCCTGCGCGGACCAAGATCCGCCGGCTGCGCAAACCTGCGCGCACCTGCCTACCCACAGGTGCAGCACTGCCATTAACCCGAGTGCCCTTGTGTGAACAGATTGACCCATGCCCCTGGGTGCAAAGCCGTGCCTGGCTTTCGCCCATTACCGCAGCGCGCCAGGTTGACCCGCTATCTGGTCCGGGCTGCACTGCCATTGGCCAACGCCCTGCTGCTGGCCCCGACCTGGGCCGCGGAGGCCGAGCCCTTTGACCCGCAAACCCTGCGCCATCGCGGTATCGACCCACAGCTGGCTTATCTGCTGCTCGACGCCGCGCGTTTCAGCGCCGGCCAGCACGCCATCAGCCTGACCGTTAACGGCCAGCGGCGGGGTCGGGCCAACGCGCGCTTCGATCACCAGGGCACGTTGTGTTTTGATCGAATGCTGCTGGACGCCGCCAACCTGATCGTCCCTGTGGCCATCGGCGAAGGCGCCTGCCATGATTTTTTGCAGCAGTATCCCCAGACCCTGGTCGAGCAGGATCCGGCGAGTCTCAGCGTCGCGCTGGTCGTGCCCACCGAAGCCCTGCGCCCACGGGAACGTGATGTATCCGGGTATCAAACCGGCGGTTTCGGCGGATTGCTCAACTACGATTTGACGGGGCTATACAACCAATACGGCGATGACGCCAATCGTTTTGGCTCGGCCAATACTGAAGTGGGATTCAACGCGGGCGACTGGATCGTGCGCAGTCGCCAGGTCCAGACCTGGCAGGACGATGCCTCTCGCACCACCCACCTGGATGCTTACGCTCAACGCACCTTTACTCAGCAACAAGCGGTGTTTCAGGCCGGGCAGATCAATCTGTACAACCCCGTGCTGGCAGGCGCCCAAATCACTGGCGTCCAAGTGTTCACCGAGCAGGCACTCCAAGAGCAGGCACAAGGTGCGACGATCAGCGGCATCGCCGACAGCCCGGCCCAGGTTGAAGTCCGGCAAAACGGCGTGCTTATTCATTCCACCGTGGTCCCTGCCGGGCCATTTTCCCTGACCGATGTCAGGCGCCTAAACAGCCGCTCCGACGTCGAGGTCACGGTCAAACAAACCGCCGGCGGCGAGCGGCGTTTTACGGTGCCCGCGGCAATGCTCGGTCTCAGTTTGCCGGCAGCCGGCTATTCAGTGGGCGCCGGGCGTGTACGTACTATCGGCGACAACCGGGGCGAAGCGCCCTTGGTGATCAGTGGCGGCTGGAGTGGTGCGCTGGGTTCACGGTTCAATCTGGGGATTGGCGCACTCACCGCCGACGACTATCACGCGACCGGCACCAACCTCGGGCTGCTGCCGTGGCGTGATGGTCAGGTTCAAGTGTCAACGCAAGTTGCCAACGCCAAGGGGCTCGAGCCTTCACGCGGGGTACAAACCGACCTCTCGCTGAGCCAACGGCTGGGCGAGCAATGGTCGGCCACCGCCGCCATGTCCCATCGCACGCCCGGCTATCGCGAGTTAGAGGATGGCAGCGACACCCGCGACGGCCCGGCGCAACGGCGCTCGCGCTACCGCGACCAACAGAGCTTGTCCCTGGGGTGGGCACATCCGTGGTTGGGGGCATTCAACGCCGGGTTCTCACGCACCAGCAACGTCGCCGGCGACAACAGTAGCCGCGCACTCGCCTCTTGGGGGAGCAACGTGCGTGGCGTGTCGCTCTCAGCCAGCGCCGAATGGCAAGTCAGCGGTCGCGAGAACGACGAAAATGCGGTCTACCTGACCATCAGCCTGCCATTGGGTGAGGACCGCCGAGCCAGAGCCTGGGCACGCAACTCGGGTGGTGAACACCGCACAGGCCTGGGTCTGAGCGAACAGCTGAACGACCAGTTGAATTATCGGGTCAGCGTCGAACATGACACCCGCGACCAGCAAGTGGAATCCACCGTCGGTGTTTCTTACCTGCCGCGATATACCCAACTTGACGTCAACTACAGCCGCTCCGACGCCGAGCGTTCGAGCTACCAGGGCGGAGCGCGTGGCGGCATCGTGGTGCATGGCGCCGGCATGACTTTTTCACCGTACCCGGTGCGCGATACCTTTGCCGTGGTGTCAGTGGGTGACATGAGCGGCGTCAAACTCAGCACCCCCAGCGGGCCAGTCTGGACCGATGCGCAGGGCCAAGCCGTGGTCCCGCAAGTGGCTGCCTATGGCCGCAGTCCCGTGCAGGTGCAAACTCGCTCGCTACCGCGCAACGCAGACATCAGCAATGGCCTGACGATGATTTCAGCCGGGCGCGGCGCGGTGGACCGCGTCGAGTTTGCAGTGACCATGACTCGCCGTGCCCTGCTAAGCGTCACCACGCTCAACGGCGCACCACTGCCGCCTGGCGCGACCGTCAGCACGGCCGACGGCGAGTTCGTGACCTTGGTGCAAGAAGGCAGCCGGGTATTCCTGCCCTCGGTGCTCGACCCGCGCCGCTTATGGGTCAAAGCACCCGGCCAGGCACCTTGCGAACTGCAATTCAGCCTGCCGGAGAAAGCCGACCCGCAGGTCTACTTTGAAACCGCGCCAGCCCGTTGCCTGCCCTCTGAAATGCCCCCCGTAGGAGCCTTGTGATGAAACCATTGATAGTCGGTGCCTG
Source organism: Pseudomonas sp. DC1.2 (assembly GCF_034351645.1). Taxonomy (NCBI): domain Bacteria; kingdom Pseudomonadati; phylum Pseudomonadota; class Gammaproteobacteria; order Pseudomonadales; family Pseudomonadaceae; genus Pseudomonas; species Pseudomonas sp. DC1.2. The sequence continues at coordinate 1,054,528 of NZ_CP133782.1, read as the reverse complement.
CCTCCTGGCACCTGCGCTTGGCTGGATCGTCCCGGCGTATGCACAAGAATGCCGATTGAACGTGAACGAGTCGCGTATGGATTTCGGCCTCATGAACCGTGCCATCCTTGAGCCCCAGGCGAGCGAGCAGTCGCTGGGAGAGCGTCATCTGAGCCTGAACCTGAACTGCCCTGAACCGGCGGACATGAGCCTGGCGTACAAGGCCTTGGCCGCCGGTCACGAGTATTTTCGGTTTACCGATAAGGGGCGCTATGACATCCACGTCAGCGAGGGTGTGCTTGACGGTCAAGCAGTGGACCTGGGCCTGCTCGCTGGCCGTGGCCAGGCACCGAGCGCCAGGGCCAGCGCGCTGGGCTGGCGACCGGACCACGTCATCGTGCCCCTAAAGGATGGCGCGCCAGCGGTCGGCAGCGCTTTTTCGGTGCAACTGAAAATCCGCGCCTGGGCAAAGGTCGAAGCCACCCGCGTTCGCGACGCGGTGACTTGGGAGGTCGCAGGCCTGTTCGACACCGCCGACGGCAATGCCCGAGAGCTGACGCTGCAAGCACGTTTTGCCCCGGCGGCCTGTGTGCCGAGCCTGTCCAACGGCGGCGTAGTGGATTTCGGGCGCCTGTGGGCAAAAAATCTCAATGCCGATCAGGACAGCGCCTTACCCAGCCGGACGCTGATACTGAGCATCGGCTGCGACGCTCCCACGCACTTTGCCCTGCGCATGCAAGACAACCGCAAAGGCTCAGCCACCGGAGGCATCGACGAAACGGCCTATGGGTTGGGCCAGGACAATAGCCAGAACAATATCGGCCGCTATTTCTTGTATTTCGATCCGTTTGACTTCAGCGCCGACACCCTGCCGCGGCTCTACCGCACCGACTCGACCACCAACGGCGTCGCCTGGAGCAGCGCCAGCGCCTCCCCCATTCCCATCGGCAATAACAGTTTCCTGGGTTTCACTGACACCCAAGGCAGCCAGGCCGGCCCCACGGCCCTGCAAAACCTTAGCGGCGAAGTGAGCATCAGGGCGTTACTGGCCCCCATGAATAACCTGGACTTGAGCAACGAAGTGCTGCTGGACGGTTCCGGCACCCTTGAAATTGTCTACCTCTGACCCCCAAGACAAGGCGTTCACCATGAAGTTTGTGCAACTCACTCTGGCGGCACTGCCACTGATAGCAGGGTCGGCGCTCGCCGCCCAAAGCGTCGACCTGAGCATCAAAGGCCTGGTCTCCCCGACCTCTTGCACACCTGTGCTGTCCGGGAGCGGCGTGATCGACTACGGCAAAATATCTCAGCAAGACCTCAAATTCGACCAAGGCACCCGGTTGCCCGTCAGGCACCTGGCACTGACCATTGCATGCAACGGCCAAAGCCGCTTTGCCCTGCGTATGCGCGACAACCGCGACGGTTCGGCGAACGTAAATAGCGAGATTTATTACGGACTGGGCCGTGACCCCAGTGGCAATAAAATCGGCCTGTACTCGGTAAGTTTTGACCCGACACAAACGACCGCGGACCTGCTGCCGCAGATCTACGGCACTGAATCCACCACCGCAGGTGTTGCCTGGCGGAGCGCCAGTGTTCAGCCGATTGACATCGGCGCACGCAGTTACCTGGGCTTCACCGACATCGCCGGCAGCACCGCCGGCCCCATCGCGCTGCAAAATCTGAGCAGCACGATCACAGTCGAAACGGTGATATCCGCCAAGCAGAACCTGGATTTGAGCCGCGAGATTTACATTGACGGCTCGGCCACGCTGGAGGTGGTCTATCTCTAGACTTTCTGACTGTCGACTTGCACATAACGCGCACGCCCAGCGCCCAGGCCGGCGATAATCGCGCCGAGGCCGATCACACCGAAGATCCAGCCGAGCGCGGTCCAGCCGCCGGTCCAGTCATGCACGATGCCGACGGCGAACGGCCCGAGGGACGCCAGCGTGTAACCAAAACCCTGAGCCATGCTCGACAGGTTGGCGGCCACGTGGGCGTCGCGCGAACGCAGCACGATCAGGGTGAGCGCCAGGCTGAACGCACCACCCTGCCCCAGGCCCAGCACAATCGCCCAGCCCCACAAGCCCTCTAACGGCGCATAGAGGCAACCGAACAAACCGCTGAGGGTCAAGCACATGACCACAACGATGGCCAAGCGCTGATCCTTGCCGCGCGTTGCCAACCAGGGCGCCGCCAACGAGCTGACCAACTGGATAATCACCGACCCCGACAACACGAGTCCTGCCTGGGTCGGCGTCAGACCGCGGCCAATGAGGATCGACGGCAACCAGCCAAACACGATGTACGCCAGGGAAGATTGCAGCCCCATGTACAACGTCACTTGCCAGGCCAGTGGATCGCGCAACAGGCCGCGAACCCGATACGCCACGTTATGCGCACTGTGTTTCTGGCCAACTTGCGGCAACCAGAATATCGCCGCGACCACCGCAGGGACTCCCCAGAAACCAAGGCCCAGGGCCCAGCTCTTGCCGAAGTGCTCGCTCAGCGGCACGGTCGCACCAGCCGCCATCGCGGCCCCCAGACACAAGGCCATGGTGTAGACGCCGGTCATGGCACCGGCTTGCTTCGGGAAGTCTCGCTTGACGATACCCGGCAACAACACGCCAATGATGCCGATGCTTGCCCCTGCCAGAACGCTGCCGGCGAACAGGCCAACCTCGCCGAACGTGCTGCGCAGAATAATCGCGCACGCCAACATCAGCAGAATTCCCAGCACTACCCGTTCGGCACCGAAGCGCCGCGCGAGGATCGGAGCCAACGGCGCGAACACCCCGAGGCACAGCACCGGTAACGTGGTCAGCAACCCCGCCTGGGCCGCCGACAAACCGAGGGTCTTGGACACCTCGCTGAGCATCGGCGCCATGCTCGACAATGCCGGACGCAGGTTCAGCGCCACCCATATCAATCCGAGCAGCAACAACCACGGCCGTCGCAGGACCGGATGCCGTTGCTGGACCTCTTCGTCATCGGCCTCGGCATCAATCAGCAGCTCGTCGAACTCCGCCGTGCGTTTGGGGGGCGTGACAGTGCGCTCGCGGGACATAGCGTTCTCGGTTTTAAGGTTCATTGATCAACTGCCTGCACAAGGCTTTGGCCCTTTGCGGGTCGCGTTGCTCGACGGCATCCAGCAGATCGACATGAAGGTCGAACACGGCCTGACGTCGTGGGGTAATGTTCAAAGTCTGGCGCAGTTGCGCGCCGATGAGGCTGGAAAAATAGCGATAGAGTTCGCTGAGCGCCGGGTTGTGCGCGGCGTCCACCAAACGGCGATGGAACACCAGGTCACAAGCGATGTAACTGTCGAGATCACCGTGATAGTGGCTGCCGCTGACGCTCAAGGCTTCACGCAACGCCAGCAGGTCTGCGTCGGTACGGCGCACGGCGGCCAGGCCAATGGCCTCGACTTCAACGATGTGCCGGGTTTCCCGGGCCTGCTCATGGGTACAACGCGACAGCGCTTTCATCGTGTCCAGCGGATCCACCACCGCTCGCAGGTAACTGCCATCGCCCTGACGGATCTCGATCAACCCAGAAAACGCCAACACGCGCATGGCTTCACGCACGGTGTTGCGGCTGATGCCCAGTTCAGCGGACAGCTCTGGCTCGGTCGGCAAACGCTGGCCCACCGTCCATACGCCCTCGGTGATGCGCAGTCGCAACTGGTCCAGGGCTTGATCGACCAAGGAGCGCTTTATGAGTGGGAAAATTGCTGGCATTCGATTCGCCTTTTTCATCCAATCATAGGATGAATTTCTTGACATCTTAGTCAGCAACCTCTGAGAGGGCAACTTCAAAACGGGTGGGAACGGACTCTCATAAGGATTGTGGCGGTCTGCCTCGCCGCAGCACGGCTCAAATCGCAGGTAAAAATAAACCCGGAACATGTCCGGGTTTATTTCACTGTCGGTGCAGGATCAATGCAGGATCTGGCTCAGGAACAGTTTGGTGCGGTCATTCTGCGGGTTGTCGAAGAAGTCGTTCGGCGCGGCCTGTTCGACGATTTCGCCTTTGTCCATGAAGATCACACGGTTGGCCACGGTGCGCGCGAAGCCCATTTCGTGAGTTACGCAGAGCATGGTCATGCCGTCTTCGGCGAGGCCGATCATGGTGTCGAGAACCTCTTTCACCATTTCCGGGTCGAGCGCCGAGGTCGGTTCATCGAACAGCATGATTTTCGGTTTCATGCACAGCGCACGAGCAATCGCCACGCGCTGTTGCTGACCGCCAGACAGTTGCCCAGGGAATTTATGCGCCTGCTCCGGAATGCGCACGCGCTCCAGATAGTGCATGGCGATTTCCTCGGCCTTGCGTTTCGGCATCTTGCGCACCCACATCGGCGCCAGGGTGCAGTTCTGCAAAATGGTCAAGTGGGGGAACAGGTTGAAGTGCTGGAACACCATACCGACTTCACGGCGGATCGCTTCGATCTGCTTGAGGTCGTTGGTCAGTTCAACACCGTCAACCACGATACGCCCCTGCTGGTGTTCTTCCAGACGGTTGAGACAACGGATGGTGGTCGACTTGCCAGAGCCCGACGGACCGCACAGAACGATACGCTCGCCCTGCTTGACGTTCAGGTTGATGTCTTTCAACACGTGGAACTGGCCGTACCACTTGTTCACGCCCTGCATCTGAATAATGCCTTCAGGGCTCACAGGCTGTTTGATCGCTTCACTCATAAACTACGCTCCTAACGCTTGTGGCCAGTGTCCAGCTTACGTTCCAAATGCATGGAGTAGCGGGACATACCAAAACAGAAAATCCAGAACACCAGGGCCGCAAACACATAGCCTTCAGTCGCCATGCCGAGCCATTTTGGGTCGGCGGCAGCTTGCTTGACGCTGTTCAGCAGGTCGAACAGGCCGATGATGATCACCAGGCTTGTGTCCTTGAACAGCGCAATGAACGTGTTGACGATGCCAGGAATCACCAGCTTCAGGGCTTGCGGCAGAATCACCAGGCCCATGCTGCGCCAGTAACCAAGGCCCATTGCCGCCGCCGCTTCGTACTGACCTTTGGGGATCGCTTGCAGACCGCCGCGTACTACTTCGGCGACGTAGGCCGACTGGAACAGGATCACCCCAATCAGTGCCCGCAATAGCTTGTCGAAGTTCATGCCTTCAGGCAGAAACAACGGCAGCATCACCGAGGACATGAACAGCACCGTGATCAACGGTACGCCGCGCCAGAATTCGATGAAGGTCACACAGACCACCCGAATTGCCGGCATGTTCGAACGACGACCCAGGGCCAGGACGATCCCCAGTGGCAAAGCACCGGCAATACCGACGGTAGCGATCACCAGGGTCAGCATCAGGCCGCCCCACTGGCTGGTCGCCACGTTGGTCATGCCGAAGACGCCGCCATGCAACAGGAAGTAGGCAATGATCGGATACAGCACCAGAAAGCTCAGCCCGTACATCGCCTTACGCGGGAAACGCGAGATGAACAGCGGCGCCACACCAATGATCGCCAGCAGTACGGTCAGGTCCACGCGCCAGCGCAGTTCCATCGGATAGTAGCCGTACATGAACTGGCCGAAGCGCTGCTCGATAAACACCCAACAAGCGCCCGCCTTGGTGCAGTCAGCCCGAGTGGTCCCGACCCAGTTGGCGTCAAGGATCGCCCACTGCAAGAGCGGCGGCACAATTAGGTAAATCAGGTAGAACGCGAACAGGGTCAGCAGGGTGTTGAGCCAGCTGGAGAACATGTTCGCCCGCATCCACGCGACCACACCGATGCTGCTGCTCGGTGGTGGCATGTCGGGTTTGAAAGTATGAGTTGTCATGCGCTTTTCCTTACCGCTCGATCAGCGCAATGCGCTTGTTGTACCAGTTCATCAGCAGGGAAATGCTGATACTGATCGCCAGGTACACGCTCATGGTGATGGCAATGACCTCGATGGCCTGCCCGGTCTGGTTCAGCACCGTACCGGCAAACAACGACACCATTTCCGGGTAACCGATACCGGCGGCCAGCGAGGAGTTCTTCGCCAGGTTCAGGTATTGGCTGGTCAGCGGAGGAATGATTACACGCAGCGCCTGCGGGATGATCACTTTGCGCAGGGTCGGACCGTTGCGCAGCCCGAGGGAACGCGCCGCCTCGGTCTGGCCGTGGCTGACCGACTTGATGCCCGAACGCACGATCTCGGCGATAAACGCCGCGGTGTACACCGTGAGGGCCAGGGTCAACGCCAGCAGTTCCGGAATCAGTACCCAGCCACCAACAAAGTTGAAGCCCTGCAACTTCGGCATTTCCCAATGCAGCGGCGCGCCGAAGATCAGTGCGCAGAGTGCCGGGATCACCACCAGGATCGCCAGGCCAACCCAGAACTTATGGAACGGCACGCCGGTCGCTTCAAAGCGCTTATTGGCCCAACGGCACATCAGAACAACAGCGACGATCGCCAGCACAACGCCGGCCACAAACGCCCAGAACCCGTCGGCTGCCAGCGCGGCCGGCATGTTCAGGCCTCGACTGCTGACGAAGAACGTGTCGCCGAAGTTATGGCTGGCGCGCGGCCCGGGCATGGTCAGGAAGACCGCGAAGTACCAGAACAGGATTTGCAGCAGCGGCGGAATATTACGGAAAACTTCCACGTAAACCGTTGCCAGCTTGCTGATGATCCAGTTCGGCGACAGCCTTGCCACACCGACAATAAAGCCTAGGAGGGTCGCCAGAACCACGCCGATGACGGTGACCAGCAACGTATTGAGCAGACCGATGACAAACACCCGGGAATAGCTGTCCGATTCGGTGTAGTCGATCAAATGTTGAGCGATGCCGAACCCGGCACTGCGCTCCAGAAAGCTGAAACCGGAAGTAATGCCCCGGTGCTGAAGGTTGGTTTGCGTATTGTTGAACAGATACCAGCCCATCGCGACCACCGCGACAATCGTGATGATCTGAAATAGCCACGCACGCACTTTTGGATCGCTGAGGCTGAGCCTCTGCTTTGGTGCGCCGATTGATTTTTGCATGAAGTGCCCCGGTAATAATGGAACAGAACATCACCCGGTGGTTGGCCCACCGGGTGATAGAACCATCAGCGCACTGGTGGTGCGTATTGAATGCCGCCGTTTGTCCACAGCGCGTTCATGCCACGGTCAATTTCCAGCGGGGTGCTCTTGCCGAGGTTTTTCTCGAAAATTTCGCCGTAGTTACCGACCTGACTGATGATCTTGACGACCCAGTCCTTCGGCAGTTTCAGGTCCTTGCCGTATTCACCGTCGGCACCCAGCATACGGGCAACGTCCGGGTTCTTGGTCGACTTGGCTTGTTCAAGAACGTTTTTCGAAGTGATACCGGCTTCTTCGGCGTTGAGCATGGCATAGCCAACCCAGCGAACGATTGCCAGCCACTCGTCATCGCCATTACGCACGACTGGACCCAGCGGCTCTTTGGAAATGGTTTCTGGCAGCACCACGTAGTCTTTTGGCGAAGCCAATTTGCTGCGCTGTGCGTAAAGCTGCGACTTGTCGGAAGTCAGCACGTCGCAACGCCCGGACTCAAGCGATTTGGCGCTTTCATCAGAGGTGTCGAAAGTGATCGGGGTGTACTTCAGACCATTGGCGCGGAAGTAGTCGGAAACGTTCAGCTCGGTGGTGGTACCGGCCTGAATGCAGATGGTCGCGCCATCCAGTTCCTTGGCACTTTTCACGCCCAGCTTGCTGTTGGCCAAGAAGCCCACGCCGTCGTAATAGGTGATGAAGCCAGGGAATTTCAAGCCCATGCCCGCGTCACGGGAACTGGTCATGGTGGTGTTACGCGACAACACGTCGATTTCGCCGGACTGCAGCGCGGTGAAGCGCTCTTTGGCGTTCAACTGGCTGAACTTGACCTTGGTCGCGTCGCCGAAAACGGCAGCCGCCACGGCGCGGCAGACATCAGCATCGATCCCCAGGATCTTGCCGGTGGAGTCCGGAACCGAGAAGCCCGGCAGACCATCGCTGACGCCGCACTGTACGAAACCTTTCTTCTGCACTGCATCCAGGGTTGCACCCGCCTGAGCGAACCCACTGACACCGAGCACTGCGGCTGCAGTCACGATGGCCAGGGTGGATTTCAACATCTTCATTCAAACCTCCAGTTTTGCTCTTGTTGTGTCGGAGCTTAAGTCCAGTCGCACCCTTATGAGGCGTTGTTGACCCGTGTTGGCTTTTTTTAGGGTCAACCGACGTAAAACCTTCGCTATGAGTCTAGTAGGAGAAAATCCACATCATGGACAACTCACTTCTCACCAATCGGCCGAACGGGCTGTAGCCCTTTCACGTTCGCGAAGCCCGAAGCGGCCATTGGCGAACATCCATCACCGGATTCTTTGCTATCCCACCGCCAGTCGTACACTGATAGTGTTACCGCCAGACGCGAGATTGGTTGCGCAGGTTTTCCCATAGCAAAGCCCGTACCACACCGCGCGCTTAAGCGATTCAGCGACAGTGCAATAGCAAAACTTGTAGCCTTGCGACATCTTCTTAACTGATCAACCACTCGCGCACTCAGATCACGCACTCAATGAGAGCGCGCGCACAACATTGGAGCAGCCATGACCGAGCCCTTGATTATTGAGCCCAGTAAACCAGTAGACGCCTGCGTTATCTGGCTACACGGCCTCGGCGCCGATCGCTACGACTTCCTGCCAGTAGCCGAAGCGCTTCAGGAAAGCCTACTGACCACGCGTTTTGTCCTGCCTCAGGCACCCACCCGCGCCGTCACCATCAACGGCGGCTACGAGATGCCCAGCTGGTACGACATATTGGCCATGAACCCGGCCCGCGCGATCAGCCGCGAAGAGTTGGACGTGTCAGCAAAAATGCTTATCGCGCTGATAGAAGAGCAGCGAACCAGCGGAATAGACGCCTCGCGAATTTTTATCGCCGGTTTCTCACAGGGCGGCGCCGTGGTTTTGCACACCGCCTTCCTTGAATGGCAGGGGCCACTCGGTGGCGTACTTGCCCTCTCTACCTATGCCCCCACCTTCAGCAGTGAATTGGAGCTTTCAGCCAGCCAGCAACGTATCCCGGTGCTGTGCATGCACGGCCAGTACGATGACGTCGTTCAAAACGCCATGGGCCGCAGCGCGTATGAGCATTTGAAGGTGCGAGGTGTCACCGTCGCATGGCAGGAATACCCAATGGGTCACGAAGTGTTACCTGAGGAAATTCACGACATTGGCACCTGGCTCACCGAGCGCTTGCGTTAATCGGCGTCCTTTGATCATCCCGCTACGCCGCGCCCGATTCTTGCATTACACTGGCCGGCGTACATTCCTTAACCAATTGATGAGATGACCGTGCTCAAAGCACTCAAAAAAATGTTCGGTAAAAGCGAGGCTGAGCCGCTCGCCCCAGTCGCCACCGCTCCGTCTCACACCCCCAGCCACCGCACCGACGGTCATCAGCCTGGCCGGACCGCCACCGCAGCGGCACCGAAACACGCGCCAGTGACCACACCGGCCGCCCAACCTGTTGCAGTCTCTGCCTCCGAGCAACCGCTCAGCGAAACGCCAAAACCAGTAAAACCGCGTCGCGAACCAAAGCCTAAGGCGCCGGTTATTCCCTGGAAACTCGAAGACTTCGCCGTCGAACCCATGGAAGGCAAAACCCGCTTCCACGATTTCAAGCTTGCGCCAGAGTTAATGCACGCCATTCAGGACCTGGGTTTCCCGTATTGCACGCCGATTCAGGCGCAAGTCCTGGGTTTCACCCTCGCGGGTAAAGACGCCATTGGTCGCGCACAGACCGGCACCGGCAAAACCGCCGCGTTCCTGATCTCGATCATTACTCAGTTACTGGATACCCCGCCGCCCAAAGAACGCTACATGGGTGAACCGCGCGCGCTGATCATTGCGCCGACCCGGGAACTGGTGGTGCAGATCGCCAAAGACGCCGCCGACCTGACCAAGTACACCGGCCTAAACGTCATGACGTTTGTGGGTGGCATGGATTTCGACAAGCAGCTCAAGCACCTTGAAGCCCGTCACTGCGACATCCTCGTCGCCACACCGGGCCGTCTGCTGGATTTCAACCAGCGCGGCGATGTACACCTGGACATGGTTGAAGTCATGGTCCTGGACGAAGCCGACCGGATGCTCGACATGGGTTTCATCCCACAAGTGCGTCAGATCATTCGCCAGACCCCGCCGAAGAACGAACGCCAAACGCTGCTGTTCTCCGCGACCTTCACCGAAGACGTCATGAACCTGGCCAAGCAATGGACCACCGAGCCTTCGATCGTCGAGATCGAAGCGCAAAACGTGGCCAGCGAAAACGTCGAGCAACACATCTACGCCGTGGCAGGTGCCGACAAATACAAGCTGCTTTACAACCTCGTCACCGACAACGGTTGGGAACGGGTGATGGTCTTCGCCAACCGCAAAGATGAAGTGCGGCGAATCGAAGAGCGCCTGGTACGCGATGGCGTCAACGCCGCGCAACTGTCCGGCGATGTGCCGCAGCACAAGCGCATCAAAACCCTGGAAGGTTTCCGCGAAGGCAAGATTCGTGTGTTGGTGGCCACCGATGTTGCCGGTCGCGGCATCCACATCGACGGCATCAGCCACGTGATCAACTTTACCCTGCCGGAAGTCCCGGACGACTACGTACACCGCATCGGTCGGACTGGCCGTGCCGGCGCAGAGGGTGTGTCCATCAGCTTTGCCGGTGAAGACGACTCCTACCAGCTCCCCTCCATCGAGGCGCTGCTAGGTCGCAAGATCAGCTGTGAAACACCGTCCACTCATCTGTTACGTCCAGTTGAGCGCAAGCACCCGTAACGCAGGTCGCACACCAAGAGGCGCAGCCGGAAACGGCCTGCGCTTTTTTTTCGCCTGAAGATTGCCGACAGAAACTTTAAGTCCACAATGGACAAATTAGTTTATATTCGACATCCGAAGCCCAAAAATACCTTTACAATTTCGGTGTTTACGCCCTTTCAGGAGACGTCCATGAGCCAGGCAGACTTCATCATCATCGGCGGTGGCATTGCCGGCGCTTCCACCGGTTTCTGGCTATCACCGCACGGGCGCGTGATCGTCCTGGAACGCGAATCACATCCGGCTTATCACGCCACAGGACGTTCGGCCGCACTGTACAGCGCCGCTTACGGCACGCCCCAAGTTCGGGCGCTGACCCAGGCCAGCCGCGACTTTTTCGACGCCCCGCCCAGCGGTTTCTGCGAGCATCCGCTGCTGACCGCGCGGGGCGAGATGACCGTGGATTTCACCGCAGACGCAGTCGAGCTGAACAATCAATACCTAAGCGCCAAAGCCACGGTGCCCGAGATGCAACTGCTCAGCGCCGACGATGCCTGCGCGCGGCTGCCCATCCTGCGCCGGGAAAAAGTCCATGGCGCGATCTACGACCCAACGGCCTGCGACATCGATACCGATGCCTTGCACCAAGGTTATTTACGCGGGATCCGCCGCAACAACGGCGAAATCCATACCGACAGCGAAGTCTTGGGCCTGAGCCGTGATGCCGACGGTCTGTGGCGGGTGCAGACCAACGGCCAGGTCTTCAAGGCCCCGATCATTATCAACGCCGCCGGGGCGTGGGCCGACAAGCTCGGCGCACTGGCCGGCGCTCAGCCACTGGGCCTGGTACCCAAGCGGCGCTCAGCCTTTATCTTCGCCGGCCCCGAGGGCGTGGATATTCATCACTGGCCGATGCTGGTCAGCCTCGACGAATCGTTCTACATGAAGCCCGATGCCGGCATGTTCCTCGGCTCGCCCGCCAACGCCGACCCGGTGGAACCCCACGATGTGCAGCCAGAGGAACTGGACATCGCGATGGGCATTTACCAGATTGAACAAGCCACCACCCTAACTATCCGCCGTCCGACCCGGACCTGGGCCGGCCTGCGCAGCTTTGTGCGCGACGGTGATTTGCTGTGCGGCTTCGACACTCAGGTGCCAGGGCTGTTCTGGGTAGCGGCGCAGGGTGGCTACGGTATCCAGACGTCACCGGCGATGGGGCAAGCCAGCGCGGCATTGGTTCGCGGTGAATCATTGCCCGAGCAACTGACCCGTTTCGGCCTGGAAGCCGCGATGCTCTCCCCCGCCCGCCTGAGCTGATAACCGTCCTCAGGTGACGTATCGACACGATTGCGGCAAACTTCCAGCGCCCTTTCTGACGGGCGCTGATGCTGCCTGGAGCCCCACCTGATGACTGCACCCGAACAAAACCCGGCCCTGGACAACTTCCGAGCGATCGCCGATGCGATCGCCACCTTGTTCTTTCCTCATGCCGAGGTGGTGCTGCATGACCTGCGCACGCAAAAGGTTGATTACATCGCCAACAATCTGTCCAAGCGTGCAATCGGTGAGGACTCCGCGCTGCAAGAGCTGCTTAGCGGCAACGTCAGCGAACGCAATATCGGTCCCTACGAAAAGCTCAATTGGGACGGCCAGAAGATTCGCAGCCTCAGCAGCGTGCTGCGTGACAGCGACGGCCATCCGCTAGCGGTGCTGTGCATCAATCTGAATATTTCGCTGTTCGAGAATGCCAAGGCGGCGCTGGACCTGTTTCTGTCGCCCAGCAAACTCATCCCGCAACCGGACTCTCTGTTTCGCGATGACTGGCAGGAGCGGATCAACACCTTCCTCCACGCCTGGCTACGCGAGCGCCAGCTAAGCCTGAATGTACTAACCCGTGACCACAAACGGGAACTGGTACTGGCGCTGCATGCCGAGGGCGCTTTCAAAGGCAAAAGCGCCTCCAACTATGTGGCCAATGTGCTGAACATGGGGCGGGCGACGGTGTACAAGCATTTGAAGGAATTGAAGGAATTGAAGGGCTGACGCCTTAAGGTGTGTTGGCTGGCAGGCCCTCATCGCGAGCAAGCTCGCGATGGCGGTTAATCAGTCGCCATAGATGTCGGACTTAAAGTACTTGTCTGAAATTTTCTGGTACTCACCATTCGCTCGAATACCGTCAATGGCCTTGTTCAGTTCCGCCACCAACTCGGTGTTGCCTTTACGCACCGCTACCCCGGCACCCTCACCGACATACTTCGGATCCTTCAACTCCGGCCCGACAAACGCGTAGCCTTTGCCACGCGGCATCGACAGGAAGTCATTGAGCGGAATGGTGTCGGCGAAAATTGCATCGAGGCGACCGGACGCGAGGTCCATGTAGATCTCTTCGTTGTTGCTGTAACGCTTGACGCTGACACCCTTGGGCTCGAAAACCTCGGTGGCGTAACGGTCGGTGGTGGTTGCACGCTGCACGCCGACTGTCTTGCCCTTGAGGCTGGCGTACTGGTCATCGACCTCCGCGCCGTCCTTCATCACCAGGCGTGATGACGTGAAGTAGTACTTGTGGGTGAAGTCGACCGACTTTTTGCGGTCTTCATTGATGGTCATGGACGACAGCGCCATGTCGATTTTCTTCACTTTCAGGGAAGGAATCAGACCGTCGAACTCGCCTTCGACCCACACGCATTTGGCCTTCATCTGCGCGCACAGCGCATTGCCGATGTCATAGTCAAAACCGACGATTTCGCCTTTAGCGGTTTTCGACGCAAACGGCGGATAAGCCGCTTCGATACCGATACGCAGGGTTTTCTCAGCAGCGAACAGACCGCTGGACGCTAACAGGCTCAGAGCCAGGCCGGTAATCAGGGGGAGTTTCTTCATGTTCGTTCTCTCGCGGGTTGTTGTTGGTTTGGCAAGACAGAAGAAAGTGCTAAAACGGAGAAGTGGTTTTCTATACTTATAATTCCATACTGGACTTTTATGTATTTTCCGTCAATCGGGCAAACAGACTCATGCCGGGGCACCGGCCGGCGGGTGAATCAGTCAATTATTGGGCGCAGCGTGAGCTTGTCCGCGACAGCAATAGTGCGGACAACCCAGCAATATCAGGCGGGTTTACGGATTCCAGCGATCCGCCGCCGCATGATCACTGTCGCGGCCTTCCACCCATCGTGGCCCGTCACTGGTGTTTTCCTTTTTCCAGAACGGCGCGCGGGTTTTCAGGTAATCCATGACAAATGAGCAGGCGTCGAACGCAGCCTGGCGGTGGGCGCTGGCGGCGCCGACGAAAACGATCGGCTCGCCCGGTTCAAGGGCACCAACGCGGTGTAACACTTCCAGCTTCAACAACGGCCAGCGCTGTTGCGCTTCGAGGGCAATTTTGCCCAGGGCCTTTTCGGTCATGCCTGGGTAATGCTCAAGAAACATCCCGGCAACGTCCAAGCCGTCATTGAAGTCACGCACGTAGCCGACAAAACTCACCACCGCGCCGACACCGACATTGGCGGCGTGCATGGCGTTGACTTCAGCACCCGGATCAAACGGAACAGGCTGTACGCGAATCGCCATGATCAGCCTCCGGTCACGGTGGGAAAGAAGGCAACTTCATCGCCATCGACCACCGCCTCATCAAGCTGGCACAAGTCTTCGTTGCGTGCACACATCAGGTTCTGCTCGGTCAGCACCTCGGCACCGTCGCGCTGGGCGAGCACTGCACGCACATCGTCGACCGTAACGAAATCGCCTTCGACCTTGAGCGAGTCCACGCCCAACGCTTCACGGTAACGGGCGAAAAATTTCACCGTCACCTTCATGACAGATCGGCCTGAAAATGACCGCTCTTGCCGCCGACCTTTTCCAGCAGCCGCACGCTCTCGATGGTCATGCCGCGATCCACAGCCTTGCACATGTCATAGATGGTCAGCGCCGCAACACTGGCGGCCGTCAAGGCTTCCATTTCGACGCCGGTCTGCCCGGACAACTTGCAGCGCGCGACGATGCGCACGGTGTCGTCGCCTTCGGCGCTGAGTTCGACTTTAACGCCGGTGAGCATGAGCGGGTGACAGAGAGGAATAAGATCACTGGTTTTCTTCGCCGCCTGAATACCGGCGATCCGCGCCACGGCGAAGACATCACCCTTGGGGTGACCGCCACTGACGATCATTTGCAGGGTACCAGGCAGCATGCGCACCAGCGCTTGGGCCGTCGCTTCACGGAACGTGACCGCTTTTTCGGTGACGTCGACCATATTGGCGCGACCTTGAGAATCGAGATGAGTCAGCACAGGGTTACTCCTGATCAAGAGCGACGATTGTAAACCCGTGAGTCAAATTTCCGCACGTTTGATTGTCGACTCCTCACACGGGCTGTGGAATTTGTGCCGGGCACAAAAAACCGGGCGCCTATTAGGCCGCCCGGTTCTGGTGAAGCGATTACAAATGCGATTCAGCGTATTCAGCCAGAATCGAGCGAGGCACCCCTTGCAGGGTGATGTGTACACCGTTAGGGAAGTCTTTAAAGCGTTCAGTAAGGTACGTCAGTCCCGAGCTGGTCGCGGACAGGTAAGGGGTATCGATCTGCGCCAGGTTACCCAGGCACACCACCTTGGAACCGGCGCCGGCACGGGTGATGATGGTTTTCATCTGGTGCGGCGTCAGGTTTTGGCACTCGTCGATCAAAATCAGACTCTGCTGGAAGCTGCGACCCCGAATGTAGTTGAGGGATTTGAACTGCAACGGCACTTTGCTGAGGATGTAATCGACACTGCCATGGGTGTTTTCGTCATCCATGTGCAAGGCTTCCAGGTTGTCGGTAATGGCGCCCAGCCAAGGCTCCATTTTTTCCGCTTCAGTGCCGGGTAGAAAGCCGATCTCCTGGTCCAGGCCTTGTACGCTGCGGGTTGCGATGATGCGCCGGTAACGCTTGCTGACCATCGTTTGCTCAATCGCCGCCGCCAGCGCCAGAATGGTTTTACCCGAGCCGGCCGCACCGGTCAGGTTGACCAGATGAATGTCTGGATCGAGCAAGGCATACAGCGCCAGGCTCTGATAAATGTCACGCGGTTTCAGGCCCCAGGCTTCCTGGTGCAACAGGGGCTCCTGATGCAGGTCGAGGATCAACAGTTTGTCGACCTGAATCTCTTTGATCCAACCCACAAACCCCTGCTCGTCGATAATGAACTCGTTGACATGCACCGCCGGCAGATTGTCGATCAATTGCACCTGGTGCCAAGTTCGACCATGGTCCTGGCGGGTTTCGACCTTGCTTACACGGTCCCAGAACGAGCCCGTCATGTTGTGGTATCCGTTGGGCAGCAGCGATACGTCATCGACCAATTGGTCGGTGCTGTAGTCCTCGGCTGCAATCCCGCATGCCCGAGCCTTGAGGCGCATGTTGATGTCTTTGGTCACCAGCACCAAACGCAATTCCTTGTCGCGCGCGTGCAGGTCGATCAACTGGTTGATGATGATGTTGTCGTTCAGATGCTCGGGCAGAATGATATTCGGCTCGGCACGCTTGCTCATCAGAATTGACAGCAAGCCCTTGGGCCCACTCTTGCCGCGCTGGATTGGCACACCGAGTTCGACGTCTTCCGGGCTGGCATCGCCCAAGGTCTTGTCGATCAGGCGAATCGCCTGACGGCACTCGGCTGCAACGCTGTGATGCCCGCTCTTGAGTTTGTCTAACTCCTCAAGCACGGTCATCGGGATCGCAACGTGGTGCTCTTCAAAGTTAAGCAGGGCATTTGGATCGTGAATCAGTACGTTGGTATCGAGTACATATAGGATAGGCAGATTGGAAGAAGGGCTACGTCCGTGATCATCCATACTCGGTCACCTTTGTGGGAGCCAGTCGACGCAACACCTTGACAGTGCTGCGCCGCGAAGTGGCCACCGAATTCACCTGCGGAGAATCAAGTGAACTGCATCCATAGCGGAGTCTTGGAAGACGCCACCTGTGTTGCAGGTTTCGGCGGTCTGTCTTCGTAATACTCCTAAACCCGTGACAGAAAAAAGCACTTTGACGTTTTTTTGAAGTTTATTTTTCAGAGTGACGAATAGCCCTTGGCGTGCAGGCACAGTGCCGTTAAAGTCGGAAGTCCGCCAGCACCGCAACCCGCTCAAAAAACGCCCCGCCTCGCCCTCTTCTCCAACGTTTACAGGCTTTAGCTGTATTCAGCGAAATGCGTCCTGACAGTCTTCCCATCCGATCCCGCTTTGCGCCGTTTGCGTGATCAGCCAAGGCATCTCCGTCTTGACCCCGTCCTGCTTCACATTGAAATTAATCACCCCGTGGCGCCACAACAACATCAGGGTCAATACCCGTTGCGCGCTCTGGCGGGCCTTGAGCTTGCCGGCACCGTCCTGCGCATCGATGTCCCACAACGCGACCTGCAAGCCCTGAGACGTGAAGAAGTCCTCGGCATCGGCCCGCCGCTGGCCGTCGGGCGGACGGAACAGCGGCACGTAATTCTCTGGCAGCTTGCTTTTCACCAGCTCGACGCTGCGCCGCACCGAGTCCTGCCAGTCTTGCCAGTGACTGTGCGAGCGAAACTCCCAGCCTTGCACACCGATGCACTGCCCGGAATAGGTTGCTTGCAGGCTGGCGACCGAACGCTCAGCCAGTCGAGTCTGGATGTCCTTGCCCAGGACGAAAAAGGTGCCACTCATGTTCGACTTGCGCAGGTAATCGGCCACCCACCCGGTATTGTCCGGACTGGCGTTGGCCGCACTGTCGAAGGTCAACAGGAACAGCCGGTCGTTCATCTCATCGCCGTTGCGCTCGTAGTCACCAAAACGATCGATTTCGCTGCTGGTTTGCGGAAACAGCGCAGCCTTGCGCAACTGCTCGTCCAGGTATTGAGCGTGGAACAGTCGGCTCGGCTCGGCCCACTTGATGTAGTAGCTCTCGTCGCTGACCTGAAATTTCGCCGCCTGCTCTCGGAGCGTCGGCAAGTCTTCGACCAGGAAACAAAAAGACGCGTCCTGATCACAGCTCTGCTGGGCGAAGTTGTAATTGGCCAGCAGCCGCTGCCACAAACGCTGGCGCAGGTTGTTGACCGACTCCAGGTTGATGGTACGCAGCCCAAGGCGCTGGGCCAGCGCCGCTTCATCGAGCGACTCACTGGCCAGGAGCACCCGGGAGAACATGAGGATCTCGGCGCGAGACGCTACGTCGAACAGCGTCGGGCTGGTCAAGTGTTCGGGCCAGGTGCTGCGATCCAGCGTCGCCAAATCAGCGGGCCCCGCCAGGGCACCGACGCTCAGCAGCCAAGCGGCCAATAGAAAAACGATACGCAATGGGATGTCTCCATAACAAAACCCGCGCGGCACTATAGCTGATAGCGACGCACATGATCGTTCCCCGCCCCTGCGTGGTCAGCCTCATCTGTGCAAACCACCGATCACCTATGGCCTTGATAGCTGGAGTCAGCGCAGACAACCCCCTAGAATCGCCGCACGATTAAAGGAGACGACTTCATGCTGATGGTGATTTCACCCGCCAAGACCCTCGATTACGAAACACCGCCGGCGACCCAACGCTTCACTCAGCCACAGTATCTGGATCACTCCCAGGAGCTGATCTCGCAATTGCGCGAACTGACACCGGCGCAGATCAGCCAATTGATGCACGTCTCCGACAAGATCGGCGGCCTCAACGCCGCACGTTTCGGCAGTTGGACCCCGGCCTTCACCCCGGACAACGCCAAACAGGCGTTGCTGGCGTTCAAGGGCGACGTTTATACCGGCCTGAACGCACAAACCTTCAGCGAAGCCGATTTCGATTACGCCCAACGGCATTTGCGCATGCTGTCCGGCCTGTACGGCCTGCTGCGTCCTCTGGACCTGATGCAGCCGTATCGGCTGGAGATGGGCACCAAACTGGCCAACGCCCGTGGCAAGGACCTCTATGCCTTTTGGGGCACACGAATCAGCGAATGGCTGAACGAGGCTCTGGCCGATCAAGGTGACGACCTGCTACTGAACCTGGCGTCCAACGAGTATTTCTCGTCAGTCAAACGTAGCGCACTGAACGCACGCATCATCAATACCGAGTTCAAGGACCTGAAAAACGGTCAGTACAAAATCATCAGTTTCTATGCAAAAAAAGCACGCGGAATGATGAGCCGCTTCGTGATCGAGGAGCGCATCAACGACCCGGCAGCGCTCAAGCAATTCGATGTCCAGGGTTATCGCTACAGCGCCGAACACTCAAAAGTGGACAACCTTGTATTTTTGCGCGATCACGCTCCCGAATAACACCTCCCTCCTGCTTCGGCGCACGACTTCAAACACCGTCGTGCGCCGCCCTCTGATCGTCCAACAACCCTCTTCTATCGCCATTTGTTTGGCGCCAAAAAATCATCACGCTGTTTTATAAATTTTCTTTCACTCGACAGTCGTCATTTTTTTCAGTAGTGGCACTCAATCTTTTTTTCAGTAGTGGCACTTAACCATCCAACTCGGTAACTAGCCCATTAACAAAGGGCCAAATCGAAAGTGCTATCAATATGAAAGCAGTGCCATCTTTATCAATATTTCAATCATTTTCAAAAATCGTGATGAGCGGACTGGAACTATGTCCAAATGCACCGCTCATACCACCGGTAACGATTCTCAACGCGCTTGTACGAGATAACTTACACAGACAAGAGACTCATCTAGCGAAGTTGTCATATTAACTTCTACCGGTTGAGCACTTATCTGCAAAACACCCAAAGGACAGGAGATAGGCACCATTGATATCCCCTAAAAGGCCAAGGCTGCGCCCCTATAAAAATGCTCATCTGAGTATTGAAATGCTTGATTTTACTGGCTAAATACTGGGGATCGAGTACGAACCGTCTGTGTATCTGCTTCTTCAGAACAGAGAATCGGCCGCATAACAGGGCATGTCATAACAACAAGGCCTCGTTGCGCACACCTTGAGTGCATTACTTAGACACTCAACACTTAGCTTGCCTGCACACGGCACTTTTTCGGCTGTAAGGCACACTTGCGAGTGAACTTCGGCCCGCGGCACACCCTTAACTCCAGCCATTTAATGGCTTGATAAATACAGAGGTAAATACGATGCGCATCAGCATATTTGGTTTGGGTTACGTCGGTGCAGTCTGTGCCGGTTGCTTGTCTGCACGTGGCCATGACGTCATCGGCGTTGATGTGGCCAAAGACAAGATCGATATGATCAACGCTGGTAAATCGCCGATCGTTGAACCGGGTCTCGGCGAGCTTTTGGCCAAGGGAATCGAGACCGGTCGTCTGCGCGGTACCACCCACTTCGCAGAAGCGATTCGCGACACCGACGTGTCGATGATCTGCGTCGGTACACCGAGCAAAAAGAACGGCGATCTGGAACTGAACTACATCGAAGCCGTGTGCCGCGAGATCGGTTTTGTCCTGCGTGACAAGACTTCCCGCCACACCATCGTGGTTCGCAGCACCGTGCTGCCGGGCACCGTCGCCAACGTCGTGATCCCGATTCTCGAAGACTGCTCCGGCAAGAAGGCCGGCGTCGACTTCGGCGTGGCGGTCAACCCTGAATTCCTGCGTGAAAGCACCGCGATTGCCGACTACGATTTGCCACCGATGACCGTCATCGGCGAGTTCGACACCGCCAGTGGCGACGTGCTGCAAGCGCTGTACGAAGAACTCGACGCGCCGATCATCCGCAAGGACATCGCGGTCGCCGAAATGATCAAGTACACCTGCAACGTGTGGCACGCCACCAAGGTGACCTTCGCCAACGAGATCGGCAACATCGCCAAGGCTGTCGGCGTTGATGGTCGCGAAGTGATGGAAGTGGTCTGCCAGGACAAAACCCTGAACCTGTCGCAGTACTACATGCGTCCGGGCTTCGCCTTCGGCGGCTCGTGCCTGCCCAAGGACGTTCGCGCCCTGACCTTCCGCGCAGGCTCCCTTGACGTTGATGCGCCGCTGCTTAACTCGCTGATGCGCAGCAACGTGTCGCAAGTGCAGAACGCCTTCGACATCGTCGAAAGCCACGACAAACGTAAAGTCGCCCTCCTGGGCCTGAGCTTCAAGGCCGGCACCGACGACCTGCGTGAAAGCCCGCTGGTGGATCTGGCAGAAATGCTGATCGGCAAGGGTTACGACCTGAGCATCTACGACAGCAACGTCGAATATGCCCGCGTTCACGGCGCAAACCGCGATTACATCGAGTCGAAAATTCCGCACGTTTCGTCGCTGCTCAATGCCGACTTCGACGAAGTCATCAACAACTCCGACGTCATCATCCTGGGCAACCGTGACGAGAAGTTCCGTGCGCTGGCGGAACAAGCGCCACACGGTAAGCAAGTGGTTGACCTGGTCGGTTTCATGTCCAAAGCCACCAGCGTGAGTGGCCGGACCGAAGGCATCTGCTGGTAAGTCAGTTTTCCGGTCGGGTAAGCCTTTCTGGTAGCCCGACCGGTCTTTCGCCTGCCTTAACCCCATCGGGCCACCTGAAAGGCTCGCCCGAGATCGAGACGGATGCAGATTATGCACAGGCTAAAGCACGGCCTACTTCAGGCCGCCGGTTGGCTGTTTTACCTCAGTTTATTGATGGGCATCGCCATGGTGTTGCCTGCCACGACGTTCGACTCCGAGTCGAAGGACTTTATCTTCCTGATCGGCTTCATCGGGATCTGGCGTTACTCGATGGGCGCTACGCATTTCCTGCGCGGCATGCTGTTTCTGTACGTGGTCTACCCACACCTGCGGCGCAAAGTGCGCAAGCTGGGCAACGCGGCAGACCCGTCCCATGTGTATCTGATGGTCACCAGTTTTCGCATCGACGCCCTGACCACCGCCCAGGTCTACAGCTCGGTGATTCGCGAAGCCATCGACTGTGGCCTGCCCGCCACCATGGTCTGCTCCATCGTCGAAATGTCCGATGAGCTGCTGGTGAAAAGCCTGTGGGCGCGGATGAATCCGCCGGACCGGGTCAAGCTCGATTTCGTGCGCATTCCGGGCACTGGTAAACGCGATGGCCTGGCCTATGGTTTTCGCGCCATTTCCCGCCACCTGCCGGACGACCGCGCCGTGGTGGCGGTGATTGATGGCGACACCGTGCTGGCTGAAGGCGTTGTGCTCAAGACCGTGCCGTGGTTCCAGCTGTTCGGCAATGTCGGCGGCCTCACCACCAACGAATTCTGCGAAGTACGCGGCGGCTACATCATGAGCGAATGGCACAAGCTGCGTTTCGCCCAGCGCCACATCAACATGTGTTCGATGGCCTTGTCAAAACGCGTCCTGACCATGACCGGGCGCATGTCAGTGTTTCGCGCCAGCGTGGTTACCGACCCGGATTTCATCGCTGACGTGGAAAGCGACTCGCTGCAACACTGGCGCCTGGGCCGCTTCAAGTTCCTTACCGGTGATGACAAATCGAGCTGGTTCAGCCTGATGCGCTTGGGCTATGACACTTTCTACGTGCCGGACGCCGCGATCCACACGGTGGAACACCCGCCCGAAAAGAGCTTCATCAAGGCCAGCCGCAAGCTGATGTTCCGCTGGTACGGCAACAACCTGCGCCAAAACTCCCGCGCCCTGGGCCTGGGAATGAAACGCCTCGGCTTGTTCACCTCGGTGGTGCTGTTCGACCAGCGTGTATCGATGTGGACCTCGTTGCTGGGCCTGACCGTGGCGATCATCGCCAGCTTCAAATACGGCACCGCATTCATCCTGGTTTACCTGCTGTGGATCGGCATCACCCGCCTCATTCTGACGCTGCTGCTGTCCTGCTCCGGTCACCGGATCGGCCCGGCTTACCCGGCCATTCTCTATTACAACCAGATCGTCGGTGCGCTGGTGAAGATCTACGTGTTCTTCCGCCTCGACCAACAATCCTGGACCCGACAAGACACCAAATTGACCCGTGATCTCGCCAGCTTTCAACGTTGGTTCAACACCTGGTCGTCTCGGACCATGACCTTCTCCGCCGGCAGCATTTTTGTCGCCGTGCTGCTGCTGATGGTCTGACTGCCCCTTATTGAATTAGCCAGGAAATAGCCCCTATGAATACTGCTGTGAACACCAACGTAGTGCATGAATCCGAAGCCCAGCGCCAACACGCCCGTGTGAAAATTCCGGCCAAACTGCGCTTTTTCGGGACCTCTGGCGCGCCCATTGAAGCGCGGGTGGAAGACCTCTCCGCCGGTGGCCTGTGCTTCAACGCCGGGACCCAAAAAGCGCTGACCCTCGGTGAAGTGCATAAAGCACGCCTGCAATTTGTCATCGACAACCTGGGCCTGGCGATGGATGTGGAGTTGCAGATCCGCTCCTACGATCGCCAGACCGGTCGCACCGGATGCCAGTTCCAAAACCTGGAACCGCAAGACATCTCAACCCTGCGTCACCTGATCACTTCCCATTTGGCCGGCGACATCGTCAGCATGGGGGAAGTGCTGGCAACGCTACAGCGCGACAACTTCACCAAGGCGCGCAAGGTCAAGGATGGCGGCCACGGCATGACCCCGTTCGGGCGTCTGCGCGCCGTGACGTTCAGCCTGGCGATCTTCCTCGTCGGCCTCGCGGCGTTCGGTTTTATTTTCAAGTCGGTGTACGGCATGTACTTCGTCAGCCATGCCCAGGCTGGCATCGTCAGCGTACCGGGGATGAACATCACCATGCCCCGGGATGGCACCGTGCAAAGCCTGATCAAAGCCGACGGCGTCGCTGCCAAAGGCGCACCGCTGGCAACGTTCAGTACCAGCATGCTCGATGTGCTCAAGGGGCACCTGGACGAGGATCAACTGCAACCGGCCAAGGTTGAAGAACTGTTCGGCAAGCAAATGACCGGCACCCTGACGTCGCCGTGCGATTGCACCGTGGCCCAGCAACTGGTCGCCGACGGTCAGTACGCCAACAAAGGTGACGTGATCTTCCAACTGGTGCCGCGTAACAGCGAAGCCAATGTTGAAGCACGCTTCGCCTATCGCCAGTTCGGCGACGTGCGCCCAGGGACCCCGGTACGCTTTCAGATCGCCGGCGAAGAACAGACCCGCACCGGCAAAATCGTCAGCAGCACCAGCCTGAAAAGCGCCGACCTGTCCTCCGATATTCGCGTCCAGATCAAGCCTGATGAGCCGCTGAACACCAACTTGGCCGGACGCCCGGTGGAAGTGAGCAGTGATCGTGGCCCGAACCTGAACTGGCTGATCGACAAAGCCATGGCTGCCGGTCTTTAAGTCGAGGACATGCCTGTGACGACTCCAACTATCCTCACCGCGCCGCAGTCCCTGTGGGAGCGAGCCTACTCGCGATGGGCCGAGGTCGCGCCCGACCGGCACGTTCTGCCTGATGCTCCCAGCCGCCGGTATCGCGAGCAGGCTAGCTCCCACACGGGTTATGCATTTTGTGCAATTGCTTTGGCCGTGAGCCTCAGCGGTTGCGCCGGCCTGCCCGACCAGCGCCTGGCCAACGAAGCGCTCAAGCGCGGCGACACGGCGCTGGCTGCGCAGAACTACCAACAACTGGCAGACCTGGGCTATAGCGAGGCGCAAGTCGGGTTGGCCGATATCCAGGTCAATAGCCGTGATCCAGCGCAAATCAAACAGGCCGAAGCCACTTACCGCGCTGCCGCCGACACTTCGCCTCGGGCTCAGGCTCGACTGGGCCGTTTATTGGTGGCCAAACCCGGCTCAACCGAAGCCGAGCACCACGAAGCCGAAGGCCTGCTGAAAAAGGCCTCGGCCAATGGTGAAGGCAACACCCTGATCCCGCTGGCCATGCTGTACCTGCAATACCCGCACAGCTTCGCGAACATCAACGCCCAGCAACAAATCAGCAAATGGCGCGCCGAAGGCAAACCAGAGGCGGGTCTGGCCCAAGTGCTGCTGTACCGCACCCAAGGCACTTACGATCAGCACCTGGACGAAGTCGACTCCATCTGCAAAGCCGCGTTGAACAGCACCGATATCTGCTACGTCGAACTGGCCACGGTTTACCAGAAACAAGGCAAAACCGAGCAGCAAGCTGCGCTGATCAAGCAGATGCAAGCCGCTCACACTCGCGGCACCGTTTCTGCGCAGCGAGTGGACAGTGTCGCTCGCATTCTGGGCGACTCGAGCCTGGGCAAGCCAGACGAGAAGACCGCACAGGCGCTACTCGAAGACATCGCCCCCGGTTATCCAGCGTCTTGGGTCAGCCTGGCGCAATTGCTCTACGACTTCCCGGAACTCGGTGACGTCGACACGATGATGAAGTACCTGGACAACGGCCGCGCCGCCGACCAGCCGCGTGCCGAACTGTTGCTGGGCAAGCTCTACTACGAAGGCAAATGGGTGCCGGCCGACGCCAAGGTCGCCGAAGCCCACTTCCAGAAAGCCGTGGGCCGCGAAGTCGCCGCCGATTACTACCTCGGCCAGATTTACCGCCGCGGATACCTGGGCAAGGTCTACTCGCAAAAGGCCCTGGATCACTTGTTGACCGCTGCGCGCAACGGCCAGAACAGCGCCGATTTCGCCATCGCCCAATTGTTTTCCCAAGGTAAGGGCACCCAGCCAAACCCTGTCAACGCTTACGTCTTCAGCCAGTTGGCCAAGGCACAGGACACCCCGCAAGCCACCGAGCTTGCGACAACGCTAGAAGCCCAACTGCCGCCTGCCCAGCTCGCCGAGGCCCAACGCCTGTTGAAACAAGAACAGGCCGTTCGTGGCGCATCGAGCCAGAACAAGCTGGATATGCACGCTCTGCAAGAAGACGGCGAGGAATCCCTATGATGCTCAATCCTTTCGTTAAGGCCGGTATTGGCCTGACATTCGCGCTGCTGTGGTCGTGCCCGACCCTGGCGGCCATGACCGATGCCAAGAACTACGGCCTGGAAGTGAAAATCACCGGTCAGTCCGAAGATGACGCTGACCTCGGCACCGCCAAGGGCGGCGACGTCAACGGCCTAGGCCTCGACCTGCGCCCGTGGGTCTACGGCGAACGCGGTGCGTGGAGCGCTTACGCCATGGGTCAAGCCGTGACGTCCACCGACATCATCGAAACCGACACCCTGCAACAGGCCGACGACGTCAACCAGACCACCAACAGCGGTGATCGCACGTCGAAGAAAAACTACTTGGCCATGCGCGAGTTCTGGGTCGGCTACAGCGGCCTCACGCCGTACCCTGGCGAGATGCTCAAGCTCGGTCGCCAACGCCTGCGCAATGACGACGGCCAATGGCGCGACACTAACATCGAGGCCCTGAACTGGACCTTCGACACCACCCTGCTGCGCGCCAACGTCGGTGTCGCCGAACGCTTCAGCGAATACCGCACCGACCTGAAAGAGCTGGCGCCAAAAGACAAGGATCGGCTGCACGCCTACGCCGATGCGGCGTACCAATGGACACCGGGCAATTGGGTCGGCATCCGCGGTCATCACGCTCACGATGACGGCAAGCTCGACTACCCGGAACCGGGCGTAGCCGGCGACTCGCTGGACAAGAAACAGAATGGCGACCTGACCTGGCTCGGCCTCACCGCCGACAGCGATGCCTACCGTTTGAGAAACGGCAACACCGTCAACTACTGGGGCAGCATCACTGGCATGAGCGGCAACACCGACACGGTCAACGCGCTCAACGCCGACGGCACCCGCCCGACCGAAGCCAAACGCGGTGAAGACCTCAACGGCTGGGCTACCGATGTCGGCGTGCGGCTGCGCCTCGATCCGCAATGGCAAGTCGGTGCTGCCTATGCCCGCGCCAGCGCCGAATACGAACAGAACGGCCTGCAAAGCAATCGCTCGACTTACACCGGTACACGCTCGCGGGTTCACCGTTTTGGCGAAGCGTTCCGTGGCGAAATGAACAACATGCAAACCGCGACCCTGTTCGGCTCGTGGATGCTCAACGACGAATACGACGCCAGCCTGATCTACCACAAGTTCTGGCGTGTGGACGGCAACAAGCCAGTCGGCAGCAACGGCATCAACGCGGTGCAGAACAACACCGACGACGTCACCGGCGCGATCCTCTCCAGCACCTCCCTGCCACTGGAAGATGGCAAGACAGACCTCGGCCAGGAAATGGACTTGGTGGTCACCAAATACTTCAAGCAAGGCCTGTTGCCTGCCGCGCTGAGCCAGTCCATCGATGAGCCTTCGGCCCTGGTGCGGTTCCGTGGCGGCGTGTTCAAGCCTGGCGATGCCTATGGCAAACAGGTCGATTCCTACATGCACCGCGCGTTCATCGACGTGATCTGGCGCTTCTGATGCAAACCGCGAAGGGAGTGCCCGACATGAACAATCCGAAGAGAGGTTCGATCACCTTGCTGGCCAGCGCGATGCTGCTGGCCAGCTCGGCCGCCTTCGCCACTGCCGAACCGACAGCCAAACCCGTGACAATGGCCAAGGAGCTGCAACAGGCCAAGACCTACACCGTCAGCAGCGCGCCGACCGCGCCGCTAGAGCTGGCCGCACCGAAACTGCCAGACCTGTCCGGCTACACCGCCGAAGCTATTGCCGCAAAAGTCGTGCGCACCCATCCAGGCAAGATCAGCGTGCGCCGGATGATGCAGGAAGACGCCTTGAAGGACTTCATCGGCGGCGACAACAAGATGGCCGAATGGGTGGTACGTCAGCACGGTATCCCTCAGGCAATTTTCATCGACGACGGTTACCTGAACCTCAAGGACCTCGCCAGGAAAGAACCGAAGTACATCAGCGAAACCTCGCCGGGCGTGTTCCTGGCCAAGCTGCCAATCGTGGTCGGGCGCAAAGGCATTCTCGAAATCGACAAACAAACCCAGGAATTGCGCCTGTCCCAAGAGGCCGGTTCGTTCCTGGTCAACGACGGCCAGTTGTTTGTGCGTGACACCAAAATCACCGGGTGGAGCGAAAAGAACAATGGCCCAGCGCTGTTCAAGACGCCGAAGGAATTCCGCCCGTTCCTGCTGTCCTGGGGCGGCACCGAGACCTACATTGCCAACAGCAAGATCACCAGTTTCGGCTACGCCAACAGTAAGTCGTATGGTGTGAGTATTTCTCAGTACACGCCAAACATGGCCAAGGTCCTCAAGCGTCCTGAGCCGACGGGCTGGATCGTCGGCTCCGAGTTCTCGGACATGTGGTACGGCTTCTACTGCTACGAAACCCGTGACTTCGTGGTCAAGGGCAACACCTACAAAGACAACATCGTCTACGGCATCGACCCCCATGACCGTTCCCACGGTTTGATCATTGCGGACAACACCGTTCACGGGACCAAGAAGAAGCACGGGATCATCATTTCCCGTGAGGTCAACGACAGTTTCATCTTCAACAACCGCAGCTACGACAACCACCTCTCGGGGCTGGTGATCGACCGTAACAGCGTGAACAACCTGATCGCCTACAACGAGATCTACAAGAACCACACCGACGGCATCACCCTTTACGAAAGTGCCGACAACCTGCTGTGGGGCAACAAGGTGATCAGCAACACACGCCACGGCATCCGGATTCGTAACAGCGTGAACATCCGACTCTACGAAAACCTCGCCATGGCCAACGGCCTGACCGGCGTCTACGGCCACATCAAAGACTTAAGCGACACCGACCGTGACATCGAACTCGACCCGTTCGACGCCCAGGTATCGCTCATCGTGGTCGGCGGCGAACTGGCCGGCAACGGCAGCGGCCCGCTGTCCATCGACTCGCCGCTGAGCGTCGAGTTGTATCGCGTGTCGATGCTCGCCCCGACCAAATCCAGCGGCATCAGCTTCAACGGAATTCTTGGCGAGCGTCAGGATGAAATTCTCGACCTGCTGGTGCGCCAGCAGAAAGCCGTGCTGATCGACCCGGTCGAACGCCAGACAGAAATGCAGGACTGAGGATAATTTTATGCACCCACACTTGATCAAATTACTCAGCCTGTCGGCCCTGACTGCGGGGATTCTCGCGGCCGGCGCCGGCGCCGGTGCCCGTGCCGACGATGAAATTAAAGCGCCAAGCTTCGCCGCCGAGCCGTGCTGCAACCTGTGCCCGCAGGCCCACGACGCGAAAAACTACACCACCCGCTACCAGCAGAACTTCACGACGCTGGTGCAGGCCCAAGGTGACTGGTTGTTCCGTACTCAGGAGGACCTGCGCACCGAGTTCGACACCTCGCCGGCCGGCTACAAACGCCTGCAAGCCTTGCACGACGCGTTCAAGAGCAAAGGCGTGGAACTGGTGATCGTTTACCAGCCAACCCGAGGCCTGGTAAACCGTAACAAGCTCAACCCGGAAGAAAAAGCTCGGTACGATTTCGAAAAGGCGCTGAAGAACTACACCACCATGCTCGGACGCTTCGCCGCCATGGGCTACACCGTGCCGGACCTGTCGCCACTGACCAACGAATCGCTGCCCGACACCTTGCCGGCGCAAGACTTCTACTTCCGCGGCGACCAACACTGGACGCCTTATGGTGCCCAGCGCACGGCGAAAATAGTCGGCGAAAAAATCAAACAAATGCCAGCCTTCGCCGACATCCACAAGCGCGAATTCGAGAGCCACAAGTCAGGTCGCATGGGCAAAACCGGAACATTACACAACATGGCCGGTCAACTCTGTGGCACCAGCTATGCGATCCAGTACATGGATCAATTCACCACCGAGCCCAAGGGCGAAGCGGCCGATGGCGATCTGTTCAGTGACGCCGGTAATCCGCAGATCACCCTCGTCGGCACCAGCCACAGTGGCAAAAATTACAACTTCGCCGGTTTCCTCGAAGAGGCCATCGGTGCTGACATCCTCAACGTAGCGTTCCCCGGCGGTGGCCTGGAAGGCTCGATGCTGCAATACCTGGGCAGCGATGAATTCCAAAAACAGCCGCCGAAGATTCTGGTCTGGGAATTCTCGCCGCTCTATCGCCTCGATCAGGAAACCATCTACCGCCAAATGATGGCGCTACTGGACAACGGTTGCGACGGTAAGGAAGCACAGATGACCGGCAGCACTCTGATTAAACCCGGCAAAAACGAACTGCTGGTCAACAGCAAAAACCTGAACCTGCAAAACAGCAATCACCAGGTCGACATCCAGTTCGCCGACACCTCGGTGAAAACCCTGCAAGCTACCCTCTGGTACATGAACGGTCGCCACGAGGACATCAAGATCGAAAAACCTGAAACCTCCGACACTGACGGTCGTTTCGCCTTTGAGTTGCGCACCGATGAAGACTGGGCTTCGCAGAACTTGCTGGCCGTCGAAGTCCAGGGTCCTGAAGCCGGCACCGCGCCACAAAAAGTCGAAGCGAAAATCTGCAAACGCAACGTGTTCCCAGGCACTGAGCAACGTACCGCTCAGGCCGGGCAATGAGGTCTGCCATGCGTAATCCAAAACTGAAAAATCTGTTGGCGCCCACGCTTTTGAGCCTGGCAATGTTCGCCGGAGCCACGCAGGCCGCCGCGCCCCTGCGCCCACCCCAGGGCTACTTCGCGCCGGTGGATAAGTTCAAGACCCACGACGACAGCGAGGGCTGCGATGCGATGCCCACGCCGTACACCGGCGCCCTGCAATTTCGCAGCAAATACGAAGGCTCCGACAAAGCCCGTTCGACCTTGAACGTGCAATCGGAAAAAGCCTTCCGCGACACCACGTCCGACATCACCAAACTGGAACGCGGCACCAGCAAACGGGTGATGCAGTTCATGCGTGACGGGCGTCCGGAACAATTGGACTGCACGCTCAACTGGCTGACCGCCTGGGCCAAGGCGGATGCATTGATGTCCAAGGACTTCAACCACACCGGCAAATCAATGCGCAAATGGGCACTGGGGAGCATGGCGTCAGCGTACATCCGCTTGAAGTTCTCCGACTCCCATCCGTTGGCGACCCACCAGCAAGAGTCGCAAGTGATCGAAGCGTGGTTCAACAAACTGGCCGATCAGGTCATCAGCGACTGGGACAACCTGCCGCTCGATAAAACCAACAACCACTCCTACTGGGCCGCTTGGTCGGTGATGGCCACGTCCATCGCCACCAACCGCCGCGACTTGTTCGATTGGGCGGTGAAGGAATACAAAGTCGGCGCCAATCAAGTCGACGCCGACGGCTTCCTGCCCAACGAACTCAAGCGCCAGCAACGCGCCCTCGCCTACCACAACTACGCCTTGCCGCCGCTGGCGATGATCGCCAGTTTCGCCCAGGTCAACGGCGTGGATTTGCGTCAGGAAAACAATGGCGCGCTCAAGCGTTTGGGTGATCGGGTGCTGGCCGGGGTGAAAGACCCAGAGATCTTCGAGAAGAAGAACGGCAAGGAGCAGGACATGACCGACCTGAAACAGGACATGAAATTCGCCTGGCTCGAACCGTTCTGCACCCTCTACACCTGTGCCCCTGATGTGCTGGCGAAGAAGCACGGGATGCAGCCGTTCAAGACGTTCCGGTTAGGCGGCGATTTGACCAAGGTCTTCGACCCGGCCAACGAAAAAGGCAACAAAGGCAGTTGAGTAATTGATCGTTCCCACGCGCCGTGTGGGAATGCATACCGTGACGCTCCGCGTCACAGGCCGAAGCGGACGCAGAGCGTCCATTGAGGCACCCCCACGCAACGCGTGGGAATGATCGTAGCTCTCCAGATTTCAGTGGGGGGTTTTGGGGGGGCCGTTGGCCCTTGACTGTGGGTTAAACAAGGAGAGATCGGGATGGTGTTTTCATCCAACGTGTTCCTGTTTTTGTTCTTGCCGATCTTTCTCGGCTTGTATTACTTGAGCGGGATTCGCTATCGCAATCTGCTGCTGCTCGTCGCCAGTTACGTGTTCTATGCCTGGTGGCGTGTGGATTTCCTGGCACTGTTCGCCGCCGTCACACTGTGGAACTACTGGATCGGCCTCAAAGTCGGTGCCGCAGGCGTCAGGACCCGACCGGCCCAGCGTTGGTTGCTGCTGGGCGTGGCCGTCGATCTGTGCATTCTCGGCTACTTCAAGTACGCCAATTTTGGCGTCGACAGCATCAACGCGATGATGACCTCGGTCGGCCTGTCGCCGTTCATCCTGACCCACGTGCTGTTGCCAATCGGGATCTCGTTCTACATCTTCGAGTCCATCAGTTACATCATCGACGTCTACCGTGGCGACACACCGGCCACGCGCAACCTGATCGATTTCGCAGCATTCGTGGCGATCTTCCCGCACTTGATTGCCGGCCCGGTGTTGCGTTTCCGCGACCTCGCCGATCAGTTCAACAACCGCACCCACACCCTCGACAAGTTCTCTGAGGGTTGCACGCGGTTCATGCAGGGTTTCATCAAGAAGGTCTTCATCGCCGACACCCTCGCGGTGGTGGCTGACCATTGCTTCGCCCTGCAAAACCCGACCACGGGCGATGCCTGGCTCGGCGCGCTGGCCTACACCGCGCAGCTGTATTTCGACTTCTCCGGCTACAGCGACATGGCCATCGGCCTGGGCTTGATGATGGGTTTCCGCTTCATGGAAAACTTCAAGCAGCCGTACATCAGCCAGTCGATCACCGAGTTCTGGCGGCGCTGGCACATCAGTCTTTCGACCTGGTTGCGTGACTACCTGTACATCACCCTCGGAGGGAACCGCAAAGGTACGTTGATGACCTATCGCAACCTGTTCCTGACCATGCTGCTCGGCGGTCTGTGGCACGGCGCGAACATCACTTACATCGTCTGGGGCGCGTGGCACGGCATGTGGTTGGCCATCGAAAAAGCCTTGGGCCTAAACACCTCGCCACGCAGCATCAACCCGATCCGCTGGGCGCTGACCTTCCTGCTGGTGGTGATGGGCTGGGTGATCTTTCGCGCCGAAAACCTGCACGTCGCAGCACGCATGTACGGCGCGATGTTCAGCTTCAGCGAATGGTCGCTGTCGGAACTCAACCAGGCCAGCCTCACCGGCCTGCAAGTGGCGACGCTGATCGTCGCTTACATAACCCTCGCGTTCTTCGGCATCCGTGATTTCTACAGCAATCGCCCGCCAGAGAAGACCAAGACTGCGCTGAATGTGGAGGCTGATGGCCCGGCAAGCGCGACCCCAGGAATGATCAAAGCCGTACCGGGCGACAACCCGGCCGCCCTCCACCAACCGGGCTACACCGTGGGCGTTGAAGCCACCGTGCAACCGGCTTACTGGACCGCTGACGGGTCGCGCTACGTGATGCGCACGCTG
Source organism: Pseudomonas sp. DC1.2 (assembly GCF_034351645.1). Classification (NCBI taxonomy): domain Bacteria; kingdom Pseudomonadati; phylum Pseudomonadota; class Gammaproteobacteria; order Pseudomonadales; family Pseudomonadaceae; genus Pseudomonas; species Pseudomonas sp. DC1.2. The sequence continues at coordinate 1,021,681 of NZ_CP133782.1, read as the reverse complement.
GTACTGGTGCTGTTCATCGCCTCGATTTTCAAACTCTCGGCGCAAAGCTTCTCGCCGTTCCTTTACTTCCAGTTCTGAGGGATCTGACCATGACCCGCTCATTACGCATCCTCTACATCGCGCTGTTCCTGCTGACGCTGTTGGTTCTGGGTGTGTGGTCCACACGCAGCTTTTTCGGTTTCAGCACCAGCGCCGACACCACGGTGCTCAACGGTCGCTGGACCAAAGCCGTGGAAACGCACTATGACGCCGAGTTTCCGATCAAGCGCCTGGGCACCAACCTCTGGGCGGCGCTGGATTTCAAACTGTTCAACGAAGGTCGTCCGGGCGTGGTGCTCGGTCGTGATCAATGGCTCTACAGCGATGAAGAGTTCAACCCGATCGTCAACGAAGAGCAGAACCTGCAAGGCAACTACGCACTCGTCGAAGGCGTGCGGCAAACGTTGAAAGCCAAAGGCGTGAAACTGGTGATGGCCATCGTGCCGGCCAAGGTTCGCCTGTACCCGGAACACCTGGGTGACGTGAAACCGGCGAGCATCCACGCCAACCTTTATCAGGATTTCCACGCCCGCGTGGCGGCCGACAAGATCCCCGCACCGGATCTGCTCGGTCCGCTGCAACAGGCCAAGCAAAACGGTCAGCAAGTGTTCCTGCGCACTGACACTCACTGGACCCCGGAGGGCGCGCAAATTGCGGCAGAGCAACTGGCCAAGACCATTGCCGCGAAAACCCCGCTCAGTGGCCCACCGCAAAACTTCGTCACTCAAGCGGCAGAGAAAGTCACCCACAAAGGCGACCTGCGACTGTTCCTCCCCCTCGATCCGCTGTTCGAAAACCTGATGCCGGCTCAAGAGCCCCTGCAAAAGCGCAACACCGTGGCCGTTGACGATCAGCCGGCCGGTGACGACGCGTTGTTCGCTAACAACCAAGTGCCGGTGGCCCTGATCGGCACCAGCTACAGCGCCAACCCCAACTGGAACTTCGTCGGTGCGCTGAAGCAGGCGCTGCACAGCGACGTGGTCAATTACGCCGAAGACGGCCACGGCCCGATCCTGCCGATGCTCAGTTACCTGAAAAGCGATGCTTTCAACAACAGCCCGCCACAGGTGCTGATCTGGGAATTTCCTGAACGTTATCTGCCGGTGAACAACGAAATCGGTGACGCCGACCCGCAGTGGGTCGCGGCTCTCAAAGAAGCCGGCACGCGCCAACAAAACGTAGCTGCAAACACTCAATCCGAGACGCCCGACCGGGCGCAAAACTGAAAGAGAGGTACACCCATGACTTTCACTACTACACCTCGCCGTCTCGCCAAGACTTTTGCCCTCGTAGCCGGCATGAGCGTGTTGTCGATGTCCGCCTTCGCTGGCGACGCCGCACTCTACGGCCCGACCGCACCGAAGGGTTCGTCGTTTGTACGGATGTACAACGCCAGCAACGCTGAAGTCAGCGCCACCGTCGGCAATACCAGCCTGGCGGATGTCGCGCCGCTGGCCAGCAGCGACTTCAGCTTCATGCCCGGCGGCGATTACACCGCCAAGGTTGGCAGCCAGACCCTGCCGGTGAGACTGGCAGGCGATCACTATTACACCCTGGTCAACAACGCCAGCGGAGCGCCACAGTTGATCGAAGAACCGCCGTTCAAAAACAAACAAAAATCCCTGGTGCGAGTCCAGAACCTCAGCGACAAGGCCCTGACCCTGAAAACCGCTGACGGCAAGACTGAGGTGGTCCCTAACGTCGCCGCCAAGGGCCGTGGCGAGCGTGAAATCAACCCGGTGAAAGTCAACCTGGCGCTGTTTGACGGCGCGACCAAAGTCAGCGATGTGAAGCCGGTAGCCCTCGAGCGCGGTGAAGCGGCCGTGCTGTACGTCACCGGCAACGGCAACAACCTGTCGCCAGTCTGGGTAAAACGCCCGGTGTCGACACGCTAACCATTTTTCTGGATTGGCCCATTCCCTTCCCCAAGGGGGCGAAGCGCCAATCAGGATGCGCAATAAGAACAAGAGTGAAACGACAGAACGTTCGTGCTCTAACCAATCGATTTTAAAGGAGTAACAATATGATTCCGGTGATCTTGTCAGGTGGTAGTGGCTCACGTCTTTGGCCGCTTTCGCGTAAGCAATTCCCCAAGCAATTCCTCGCCCTAACCGGCGAACACACGCTGTTCCAGCAAACCCTGGAACGCCTGGTGTTCGAAGGCATGGACACGCCGATTGTGGTCTGCAACAAAGATCATCGCTTCATCGTCAACGAGCAGTTGAGCGCCCGCAACCTCGACACCCAGCGCATTCTGATGGAACCCTTCGGCCGCAACACCGCGCCGGCTGTGGCCCTGACCGCAATGATGCTGGTTAACGAAGGTCGCGACGAGTTGATGCTGGTACTGCCGGCCGACCACGTGCTGGAAGACCAGAAAGCCCTGCAACGCGCGCTGGCCCTGGCCACCGTCGCTGCCGAAAACGGTGAAATGGTGCTGTTCGGCGTACCGGCTACCAAACCGGAAACCGGTTACGGCTACATCAAGTCCGCCAATGATTCACTGCTGCCCGAAGGCGTGAGCCGCGTCTCGCATTTTGTGGAAAAGCCTGACGTCAAGCGCGCTACCGAATACGTGGAGTCCGGTGGTTATTTCTGGAACAGCGGCATGTTCCTGTTCCGCGCCAGCCGTTTCCTCGAAGAACTGAAGAAACACGATCCGGACATCTACGACACCTGTGTGCTGACCCTCGAACGCAGCGAGCACGATGCCGACACCATCACCTTCGACGAAGCCACCTTCGCCTGCTGCCCGGACAACTCCATCGACTACTCGGTGATGGAAAAAACCCAGCGCGCCTGCGTGGTGCCGCTGTCTGCTGGCTGGAGCGATGTCGGTTGCTGGGCGTCACTGTGGGAAGTGAATGAAAAAGACGCCAACGGTAACGTCACCAAGGGCGACGTAGTGATCCAGGACAGCAAAAACTGCATGATCCACGGCAACGGCAAATTGGTGTCGGTGATCGGTCTGGAAAATATCGTGGTGGTCGAAACCAAGGACGCCATGATGATCGCGCACAAGGACAAGGTCCAAGGCGTGAAGCAGATGGTCAACACCCTCAACGAACAGGGCCGCAGCGAAACCCAGAACCACTGCGAAGTCTATCGTCCGTGGGGTTCCTACGACTCGGTGGACATGGGCGGGCGCTTCCAGGTCAAGCACATCTCGGTCAAGCCGGGCGCGTGTCTGTCGCTGCAAATGCATCACCACCGTGCCGAACACTGGATCGTGGTCAGCGGCACGGCCGAAGTGACCTGCGACGAAAACGTGTTCCTGCTCTGTGAAAATCAGTCGACCTACATCCCGATTGCATCGGTCCACCGCTTGCGCAACCCGGGCAAGATTCCACTTGAGATCATCGAAGTGCAATCGGGCAGCTATTTGGGCGAAGACGATATCGAGCGGTTCGAAGATATCTACGGTCGCTCCAGCCCGATCGAACGCGGCGTGTCGGTGAAAACCATCGCGCAGTAAGCGTTCCGCAAAATAAAAAGCCCTCGTCGAGCCCACTGCGTCCCCTATCCGCAGCGGGTTGGGCGGGGGCTTTTTTCGTTTACCTTTTAGCGGTAAAGACCTTCTTACTCATAGTGTTTCTGACTTTGGTGTTTTCGAACACGTTCACCGTGGACTTGCCCCCTCTAAAAAAGCTTCGCTTGGCCGTCGAATACGTCGCTATACCCACTGCACCCTGGAGGGTTTGATAGTGAATGTTCCATGCCTGTATTTTTTGGTCGTACCTCATAAAAGCAAACCCGGTCGTTTGTGTAATCACTTCATTTTTTTCATCAACGTCGAAGCCGTAATCCGGGAACTGCATGGCCGCGCTGAGGCCCAAACCATGTTCAGCAGCGGATAACTCATTGTATTGAGCATCTTCCTTGCCACCCTCCACGTGCCTCACACGCAACACATTGTCGTTGAGCTGATTCACTGTCAGCGAACAACCACTGAAACCCGGTGTAAAAACAAACTCGGGGTCCGAGCCACTGGGGTGAGTCGGGATGTCCACGTAACCGCCCTGAGGAGCCCAGTAGCCTGAAACGGCGCTGAATTGTTGAGGGATTTCGCCCCCGGCGATATCAACCACCTTGAGGGCATTAAATTCGCCCCTGGCCGCACCGAAATACGTCATACGCAGCATTGAAAATATAAAGCCGGAACCTCCCGCTTGTTGCACCAGTTGCGAGCGGACCTGTGGCGAATAAGCGACTTTCGTAGACATCAACAAGTCGGTATTGACACTCACTTGACCAAACTCCGGTACCGATAATGCACTCCTGATATCCGTCGGCTGGCCCGTGAATGGCACCATAAATAAAGGCTTGCCGGCATCAACGGGCTTGGCACCCGGCACTTCACGCGTTTTACCCTGCGCAATCACCGGTTCCCATAGCCCGTTTGGCTGTTCCTTGAGCGAAATGGCGCCACCATCGTCTACAAAATTGACCGGATTGTTACGGGTCATCCAATACAGATTCCATCCATCAACAGGACCTGTCGGATCCGGATTGGCCCAGCGCTGCAACCAGGGTATGTAGAACCTCAAACCATAATAATAAAGTCCTGTCGCATCCCTCTCCTTGCCTGAATACCGAATGGTCTTGTAATCAACGCCAATCAGGCTCATGCCGGCAAACCACGCGGTCTCACCGAAGGGGTAGAACATTTCCCGGCTGATGACGCGTGCGTCGTCGGCCAGTTCTAGGGTGCAGGAATTGAGGTGATCGACCAGGTTGTAGCGGTATTGATCATTGACGCCGGATGGCGGATCGCTTTCCCAATGCAACACCCGAACGGTGTTGAGACCGGCCTGGGCGGTAACGACGTGCAGCACCTGCGCGGTGCCACTGTCGGTACGAAGTTCCAGACCTTGCAGGTAACGCACTTCAGCCACCAAAGAGCGGGACTTTGTCTGCGATGTGCGAAGCTTGCGCACTCGCTGACCGCCTCCGTCGTAGAGATAAAATTCTCGATCATTGATCCCGCCATTGCGCACTACCGGGCTGACCGATTGCAGTTGATTGCGCAGATTCCACGTCGTGAAGCGTCCCTGATCCAGCATCAGTAAATTGCCATTGGCGTCGAAAGCCGCGTCAATGTCGTCTTCGGTCGGCGGCACGCCGTTGCGCCACGGCAGGCAGCGGTTGCTGTAGCGAGCGGCCTTCAGTTCACGCCCCGGACTTTGCGCCCCGACATGCGTCAGTTTCAGCAGGTTGCCGCCCGCGTCATAACAATAGGTTTGATGGTAGTTACTAAGCGCCGCAGGATCGTTGCGCCCGACTGATTCGGGGCCCTGATTTGCAGCGCCCGCCTCCCAGCCAGACGCCTCGATCAATTGATAAAGGCTGTCGTAGATAAAACGACTGAGGGGCTCGATGCGCTGATTGTTGAAGTAGCGCACCGGCAGCGCCTTGTCCTCGATGCTCAGCACATTGCCCATGCGGTCATAAGCGTAAAACAAATGCTGCTGCAATCCCGTGTGTTCGCTGTGTGCCCTTCGCTCCAACAGGCGACCGGTTTCAGGGCAATACGTAAGGGTTGTTTGCACGCCATTGCCTGCCACTTCGCACAGAACCCGCCCCGCTGCGTTGTACTCAATCCCACTGACCAATAATTGCCAAGCGGGTTTGCCTGCCAGGCTCAAGGCACTGTGTTGTAACTGGCCATCAAGGGTGAAGCCAAACGCTTGAATGTTTTTCCCGGCATCGACCGTTTCCAGCACATCACCCCGCGCACCGTAAAGCCAGGCCGAAATAGCGCCCTCACCAGGTTCCAGCCATTTCTGACGTTCCACTATCGATTCAGGCCAATCCGGTGCAACAGCCTCCAGCGTGAAGTGTTGAACGTGCTTAGTGCATTCGCCGGTGATCGCATACGATTCAAACAACACCGTTGCACCGGGCCCATCCTGGCGAATCAACCGCCCATAGTGGTTGCGGCCCGCCCCCCCTTGATCGGGACGCCCATATTCCATGCGCTCTGCACACCATCGTGGCTCAGTAACAAGGTGCTCAAACACCGCCACAGGACGAAGCAGGTTGTCGTATTCAACCTCGCGCCGGACGTCACGACTGTCCCAGCCTTGCAGGATTTCATTGGCCAGGCCGAAAAGACTGATCTGCAAGCCAGCGTCCACGCGGAGCGACCCTACGGCAAGACCAGACAGCGAATACACCGTTGTACTATTGGCGGGCGCCCGCGGATTTTGTTCCTGTAGCAACCAGAGTCTCGGGTCCCACTGTTTTACCGCCAGGCCTGCGGCATTGTGGAGGGTGCGGTTGATACGTGCTTGAGTCGGAACATCTTCGACGGCGCGCCAGTAATCAACCGAACGAATCGTAAGGCCACGCGGATCGATGAGGGTCAATGTCGGGGTTTTATGATGCAGTCTCATCGCCGAGTCCCGCCTGGAAATAACGTCCCTGCCTTGCTGGCTGTCATCGAATCATTGGCCCACACAGCTGACTACTGTCAGACATTACAGTGCCGACCAACGGGACAGAGTGTGCTCCACGAATGTCCATTCCCGCGCCCCTTCGGTAGGATGGTGCTCATGAGTCCCAAGAGTGTTCAAACATGTTCATCGGCGTCCTGCTGGTCATCACCTGGCTGATCCTCCTGTTACGTTACCCGGCCAAGGCTTTACCGGTGTCGGCGGCCGCGGCCGTTGGATTGGGCCTGGTCGCCACGTGGGTGGTCTGGCTGGACAACCGCGAGGTCAAGCAACTGGCGCGCCTTGAGTTGCGTATCGCCTACGCGCCCGATCAGTGCCCGGCCGACCGCCCTCTGCAACTGAAAATGAACAACGGCAACACCGTGCCGCTGACCGAGCTGCGCTGGCGCATCGCCGCTTACGCACCCGGCGACACCGTGAACCTGGCCGACAATCAATACGCCGCGCCGCGCTACCGTGGCCCCGGCGAGTTGCAGGCCGGTGCTACTTGGGAAGACTGCTTGCCAATGCCACCTCTGCGGCGCGGCTACCGCCCCCAAACCCTGGAGTTTCGCGCCGAGCGTTTGCAGGGTAGTTTCTCCGATTGACTCCACTTGCCCTTTTGCACAAGGACCGCGCCATGCCCGTTGCACTGATTACCGGATGTTCCAGCGGCATTGGCCGCGCCACGGCTGATGTATTTAAAGCGGCCGGTTACAAGGTCTGGGCCAGTGCCCGCAAGACTGAAGATGTGGTCGCGCTGGAAGCAGCCGGATTTATCGCCGTGCAACTCGACGTCAACGATGGGCCGGCGCTCGAAGCATTAAGCGAGCGGATCAACCAGCAACATGGCGGCCTCGACGTGCTGATCAACAATGCCGGCTACGGCGCCATGGGGCCGCTGCTCGATGGCGGCGTGCCAGCCATGCAGCGCCAGTTTGAAACCAACGTGTTTGCGGTGGTTGGCGTGACCCGCGCGCTGTTCCCGGTGTTGCGTCGCGCCAAAGGCTTAGTGGTAAACATCGGCAGTGTGTCCGGGGTTCTGGTCACGCCGTTCGCCGGCGCTTATTGCGCGTCAAAAGCGGCGGTGCATGCCTTGAGCGATGCATTGCGCATGGAGTTGGCACCGTTCGGCATCCGTGTGATGGAAGTCCAGCCAGGCGCCATCGACACCCGTTTCGCCAAGAATGCGGGGCATGAAGCCGAGCAGTTGATCAGCGAACAATCGCCATGGTGGCCGCTACGTGAAGGCATTCGCGCACGGGCAAAAGCGTCGCAAGACAACCCGACCCCGGCCAGTGAATTTGCTGCGGGGTTGCTCAAAGCCGTGCAGCAGAGCACACCGCCACGATTGCTGCGGTTGGGCAATGGCAGCCGGGCGTTGCCGTTACTGGCGGGGTTGTTGCCAAAAGGGTTGCTGGAGTCGGGGTTGATGAAGCGGTTCGGGTTGCGTGGGCAACTCTAGAATCAAGTTGACGCCATCGCGAGCCTGCTCGCGATGAGGCCCGAACATTCACCACAACGCGTCAAACCCATCACTTCCTAAAATCAATAAACGCCCGCAGTTTCTCACGGTCATTTCAGGCGCCCGCCCATGTCCCAACGTCGGCAACGACTCCAATGCCGCCAACGTACAGACCGATTCGAAACGCTCGACCACCCTGACACCGCCACCGCAAAAACCCCGATTCGACGAAAGTGCTCGCTCTGCTAACCTCACCTCCTCTTCAGGAAAAATCCGTATGACTGACTACACCGACTACGTTGACGAAGTGATCCAGGCCCATGTTGCAATCGAACAATGGTTTGCCGTGGAAGAAGACGAAGCGGCGCTGAAACGTCTGCTGGCGCGCTTTTCGCCGCAGTTCTCTATGGTTTCGCCGTTGGGACGGGTGTTGGATCTGGAGGCGTTGAGTGCGCTGTTTCGAATGGCCGGCGGGAAGAAGCACGGGTTCAGGATTGAACTCAGCGAGCTGCGTGGTATTGCACTGCATGAACGCGGCGCGACGCTGAGTTACCGCGAGCAGCAGACGGATGCCTCGGGCTTGCACTCGGATCGGCGCTCGACGGTGGTGTTTGAGAAACAAGCGTCGGGCAAGGTGGTTTGGCGGCATTTGCAGGAGACGTTTTGCAGTGAGTGAAGTTCGCCAATCCCTTGAAAGAGCGAGTCGCCGCCATCGCGAGCGACTCGGTCTACCACTTACTCAACAGCAGCCTGTTTCACCACCACGGTACACGTAATCCCCGCCGCCAAGAGCACCCCATCCGGCACGTCATCAATGTGAATCCGCACCGGCACCCGTTGCGCCAAGCGCACCCAGTTAAACGTCGGGTTCACATCGGCAATCAGCTCACGACTCTCGGGGTTGTCGCGGTCGTAGATGCCGCGAGAAATACTCTCCACATGACCCTTGAGCACTTCTCCGCTCATCAGTTGCATGTCGGCCTTATCACCCACCCTAACGTGCGGCAGTTTGGTTTCTTCGAAGAAGCCGTAGACCCAGAACGAGTTCATATCGACCACGGCCATTTTCGCTTCGCCGATGCGGGCGTAGTCACCGCGATGGACGTTGAGGTTGGTCACGTAACCGTCCACCGCGGCACGGACCTCAGTACGTTTCAGGTTCAATTCAGCGGCTTCCAGCACTGCCTGGGCATGCTGGTAATCGGCCATGGCCGAGTCGGCGATGTTACTGGCGTCGTCGCGGTTTTCCTTGGAGATCACCAGCGCGTCCATGTCCGCGCGGCGATGGGCGTTGACCTTGCGCATCTCCCACGTAGCCTTGCGTGACGCCACCATTGATTGCGCCTGTTTGACCGCAATCCGGTAGTGTTCAGGGTCAATCTGCATCAGCAAATCGCCCTTCTTCACCAACTGGTTGTCCCGCACCGGCACCTCCACCACTTCGCCGGTGACGTCAGCGGCGACGTTGATGATGTCAGCGCGTACCCGGCCGTCTCGGGTCCACGGCGTGTTCATGTAATGCACCCACAAGGTGCGGCCGATCCACATCGCGAGGGCCAGCACCAACAGGGTCGCGAGCAGGCTGAAGAGCTTTTTCATCAGAGCGTTCTCAGGGGTAGAGAGTCAACGGTAAACAGTCAGCGCCAGGGCGCCGAACAGACAAATAAACAGACTCAGGCGCAACAGCGCTGGGTGCCAGAAAAAGCGGTACAGATCGAACCCGGACAAGAACCGGTCCAGCGCCCAGGCCAGCGCCGCCGCGATGAAAAACATCAGCGTCATGGTCGGCATATACACGCCGTGGAAGGCAATTTCACGCGGCATGTCTAACTCCTTGAGGTGCGTTTGCAGCCATCGCTTTCAGGTAGCCGGCGAGTGGCGATTGCGGGTCCAGCAACGAGGTGCGGATGAAGTGCAGGTAGCTCTTCACCCGGCGCAACGCTGACGTGTCGAAGTGCGGGGCGAAGGGTTCATCGGTGGCTTGCACGCGGCTGATCGCATGGTCGACCGCAATCAAGCCGCGCTCCAGATTGCTCTGGCTCGGTTGCAGGAACAGTCGCACCAGTGAGCGTCCCATCACGCGGATTGCCTGGCGCCATGGCTGGGATTGGGCATAGGCCGGGTGAACAGGCAGAATCGCTTGTTCCTTACGCAACTCGATGATTGCGTGGCCGACTTCCAGCACCACAAACATCCAGCGCAGCAAGTCCCGTTGCACGTGCGGCTGCCCCGCTGCAAAGCCATACGCTTGGTGCAGCAGATCGCGGGTACGACTTTCGAAGCTCGACCCCAAGCCTTTGAGCTTGCCGCTGATCGCATACACCACTTGCCCGCGTAGGTCCTGCTCCAGGCGACGCCACAACCAGCGGCTGTTGGGCGGCAAAATAATCGCCCCGGCGGCGGCGCACACCAACATGCCGAGCACCATGGCGATGTAGTCGTTGATAAAGGTGTAAGGGTTGTAGACCGTGAGGTTGTCAGGCACCGAACCGGTGCTGAAGAAAATCAGCAAGCCCAGGCCGACACCGGCGTATTGCGGCCGCGATGTCAGGAATGAACCGAGCACGATCACAGGCGCGAGCATCACGCAGAGCAACGGGAACCCATCGATCCAGGGGAAGATGAAAAACATCTCGACGAAGCCGATCAGCGCCCCCAGCAATGTCCCGCAAGCCATCTGAAACGCCATGCGTTTCGGGTTCGGCGTAGCCGCGGACAAGCCCACGGTGGCGGCGGCAATCATCGTCATCGTCGCCCCGCTCGGCCACGCGGTGGCGACCCAATAACTGCCGAGCACCACCAGAATGAACGATGCGCGAATCCCCGAAGCGGCCGAGGCCAGCCAGTTGGTTTGCGGGGTGAATGGTTCATCCCATTGCTCACGCGCGTGGTGGTGATCGGCCAGCGACGCGTGGGTCTGCGCATAATTGTGCAAATCGTCGACGAAGCGATAAAGCAATTCGTAGGCGGTGTGAAAATCCAGTTGCTCGGCGTCGCTCGGATCGCCCTCCTGAAAGGTCGCCCGTAAGCGGCGAACCCGCGCCGGCAAACCCTCTTTGTAAGCGCTCAAGGCGATCACCAGCCGTGCCGCATCGGCGTTGGTCAAGGCCCGACCGCTGAAGCCGTCGAGCAATTCGGCAAGGTCCTGCAAACCGGGTTTGATCGCCGCCACCACGTGGTCGGCCTCGCTGTTGCGCAGGCGTTCAAGCAACTGGTGCAAGGCGTTGAAGCGCGTGGTGAGGCTCATGAATTCGCTGTTCAAGCGACTAAGCCGACCGTTGCGCCGACGCATGTGCGGGTCTTCAAACACCGTAACGCTGCGCAAGCCTTCAAGGCCCACCGCCTCGGCGATGAAACGCACGTTACTCGCTTCAAACGCCTCACGCTGGCTACGACCGCGCAAGCCGTCGGTGACGAACAGTGCAAACACCCCGAAGCGCTGGTACAAGGCGTTGCGCATGGCGGCGCTGGCGCTTTGCGGCAGGATCGCGGCGCTGATCACGGTCGAGCACATAATCCCCAGGGAGATTTCCAAGACTCGCCAGACGGCGGCCATGAACGCGCCTTCCGGGTGCGCCAACGCCGGCAATCCGACCATCGCCGCCGTGTACCCCGCCAGCACAAAACCATAGGCGCGAAAGTTGCGATAGCGCGCTGCACCCGCCGTGCAGATACCGACCCAGATCGCCAGTGAGCCGAGGAACAACTCGGTGTTCTGCGCAAACAGCGCGATCAGCGCGACCATCACCGTCGACCCGGCCAGTGTGCCGAGGAAGCGATAGAAGCTCTTGGCCAATACATGACCGCTTTGCGGCTGCATGACGATGAACACCGTGATCATTGCCGTGCGCGGTTGGGGCAATTCCAGACGCATGGCCAGCCACAACGTCAGGAACGCGGCAAACAGCACCTTGAAAATGTAGACCCAGGTCACGCCGTCGCTGCGCGCCCAGTCGAAAAAACCTCGACGCCATTCAAGGGAATACAGCCAGCGCAATGGAGCGGGCAAGGGAGTCATGAAATCCTGCTCAGTGATCGAAGGTTGTGCGGTGATTCAATCAAGACGCGACCCCGCAAGGCCGGTACTCAATTGGAGAGGCTCTTAAGCAACGCCGGGGTTTTCGGCGCGACGGTCTGGCTGACTGTCGGCACATCGCTGCCGGCACCGAGTCCGCCGCCGAGTGCGGTCACCAGTTCGGCGTGAGCACTCAGGCGTGCGGCCTGAACCTGCTGTTGAACCTGCTGCTGTTTGAACAGCAACGTCTGCGCATTCAGCACGTTGAGGTAATCGGTGAGCCCGCGCTGATAGGCAATCAGCGCAATGTCATAGGTCTTCTGCGCAGTAGCCACCGACTCGGCGGCGAACACCTGTTGCTTGTCCATCGACTCACGGCGAATCAACTGATCGGAGATGTTCTTCAGCGCATTGACCAGCGTCTGGCTGTACCTGGCCACCGCGATGTCATACCCGGCCGAGGCCTCGCCCAATTCCGAACGCAGACGGCCGCCATCGAAAATCGGCAGTGAAATCGCCGGACCTGCGCTGTAACTGAGCTTCTTGCCGGTCAAAAACGTCAACGCTTCACCGCCGGTGGCCATGAAGCCCAAGCTGCCCACCAGATCGACATTGGGGTAAAAACCGGCGTGAGCAACATCGATGCCTCGGGCCTGGGCCGCCACTTGCCAGCGGCTGGCAACCACATCTGGACGTTGACCGAGCAGTTGCGCGGGCAACGAAGACGGCAGTTTCAGCGCCGCGCCCAACGCCAGCGTCGGCCGCTGCAACTGTGCGCCTTCGCCCGGACCTTTGCCTGCCAGCGCAGCAAGTTGGTTGCGGCTCAGGGCGATTTTTTCGTCCAGGGCATCGAGCTGCCGATGGGTTTCCGGTAGCGGCGTTTCGGCCTGACTGACCTCAAAATGCGTGCCGATCCCGCCGTTCAAACGCTTTTGCGCCAAGTCGAGGATTTGCTGCTGTTGCGCGAGTGTCGCCTCAACGATGTCCCGTTGCGCGTAATGCAACGAGAGTTCGATGTAAGCCCGCACGATGTTGTTCTGCAATTCGAGCTGGGCCTGGCGTGCTTCGGCCGCCGTCATGTGCGCCATGTCCACGGCGCGCTCGGTGGTATTGCTTTCACGCCCCCAGAGATCGAGGGCATAACTGAAGCCCAACGAGGCGTTGTTGTCCCAGGTGGTGGTGTTGGCCAATTCGCCGGGGCCGTAGAACTGATCGGTAGCCCAGTGATGACGCTTGAGCGTGGACTCGCCAGTGATCTGCAACGACTCAGCCGACTCGGCGACCCCCGCCATCGATTTAGCCAGACGCAGCCGAGCGATGGCCATGGCCATGGTCGGACTACCGTGTACGGCGAGGTCGATCCAGCGATTCAGTTGTGGGTCGCCATAGGCCTGCCACCATTGCGCGTTGGGCCAGTGAGCGTCCTGTGCAGCGTTGCGAATAGCTTCGTCGGTGGCCAGTGAATCGGCCTCCAGCGCCTTGCCGTGCGGGGCAATGCCTGCGGTACCGATGCAGCCGCTGATAGCCAGGGTTAAAGCCAAAACACTGAGCGTCTTGAGCGCTCTGTTGATGCGACGCGGCACTGCTGCAAATTCCTGAAATAGGGGGAGGACACCTTAATCCCTCAGGTTTGATAGGCCTGCGGTGGCGCAATTCTAGGGGGACGCCCGAACGGCGATAAGCTGGGATTCCTGTGAATCTTTGTTACCGTTAACGCGATAATCCCTTGGTCGGGGGTCTGCAACCCACCACTTCGTGTCACAATTTGCCACCTTCCACGAGAGCACCCCATGGACACTTTGCAAAATATGCGCGCCTTCAGTTACGTGGCCGAGGCTGGCAGTTTCACCGCCGCCGCGGTGCAACTGGACACCACCACCGCCAACGTCTCGCGCGCGGTGTCCAACTTGGAAGCCCATCTGCAAACCCGCCTGCTCAACCGCACCACCCGCCGCATCGCCCTGACCGAGGCCGGCAAACGCTATTTGCTGCGTTGCGAGCAAATTCTGGCCTACGTCGAAGAAGCCGAAGCCGAAGCCAGCGACGCTCACGCCCGCCCGGCTGGCCAGCTCAAAGTGCATACCATGACCGGCATCGGTCAGCACTTTGTGATCGACGCCATCGCCCGCTACCGCAAAACCCACCCCGATGTGACCTTCGACCTGACCATGGCCAATCGCGTGCCGGACCTGCTGGACGAGGGCTATGACGTGTCCATCGTGCTCGCCAGCGAGCTGCCAGACTCGGGTTTCGTCTCACAGCGCCTGGGCATTACCTACAGCATCGTTTGCGCTTCCCCGGCCTATGTGAAAACCCACGGCTGTGCGCAAAAGCCCAGCGACCTGCTCAACCACGCCTGCCTGCGCCTGGTGAGCCCAGTGATCCCGCTGGAAAAATGGACTTTCGACGGCCCTGAAGGTCAGGAGATGGTCACCATTAATAGCTCACCGTTTTTGGTCAACTCCGCCGACGCGATGAAAACCGCGATCACCAGCGGCATGGGCGTTGGCGTACTGCCGGTGTACGCCGCCATCGAAGGGCTGCGCAACGGCACGCTGGTACGGGTGATGCCGAACTACCGCTCCCAGGAACTGAACCTGTACGCCATCTACCCGTCGCGCCAATACCTCGATGCGAAGATCAAAACCTGGGTTGAATACCTGAGGGGCTCGTTGCCCGATATCCTGGCGGCGCATCAGGCGGAATTGGCAGCGTATGAATTGAGTGGGAGTTTCGGTGGGGTTCGAGTGGCGAACTGATTTCACAGTGGCGATGAGCGGGATGCTCTCTACCCTCTACTCCCCCCCAACTAAGCCCTGGCACTGATCAGCCGCTCGGCGGAGTTCACCGGGTTGCGGAAGAATGTTAGCGTGCTTGGTATTCATCACCGCCCGCCGAGCCCGCCTATCATGAAAAAAACTGTCCTCGCCTTCAGCCGCGTCACTCCCGAGATGATCGAACGCCTCCAGCAGGATTTCGATGTGATTGCGCCGAACCCGAAAAACGGCGACATCAACGCTCAGTTCAATGAAGCCCTGCCCCGCGCCCACGGTCTGATCGGCGTCGGTCGTAAACTCGGTCGCGCTCAGCTTGAACACGCCAGCCAACTGGAAGTGGTCTCCAGCGTGTCGGTGGGCTACGACAATTACGACGTGGCGTACTTTAACGAACGCGGGATCATGCTCACCAACACCCCCGACGTGCTCACCGAAAGCACGGCCGACCTGGCCTTCGCCCTGCTGATGAGCAGCGCTCGCCGCGTCGCGGAACTGGACGCCTGGACCAAAGCCGGCCAATGGCAGGCCAGCGTTGGCGCACCGCTCTTTGGCTGTGACGTGCATGGCAAGACCTTGGGCATCGTCGGCATGGGCAACATCGGCGCGGCCATTGCCCGTCGAGGTCGCTTGGGTTTCAACATGCCGATTATCTACAGCGGCAACAGCCGCAAGACTGACCTCGAACGGGAACTCGGTGCGCGGTTACGCAGCCTCGACCAACTGCTCGCCGAAGCTGATTTCGTGTGCCTGGTGGTGCCGCTCAGCGAAAAGACCCGACATTTGATCAGCCACCGCGAACTGGCGCTGATGAAACCCGGCGCAATTCTGGTGAACATCTCTCGGGGCCCCGTGGTGGATGAACCGGCGCTGATCGACGCGCTGCAAAACAACCGGATTCGTGGCGCGGGCCTGGATGTCTACGAAAAAGAACCACTGGCCGAGTCGCCATTGTTTCAGTTGAAAAACGCCGTCACGTTGCCGCATATCGGTTCGGCCACCCACGAAACCCGCGAAGCCATGGCCAACCGCGCCCTGGCCAACTTGCGCAGCGCCTTGCTAGGTGAGCGACCGCAGGATCTGGTGAACCCGCAGGTCTGGAAAGGCTGAAAAAACGGGCAGGTGTATAAAACCACCTGCCCGTTTTTTTATTAACTTTTTAGCACTTACGATGAATAACTGAAATTTGATACACAACTTGAAATTTAGTCCTCCGCAAAAAAACAATCAGCACTATAGACTCCTGGTCATTCACTCGACTGTTTCGAGTCCTGGCTACGGAGAGCCCATTCATTGAACAACCTGACAACTGACCAACTCATCAGATACAGCAAAATCACCCTCATGGCATTCTTGAGCTTCTTTGGACTGTTGGTGATGTACAGCAACATCATCGACTACAGTTCAAACTACGAGTATGTCAGCCATATACTGAGCATGGACACCACCCGAGAGAACCTCAACATCAGTTACCGGGCGATTGTTTCGCCGATGCTGCATCACCGAGTCTACTGGATCATCATTACGCTGGAAGTTATCTATACCACTTGCTGCTTGATAGGAACTTACCAGCTCTTCAAACACCGAAACGCATCCATTGATGTGTTTCACGAAGCTAAAAAATTATCCATTATCGGTTTGTTAATTGCGATTTTTGTCTATTACGTGTGCATGCAAGTGATCGGCGTTGAATGGTTCAACATGGACGAATCACAAGTCTGGAACGCCAAAGACTGGGCGCGGCATATTATCGACTTCATTGTTCCCTTATTGATTTACCTGACCCTAAAAATTGAGCACTAGTGCATTCGATCCTCAACACACTTCAGGCCAGTTTGCCGTTTCCCTGCACCAACGGCACCTTGGGCTTACGGAACACCAACACGTTGCCCAGCATTACCAGCATCAACCCCACCAGCGCCGGCGTGGTCCATTGGTAGCCTTCGGCAAACGCCGATACGTTCAGCGCCACCACCGGGAACAATACGGTGCAATACGCCGCACGCTCCGGGCCCATGCGCCCAACCAGCGTCAGATAGGCGGTGAAGCCAATCACGGAACCGGGAATGACCAGGTACAGCAGCGATCCGATGTAACGCGCATTCCATTCGATGTCGAACGGGATGCCTTTGACCAGGCACCACACCGAGAGCATCGCCGCGCCGTAGGCCATGCCCCAGGCGTTGGTGGTCAGGGGTTTGAGCCCAGCCTTCTGTTGCAGGCTCGACAGCATGTTGCCCGCCGAGAAACACAAGGTGCCGCACAAGGCCAGGCCCAAACCCATCAAGGTTTCAGGGCTGGCGGTGTGGCCGTCCAGTTCCGGCCAGAACAACAGCCCCAGCCCAAGCAAACCCAGTGCCCCGCCCATCAAAACATTGCGGGCGATTTTCTGGCCGAAGAACAGCCGAGCATTCAGGGCATTCCACAGCGTGGCAGTGGAAAATACTACCGCCACCAGGCCGCTGGTAACCCACTGGCTGGCCGTGAGAAAGCACATGAAGTTGACGCAGAATAGGCACAACCCTTGCGCCAGACAGATCAGGTGCCCGCGACGGTTCATCACTTGCAGGCGACGGCTAAGCAGCAACATCACGAACAGCACCAGCGCGGCGAGGCCGAAGCGGTAGACGATGGACACGGGAATGGCCACGACGCCCAATTGCCATTTCAAGGCAATCCAGGTGGTGCCCCAAATCAGCACGGTTAGCAGATACAACGAAAGGTTCATGGCGACGGCTCCTGAATAGGCGACCAGTGTCCTGCGCCACGGGCCGTCGCACTTGCATAAACTTGCGCTTTTGTCGGCCTACGGGCTGGCACAGCAATGCCTAGGGAGTAGGATGCGAGACGTCGGAGAGAAGCGATTATGCCCGCACTGCAATCCCTGCAAGTCTTTCAAGCCCTCAACCGCTCGCCCAATGCTCGCCTTGAGCACAGCGCCGAGCTCGGTGACGGCATGGCCGCAGCCTTGTGGAGTAACCATCACGATGCCCAGGAATACGAAGCCCCTACTCACCACACCCTGTCGTGCTACATCGCCGGCGGCACCGGCACCTTTCGCCGCGACCAACCCGGTAACAAGGGCGGCCCGGACAAGCTGTGCATTCTGCCGGCGGAGCATCAGTCGGGCTGGGTGATCAACGGCGACATTCGCCTGGCACACGTGTATTTCAGCCCCGAACAATTTGCCCTTGGCTGCGTGACCTTGCTAGACCGCGAACCTCGAGAATTGCAATTGCGTGAAGGTACGTTCCTCGACGACCCGCAGCAGGCCCAACGTTTTCGGCAACTGATCACGCTGAACTGGGACGAGCCCGGCGAGCGCCTGCTCACCAGCAGTCTGGTCCATGAAATGCTCAGCCACACTCTGCTTAGCCAGGTCGGTCAGCGTCAGGGCCTGCGCCTCAAGGGCGGTTTGGCCAGCCATCAGCGGCGGCAGTTGATGGCGTTCATCGACAATCAATTGGCAGAGGCCATCAGCCTGGGGCAGTTGGCGGGGTTGTGCGCGTTGTCGGAGTACCACTTTGCGCGGATGTTCAAAGCGAGCTTCGGCTTGCCACCGCACCAGTACGTGCTGGCACGGCGACTGAGTCGGGCGCGAGAACTGCTGCGCTCGTCGACATCGCAACCGCTGGGGGAAATTGCCCTGGCCTGCGGGTTCGCCAGTGCGAGTCATTTCGCCAATCGGTTTCGCCAAACCGTGGGTGGGACGCCTGGGGACTATCGGCAGGCGTTTTTACGCTAGCGCAACATCAAAACATCGCAGCCGACTGCCGGCTGCGATGTTTGACTGTTGATTCAGGGTGCCAACGTGGTGACGCTGAAAGTCTCAGCATGAAACAGCGGATCATGCTTGGGCTCTCCCTTGGCCGTGATGGGTTGGGTAAAGTCCATCGCTGGCAGGAAAACCTTTTTGCTCACAGGATCGAAGGCCATGTTGTAGGCCATCGGCAGCGTACTGATGCTCGCGACTGCCTGGTAATGATCGGCATCCTGTTGTTGGACCACCAGCACGTTGGCATCGACACCGCTCGGCATCAGCAAGCGTTGGTTATCCGCGTCATAGGCCAGCGCGTTGACGTCACGGTTGATCGGCAGGCTGGCCTTGACCTCGCCGGTTTCCCGATCGGCCACTACCAGCCGAGGCTTGTCGCCGCGACAGGCCACGAACAAACGGCCGCGCTCGGCGTCCTGGGCCAGGGCGCTGGGCTTCGGACAACCGTCGAACTGCCAAGTGTCGAGAATCTGGAAAGTGCTCGACGAGAACCGCGCAACCTTGCCTTCATCGCGCATCGGCAGAAAGAAACTGCCATCGCCCTTGAGCAACAGCGGATCGATTTTCTTCACGTCCAGTTCATGCGCGGCGCTGATGCGCTCCGCGACAGGGTCGAACACAAATAACGTCGAACGATTGGCACGCCGACCACTGACGATGATCACTTGCCCGGTACTCGGTTCATACACAGCGCTGTTCAAATTGCTCTGGGCCACCGGGATGCGTTTGAGCAGTTTGAGTGTGGATAACTCAAGCACGCCGAGGCTGCCATCGGTGTTGAGCACGAAAGCGCGGTTCAGTGTCGTTACGAAGACCACACCGTTGGCGCCCTGGGAATCATCCACCGTTTTGACCAGCCGTTGCTGCTCGACATCGAACACGCTCAGGCCATTTTCGCGACGGGCCAGCATCAGATACGGTCGCGTTGGGTCCAGCGCCACGAAGCCCCAACTGTCACCCGTGCCGGGCAGCGTGACCTGATGCTCGCGGTGATACAGCCGCGCGTCCGGAGCATCCGGCACGGCGGCGTTGACGGTAGCGCTGAGGGTCAGCAGTAGCAGGCTAAAAATTTTCATCAGAACTCCAGCGTGCTAGACAGCGAAATCTGCCGCGAATCGCCCATGGACACAAAGAACCGGCTCGCGGCCGAGGTGTAGTAGGTGCGGTCAAACAGGTTCTTCACGTTGAGCTGGAACTTGACCTTCTGCCCTTCGACCTTGGTGTCGTAGGTGGCAAATGCATCGGCCACGGTGTAGCTCGGCAAGTCGAAGTCATTCACCGCGTTACCCGCCCGCTCACCGACATACCGCGCACCGGCGCCAACGCGCAGTTGATCGCCACCGAGGAGGCTGCCGAAGTCGTAGACCGCTGACAGCGAGCCGCTATTCTTGGCCACGTTTTGCAGTTGCTTACCTTGGTAAACCGGATCTTCAGTGACCTCGGCATCGGTGTAGGCGTAGCTGCCGATCATGCTCCAGCGATCACTTAGCTGACCGGTCAAATCCACTTCCAGCCCACGGGAACGGACTTCACCGGCAGCGCTGTAGATCGTCGTCGGGCCTTCAGAGTTGGAGACCAGCACGTTGCGTTTCTTGATGTCGAACAGAGCAACGTTGCCAGTGATGCGACCGGGCATGTCGAGCTTGGCCCCGATTTCCCAGGACTTGGCTTCTTCCGGCGCAATGCTCCCGTCGAGCACAACGCTGCTGCCACTCAGCGGCGCGATGGTCGAGTTGGGTTTGAACGATTCGGTGTAGCTGCCGTAGAACGACAGCGCATCGGTGTAGCGGTACACCAGGCCGGCGCGCGGCACCCATTTCTGGCCATTGCTGTCGGTGTTGGCCTGGAATGGCACGCCTTTACCAGCGTACTGGTCGTACTCCTGAAAGCGTCCGCCGGCCACCAGAATCCACTGGTCGGTGAGATGGATCGAGTCCTGCAAAAACACCGAGTCACTGCGCAGCAAATCGGTCTGGGCACTGTCTGCGGCACTGACCGTGGTGCCGGCGACTTCGCGACCATACACCGGGTTGAGGTAGCTGAAGGTGCTCAGGCTTTTCTGACGGATCAGGTCGGCGCGGTAGATTTTGCGGTACTCGTCATCGACGCCAAACACCAGGTCATGCTGCATGCCCAGAACGTCCACTTTGCCTTCGAGGCTGGCGGTGGTGAAGCGATCAGTGCTGATAGCGTTCTGCGTGCCATCCATGCTGCGGGTCAGCGTGCCTTTTTTGGTGTCGATGGCCGTGATCCGCACTTGACTGGCGTCGTAGGTTTCGCGGTTCCAGCTATAACCAAAATGGGCTTTCCAGTTGTCGTTAAGTTCGTGGTCGGCCTCGAAGTGATACAGGTCCGAGCGCCCTTCCATATTGTTGAACGGTTCGTCAAGGCGTTCGTTGCGCGAGATGTCCAATGGATGGTTGGTACGCGGGTCGATCACCGTGCCTCGGTCAAACGGGGTCAGGAATTCACGGTGTTCATAGGAGAACAAGAGCTTGGTGCTTTCACCGAACCAGGCCAGGGACGGTGCCACCAGCGTTTCGCGGTGGGTGCCGAAATTACGCCAGTAGTCTTCGTCTTCATGGTCCAGCACCATGCGGTACGCCAGTCCGGAATCGCCCAGCGCGCCAGTGCTGTCGAGGGTCCCACCGCTGCCGTTTTTGCCGTCGCCGTAGGTCGAGCCGCGCAGGGTCAGGGCGTTGTACTGCTCAAGTTCGGGCTTCTTGCTGACCATGTTGACCACGCCGCCAGGGTCCTGAATGCCGTACAGCAGCGAGGCCGGCCCTTTGAGCACTTCGACCCGATCTACGGTTGCGTTCATACCACGGCCCTGCACGATCGGCATGCCGTCACGCATGATCGAGCCGTTGCGGTTGTCACCAAAACCGCGAGTCATCACCGAGTCCTGAGTGCTGGCCAAGGTGTTGCCCTGAGTGATACCGCTGACATTGGCCAGCGCGTCATCCAGATTGCGCGGTGCCTGATCGCGAATGGCCTGGGCCGGAATCACGTTGATGGTTTGCGGGATCTCTTGAAGCAAGGCCGAGGAGCGCATCACCGAACTGGTCGGCGGCGGCTGATAGCTCATCGTTTGATCCGTCACCGAGGTGATGGTCGTCGCGCCCAGGTTCAGCGTGCCTTCGGTAGGCAGCGGTTCCAGCGCCAGGGTGTGTGCATCGGTGCGGCGGAAGGTAAAGCCTGAGCCACCCAGCAAACGCTGGATCGCCTGTTCGGCGCTCATTTGTCCGTTGACGGCGGGAGCGTTGAGGCCGTAGGGCGCTTCATCGGTGTAAATCACACTGATGCCGGTGACGCGACTGAAATCGCTCAAGGCCTGGGGCAGCGGTTTGGCAGCCATTGCAAAGTTGAACTGCGTCAGCGGTTGCGAGCTGCTGGTTTCAGCCGCCAGCACGACGCTCAACGGTAGCAACGCCAACGCCGAAAAACTCAGCGCCGAGGCACCGACCCACTGTTTGACCGAACCCGATTTTGCCCTGGACTTCATTGCTCATGACCTGTGTAGAACCGCTGCGGATGCGAATGACTCGCAGTTTCAGTCACTACACGAATGGCGCTCCGGTTTACCTCACTATTATTTTGAAAATATTTTTACCGGGGATGATGAGGGGGGTGAATCTGACGCCTTCGCCTGCACGCTCGCACCGCGTCAGAGCGCCTTTCAAAGGCGTGGCTGAGCCTGCTCGCAAGGGCGCCTTTCACCTCAACGTAAAATAATCAGTTGCCCCAGCACCCGATGCTGTTCAAACCCCAACACCCCTTGCAACGAACTCAACACGGCTTTCGGGTCCTTGCTCGGAAAGCTTCCGCTGACTCGTTGCCTCGCCAATTCGTCATTGAGCAGCACAATCCGCCCTGGGTAATAGCGCCGCAAATCCTCAACCACATCAGCCAACGTCGCCTTGTAATAGTTGAGCCAGCCCTGACGCCAGGCCAGTTGCGCTTCGCTGTCGACCGAATGGAGTTTTTGCGCCGTGCCATTGCCATAAAACACCTGCTGGCCAGCCGTCAGGATCTGCTGCACAGCATTGCTGTCCGCCGTTACCCCGACACGCCCGGACAACACCGTCACTTGAGCCCCTTGAGGTTGCAGGCGCACTTCGAACTGGGTGCCCAGCACGGTCACCTGCCCTTTCTCGGCCTCGATTACAAAAGGTTCGCCGGTGTGGGTCACGCTGAAAAATCCGGCGCCGCGACGCAGTTGGACACGCCGCTCGCCGTGACTGAAATCGACGGCGATGGCGCTGTCAGCGTCGAGGGTGACGTGCGATTCATCAGCCAGCGTGACCGTGCGAATTTCTCCCGGCGCCGAGACATAGTCCGCCCCCAGATCGTTGACCCAACGCGACGGCTGCCAGCCAGCGCCAAGGCCGATCATCAACAACAGGCACGCCGCCATGGCCAGCGCACCGGCACCACGCAACACACGGGTGCGCCGCGAGCGCTCCATGCGGTTGAGATAACGTTGCAGGGCAAAGACATCCTCAGCGGCTAATGTGCGCGCCGGTCCTTCGCTCAACTCCCACACCACCTGCGCATGGGTATATGCCTGGGCGTGGGCGGGATCGGCCTGAAGCCACTGACTGAACGTCAGTTGATCGCCGCTGCTGGGCTGATCGTGCAACAAACTCAGCCAGGCAAAAGCAGCCTGTTCCTGAGCGGGCGTCGGGGTGACGCGGTCAAGCTGATTCACGGTGCTTTCCTTGGCATGCGCAGTTCGGGTTCCCGCAGGCTGGCCTTGCAGGCATCGAGGGCGCGCATCATATGTTTTTCCACGGCGCTTTGAGACAGGCCCATGGCCTTGGCGATCTCGGCATACTTGCGCCCGTGGAAGCGGTTAAGCAAAAAGATCTGTCGAGTACGCTCAGGCAACGCCCGCAGCGCCGCTTCGACATAGCGCAAATCGTTGCCTGCCTCCAAAGCCGCTTGCGGTTCACTGCCCAGACTGTCCGGTGCGTCTGGCATCCAGCCTTCGTTGACGCGCACCCGCACGCCCTCGCTGCGCAGGTGATCGATAGCGATGTTGCCGGCGCAACGCAACAAGTACGTGCTGAGTTCCTCGACCTGAACCAACGGCCGACGCCAGAAACGCAAGAACAAGTCCTGCACCAGATCAGCCGCCGTTGCCCGACAGCCGACACGACGGCTCACCAGCGCTTCCATCTGCGGGCGCTGGGAAAGGAAAACCTGAAGAAAATGCGCACGGGCGCCGCGATGTTCATCGTCATGGGATTCAGGGGGGCTGCTGATCATCGCGTCGGCCCGGACGCCGTCGCCAGCCGATTGCAAACGGGAAGCAGGATGATGTTGCCTTTCATGTTTAGACCTTGAAACCGGGTGAGGCCCGGCGAACGAACAGGGACCCGCAGCGCAGCAATACTAATGATAAAAATTCTCATACGCAAAAGACTCCGATCAGAACGGCGCTACGAGCGATTGCCGGATGTGGGTTCTCGCCCCTACAATGCGAACAATTCTTGTTCTCTACCGCATTTAAATGCGGTCGCGGGGCCCCGTTGCAGTCAGCCAATACCGTCGAAAACCTTTATCACGCCCATCACAACTGGCTCACCGGTTGGCTGCGGCGCAGGCTCGGCTGCCCGGACAGTGCGGCGGACCTGGCGCAAGACACTTTTATGCGGGTACTGACCGCCCGTGAAACCGCGCCGATCATCGAGCCACGTGCCTTCCTCACAACCCTTGCCAAACGGGTGCTTTTCAATCATTACCGTCGCCAGGATCTGGAGCGTGCCTATCTGGATGCACTGGCACAGATGCCGGAAGCTGTCGCGCCTTCGGAAGAAGAACGGGCAATCATCCTTCAAACCCTGACGGAACTGGACCAGTTGCTGAACGGCTTGCCACGCGGGGTCAAGCGCGCGTTTTTGCTGGCGCAGATCGATGGCCTAACGTATCCAAAGATCG
Organism: Pseudomonas sp. DC1.2; assembly: GCF_034351645.1. Classification (NCBI taxonomy): domain Bacteria; kingdom Pseudomonadati; phylum Pseudomonadota; class Gammaproteobacteria; order Pseudomonadales; family Pseudomonadaceae; genus Pseudomonas; species Pseudomonas sp. DC1.2. Next base: position 997,236 of record NZ_CP133782.1, on the reverse strand, counting down.
CGGCCGAGCTGGGAATTTCCATCGCCACGGTCAAGCGCCACCTCAATAAAGCAGCGATGCGCTGCTATTTTGCGCGATGAACCCTTCGCCTGATTTTCCCTCGGGGGTTGCCGAACAGGCGGTGTACTGGCTGATGGAAATGCAGCAAGGGCCGTTCAATCCGCGCCAGCAACAGGCATGGCAACAATGGCTGGAGGCTCACAGCGAACATCGTCGGGCCTGGGACCATATTCAACGGGTCAACCAACGCTTGCGCGGCGTGTCTTCGCCATTGGCCCATGCTGCCCTCAACGCGCCAACGTCCAGCAGTCGTCGCCAGGCGCTGAAGCTGTTGCTGATTCTGGGGGCGGGGTCAGCGGTCACGTGGGGCCTGCGCCATGAGCAAGCGCTGCTGACGCCGTTGCTGGCGGACTATCGCAGCCCGGTCGGCCAACGGCGCAAAGTGTCGCTGGGCGATGGCAGTCAGCTACAACTCAACACCGCCAGTTCGGTCGACGTGCGCCTCGACGGTCCGCAGCGGCTGATCCGTTTGCTTGAAGGCGAAATATGGTTGAACGCAGCTCAGGCATTTGAGGTACGAACGGCGCAGGGCGTTTTGAAAACCCAAGGCGGGCGAATGAACGTCAGGCAATTCGCTGATCGCACTCAGGTCGCCGTGTTTGAAGGACGTGTCGAATTGACGCCCGACGGCGGTTCTCCGTTGCTGCTGAAAACCGCCCAACAACTGAGTTTTGGCGCCCATGGCACCAGCCCTCCGCACCCCCTGGACGCCAACAGCGGCGCTTGGATCGACGGCATGCTGGTGGCCGCGCACATGCGCCTTGGGGATTTCCTCGGCGAACTGGGCCGCTATCGCCGTGGGCACCTCGATTGCGACGCGCAGATTGCCAATCTGCTGATTTCCGGGACCTACCCGCTGGATGACAGCGAACGGATTCTCGAACTACTGGAGATCAGTTTGCCGGTGAAGGTAAAGCGTTTTACCCGGTATTGGGTGACCGTTGAGGCAAGGGCCTGACACCACCTTCATTTATTTATTGGCAATACGTGAGCCGTTTTTCAGATCTGGCGTGACAGAGAAGGAAAGCCCCCTTGATTCCACCTCCTCAGGATCGTCACCCATGCACCTCATTCACCTTACCCCGCTGGCAAGAACGCTGCGCCAACTCTTGCTGGGCGCCAGCCTGAGCTTCGGCGCCCTGCCGCTGGCATACGCTGCCGACACCCGGCCTTACCATATCGCGCCGTCCTCACTGGAAAATGCCCTCAACCAGTTTGGCCGTGAAGCCGGCGTACTGATTTCCTTTGGTTCACACCTCACCAGCGGGTTGCAGAGCCGTGGCCTGGAAGGCGACTACAGCACTGAGCAAGGGTTGAACGCCTTGCTCGAAGGCACCGGCCTGCAAGCTCGGACCGAGGGTAACAATGCCTACAGCCTGCAACCCGCGGGCAGCGCCGCGCTGGAACTGAGCACCTCAACCGTCGTCGGTGACTGGCTCGGCGATGCCGCGCAAACCAATGTCTTCGAGCACCCAGGGGCTCGCGATGTCATCCGACGCGAAGACTTCGAACGTCAGGGTGCGACCCAGGCCAAGGATGTGCTCAACCGCATCCCAGGGGTCAATGCGCCGGACAACAACGGCACCGGCAGCCATGACATGGCATTAAACTTCGGCATTCGCGGGCTCAACCCGCGCCTGGCTTCACGCTCGACCGTGCTGATGGACGGCATTCCGGTGCCCTTCGCGCCTTACGGCCAGCCACAACTGTCGTTCGCGCCCATCAGCATGGGCAACCTGGACGCCGTTGACGTGGTGCGTGGCGGCGGTGCAGTCCGTTACGGACCGCAGAACGTCGGCGGCGTGGTCAATTTCGTGACCCGAGCCATCCCCGATGAGCCGACCGTCAAAGGTGGTTTCCAGACCGAGACCAGCCCGTCCTCCAGCCAGGACGGTTTCAAGACCACCGGCAGCTTGCTGGCCGGCGGCACCGCCGACAACGGTATGGGCGGCGCGCTGCTGTATTCGGGCACGCGCGGTGGCGACTGGCGCGAACACAGCGACACACAAATCGACGACCTGATCCTCAAAGGCAACTATCAGCTCGACGACGCCAACAGCTTCAACACCATGGCCCAGTACTACGAAGGCAAGGCGGACATGCCCGGCGGCCTGAACGTTGCCGATTACAACGCCGATCCATACCAATCGACCCGCCCCAAAGACCAGTTCTGGGGGCGCCGGACGATGTTCAACTTCGGCTATCGCTATCAGGAAGATCGCCGCGAGTTCACCGCCAACACCTTCTTCACCAAAACCCTGCGCAGCGGTTATCTGGACCAGGGCACCTTCCTCTCGCTGTCACCTCGCGAGTATTGGGTGCGCGGTCTGGAAACCCGTTTGGCCCAAGGCTTCGATATCGGCCCGTCCAGCCATGAAGTGGGCGTCGGCTATCGCTACATCAACGAGGCCGGCCACGAATTGCGCTACCGCACGCCCATTGCCAGCAACCAATACCCGACCACCGACAGCCGCAACGACCGGGACACCCGGGGCGGCACCGAGGCCAATGCCTTCTTCGTCGACGACCGGATCGATATCGGCAAATGGACCCTGACCCCCGGCATACGCTACGAAATGATCTCGTCGCAGCAGACCAACAACCTGACCAACGTCAAGTACAAGGGCGACTACAACACCGCGCTGCCGGCGCTGAACGTGCTTTATCACCTGACCGACAGTTGGAACCTCTATGCCAACACCGAGGGCTCGTTCGGCAGTGTGCAATACAGCCAGATGCCTAACCGGGTGACCAGCGGTGAAGTCAAACCAGAGAAGGCTCGCACCTGGGAGCTGGGCACCCGATACGACAACGGCGCGTTGCGCGCGGAGATCGGTGCGTTCCTGATTAATTTCGATAACCAATATGAAAGCAATCAGACCACCGACTCGGTCATCGCCCGAGGCGAGACACGTCATCAAGGTATCGAGACCAGTGTTAACTATGCCCTCGATGACTTGAACCCGGCCCTGGCCGGTTTCGATGTGTACGCCACCTACGCCTATGTAGACGCGTCCATCCGCGAAGACGGACCGAACAAGGGCAATCGTGTGCCGTTCTCGTCGAAACACAAAGGCACGCTGGGCGTTGGTTACACCGAGGGCGCGTGGAAATTGAACCTGGACAGCAGCTACCAGAGTGACCAATTCGCCGACAACGCTAACACCACGGCCCAAAGTGCTGATGGCAGCACGGGCAAGATCCCTGGCTACATGTTGTTCAGTAGCCGCGCGGCGTATGACTTCGGGCCAAAACTATCGGATTTGACGGTGGCCGTCGGGGTAAAAAATATCCTTAACCACCAGTACTTCACACGATCGTTCGATGACAACAACAAGGGCAAGTATGTGGGTGAACCACGAACAGTTTATGTGCAGACCTCGGTAGCGTTTTGATCACTCACCCGGACGTGAAGGCAGGACGTCCTTGCACTGAGAAAAACGCTAAACGCTGAAACCAAAACGGGCCTGCAATTGCAGACCCGTGTTCAATGGTGGAAGGTAAAAACCGGATTAGCTATCAGCCGTTTTGTGCAGCCTGTTCGTTTTCGAGAAACTCCTCTTCCAACAACACGTCAGCATGGGCCCCCGCTTCGATCGGCACCACCGCAGCAGCACGAGGCTTGCCACGCAGTTTGCCAAACAGGTGATCCAGTGCATGTTCAAGCTTGGTGGCTGCCCCGTCGATGGCCTGTTCCAGGGTGTCGGCTTTATGGGTCACGGAAATCGGTTGGTGACCTTTAGGCCGCGCTTCCAGCTGGCAGCGCATATCGTGCGGTCCGGGCTTATCGCCGTTCTCGTCCCGCAGGTGAACCTCAACGCGGGTCAGATCCTCTTCGTAACGTTCGAGCGTGCTCTCAATGGTAGTACGTACCCACTCCTCCAGTCGGATGCTGCTTTGAATATGGTTATCGCTATTGACTTGGATTTGCATAGTTCATCCCTTATTTCAGCTAGCTCGCGAGAGGCCGGTCGGCTAGCCCTTGGGCGTCATCACCGTGACCTCTTACTTACACAATCGGTCTGCTCGCCAAACATTTCAACCCCTAAAAAAAGATAAATGTTGATTCGCAGAAAAAGCCGGACAACGGCCAAAAGCGCTGTTAAGGTCGGGAGTTGGGTCGCCTCGACTGTTTGTCACAATTACGCCTGTCTGCTGCTGCACCGGCAAGCGCTGAGCCCAACGGTTTCAGGGGGCATCGCACTTAAAGGGATGTCCTGCCAGAGCTCGCATCCACTTGTCGCTCTGGTGACCGATCAAATAGTCGGTCAGCGTTCCAGCCTCAATCCTTGCGGCTTTTCTTTTATCCCACTCATTCTTGACCAGGCTCAAACTCCTTTTGAGCCCCGTTTATTGGACAGGTCGCCACCCGATGTACCCCCAACAGGTGCCTGTGCCGTTAAACGCCAGCCGGTCTAGGGAGAGGCTAAAACCAACCTATCCACCGCTTCTCAACCGCCAGAACTTTTCGCAATTTAGAAAGTTACACAGCGAAGGGGCCTGATCGTTTTGCTTGCACCGTCGGCGATCGTTACCTCATTCATGCCCCGAAACGGGCAGGCAAAAAGAACGCGGACCGCAGGGTCCGCCTCTTTTTTGCCGCGTTTATTGTTCGACACTTTTCCCGGCATGCCCCTTGCTATGTCCCCTGTGACACGGATGAAAGCGCATGAACATGGAACGCCGATGGTCTGGGATTGAGAACCAACCCGATCATGGCTGGTCAACAATTGCAGGTTTAACCAAGCGGTGACGCATTATGGACAACCCTTTTCAGCTTATTACCGATGCATTTGCACCGGACTATCAGATCAACCTGAGCATTCAGGGTCTGGACGGCAGCATCATGCTGACCCTTTCCACCAGTGGCCGCGTAGTCGCGAAACGCATGATCAGCGCCGAACAACGTAATGACCCCAAGCGCCTCAAGCGCCTGGTTCAAAGTATTCAATTCGGCATCGCCATCGAACAGGGTCACAGCGCCATGGCGATCCTCGAAGCCATGACCGACGGCGACAATTCCAGACTGCCACCGCCTCAAATCAAAGGCCACTCACGACCCTACATGGGGTTTTAAAGCTCGCCCTTCTCAACCTCGGGATGCTCACCGGAACCCGCACCAATTTTGCGTTGCGGGTGTGCAATTTTTACTGAGGGAAATTGCGACGACGCATAGCGCACGACCAAGATCGAAAACGCCAGCAGCAAAATACCGCCACACAGGTAGATGATGCCGATATCGGGCGGGTTGTGGTGCGACACGTTGGAGATCAGCAGCCGCGTTAACGCAGTGATCGCGACGTAAATCAGGAAGCGCACCGGCATGTGGTTGGTCTTGAAGTAAATCCCGACCATCGCCCCCAGTTCCAGATAGATGAACAGCAGCAGGATGTCATCGATCTTGATGTGCCCCGCCTCGATCATCTGCAAAAACTCCATGACCGCGGCCCAAGCGGTGACGGCGCCGATGGCAAACAGTGCCATGTAGTGGAATGTCTCGACGAACAGGTTGCCCAGGGACTCGGCCAGTTGATGAACGTTCTGCCGCAGGTTTTCGGCCCAATTGATTTTCACGATGATTCTTCCTTAGCTCGATGCGAGCAGATGATGCCGGTTGGACGTGACGATCGTTCGGCATGCAGAAAAAAGGCCAGAGGCGGCCTGCACATGATGGCCAGATGCCCGAAAACCCGCGCCGTGGCGTTTGGTCGCACCCTTTGTAGGAGCCAGCCTGTTCGCGATTTGAGCGACCCCGTCCACCTGACAAACGCCAAATTCGGTCTACATTGAAAAGCCACTACCCAAAAGGCAAGGATTCGCTTATCCTTTTAGCTGTATATAAATACAGTAGTCGCAAAGACAACTTAATGTGAAGGCATGTGAGGTGGTGAATGGCCGTCGAAGTGGTATACCGCAGCAGCCGAGATCTGGAGCGCTTGTTCATGGATAAAGCCGAAGCTGACCGTCATGACAAAATGCTCGAACTGGCTGAATTGCTGGCTGAAGTGTTGCAAAAAGCTGTTCCGTCACTGACCGAACAGCAAGTGGAAGAAGCAGGGATCTACATGGCGAAAAACCGCGATGTGTTCGCCAAGGCGTTCAAGAGCCAGCCGGACGCATTGTCCGAATTGCTCACCGCCCCCGCCGAAGTCGCTGAACCTTTTGTCGCCGAACCTGCCGAGGCAGCAGACGCCGACGCTCAGGCCAAACCTGCGAAAGCAGCAAAGCCCGCCAAATAAGCAACGCCCGAATTGAATAGGCTCTGAGTCAAATGGCTCAGGGCCTTTTTAATGCCTGCAGGCATCAACTCACCGATACAACACCCTCTCGGCCAACTCATCTGCCACTCGCGCCGGTGAGCGTTTTTCAGCCTGAGCGTGAGCGAAGACCTCGGTCAGCCGTGAGCTGATTTTTGAAAGATGCGCCGTAATGGTCGATAACGCTTCCCCACGATGTTTGAGCGAAACATAGATCAACGCGCCGGCATTGATCACGTAGTCTGGCGCATACAGAATGCCCCGCCGTTCGAGTTGATCAGCGACGTCCAGGTGAGTCAGTTGGTTGTTCGCCGACCCGGCCACCGCCGAGCAACGCAATTGCGTCACCGTATGGCTATTGAGCACACCCCCCAGGCCGCACGGCGCAAGAATGTCACACGGGGTACTGAGCAATGCGTCATTGGCGATCGGGTGGGCGCCCAGTTGCTCCATGGCCAGTTGCACCTTGCCATGATCGATGTCGCTGACCAGCAATTCGGCCCCGGCGGCATGCAATTGCTCGGCTAACGCATAACCAACATTGCCCAGTCCCTGAATGGCCACGCGCAGGCCTTCGAGGTTATCACTGCCAAGGCGGGCCATCGCGGTACTGCGAATACCGGCGAACACGCCCATGGCGGCATGCGGTGCCGGGTCGCCCGCCGAGGTGGTGCTGGTGACGTGTTGAGTCTGTTGGGCAATGCAATCCATGTCCGCCACCGAAGTCCCACTGTCGATAGCGGTGATATAGCGACCGTCGAGTTGATTGATGCAGCGTCCGAACGCTTCGAACAGCGCGGCACGGTTTTCCACATGCACGGGACGCACAATCACTGCAACGCCGCCGCCCTGGGCCAGACCCGCCAGCGCCGCCTTGTAACTCATGCCCTGAGCCAGGCGCACAGCATCCTCGACGGCAGATTCGTCTGAAGGGTAGGCAAGGTAGCGGCATCCTCCCAGGGCAGGCCCCAAGCGGCTGTTATGAATGGCAATGACCGCCCTCAACCCGGTGGCCGGGTCGACGCTCAGGTGGAGCGACTCAAGGCGAGTGCTTTGCATGAGAGCGAACATCGTCGACCTCCCGAATCACTTCTTGTAGTCGCCAGTATAGGCGCGCACCCAAAATTTGCTGGAGCGCACCGGAATAAGCGCGACCGCGAAACAGGCATTCGGACATAACCTGCGACGGGATGTGTACAGCACTGGACGAATGCCGGTGACCGGGCTAAAACGAGGCATTGCCCGGAGATTTTGATGACCCCGCGCCAACGTTTTTTCGATTGTCTGCAACGTTCACCACCCGCTCTGTTTGAGGCGGCGCTGTGGATTGCGGTCGAGCACGACCTTCAGGTCGATCCCGAGGCGCTGCTGGCTAACTTCAAGGACCTGCAACAACGGGTCAGTTGTGGCCTGCCGATGCTGCCCGTCAGCGAGTTGGCCCAGCCCTTGTTGCGCCGCATGAATGACCTCGGATTCGCCCAGGACGACTTCACGCCGTTGCGCCCGCAGGTGGCACTGATCAATAAAGTATTGGAGCGCAAGCGGGGTCAGCCGCTGTCGTTGGGACTGATTGCTCTGGAACTGGCCCGGCGCCTGGAGATCCCGATGGTCGGCGTCAATTTTCCGGGGCATTTCCTGCTGCGGGTACCCGGCGCCGATCATCTGCTAGACCCGTGCGGTGGACGCCGTCTTTATCCAAACGATTGCCGCGAGCTGCTGCAACGCCAGTACGGACCGAACCTGAAACTGGGCACCGAACATCTGCTGACGGCAGAGCCGGCGCACATGCTGCAACGCCTGTCGCGTAACCTGCGCCAATTGCACTTGTCCCACGAGGACTATATTGGCGCCCTGGTGGATGCCGAACGAGTGTTGGAACTGGGCAACGCCAACGCGGCCGATTACCTCGCCAGGGCCAGCCTCTATCAGCGTCTGGATTGCCCGAACGCCGAGCGCTTTGACCTGGAACATGCGCTGCTGCTCAGCGACGACCCGATCCAGCGGCTTCGCCTGACTGAACGATTGGGGCACCTGCCGCCCAACTCCGTTGTCCACTGATCGTGTGCCCGTGTGAGCCTGTCGGCTCTTGATGCAGGCGCCTCGGCCCCGTAGAAAAATACGCGTTTTTTCTCAGGCATCGTGAACAGCCTTCTGCCCAAAAGCAGCCGGAGTTGCATCGCCGGGCGAACGCACCTGAATGATGAATAACGCCGCAATGACCGCTGGAATCGCACAGAAGAAAAAAATCTGCTGCACCGGTAGGTGCATCGCCAGTAACAGGCCGCCAAACAAGGGGCCGAGGATCGAACCGAAACGCCCCACACCCAGTGCCCAGCCGGTCCCCGTGGCGCGCACCTGAGCCGGGTAAAAATTACTGGTGAATGCGTTGAGGGTCAGTTGCCCGCCGATGATGCAGAACCCGGCGGCAAACACACTGGCCACCAGATAACGGGGATTGTCATGGTTTAGGCCCAGCAGAATCGTACACACCGCCGCCGCGGCCAACACGCACGACAGCAGTCGCACCTTGCTTTTGAGGCGGTCGGCAAACCAGGCCATGCAGATGGCGCCGACAGTCCCCGCGAACAGGAACATCGAGGTCACCAGATTAGCCTCATTGAGACTCAAGCCACTTTCCAGCAACAGCGACGGCAGCCAACTGATCATGAAATACAGCAGAATCAAGCTGACGAAAAAAGTTGCCCAGATCAGCAAGGTCGGCCGTGCATAGCCGTTACGGAACAGCTCCACTACCGTCAAGTTGCTGCCGTGCTCCTGCTGGTTTTGCGCCATCGACACGGCGGGCGGTTGCCAATCAGGCAGCATGTGCGCCGTGACTTTACGCAACCGTGCATAAGGCGGCGCATCACGCAACAGACGCGGTAAAGACTCGGGCAGAAACCAGGCCAGAAAGGGGAACAACAGCAACGGCGTGACACCGCCCGCGAGGAACACCGCCTGCCAGCCAAAACGGTCGATGAACCCGGCGGCGACAAATCCGCCCGCCGCCCCGCCCAAGGAAAATCCGCAGGCGGCCAGGGTCACCATCAAGGTCCGCAGACGCGGTGGTGAATATTCCGACATCAACGCCATAGCGCTCGGCATCGCCCCGCCCATGCCGATGCCGCAAATGAAACGGGCGGCCATCAGCGTGTTCAGGGAGTCAGCGAAGACCATCAACACAGTGAGGCAGGCGTAGATCAACACGCAGCACAGCAGAATCCGTCGCACACCGAAGCGATCAGCCAACGGTGTCACCGCCAGCGAGCCCAGCGTCAGGCCCAGCAGGTTGGCGCTGAACACCGGACCGAACGCGGCTTTTTCCAGGCCCCAGTCCTGGGCCAGGGCGGGCACCACATAGCCCAGAACTTGTGCGTCATAACCATCGGTCACCAGCAACAACGCCAGCAACAAAAGGAGTAACCACTGATAACGGGACACAGGACGGGCGTCGAGTGCCGCCCGAAAGCTGGCAATCTGGTTGTGCATCGCAAGGTACCTGTTTTGTTTTTATAGTTTTATGCAGCGTTACTGCGGGGTGTCAGGCTGGTTTGCCGGATGCGCCTTGATGAAGGCCGGGTGTGCCGCGGCCAACGCTGCAACCCGGCGAATGCGTGGATACGCTTCAAGTGGAATATTGAAGCGTTCAGCCGCGTACAACTGCGGGATCAAATAAACCTCTGCCAGCCCAGGCTGAGGACCAAAGCAATACCCTTGATCACCCACACACTGCTCCACCGTCGCCAGCCCTTGGCTGATCCAGTGGCCGATCCACTCCACGACCTGAGGTTCGGCATGCCCCCACTCGCGCAGTTTATTGAGCACACTCACGTTGTGCAGTGGATGCACGTCGCACCCCATCACCGCCGCGACACCGCGCTCGTGAGCCCGAGCGGCAAGGGCCTTGGACAGCAGCGGTGCCTGTGGATAACGCTCTTCCAGGTATTCGATGATCGCCGGTGACTGAATCAGCAACTCGCCTTCGTCAGTGCGCAACGCCGGCACTCGACCTTGCGGGTTGACGGACAGGTACGGCGGCTGCCGGTGCTCGCCACCCGGCGGCGAAATCAGGTTGATCGGCAGGGCCTGGTAGTCCAGACCTTTGAGCGCCAAGGCGATGCGCACCCGGTAAGACGACGTCGAACGGTAGTAGGTATAGAGTTCCATGACGCAGTCCTCTTAACGCGCCGACAGCACGGTGCCACGGCATTCGCCAAAACCGATGGAGACGAAACCGTCGCGGCGGCATCGAGCGCGCAGGATAACTTCGTCGCCATCCTCCAGGAACTTGCGCACTTCACCCGAGGCTAATTGAATTGGCTTTTTACCGCCCTCGGTGATTTCCAGAAGGCTGCCAAACTGGCCACTTTCAGGACCGGACAAGGTGCCGGAGCCGAACAGGTCACCGGCTTGCAACTGGCAACCGTTGACGCTGTGGTGCGCCACCAGCTGCGCCACGGTCCAGTACATGTGCTGGGTGTTGCTGAGTGTCAGGCGTTCGGCGGGCAGGTTTTGCTGACGCATGGTTTCGGTCAGCAGCAGCACTTCCAGTTCGATGTCAAAAGCGCCCGTGGCTTGATCGCGAGTGTCGAAAAGGTACGACAGCGGCTGAGGATCACCTTGCGGGCGCGCCGGTTGAGCGCGACGGAACGGTTCAAGCGCCTCGGCGGTGACCACCCATGGCGAAATGCTGGTGATAAAGCTCTTCGACAAAAACGGCCCCAGCGGCTGGTATTCCCAGGCCTGAATGTCCCGTGCCGACCAGTCGTTGAGCAGGCAGAAACCGGCGATATGATCCGCTGCCTCGCCAATAGCGATCGAGTCGCCCATGGCGTTGCCCTGACCGATCCAGATACCCAGCTCCAATTCATAGTCCAGGCGCGCGCACGGACCAAACGTTGGCTCGGTCTGGCCTGCCGGCAGGGTCTGGCCTTTCGGTCGACGTACCTCGGTGCCGGACGGGCGAATGGTTGAGGCGCGGCCGTGGTAGCCGATCGGCACGTACTTGTAGTTCGGCAACAGCGGGTTGTCGGGACGGAACAGTTTGCCGACATTTTGTGCGTGTTCAATGCCGACGTAGAAGTCGGTGTAGTCGTTGATTTTCGCCGGCAGGTGCATCGTGCAATCCGCCGCCAGTGGCAGCAGCGTTGCACCCTGGGCTTCGATTTTGCCGCGCAGGGTGCTGCCCTGTTTCAGCAGTTCAAGCAGGCGTTCGCGAAGGGCAACGCGAGCGTCGCGGCCCAGTTCGAAGAATGCATTCAGTTGCCCACCACGGGTGGCTTCAACCGTCGTTCGCGCGGCACCGTCGAACAGGCCGGCATCCAGCGCCGCTTCGAGATCGAAAATGTGTTCGCCAATGGCCACACCGCTGCGGGGCGCAGCGCCCTTCACGCTGAACACGCCCAGGGGCAGGTTTTGCAGCGGGAAGTCGGCGTGACCGTTGGCAGAGGCAACCCAGCTAAGCAGGGCGGAAGTCTGAGTCATGAGTTATCTCCGGGTCGCGTCGAAAGTGGTGGGCAGCGAGGCCCAGCAGGCATCGTAATTATTTTGCAGTTGCGGGCAATCAAGGGCAAAACGGCTCGGACGCAAAACTTGGCTGGTCTCAAACATGAAGGCCATGGTGTTGTCGATCTTTGCCGGTGCGAGCTCGGCGTTGATAGCCTTGGTGCAAGTTTCGCCATCAGGACCGTGGGCACTCATGCAGCTGTGTAACGACGCACCGCCGGGCACGAAGCCTTCAGCTTTAGCGTCGTAGGCACCCTGGATCAGGCCCATGAACTCGTTCATCAGGTTGCGGTGAAACCAGGGTGGGCGGAAGGTGTTCTCGGCCACCATCCAGCGCGGAGGGAAGATCACGAAGTCCAGATTGGCCAAACCGTGAACGCTGGTCGGCGACGTCAGGACCGTGAAAATCGACGGATCCGGATGATCGAAACTGACCGTACCGAGGGTGTTGAAACGGCGCAGGTCATATTTATACGGCACGTTGTTACCGTGCCAGGCCACTACGTTCAGCGGTGAATGATCAAGCTCGCAACCCCACAACTGGCCAAGAAACTTCTGCACCAGCGTGGTCGGTTGTTTAAGGTTTTCGTAATGAGCCACCGGCGTCAGAAAATCACGCGGATTGGCCAAGCCGTTGCTGCCGATGGGCCCGAGGTCTGGCAGGCGCAGCGGCGCACCATGATTTTCGGCGAGGTAGCCACGAGCGTTAGAGTCAATCAGCTCGATACGGAATTTCAGGCCGCGTGGCAGCACAGCGATTTCCAGCGGTTCCAGCTCCAGCACCCCCAGCTCGGTGGCGATGCGCAGACGGCCCAGCTCCGGCACCACCAGCCACTCGCCATCGGCGTTGAAGAACACCCGCTCCATAGAGCGGTTGGCACGGTAGGTATAAATGCTGATGCCGGACGGCTTTTCAGCGCTCGAGTTAGCGGCCATGCTCACCAGCCCATCGATGAAATCGGTCGGTTCCTCAGGCATCTCCAATGGGTTCCAGCGCAGACGATTGGGGGTAACTTCACCCAACGGACCGCCAGCCAGTTGTCGATCAAGTTTGACGAATGCCGGGTGATTGGCTGACGGCTGAATCCGGTACATCCAGGTCCTGCGCGCTTCGCTGCGGACCATCGTGAATGCGGTACCGGAGAACAATTCGGTGTAAAGGCCATAAGGGGCTTTTTGCGGGGAGTTCTGGCCGATGGGCAGTGCGCCGGGCAACGCTTCGCTGCTGAATTCGTTGCCAAAGCCGGACAGATAAACCAGCGTTGGCGCCGTTGAATCGAGGTTCATGGAGCCTCCTGAACAGGGAGTAAGCAATGGCCTGTCGCTCTGTTGCAGAGGTCTCGGCACGCCTGGGTTATTTTTATCGTAATCCAATTACGCACAACGTAATTTGATTGGTATTGACCGTCAAGCTATAAAGACGCCCATTCGTCCCGGGATCACACTGCCTTCATGGAAAAGCCGCGTAGCAGCAACAACAGTAACGGTAAGCAGAAAGTCCGCTCGGCCGAGGTCGGCACTGACATCCTCAAGGCACTGGCCGAGTTATCGCCCTCTACCTCGTTGTCGCGCTTGGCCGAACACGTGCAAATGCCCGCGAGCAAGGTGCACCGCTACTTGCAGGCTTTGATCGCCAGCGGCTTCGCCGAGCAAAACAGCGCCACCAACCACTACGGACTCGGCCGCGAGGCCCTGCGTGTAGGGCTTGCGGCACTCAACAGTATGGACGTGCTGAAACTCGCCGCTCTGCCGTTGGCCGAACTGCGGGACGAACTGAACGAAACCTGCTTTTTAGCGGTATGGGGCAATCGAGGCGCCACGGTGGTCCACATCGAACCGGCAATACGTGCGGTGACGGTCGTGACCCAACTGGGTTCGGTGTTGCCATTGCTGAGTTCGTCGACGGGGCTGGTGTTTGGCGCCTTTCTGCCCGAACGCGAAACGCTGGACTTGCGCGCGCAAGAGCTGCAAACCGCCAGCGTCCATGCGTTATCTGACGATCAGGTCTACACCGCGTTGTGCGAACAGATCCGCGAGCGCGGTCTGCATCATGTTCATGGGTTATTGATGCCGGGCGTGGACGCCTTGTCGGCACCGGTGTTTAACGCTGTTGGTCACGTGGCAGCGGTCATGACCATTGTCGGCCCGACCTCATTGTTTCACGCCGACGAAAACGGCCCGGCGGCTCAGCGATTGCTGGCGGCGACGCGGGCCGTGAGTTGGCGAATGGGGTATGAGTGCGCCGCAGTGACTGGCCGACTCATCGATTAATCGGCCGCCGGATCAATGCACCGTGGTCGTGCTCTTCCCCGTGTCGCCCTGTGCCAGAACGTCCTGGACAATTTCCAGCAGCAACTGATGAGGAACCTTTTGCCCGGTCGCCGAGGAATACAGACTCGCTACTGTTTTCGCATCCCCCGCCAGGCCGATCAGCGTTTTTTGAGTGTTGGTGATGGCCTGGATGCCGAGTTTTTTGTACTGCCCATAACCTAGCGTCACAAGTGCAATTAGCGCATCCCTGAAGTGACCAAAGGCTAAACGATCATCTCCATTGTGATAAGCCTGAGCGCCATCCAAAATATTTTTAGTAATAGTTACAGCGCTCACTACCAACCCGACAGGCGGGATCACCATGCTGATGACTTGTGCCGCAAGAATGACGTTGTCATAGACTAATTGCGCAATGATCTCCCCGAGGCTGGTGGTTTGAGCGTCCACATCATCAATGATGCGCAAGACCATTTGACGATAGGCCGCCGGGAAATCCCGGACGCGACTACTAATCTGTAACTTAGGCGACGGCAGCTTTTCACTGGACGCTTCCAACTCGGAAAAATATTTGATGACAGCCTTTTGATCGGTGTAAGCGACGCGCTCGAGGTAGTAGCTACCCAGCCCGTGAGTCCGTACTGACGCGTCAAACTCTTTGAGGCGGCGAAACCATATGCCATCGGGGGACTGAGGCGTATACAACCAATCCTCGACCACCGCGTCAATTTTGCACCGAAAAACATAGACACCCAGCACCGGACGTCGATGCCCAAGATGGAACTGATAAACACTGTTGTCCTCAACCGGGGCATCCCCCAATGGATGCGTCAGGCGAAGATCCCGAGTACTCAAAGATATGATTAGCTCCTTGCAACAGTGCATCTGTTCTTCTGAAATTCGGCCGTGAAAATACTCGCTGAGATTAGCCCGCTGCATCTCAACCAACTGCCTTTGATGATAAACACTGCGCCTGAAGTGGTACCCCTGCTCCTGTTCATTCAGAACAACCGAGCGCAACATATCGATGTATTTTTCACCGGCACGCAAGCTTCGGGACACACTGGCCAATTCAAAAATATTAAGCGTCTTAACGGCAGGATGTCCTTCGGCCAGAGAGAACCGTGGATACGTCTCGGCGGCACCCCGTGAAGGCTCGTTCGCATAGAAGGGCCTCTCTCGGGTAATAACGGATGTCATCGACTCATGATCTTCCGCGTCAAATTCGATAACCACCAGATCCGGATCGACTTCAACCCTTTCGCCACGCTGGTTCAAAATATTTTCGATAGTCTTTTTGGTCAACTCATAGGTGAACTTTTCATAACTCAAAAAACCAGCGTCTCGGGTTTCAACGGTATACAGCGCTTTAAGCTCCGTATCAAACCGTGCAAAATATTGACGATAAATAGCTGGCCCACGCCTGAAATTTCGCGGATCGACCGTACTTTGCTGTGCCAGATCCCAATCAATACGATAACTAATCAACTGGCCCAAAACACCTTCTGACGTGTTATCCCACGCATTGAAATAGCCTTTCTCCATGGCACTAGGAAGTTGTTGTAAATGCCTGAGGTATTTTCTAGCCGTGGCCCGATCACCTGGCATATTTTGTTGAACCAAATACTCCAACCCCTCATCAGTCTCACTCCAACCGAGTAATGCGAACTCCAACGCTCGCTCACTTGGAAACGAATACCAGTCTTGGCCGCCAGGCGAGTCGGGGGCGTACAACACAAAGTCGCTTCGGGGATCGTTTTTACGAGCAAATACCATCACGTCCTTGAGACTGGAGTCGCAGTTCGGAAGATAGTAGGCCTGCGGGGCATAGGCTGGATCTCCGAGATTGGAGCGTTCGACCATTGCCAGATCACTGTCGTTAATATGCCCCTGCAGTTTTGCACTGAAGACAGTGAGCGCAATACGTGTGCCCAGCGACTCCATTAAGGCCATTCGAACCTTAGGATCTTTGAAGCGCTCAAACAGCGCAGCCCAAAATGTCGAGCGTAAATTTACACTTCCTAGCCAGGCGTCCAAACCGCGGAAGTTCACACCACTGGGGATCTGACTCCCTTCGTACAACACCGTGAAGCTGTTGTTAGAATCATGCACACCAAACAATGCCAGCTCGGTCAATGTTCGTTTGTCTTCCTGTACAAGGGTACGACCACCCACATTGAACTCATAATGTGTGGTGGTCATAATTTGATCTGGATCAACAACTTTACCGAACGTACTAGCGACCCATCGTTTGACTTGATAATTAGCGTAACTTCTCAAAGAAGCGACAATCGCCAACTCGCGCCCAAGTTCAATCTCGGCCCTCTCATTCGCCTGCTCCAGATCGGTATAACGCTGTAAATCTTTTGCAGACTGACCCGACAACCAACTCGGCAACTCAACTCTATCTTGCATATTACTCCGCTACTGCTTTCAGATTAAAATGACCCAGTGCCATTTATTGATGCAGCAACGCTAGCGATAACAAGCCAACATTAAAACCAGGAATCCATTACAACCATTTACCAAACTAACCAGTACACAACTGAATACGTATTCGCCCTAGACCGAAAACAATACCTTAATACTGGGCACATAAAAAATTTTAAGTAATTTTTCCTTGTTTTTCAGCGCTCCGGTTAAAAATTCGCCCACCAAACCAACGCCTATATCGTCCTTTTAGTTAAGCACTCGCGCGCGCCCGAGGTCATACCTAAAACTGTTCATGAACGAGGAGCACCTTAATGCTTACCGTATGTAACTCGACAACTAACACATAGACATTTATTGATTAGATTTACCAGGGACTATTAATAGCTGCCCGTCTTTTTTTCGAGTGCTGCGAGCCTTTACGGGCCAATGCATGCGTTTTATGACGCTGCGCTGGAGGACCTGATCGCAGATAACCGGTTAGCTCTGGTGGCGGGCAATCTGTTTAATACCGCTCGCTTGACCTGCCTGTCGGGTGTCATTAACGGACTGTTGCCTGATCTGTAACAGTGCATGTCGCGAATCGCTATTTTTCCTTTTGGCTCAAGCCCTTACTCTTGCCTGGCTTTCACGTCAAAACAGCCGTTACCGAGAAAGCGATGGCGAGTGATCACCCCACGCCATTGGCAAAAGACTTCAGATGAATCGAAAATTCGGCTCATCACACCGTGTTCACTGACGTTGATTTATTGCTCCTGATCAAACGTCTTACCTTGGCCGCTGCGTTTGCAGCGGCCTTTTTTATTGTCTGGAATCGACGTCAGTGACGTTAAAGCGAATATTTTTGCAAATTGCTCATCATTTCCTTCAACGCTTCAATGTTGTCCTTCGGATGCACCGCCCCTTCAAAATCACAAATCTGCTGCCAATGCGCCGCCACCTCTTCCGGCGAAAACCCCACACGCGGATCAAACCCGGCGCCCAGGCTACGCTCCCAGCGCACCTTGCCCATCCAGCCACCGCCCACTTCAAACAGCCCGCAGGTTTCCTGGCAGCTCTCGCTGGCGAGGTACACCACCAGCGGGCTGACCAGTTCCGGTTTGAGCTGTTCGAAGACTTGCGGCGGGATAAGACCTTCGGTCATGCGGGTGCCGCCGGTAGGCGCTATGGCGTTGACCAGAATGTTGTTCTTGCGGCCTTCGATGGCCAGGGTGCGCGTCAAGCCATAGAGGCCGAGTTTGGCCATGCCGTAATTGGACTGGCCGAAGTTGCCATAAATGCCTGAGGTCGAAGCCGTAAAAATAACGCGTCCGTAGTTTTGTGCGCGCAGGTGCGGCCAGGCGGCGCGGGTGACTTTGTACGCGCCTTCGACGTGGACGCGATAAACCAGATCCCAGTCAGCGTCGTCCATTTTGTGGAAGGTCTTGTCCCGCAGGATGCCGGCGTTATTGACCACCACATCAACACGGCCAAACACGTCGAGGGCGTTTTGCACCAGTTTGTCGCCATCGGTGACGGAGTCGTGGTTGGCCTCGGCGGTGCCGCCGGCTTCGCGGATTTCGGCCACCACCCGGTCTGCTGCCGACGCGTTGGCGCCTTCGCCCTGAGTCGAGCCGCCAAGGTCGTTCACCAGCACCTTGGCCCCGTGTTTGGCGAACAGCAATGCGTGGGCTCGTCCGAGGCCGCCGCCGGCACCCGTGACGATCACGACTTTATCTTCGAAGCGCACAGACTCACTCATGGGAAAACTCCAACAGGCCAAGGGACGATAGCTTGGAGTGTCGGGCACGGGACGGCGAGTCACAATCAACAAGGGTGGGGCTGAATGGTGCGCAATAAGGCGCAGGGATGATTGATGAAGAGGGACGTGCATCGCCCCACAGCAATCGTCATGGCAGTCGTCGTGGTGACGGGTTTCAGGGGCTCTGCGACCGCGCAGCGCACTCACCAGCGCGGTTTTAGAGCTCAGGTCGCCAAGCAATCAGGAACAGGCGACCTTGCGCGGCGGGGCTTCCAGTCGGTCGCGAAACGCCAGGTAATGCTTGAGCACCTGCGTCGGAGCCTCGGTCTGCGGGTAGTGGCCGATACCGGGTAGCAGAACAGTGTCAGGATTGGGGATCAACTCTCGATAACGCGTGACCATGTGTGCGCCAGAAATCGGATCGACCTCGCCGTCGATCACCCGCAACGGCACTTTGCAACGCTGCATGGCGCTGACCCAACGATCACGCTGGACGCGCCGCTCGGGGATATAGCCGATCAGTTTGTGCATGATACGAGGCCCGTGATTGCTATCGATCAGGCTCCAGAAGTCATCCAGTTCACTTTCGGTGGGACGGGTCTTGGGGCCGAAGATCTGACCGAAATTTTTCACCAGTCGATCTCGCGTAAAAGCGCGACCTATCATCCAGCCCAAGGGGCTCAGCAAGAGTTTTTGCGCCAGGACCGGACGATGGGTTTCTGGAAATAATCCGCCATTGAGAAACACACAACTGGCGATATGAACGCGCGCTTCTTGATGCCGGGCTAATAATTCCTGAGCCACACTGTCGCCGTAATCGTGGGCCAGCACGTGTATCGGCTGCTCGACGCTCACATTCAGGTGCGCCAACAACGCCTGTTGCAGGTCGGTTTGCTCGAGCAGGCTGTATTCATGGTTCACCGGCTTGGCCGAATCGCCGAAACCGAGCATGTCGCAGGCAATCACGCGATAGCGCTGGGCAAGCGGCTGCCACAGGTAATGCCAGTCCCAACTGGCGGTCGGGAAGCCATGGATCAGCAACAACGGCTCACCCTGCCCCGCCGTCCAGTAACGGATGGTCTGGCCACGAAACAACAACGTCTGGCCGCGTTTGCGCCAGACACACAGAGGAATCTCGGCGAGTGGCATTAGAGTTTGTAACTCGGGTCTTGTTTATCGAGTTTGCGCAGTAGCGCCGGCCAGGCCAACGCGCCTCCCATCCCTTGAGCACTTTTGGTGACGCCGGCAATCATTGCCTTGGCACCTGCCAGAATCGGCGGTGCGATGGTAATCAGCTCTGCACCGCCATTTTGCGCCAGCACCTGGATATCGCAGGCGCGCTGAAAGGTGAACATCATCAGGAACGTGTCGGCGATAGTGCCACCACAGGTCAGCAGACCGTGGTTGTTCAGCATCAGAAAATTGTGTTCGCCTAAATCGACTTGCAGGCGCGACTTCTCTTCGTGGTTCAGTGCAACGCCTTCGTAGGCGTGATAGGCCAGACTCGACAGCACGAACAACGATTGCTGGCTGATGGGCAGAACGCCGTGTTTTTGCGCCGAAACCGCGACACCGGCGGCGGTGTGGGTGTGCAGCACACAGACGACATCGTGACGCACTTCGTGTACGGCACTGTGAATGGTGTAACCCGCAGGATTGATCTCGTAAGGACTGTCCATCAGCTTATGGCCGGCCTGATCGACCTTGACCAGGCTTGAGGCCGTGATTTCGTGGAACATCAGCCCGAACGGGTTGATCAGAAAATCTTCAGTGCCCGGCACCTTGGCCGAAATATGCGTAAAGATCAGATCATCCCAACCGTGGAGGGCGACCAGACGGTAGCACGCCGCCAAATCGATACGGGTCTGCCACTCGGCGGCACTGACCTGGTCTTTGACACTGTGTGGCGATTGGACGGGGGCGACGCTCACGGCAAGAACCTCCTGGATTTTTATTGTTTTGCTCACGTGAAAGCAGTCTAGCCAGCCACCGGACTTCGTGTAGTTGCATTAGCAGCCAGCTTGATGGCCGAGCGAGTCAGTCACACAAAGACCTTGGATACCGGTCACAGCAGCAGGGTCAACAACGGCGCGGCGAACAGGTTGAGCAATCCCGTCAACACCATGACCAGACCCGCCACCGAGCCTTCTTCGCTGCCCACCTCATGAGCCCGACTGACCCCGGCACCATGAGCGCCGACACCAAACAACGCGCCTCGCGCCAGCGCACTGCGCAGGGGCAGCCACTTGAGCAAGACACCGCCGAGCATCGCGCCAAACACTCCGGTGAACATCACAAACACCGCCGTGAGTTCCGGCACACCGCCCAAATCATGAGCCAGCGGCATGGCAAACGGGGTGGTAATCGAGCGTGGCAGCAGCGACAACGTTACGGAGCTGTCCAGCGCCAGAGCTTTGGCTAAACCGAATGAACTGCCGATGGACGCCACACTCCCCGCCAGCATCCCGAGCAACAATGCCGACCAATGGCGCATCAGCAGTTGCCGCTGCTGCCAGATCGGCACCGCAAACGCGACAGTGACCGGTCCCAGCACCCCCATCAGCCAATGGGTGTCGCTGGAGTACTCGGCATAGGCGGTGTGCAGCGGCACTGCCAACGCCAGCAACAGGATCGGCACCAGAATCAGCGGCGACAGTAAGTAGTGGCCCGTGCGCCGGTAGATCCAGCGACTGAACAAGTAGGCCAGCAGCGTGAAGGCCAGCCAGAACACCGGCATCAGCTCAAGCTTCATGGGACCGCCTCAAGCGCACGACCCACTCCACCGTAAACGCCGTGACCAGCATCACCATCAATGTACTGACGCCAATCACCAACAGAATCCGCCAACCGTCGTCGCGCAACAGTGCGCCGTAATCCAGCAGGCTCATCAAGGCCGGAATAAAAAACAGCAGCATTTCGGCCATCAACAGACCGGCGCCCCGTTGCACTGCCGCTGGCTTGACCCAGCCCAAAGCAAACACCAACAGCAGCAGCCCCATACCGATTACACCCCCCGGGATCGGCCAACCCGACCAAGCAGCGAGTTGGCAGCCGAGCGCGTAGATGACCAGCAGCACCGCGAGTTCAGCCACCAGTCGAGCCAGGTATTTCAACGTCGATGCAGTCATGATTTCGGTCCTCAGAGACGCTCATTTTAAGGAGCAGACTGTTATCCCCGAAGCGAATTGTTAGACTCAGCGCCATTCCAAAATGGAATCATCAAGATGGAATTCAAACAGCTGCGCAGCTTTGTCGAAGTCATGCACCAGGGCGGGTTCACCCAAGCCGCCAAGACCCTGCACATCAGTCAATCGGCGGTGAGTAAGCAAGTCGCTCAACTGGAGCAAAGCCTGGGCACCCCGTTGCTCGAACGCCTGGGCTCGCAACTGCGCCTGACCGCCGCCGGCAGCGTGGTGCTGCAACGAGCGGAAGGCATGCTGCGATTGCGTAACGAATTACTCAGCGAGCTGGACGACTTGAGCCAACTGGCCCGAGGAGAGTTGCGTCTGGGCTTGCCGCTGCTGGGCAGTGACGCACTGTTCGCCGGCCTGTTCGCCGAATACCGGCGACGCTACCCCAACATCAGCATTCAGTTACTCGAAGGTGGCAGCCTGAACATTGAGCAAGCCGTATTGAGTGGCGAGCTGGAGCTGGGTGGCAGTCTCAAGCCCCAAGACCCACAGTTCGCCTTCCAACCGTTCTGCGATGAGCCGCTGGACGCACTGCTGCCGGCCGATCATCCACTGGCAACAAAAACAGAAATTGGTCTGCAGGAGTTGGCCGACACGCCGTTTCTGCTGTATCAGCGCAGTTTTGTACTCAATGATCGTTTGCTGCAGGCCTGCCAGCAATTGGGGTTTACGCCGAAAGAAGGCGGACGCAGCGGACAGGCTGATTTTCTGGCGGCACTGGTGGCCGCCGGACAAGGTGTGGTGCTGTTGCCCAGCGTTGTGGCACGCGGGCTAGCGCGTCCGGGCGTAGTACGCCTGACGCTGAACGCACCGAACTATCTGCGTTGGGATATCGCCTTTATTTGGCGTCGGGGCGCTTATCTGTCGAAAGCAGCCCAGGCCTGGCTCGCGTTAGTGCGCGAGCGTCCGGTCAGCCCCGCAGAGCGCTGACCAGCTCAGCCAACCAAGGCTCGGCGTCGTCTTGCGGGGTGACGCTTTCACTGGCGTCCAGACGCAGCATCGGCAGCACTTCGCGCACGCCCAGTTCAGCGAACAATTCGCGCATCAGTTCGCCTCCGCCGCAAAACGTATCGCCGTAACTCGCATCGCCCAGACCGATCACCGCACCCGGCAAGCCACGCCAGGCGGCCGGTAGTTGGTCGCGGATCATCGAATACAACGGTTGCAGGTTATCCGGCAACTCGCCCATGCCCGTGGTTGATGTCACCACCAGGATGGCCTCGGGGCTGAATGCCTGCACATCGGCAAGGCTGGCGCGTGAGTTGTGCCAGGTGTCTAAACCGGCGTCTTTCAAAATCTTCGCAGCGTGACGGGCGACGTCTTCAGCCGTGCCGTATACCGAGCCGGAAAGGATGGCGACTTTCATCAATCTGATCCTGAGTCTAAGTAAAAAGACGGGGATAGTAACAGCCATGGCAAAAAAGCTGCGAGTCACGCTCAATCAGCCTTGATGGCGAGTGGACAGCGCAGGCTGTTCTTCTAAAATGCAGCTTTTAATCAGCGTGGAAGTGGCCCTCTGATGATCAACGCCCAACTGCTACAGATGGTGGTCAATGCGTCCAACGAAGGCATCGTGATCGCTGAAAAAGAAGGCGATCAAGACAGCATCCTGATTTATGTCAATCCGGCTTTTGAACGCCTGACCGGCTACACCAGCGAGGAAATTCTCTACCAGGACTGCCGTTTTCTGCAGGCCGGGGACCGGGATCAGCCAGCATTGAATGCGATCCGTGAAGTGTTGGCGCACGGAGGATCCTGCCGGGAAACCCTCAGAAACTATCGCAAGGACGGGACACCGTTCTGGAACGAACTGTCCCTGTCGACGGTAAAAAGCGAGAGTGACGGACTGACCTACTTCGTTGCTGTGCAAAAGGACGTCACGGTGCAGGTCAAGGCCTTGCAACGGATCGCGCAATTGGAGGCACAGCTGGTCCAGGCACAGGCTGAGCTGGCAGCGCTGAAGTGACGAACGGCGAAAACAAAGCGGTGAATTAATTGTCATTAGCTACAATCACCGATGACTTTGTAACTATATCTTTAGAGCTAGCCATGCAACGCGACGCGCTTCTGACTCAGGATGAGCTGGATTTCATCCAGACCATGCAACACAACCCGCAGCTCAATATGCGGGATGCGACGTCGAGCTTGCTGGTTAACGGTGGTTCACAGATCCGCGACCTGCTGACGCGGCTCGCAGCGCATGAACAAGTGACCATTCAAGCCAACTTCGAAAACCAGCAAATGACATTTCCACTGCACCTGGTGGAAGATGAATTTCACGCGCTGCACCTGCGCCTAGGCGTTCCGAGCATTTACGAAGACGGGCCGATGGTCCGCCCCTGGCGCCTGGCGCTCGAAGAGCCGGTAGCACTTGAGAACGCCAAAGGACAAGCCGGCACACTGTGGGTTCACGAAGTGTCGTTCAAAGGCGTGTTACTCGAAGTGCGCAACAAGACCAAACCCCCCAAGCATTTCGCGTTGTGGTTCAGTCCTTCAGGCTATGAGCGGATTGCGTTGCGTGGCACCTTCGAGCGCGAAACCGAACTGGGCTTCTTCGCCTATCAGTTGAACCAAAGCGACAAGGACGAAACCGAACGCCTGCGCCAGTTCATCCTTCAGCAGCATCGCGTCACGCACCCAGCCCTGCACGTCTAAGCCTTACGTATCCAGGCTTCCCGCCAGAAACAGCTTCAGACGTTCACGCATCAACAACCCTTCATTTCCCAGGCAGCCGATTGACGATCCAGCGAGGCTTTCTTGTGCGAGGTCCGATACATCGCCAGCCAGCATTAACTGGCAATCCAGACTCAACGCCAAACGATGCAGGCGCCGAGGCAACTCGGGGGCCGGAGCGTGATTTGAAAACAACACCAGCGCCCTGGGTTTGATTTTCTCGCAAATCAGGGTCAATTCATCGAGCGGTTGGCCAACTGTCAGCACTCGCACGGTTACATTGGCGCTGCTCATAAACAAAGCGGCCACCAGCAACTCAAGTTCACGGCACTGACCGACCAGAGCGCTGACCACGACAGAAATGGAGTATTTGGTGCGCATCAACAACAAACGATGCACGACGCGCGATCGCAGAAAACCGTCCAGGAACAGCCATTCACTGGTCTGACCGAACATATCCTGGCGTTGCAACAGTTGCTTCCAGAGCGGAAGCAAAATGTCCTGAAACACTACCGTCTGGGCGTAGGTAGAAAAGATCTGTCCGTAAACACGCTCTAATTCAACCTCGTCAAAAGCACTGACGGCAGCCTGGATTTGCTGCTGCCATTGGGCATAGTCAGCTTCAATCCGGTCATCGGGAATGATGTGCGACAACGCCTGAAGCGGGGCACTCTTGGCCAGAATTTTGCCCACCTTGCTGACAGCCACGCCGCGCTCAATCCAGCCAAGGATGCTGCGTACCCGCTCAACATCGGCCATCGAGTAGAGTCGGTGCCCACTTTCGGTGCGAGTGGGCTGAATCAGACCGTAACGGCGCTCCCAGGCTCGCAGCGTAACGGGATTGATACCCGTCAGGCGCGCGACCTCACGAATCGGAAACAGGACTTCCTGTACAGGGGAAAGTACAGGCTGCAAGACCGGGACTACGTCAGTTGAAACAGGCATTTGGCGGCCCACGTCCGAGTTTGGATTGGAAGGCATTCTACCCGTCTCGAGCCCACTGTCTATTCAACAAGTCAATGGACAAAGAAAGTCTCTGGCGTAATTTTCATAATCAGGAATAATCCTTGCTTGCAACGAGACGCAGCCCACCACCCCGGCGCTGCGCCTGGCGAAACTCCTATCCGGAGTGACGCGTTTGTTTTTCGGAGATACACAATGTCTACCTCCCCCGTCACGTTGATGGTTGCGCGCCGAGTCGCCGATGGGCGCTATCAGGACCTGATCGCCTGGTTGCGCGAAGGCGAACAACTGGCCACTGACTTCCCTGGTTATCTCGGCTCCGGCGTGCTTGCGCCACCGCCTGACGATGACGAATTTCAGATTATTTTCCGCTTCGCCGACGAGCAAACCCTGCACGCCTGGGAGCATTCAGCCTCGCGCACTGCGTGGCTGGCACGCGGCAGCGACTTGTTCGCGCATCCGACCGAACATCGGGTCAGTGGCATCGAAGGCTGGTTCGGTGCCGCGGGTCAACGTCCGCCACGCTGGAAACAGGCCGTGGCGATCTGGCTGGCGTTCTTTCCAGTATCGCTGCTGTTCAACTTTGTCCTGGGGCCGCTGTTGGGCGAGATGAGCCTATTGCCTCGGGTGTTTGTCAGTACCCTGTGCCTGACACCGTTGATGGTTTATTTCTTCATTCCGCTGTCGACTCACTTGCTGGCAGCCTGGTTACACAGTACGCCGGCGCGCACATTGCCCGCCAAACCTTCAACGCAAAACCGCTAATCAACTTGATGCGCGCGCGAGCGCTCACCCAAGCACGCGCGCAATAGGTTTACAGCTCCCGTCGCTGGTATAGTTTTGCCCTTACCGCGACGCGAGCCGTTCATGACCTCTTCTTCTGCTCCGATCCTCATCACCGGTGCCGGCCAGCGTGTCGGGCTGCACTGTGCGCAGCGTTTGCTCGACGACGGCCACCGTGTGATCTTCAGCTACCGCAGCGAGCGAGCCGGCGTCCAAACCCTGCGCGACCTGGGGGCGACAGCAGTGTTCGCAGATTTTTCCAGCGAAGCCGGCATTCTCACGTTCATCGCCGCTCTCAAGACCTGTACCGACAGCCTTCGAGCGATTGTCCACAACGCCTCCGAATGGTTGGCTGAAACGCCAGACACCGATGCCCAGGCGTTCACCCGAATGTTCAACGTACACATGCTGGCGCCCTACCTGATCAACCTGCACTGCGCCGACTTGCTGCAACATTCAAGCCCCGCAGACATCGTACACATCAGTGACGACGTGACCCGTAAAGGCAGCAGCAAACACATCGGTTACTGTGCCAGCAAAGCCGGGCTCGACAGCCTGACCCTGTCCTTCGCCGCCAAGTACGCGCCGACGATCAAGGTCAACGGCATCGCACCAGCCCTGCTATTGTTCAATCCCGAAGATGACGCAACTTACCGCGCCAAGGCACTGGCCAAGTCTGCCCTGGGTATCGAACCCGGTAGCGAAGTGATCTACCAGAGCCTGCGGTATCTGCTCGACAACCCTTATGTCACCGGTACGACCCTGACCGTCAACGGCGGACGGCACATCAAATAAGCCGCCCCGCGAGGATGTTTCATGACGTTATCCCTGCCCCAGAACGCCCTGTCCCAAAGTTATCGCGAAATCCTCATCGGTATCGGTGAAGACCCCGAACGCGAGGGCCTGCTCGATACCCCTGTGCGAGCAGCCAAGGCCATGCAGTACCTCTGCCATGGCTACGAACAAAGTGTCGATGCAATCGTCAATGGCGCCCTGTTTGCGTCCGACACCGATGAAATGGTGATCGTCGCCGACATCGAGCTGTATTCGCTCTGTGAACATCACCTCTTGCCCTTCATCGGCAAGGCTCATGTGGCTTATATTCCAACAGGCAAGGTGCTGGGCCTGTCGAAAATCGCACGATTGGTGGACATGTTCGCCCGGCGACTGCAAATTCAGGAAAACCTCACCCGACAAATCGCCGATGCAGTGCAACGCGTGACCAACGCCGCAGGTGTCGCGGTGGTTATCGAAGCCCAGCACATGTGCATGATGATGCGCGGTGTCGAGAAACAGAATTCGACCATGAACACCTCCGTGATGCTCGGCGCCTTTCGCGAATCGAGCAACACCCGCCAGGAGTTCCTGCAATTGATTGGACGGAGCAAGTAGCAATGCCACAACTTCAGCCAGGAATGGCACGCATCCGGGTCAAAGACCTGTGTCTGCGTACCTTCATCGGAATCAACGAGGACGAAATCCTCAACAAACAAGATGTGCTGATCAACCTCACCATCCTGTATGCAGCGCAAGCAGCCGTGCGGGACAACGACATTGATCACGCCTTGAACTACCGCACCATCACCAAGGCGATCATCGCCCACGTGGAGGGCAACCGTTTTGCCCTGCTCGAACGACTGACCCAAGAGATTCTCGACCTGGTCATGCTCAACGAGTCGGTGCTGTACGCCGAAGTGGAAGTTGATAAACCCCACGCGCTGCGATTTGCCGAGTCGGTGTCGATTACCCTCGCCGCGAGCCGCTGAGGGCTTATGGCCTCATGCTCTTCAGACTTTTATCATCCGCGCCACGATTCAATTGCACAGAGCCCACCATGAACGATCAACAACGCCTGGAACTTGAAGCCGCCGCCTTTCGTCGGCTGGTCGCGCACCTGGACAGCCGCAAGGATGTACAGAACATCGACCTGATGAACCTCTCGGGTTTCTGCCGCAACTGCCTGTCCAAGTGGTACAAGGCCGCTGCCGACGAGCGCCAGATCGAGGTCAGCCTCGACGACGCTCGCGAAGTGGTCTACGGCATGCCCTACGCCGAGTGGAAAACCCACTACCAGCAAGAAGCCAGCGCCGAACAACAAGCGGCGTTCGCCAAAGGAAAACCCAATGAATGATTTGAACACACTGCGCGCAAGCCTTCAGAGCGGCAAACACCTGTTTGCCGACACCTTGGCCTTCGTCGCAGCCAGTTATGAGTATCAGCCGCAAGCGTTCAACAACGGCGGTGTGGAAAACGCCGCCGGGCAAAACGAAGGCTCGTGCAAGACCCTGGGCCTGGCGTTGCTCGAAGGCTTGAGCGATCAGGAAGCGCTGTTGGCGTTTGGCGAACATTATCGGTCGGTAGTCGCCACGCCTGAGGGCAGCGATCACGGCAATATCCGGGCATTGATTGCGCACGGCCTGGCCGGGGTGCAGTTCACTCAACAGCCGCTGACCCGTCGCTAGAGCCTATTTCTGTAGGCGCGCGGCTTGCCCGCGAAGGCAATCTCCAGAGCGCCGTCACCCGCAAACCATGCACCTACAAGGCACATCCCGACTTTTAAGATTGACCCGGCGACTTTATTTCGTTTGTCGGGCACCGCTGCTCACGGCTTAGATAAAAAGAAGCAATTCTTCTTCTGAGCCAGGCATTCCATGAGCAGCGAAAACATCAGTCGGTCGATCAACATCGTTCATCCCGTAACGCTCAGCCACGGCAAAAACGCCGAGGTATGGGACACCGATGGCAAGCGCTACATCGACTTTGTCGGTGGTATTGGCGTGCTCAACCTCGGCCATTGCCACCCGCGCATCGTCGACGCCATTCGCGACCAAGCCACCCGACTCACCCACTACGCGTTCAACGCCGCCCCACATGCGCCCTACATTGAACTGATGGATCGTCTGACCGCGTTTATTCCGGTGGACTACCCCGTCAGCGGCATGCTCACCAACAGCGGCGCTGAAGCAGCGGAAAACGCCCTGAAGATCGTCCGTAGCGCCACTGGCCGCACAGTGGTCATCGCCTTTGACGGTGCCTTCCATGGCCGCACGCTCGCCACCCTCAACCTCAATGGCAAAGTCGCGCCCTACAAGCAGAAGGTCGGTGTGTTGCCAGGGCCGGTGTTTCACCTGCCCTTCCCGAGTAAGGACAACGGCGTGACCTGCGCCGAGGCCTTGAAGGCCATGGAGCGGCTGTTCAGCGTGGAGATCGACATCGAGGACGTGGCGTGTTTTATCGTCGAACCGGTGCAGGGCGAAGCAGGCTTCCTGGCGCTGGATATCGAATTTGCACAGGCCTTGCGGCGTGTGTGTGATGAGAAAAACATCGTGCTGATCGCTGATGAAATCCAGTCCGGTTTCGGCCGCACCGGCCAGCGTTTCGCGTTCTCGCGATTGGGCATTGAACCGGACTTGATCCTGCTCGCCAAAAGCATCGCCGGCGGCCTACCGCTCGGTGCGGTGGTCGGGCGAAAGTCGCTGCTCGACACGCTGCCCAGGGGCGGGCTGGGCGGCACCTATTCCGGCAACCCGATCGCCTGCGCGGCGGCGTTGGCTACGCTGGACGAAATGACCGATGCAAATCTGCACGCCTGGGGTACACAGCAGGACGAGGCGATTGTCAGTCGCTACGAAGGCTGGCGCGCGCGCAAGCTTTCGCCGTTCCTGGGGCGTTTGACTGGCGTCGGCGCCATGCGCGGCATTGAGTTGAGCCATACCGATGGCACACCGGCAGCGGCGCAGTTGACGCATCTGCTGACATTGGCGCGGGACGCGGGTTTGCTGTTGATGCCCAGCGGCAAGTCGCGACACATCATTCGCCTGCTCGCGCCGTTAACCACCGAGGCGGCGGTGCTGGAAGAAGGGCTGGATATTCTCGAGGCGTGCCTGGCCAGGCTGACCTGAAAACAAACTGGGTTAGCCCACAACGCTGTGCGAGTAGGGTTGTTTGACCGCCGCTAAAACGCGGGTACAAAAAACCGGCCGAAGCCGGTTTTTTTGTCTCTACAGGATCAGAACGAAACGTTCTGCAAGCCGTCGAGGTAACGCTCGGTGTCGAGTGCCGCCATGCAACCGGCACCCGCCGAAGTAATGGCTTGACGGTAAACGTGGTCAGCCACGTCACCCGCGGCAAAGATGCCTTCGACGTTGGTGGCAGTGGCGTTGCCATCACGGCCGCCCTGCACCACCAGATAACCGTCTTTCAACGTCAATTGGCCTTCGAACAACGACGTGTTCGGCGTGTGGCCGATGGCGATAAACACGCCATCGACTGTCAGCTCGTCGAAGCTGCCATCGTTGTTTTTCAAGCGAGCACCGGTCACACCCATTTTGTCGCCCAGGACTTCGTCCAGGTTCGAATTCAGCTTCAGGATGATCTTGCCTTCGGCAACACGGGCATTGAGCTTGTCGATCAGGATCTTCTCGGCGCGGAAGGTTTCGCGACGGTGAATCAGGGTCACTGTGCTGGCGATGTTGGCCAAGTACAACGCTTCTTCTACAGCGGTATTACCGCCACCAACCACGGCCACTGGCTTATTGCGATAGAAGAAACCATCGCACGTTGCGCAGGCCGAAACGCCTTTGCCCATGAACGCTTCTTCAGACGGCAAGCCCAAGTAGCGAGCGCTGGCACCGGTGGCGATGATCAGCGCATCACAGGTATACGTCGCGCTGTCACCGGTCAGGGTGTAAGGCTTGGCAGCAAAGTCCACAGCATTGATGTGGTCGAACACGATCTCGGTTTCAAAGCGCTCTGCGTGCTCTTTCATCCGCTCCATCAGCGCCGGGCCGGTCAAGCCGTGGACGTCGCCCGGCCAGTTATCGACTTCGGTGGTGGTGGTCAACTGACCGCCAGCCTGCATACCGGTAATCAGCAACGGCTTGAGGTTGGCGCGGGCGGCATACACCGCCGCGCTGTAACCGGCAGGGCCGGAACCGAGAATAATCACTCGCGAATGACGGACTTCAGACATGACCTGCTCCTATTGACCGAGCCGAAACACTTGGCGCGGAACGCCGGGTCACCGGCGGGAATAAAAAAGGACTGTTGAAAGCACTTGGGGAAGGCTTGAACTCGACAGTCCTGTAAAAGAATGGGTGCAGCGTATCGAGGGGGCGAAGATTAAGGAAATACGGTTTAACAATCCAGCTCATAGGTGGTCTCTATCCGGTGACCGCAATTTTATAGACGTCTTTGTTACAGTTAACGACTATGCGGCTGCTGCGCTTTCGCCCACGCGGCAAAGCCGGTAAGGTCGCGCGATTTCCTTTTTTCGGAGCACGCTATGCCCGCCCCCGTCCTGTCCGGCCCGCAATATTTGCGTGAAGGCCTCAAGCTGGTCCTGAGTCCGGGCCTGCGTTTGTTCGTGTTGTTGCCGCTGGCAATCAATCTGGTGCTGTTTATCGGGTTGATTTACCTGGCTGGCCATCAGTTCAGCGTGTGGGTTGACACCTTGATGCCCTCCCTGCCCGACTGGCTGAGCTTTCTCAGTTACATACTCTGGCCACTGTTTGTAGTGCTAGTTGCATTGATGGTGTTTTTCACCTTCACAATGCTCGCCAACGTCATTGCCGCACCGTTCAACGGCTTTCTCTCGGAAAAGGTCGAAGTGGTGGTGCGCGGCACCGACGACTTCCCAGCGTTCAGTTGGGGCGAGTTAATCGCCATGATCCCCCGCACTCTGGCCCGGGAAATGCGCAAACTGGGCTACTTTCTGCCACGCGCGATCGGGCTGCTGATCTTGTCGTTCATCCCCGTGGTCAACATCATCGCCGCGCCGTTGTGGCTGCTGTTTGGTGTCTGGATGATGGCGATTCAGTACATCGACTACCCGGCGGACAACCACAAACTGGGCTGGAACGAAATGCTCGCCTGGTTGCGCCAGAAGCGCTGGCAGAGCATGAGTTTTGGCGCGATTGTGTACTTGGTGCTGCTGATTCCGGTAGTCAACATTTTGATGATGCCGGCAGCGGTGGCGGGTGCGACGTTATTCTGGGTACG
Source organism: Pseudomonas sp. DC1.2 (assembly GCF_034351645.1). Classification (NCBI taxonomy): domain Bacteria; kingdom Pseudomonadati; phylum Pseudomonadota; class Gammaproteobacteria; order Pseudomonadales; family Pseudomonadaceae; genus Pseudomonas; species Pseudomonas sp. DC1.2. The sequence continues at coordinate 965,365 of NZ_CP133782.1, read as the reverse complement.
TGAGCGAGGGTCTGAAGCCTTGCCGATGGAGAAGCACTGACAGTACTCCTCCTCGACCCGGACGTTTCAGCGGTGGCGGGCCCAAAACCCGATAAGCGTCATCGCCCAGAGCAACAGGCCCGGAACCATAAACAGGTAGTTCCAGGCCGTGAAGCGTGAGTTGCTGAGCCCAAGAGGGTCATTGGAAGCAGCATTGAGCATCGGTTGGCTTTTACTCAACACCCAAGCCCTTAGCGGCAGAATCAGCAGCACCCATCCGGCCAGGAAACCAAAGCCATTCACACGCGTCGTTAGGGTACTCAGCAGATTGACTACGACCGTCAGCACCACAAAAACGGTCGCCCATTGTTCAAAGTCCCACTTCTGCGTTAAGCCGCTGTGACGAATCTTCTCGTCGGCTCGCCGATACAGTTTGTGAATGAAGAATATGTAAAAAAAACCACGTGCCCAAGGCCAGATATCAGTTTGAGTCTCGCGCTTGTAGAGACTCCAGTTCTTGAATGACCAGTAATAAAAGAACAGCCCGAAACTGAAAATCAACAACATGAGAAGTTTCCCTGGCGAGATGACATAAAACTCGCCGGGGCGCTCAGCGTGTGGCATCAATGGCGCCACCGGTGGTGCATAAACGTTTTCGGACACATTAGCTTCCCTGATCAGTGTAGTGAGCTAAAGCTAACGGCCCGCCCACCAAAAAGTTGAGTCGTTCTCGAAAAAACCACTGTCACACCTCCGTCATCCTCCCGTCACAATGAAGACATCGCGCCAGCCCACACTGAGCGCATGACGACAGCTCTGCATATCACACTCATCACCGAAACCTTTCCACCGGAAATCAACGGCGTAGCCAATACCCTTGGCCGCTTGTGCGATGGACTGCGCGCGCGCGGACATCAGGTGGAATTGGTTCGCCCGCGCCAGGGCTGCGATCAGTTGTTGAACAGCGACGACGAGTTGCTCCTGTGCAGGGGTTGGCCGCTGCCAGGCTATCCCGGTTTGCAGTGGGGCCAGTCTTCGATGCACAAGTTGCTGCGACGCTGGAAACGCCATCGCCCCGACGTGCTGTACATCGCCACTGAAGGACCTTTGGGGTTGTCTGCGTTGCGCGCTGCACGGCGCATGGGCATTTCGGTGGTCAGCGGGTTTCACACCAACTTCCAGCAATACTCGAACCAGTACGGCCTCGGGTTGCTGACGCGCATGCTGACTCACTACCTGCGCTGGTTTCACAATCGCTCGACCCTGACCCTGGTGCCCAGCGTCAGTCAACGACTTGAGCTGGAACGTCGACACTTCGAACGTTTGGCGCTGTTGTCCCGCGGCGTTGACAGTCAACTGTTTCACCCCAGCAAACGTCTGAACGCGCTCCGTGAGCAATGGGGAGTGGGCGAAGATGACATTGCCGTTATCCATGTCGGACGCCTGGCGCACGAGAAGAACCTCGGGTTGCTCAAGCGCAGCTTCGACGCTCTGAAAAACACGTATCCACAGCGAAACATACGACTGATCGTAATTGGCGATGGCCCGCTGCGCATGTCGCTGGAAAAAGAACTGCCCGAGGCTATTTTCTGTGGCTCACTGCGCGGCGAAGTCCTGGCCAGCCACTATGCGTCAGGGGATGTTTTTTTCTTCCCGAGCATGACCGAAACCTTTGGCAATGTGGTGCTTGAGGCGTTGGCCTCGGGGCTGGGTGTGGTGGCTTACGATCAGGCGGCTGCGGGTCAACACATTCGCCATGGCTACAACGGCGTGCTGGCGATGCCAGGCGATGAAATAGCGTTCTGCGATGCAGCAGCATGGTTGCTGGAAGAGGATGAAACCTTGCGTTGCATAAGACTCAATGCGCGCCAGCATGCCAGTCGTCACGGCTGGGGGGCAATTATCGAGCAGTTTGAGGGTCAGTTGCGCGGAGCGTGTGCCGCAGAGCAGACGGTTACCGGCGCACCGACACTGCCCTGAATTTTCGCAAGTATCGAGTCAGCCATCGCGAGCAAGCTTGCGATGGCTTCGGCGAAGCTGCCGCTTAAACCAGCGTCATCAATGCCTCACGACTGAACGGCAGAATGTCTTCTTCACGACCCTCTCGCACTTTTTGCGCCCAGTCAGGGTCAACCAGCAACGCGCGGCCTACCGCCACCAGGTCGAATTCGTCGTTGTTCAAACGCTCCAGTAATTTTTCCAGGCTGGCCGGTTGGGCGATCTTATCGGTGTTGACCATGAACTGGAGGAATTCGCCATCCAGACCAACGCTGCCCACGGTAATGGTCGGCTTGCCGGTGAGCTTGCGGGCCCAGCCGGCAAGGTTCAGTTCAGAACCGTCAAACTCTGGCTCCCAGAATCGTCGCGTCGAGCAATGAAAAATGTCCACGCCGGCGTCAGACAGCGGCTTCAGGAACTCGCCCAACGCTTGCGGGGTTTGCACCAGACGCGCGGTGTAATCCTGCTGCTTCCACTGGGAAAAGCGAAAAATGATCGGGAAGCCCTCGCCCACCGCCGCACGCACCGCCTGAATCAGTTCGATGGCGAACCGCGAACGATGGGCCAGGCTGCCGCCATATTCGTCAGTACGCTGGTTAGTGCCTTCCCAGAAAAACTGGTCGACGAGATAGCCGTGAGCACCGTGAATTTCCACGCCGTCCATACCGATGCTCTGGGCATCCTTGGCCGCTTGAGCAAACGCAGCGATCACGTCCCGGATATCTTGATGGGTCATGCCATGCACCACGACCTGACCGTCCTTCAGTTTTTCCGACGGCCCGTAACCCGGCACGCTGGCGTCCGGCTCGGTGCCGACACGTCGCACGCTGCCCACGTGCCATAACTGCGGAACAATCTTGCCGCCCTCGGCGTGTACCGCCGCAACGACTTTCTTCCAGCCGGCCAACGCGGCCTCACCATAGAAGTGCGGCACATTAGGGTAGCCGTTGGAGGCTTTGTGCTCGACGGTCGTGCCTTCGGTGATGATCAGCCCCACACCGGCAGCCGCGCGGCGGCGGTAATACTCGATGACTTTGGAGTTGGGTACACCGCCCGGCGAAAAGGAACGGGTCATCGGTGCCATCACGACACGACTCGACAGTTCGAGGCTGCCGAGGTGGAACGGTTTGAACAGGGCTTTGACGGACATGGTGCGCTCCACAAAAACGATATCGACGGACATAAATTTTATGACGACGATAATATGCATTGCCTCAGAAGAAGCCCAGCACTATTGATGTGGGTGATTAAGGGTCAAAAGGCAGGCATAAAAAATCGCAGCACGGTGGCTGCGATTTTTCGATTCAGCTCAGTGCTTTTTCAATCGCATGAATGATTGTCGGATCATCCGGCGCCGTGCGTGGCGAGAACCGCGCCAATACGCGACCGTCCTTGCCCAGCAGGAACTTCTCAAAATTCCAGGTAATGTCCCCTGGAAACTCGGCCCCCTCGCCCGCCAGCAACCGGTAGAGCTGATGACGATCATGACCATTGACTTCCAGCTTGCTGGACAACGCAAAGGTCACGCCATAGTTGAGGCGGCAGAAGTCCTGGATCTCTTGCTCGGTGCCAGGTTCCTGCCCGGCAAACTGGTTGCAAGGCAAGCCCAGCACACTGAAACCTTGGCCCTTGTATTGCTGATAAAGGTTTTCCAGCGCGGCGTACTGTGGGGTCAAACCACATTTGGAGGCGACGTTGACCACCAGCACGACATGCCCCTTGAAGGGCGCCAGAGGAAGCTCCTGACCATCCAGGGCTGTCAATTTAAGGTCGTGAAAAGCACTCATGACGAACTCCAAATTCCCGTGTTCTTATTGAAACAGCCGCCTGGCGGCGCCTGAAACAACCGCGGACTAAAAAAGGCGCCCCTCGGGCGCCTCTCCAGTTCTCTGAGCTTAGCGCAGAAATCAGTGGTGATGACCACCTTCGCCATGGACGTGACCATGAGCAACTTCTTCTTGGCTGGCGTCACGAATGTCGATGATCTTGACTTGGAAATGCAAGCGCTGACCGGCCAATGGGTGGTTGCCATCAACCGTGACGTCGTCACCGTCCAGATCACGAATGGTCACGATCTGCATCTGGCCGTCCGGCGCAGACGCGTGGAACTGCATGCCCACTTCCAGTTCATCGACGCCTTCGAACATGCTGCGGCTCAAGGTGCTGACCAGTTCGGCCGCGTATTCGCCGTAGGCATCTTCAGGTTCTACGGCGACAGTCAGTTCGTCACCGACCTTTTTGCCTTCCAGCGCCTTTTCCAGGCCTGGGATGATGTTACCTGCGCCTTGCAGGTAGACCAGCGGCGCGCCGCCGGCGGAGCTGTCGATGACCTCACCAGCGTCGTTGGTCAGGGTATAGTCGATGGAGACAGCCTTATTGGCGGCGATCAGCATGGGGCGAGACCTTTGCATAAGAATAAAGAAAGGCGAAGTTTAGCGAAGCAATCGCCCGAAAGCGAACACAACCCGGACAGACGGATTATGGCCACAGGCTCGACGCTCATCGGCTTTCATCAGGACGAGGATGGGCATTGGGTCGCCGAGCTGTCCTGCGGTCACACTCAGCACCTGCGTCACCAGCCACCGTGGCAATCACGTACCTGGGTCCTGGACCCGGCACTACGTATTGAAAAAATAGGCCAGCCCTTTGATTGCGGTTGGTGCGCTCAAGGCTCGGTTAGCGATAACCTTGGCAACTGAATTTCGGTAGATCGTCAGATATAGAGGATCACCATTGCCATGCACCTCCAGAGAATCCGCATGCAAACTTTTTTTATCGCACCCACCGATTTTGGTGTGGGTCTGACCTCCATCAGTCTCGGGCTGGTGCGTACACTTGAGCGAGCCGGGCTGAAAGTCGGCTTCTTCAAACCGATTGCCCAGCCGCATCCGGGCGACACCGGCCCTGAGCGTTCCACCGAGCTGGTGGCACGCACCCACGGCCTCAAGCCGCCGCAACCGTTGGGCCTGGCCCATGTAGAGCGAATGCTCGGCGACGGTCAGCTGGACGAGTTGCTCGAAGAAATCATCACCCTCTATCAACAAGCGGCCGTGGGCAAAGACGTACTAGTTGTCGAAGGCATGGTCCCGACCCGCAGCGCCAGCTACGCCGCGCGGGTCAATTTGCACTTGGCCAAGAGCCTCGATGCCGATGTGATCCTGGTCTCGGCCCCGGAAAGCGAAGCGCTGACCGAACTCTCCGGCCGCGTGGAATTGCAGGCGCAGCTGTTCGGCGGCCCGAAAGACCCCAAAGTCCTCGGCGTGATCCTCAACAAGGTCAAAACCGACGAAAGCATGGAGGCCTTCGCCTCGCGTCTGAAGGAGCACTCGCCGTTACTGCGCAGTGGTGATTTCAGGCTGCTGGGCTGCATCCCGTTTCAGCCCGAACTGAACGCCCCGCGCACCCGTGACGTCGCCGACCTGATGGGCGCGCAAATCCTCAATGCCGGTGATTACGAAACACGGCGCATGAGCAAAATCATCATCTGCGCCCGCACCATGCGCAACACCGTGGAACTGCTCAAGCCCGGCGTGTTAGTGGTGACCCCAGGCGACCGCGACGACATTATCCTCGCTGTCAGCCTCGCGGCCATGAACGGCGTCCCCCTGGCAGGCCTGTTGCTGACCAGCGACACCCTGCCCGACCCGCGGATCATGGACCTCTGCCGCGGCGCCTTGCAGGCAGGCTTGCCGGTGTTATCGGTGAGCACCGGATCCTACGAAACCGCCAATCAGCTGAATGGCCTGAACAAGGAAATCCCGATCGACGACCGTGAGCGCGCAGAAATTATCACCGATTTCGTTGCCAGCCATCTCGACGCCAAATGGCTCCATCAGCGTTGCGGTACGCCACGGGAGATGCGCCTGTCGCCTGCGGTGTTCCGTTATCAACTGATCCAACGAGCCCAGGCTGCCAACAAGCGCATCGTGCTGCCCGAAGGCAGCGAGCCGTTGACCGTGCAAGCCGCAGCCATCTGCCAGGCGCGCGGCATCGCCCGTTGCGTGTTGCTGGCCAAACCGGCCGACGTCGAAGCGGTCGCCCGCGCCCAAGGCATCGAACTACCGCCCGGCCTGGAGATTCTCGACCCGGACCTGATTCGCGGCAATTACATCGAACCGATGGTTGCCCTGCGCAAGAGCAAAAGCCTCAACGCCCCGATGGCCGAGCAGCAACTGGAAGACACTGTGGTGATCGGCACTATGATGTTGGCGCTGGATGAAGTCGACGGACTGGTGTCCGGCGTCATTCACTCCACCGCCAATACCATCCGCCCAGCGCTGCAACTGATCAAGACTGCGCCGGGCTGCACCTTGGTGTCGTCGGTGTTCTTTATGTTGTTTCCGGAAGAAGTGCTGGTCTACGGCGACTGTGTGATGAACCCACACCCAAGCGCCAGCGAGCTGGCGGAGATTGCTCTGCAAAGCGCCGACTCGGCCGCAGCGTTTGGGATCACGCCGCGTGTGGCGATGATCAGCTACTCCAGCGGTGAGTCCGCCAGTGGCGAAGAAGTGGAAAAAGTGCGCGAAGCAACGTTACTTGCCCACGAACAGCAAAACTCGTTGCTGATCGACGGCCCGTTACAGTACGACGCCGCCGCCAACGAAACCGTTGCCCGACAGTTGGCGCCGAACAGCCAAGTCGCCGGTCGCGCCACGGTGTTCGTATTCCCTGACCTGAACACCGGCAATACCACTCACAAAGCGGTGCAACGCAGCGCCGACTGCGTCAGCCTTGGGCCAATGCTGCAAGGCTTGCGCAAACCGGTGAACGACCTGCCGCGCGGCGCCCAGGTCGATGACATCGTCTACACCATTGCCTTGACCGCGATTCAAGCCGCCAACCGACCTTTGGATCTTTAAATGCTGCAATTCCTACCTGCCCCCTTACGCGGCGTGCTCGCCTCGCTGCTGTTGGCCCTGAACACCATTGTGCTGTGCTCGTTTCTGTTCTGCGTGGCGTTTTTCAAGGTGCTGCCCTTCGCCCTCACCCAGCGTTTCACCCGCTGGCTGATGAACCATACCCATGAAGCCTGGATCAGCAACAACAAGGCCTGGATGAACCTGGTCTGCCGCACCCGCTGGCACCTCAGCGGCCTTGAGGGCCTGGACTATCAGCACTCGTACCTGATCACCAGCAACCACCAGAGCTGGGTCGACATCATGGTGCTGCAATACGTGCTCAACCGGCGTATCCAGCCGCTGAAGTTCTTCCTCAAGCAAGCGCTGATCTGGGTCCCGGTGATTGGTCTGGCGTGGTGGACCTTGGGCTTTCCGTTTATGAAACGCTATTCCAAGGCCTACCTGGAAAAGCACCCTGAGAAGAAAGGCAAAGACCTGGCAACCACCCGACAGACGTGTGACAAGTTCCGCAACCACCCGGTGGGAATTTTCAACTTCGTCGAGGGTACGCGCTTCACCAAGAGCAAACATGCCCAGCAGAAATCACCGTTTCGTTACCTGCTCAAACCCAAAGCTGGCGGCATTGCCTTTGTACTGGATGCGATGGGCGAGCAGTTGGCGTCGATCGTCAACGTGACCATTCACTATCCAGGCGGGCGTCCGGGTTATTGGGATTTGCTCTGTGGGAATGTGCAAGACGTGGTGGTGAACTTTGAAGAGCTGAAGATTCCGCCGCAGTTCATTGGCAAGAATTACGACCAGGATGGGGAGTACCGATTGCAGTTTCAGGGCTGGATCAATCAGCTGTGGGAAGACAAGGATGCGTTGCTGGAGCAAATGCATCGGGAATACCCTTGCGCCTGATCGTTCCCACGCTCCGCGTCCCATTCAAAGCCGAACGCGGAGCGTAGGAACGATCACAAAAAACCCGCCGGATGATCACTCATCGGCGGGTTTTTATTTGCGGCTAACGCTTAGATCGCGCCACGACTGCGCAACAGTTCCAGCACTTGCTTGACGCCTTCTTCCACTGACAGTGTCTGTGTATCGACCACCAGGTCGGCATTCAGCGGCACGTCGTAAGGGAAGGATTCACCTGGAATGTTGTCGCCACCGGCGGCATATAAGCCCTGCGGATCACGCTCGGCACACGCGGCTGGCGACGCCTGGACGTAAACCGTCAGCAGACGCTCCTTGCCGATCAGGTCCTTGGCCTGCTCACGACCTTCGGCGCTCGGGGCAACGAATGCCGCCAGCGTCAGCAAACCGGCTTCGTTGAACTGACGGGCCACATGAGCTGCACGACGCCAATTCTCGGTACGCCCGGCGCGATCATGCGGCAGACCTTTGTTCAGGTCGTGGCGCAGGTTCTGGCCATCAAGCACAAACACCGCACGGCCCATGTCGAAGAGCTTGCGTTCAACCGCATAGGCCAAGGTACTTTTGCCCGCGCCAGACAAACCGCTGAACAGCACAGTAGCCGGCTGCTGGCCGAAGCGCTGGGCGCGTTCTTCGGTAGCAACATGGGATAACTTGCCGTGGTGCGTGGCACTGCCATGCGCTAACGGCTGAGCGATGATCATGCCGGCGCCGACGGTGCCATTGGTCAAGCGGTCAATGATGATGAACGAACCGGTGGTGCGGTTGCTCGCGTAGCCGTCGAGCGCAATCGCGGCGTCAAGACTGATCTTGACCCGACCGATCTCGTTCAACTGCAAAGCACTGGCCGGACCTTCTTCCAGGGTATTTACATCAACGCGGTTGACGATGCTGGTGATCGACCCCGGCACGTAGGACGTGGCGCGTTTGATGTCATATTTTTTGCCCGGCAACATCGGTTCTTCAGCCATCCACACCAGCATGGCGTCGAAGGCATCCGTCACTTGCGGCTGATTATCGGCATGCACCAGCAAGTCGCCGCGAGAGATGTCGATCTCGTCTTCCATGGTCAGCGTCACCGCTTGACCGGGACCAGCGTGCTCCAGCTCACCTTCGAAAGTGACAATCGATTTCACGCGGCTGCTCTTGCCCGACGGCAACACCACGATTTCATCGCCCTTATGCACAATGCCGCTGGCCACAGTACCGGCGAAACCACGGAAGTTAAGGTTCGGACGGTTAACGTACTGCACCGGAAAACGCAGGTCGGTGTAGTTGCGGTCGTTGGCGATTTCGACGGTTTCAAGGATTTCCATCAGCGACTGGCCGGTGTACCACGGCGAGCGCTCGGACTTGTTCACCACGTTGTCGCCCTTGAGCGCAGACATCGGCACAAAGGCCATGGTGGACGGCTTGAACGCGATGCCGTCAGCGAACTTCAGGTAATCGGCCTTGATCGATTCGAACACGCTTTCATCAAAGCCGTTGAGGTCCATCTTGTTGATGGCGACCACGATGTGCTTGATGCCAAGCAGCGAGGCAATGAAGCTGTGGCGACGGGTTTGGGTCTGCACGCCGTAACGCGCATCCACCAGAATGATCGCCAGGTCACAGGTAGAAGCACCGGTGGCCATGTTGCGGGTGTACTGCTCATGGCCAGGGGTGTCGGCGATGATGAATTTGCGCTTGGCGGTGGAGAAGTAGCGGTAAGCGACATCGATGGTGATGCCTTGCTCACGCTCGGCCTGCAAGCCGTCAACCAGCAACGCCAGGTCGATCTCGTCGCCGGTGGTGCCGACTTTTTTCGAGTCGCGGGTAATGGCTTCCAGGTGATCTTCGTAGATCATTTTGGAGTCGTGCAGCAGGCGCCCAATCAGGGTGCTCTTGCCGTCGTCGACGTTGCCACAAGTCAGAAAGCGCAGCATTTCCTTGCGTTCGTGCTGGCCCAGGTAGGCGAGGATGTCCTCGCTGATCAAATCAGATACGTGCGACATGACAACCCCTTAGAAATAACCCTGACGTTTCTTTTCTTCCATCGAGCCAGCGCCATCGTGATCGATGACTCGGCCCTGGCGTTCGGAAGTTCGCGTCAGGAGCATCTCCTGAATGATGTCGGTGAGGCTGGTGGCCTCAGACTCGACCGCACCGGTCAGCGGGTAGTCACCGAGTGTACGGAAGCGCACTTTTTTCTTGACGATGCGCGCCTTGTCTTCGTCGCTCAGGTGATTGAGCAGACGTTCGTCGTCGATCATGATCCAAGTGCCATTCATCTCGATGACATCGCGTTCGGCGGCGAAGTACAGCGGCACAATCGGAATGCCTTCGAGGTAGATGTATTGCCAGATGTCCAGTTCGGTCCAGTTCGACAATGGGAACACACGAATGGATTCACCCTTGTTGACGTTGCCGTTGTAGACATTCCACAGCTCTGGGCGCTGGTTTTTCGGGTCCCAGCGGTGCTTGGTGTCGCGAAAGGAGTACACGCGCTCTTTGGCACGGGACTTTTCTTCATCGCGGCGGGCACCACCGAAGGCGGCGTCGAAACCGTACTTGTCGAGGGCCTGTTTCAAGCCTTCGGTTTTCATGATGTCGGTGTGTTTTGCACTGCCGTGGGTCAGCGGGTTAATGCCCTGCGCGACGCCATCGGGGTTGACGTGTACCAGCAGGTCCAGGCCCAGTTCTTCGACCATGCGGTCGCGGAACGCGTACATTTCCTTGAACTTCCACCGGGTATCGACGTGCATCACCGGGAACGGCAGTTTGCCCGGGAAGAATGCCTTGCGCGCAAGGTGCAGCATCACGGCGGAGTCTTTACCGACGGAGTACAGCATCACCGGGTTATCGAACTCGGCGGCGACCTCGCGGATGATGTGGATGCTTTCGGCCTCCAGCTGTTTCAGATGCGTCAGTTTGTCGACCATGGCTACTCACGAAAACGATCTTATGGACGGCCAGCGGGCCGTGTTCGAGCGGGGAATCCTAGCACAGCGCCCCCTTCTAATCAGGACGCCAACTAGATCGAAAGGGTATATGAATATTCCCCCTCGTTTGGGCACCGCGACCTCTCACAGTGAGGGTGGGGTGATTCAGATCGGGTTGGGGCAATCGATAAAAATATGCTCCAGAGCAAAGCGCCGGGCCAGGTAATCCCCCAGCGCCTGCACGCCATAGCGTTCGGTAGCGTGGTGGCCGGCGGCGATGAAACTGATGTCGTTTTCCCGAGCGCTATGGAAGGTTTGCTCGGACGCTTCGCCGCTGAGATAAAGATCAACACCGGCCAACACCGCCTGATCGATATAACCCTGCCCGCCTCCGGTACACCAGCCGACACGGCGAATCATCGCGCTGCCTTCAATCAGCAACGGGTCACGGCCCATCACCTCTTGCACGCGACGAGCAAAGTCGCGCGGGCTCATCGGTTCGCTCAACGACCCCACCAGACCGACAACCTTCAGGTTGCCGGGGTCAAGCGGGCCCTCGACTGTGATGTCCAGTTGCCGGGCCAACTGCACGTTATTGCCGACATCAGGGTGCAAATCGAGAGGCAAATGATAAGACAACAGGCTGATGTCGTGCTTGAGCAGGGTTTTCAACCGGCGCTGCTTCATGCCGGTAATGCAGGGATTCTCGCCTTTCCAGAAGTAACCGTGATGCACCAGCACCAGATCCGCCTTGGCTTCCACGGCCGCGCCCAGCAGCGCTTGGCTGGCGGTAACACCACTGACGATCCGCATCACCTGCGGCCGGCCTTCAACCTGCAAGCCGTTGGGGCAATAATCGGCAATCTTCGAACTGGCGAGATAACGGTCAGCTTCTTCGACGAGGGTGCTCAGGGCGACGGCCATAAATGACTCCTAAATATCCCGTTCAGAGGCGCGTGCGGCCTCGTATAATGCGCGACATTATGGGCGGTCTCATACCGCCTGCAACCTTTCCAGGACGTGCTTAATGTTCAAGGCGCTGCGTTTTTCCGGCTGGCCGCTGTTGGCCGGCGTGCTTATCGCTCTGTTGATAATTCAGCGTTACCCACAGTGGGTAGGGCTACCGAGCCAGGACGTTAACCTGCAACAAGCCCCGCAAACCACCGCAGTCCAGCAAGGCCCGGTGTCTTACGCCGAAGCCGTGGTCGTGGCCGCGCCGGCGGTGGTGAACCTCTACACCACCAAGGTCATCAATAAACCCAACCACCCGCTGTTCGAAGACCCGCAGTTCCGCCGCTTCTTCGGTGACAACTCGCCCAAACAGAAACGCATGGAGTCGAGCTTGGGTTCCGGCGTGATCATGAGCCCGGAAGGTTACCTGCTGACCAACAACCACGTGACCACCGGTGCCGATCAGATAGTAGTGGCACTCAAGGACGGCCGTGAAACCCTGGCCCGCGTCATTGGCAGCGACCCGGAAACCGACCTCGCTGTATTGAAAATCGATTTGAAGAACCTGCCATCAATCACTGTCGGGCGCTCCGAAAGCATCCGCGTCGGCGATGTCGCGCTGGCAATCGGCAACCCGTTCGGGGTCGGCCAGACCGTGACCATGGGCATCATCAGTGCCACCGGACGTAATCAGTTAGGCCTGAACAACTATGAAGACTTCATCCAGACCGATGCCGCGATCAACCCTGGCAACTCCGGCGGCGCACTGGTGGACGCCAATGGCAACCTGACCGGCATCAACACCGCGATCTTCTCCAAGTCCGGTGGCTCCCAAGGCATTGGCTTTGCCATCCCGATCAAACTGGCCATGGAAGTGATGAAATCAATCATCGAACACGGCCAAGTGATTCGCGGTTGGCTCGGCATTGAAGTGCAGCCACTGTCCCAGGAACTGGCGGAATCTTTTGGCCTGTCCGGACGCCCAGGAATTGTGGTCGCGGGGATTTTCCGCGACGGCCCGGCGCAGAAAGCCGGCCTGCAATTGGGTGATGTGATTCTCAGCATCGACGGCGAGCCCGCTGGCGATGGACGCCGCTCGATGAACCAGGTGGCGCGGATCAAACCAACCGACAAAGTCACAATTCAGGTGATGCGCAACGGCAAAGAACTGAAGCTCACCGCCGAAATTGGCCTGCGTCCACCGCCGGCGCCAGTGAAGGAAGAGGAGTAAATCAGGGTGGCTGGGGCTCGCAGCGTGTTCGGCCGCGTTTTAGCCTGCCCCGGCATCAGCGAACGACTCTGCTGATCGAAAAACCTTAAAGGCATACATTCTCATTGGTCATGTTATATTGTTTCAATATTACTATTGGAACAACATAACATGTCGTCTCGAACAAAGGCCTCCCTCGCCGGTCTGCTCCTCGGACTGCTGGGGGATCCGGTCTTCGCCGAAGAACCGAAACCCCTTGAACTGGACGCCATCAGCGTCACGTCGGACTACGAGTCCTCCACCAGCCCGGTCAAGAGCTACCGGGCCCTGCGCTCTGCCAGCGCGACTAAAACCGATACGGCCCTGCGTGACATCCCGCAATCCATCAGCGTAATTCCCATCAGCGTGCTCAAAGACTTGGGTAGTAGCAATGTCGAGCGCGCGCTGGACTTCGCCGGCGGCGTGTCAAAGCAGAATAACTTCGGTGGCCTGACCCTCTACGAATACAGCGTGCGTGGTTTCACCACCTCAGAATTCTACATGGACGGTTTCAGCGCCAACCGCGGTTACCCGAGTACGCCGGACGTCGCTAACATCGAGCGCATTGAAGTGCTCAAAGGCCCCGCCGCGAGTCTGTATGGTCGCGGCGATCCTGGCGGCACGGTGAACATCGTCACCAAAAAACCCCAGCCCGAAGCCTTCACCACACTGCAAACCAGCGCCGACAGTTGGGATCGTTATCGCACCGCACTGGACCTCAACACGCCGTTGGACGACAACGGTAACCTGCTCTCCCGAGTGAACCTGGCCGTCGAAGACAACAACAGCTTTCGCGATCACGTCGGCAGCCAACGCCTATTCGTTGCGCCTTCTTTCAGCTTTCAATTGAGCCCAGAGACTCAGCTGTTGGTGGAAAGCGAGTTTGTGCGCCACAGCTCGACCTTCGACCGAGGCATCGTCGCGCCGAACAATAAGCCGGGCGGTGTTTCGCGCTCGACATTCCTCGGCGAACCCGACGATGGCGACATCGACAACCACAACAACCGGTTACAAGCAGCCCTGGAGCATCAGCTCAACGACAGTTGGAAACTGCGCCTTGCCAGCCATTACAAGGAAGGCAAGCTCTGGGGGTTCGCCTCCGAGAGCCGCGCGCTGAACGTCGACGGCCACAGCGTCAACCGCCGCTACCGCGAGCGTGAAAATGATTGGCACGACAGCATCACCCAGCTCGAACTGCGCGGTGTATTCGACCTCGGCAGTTGGCAACATGAAGTGCTGATCGGCAGCGAATACGAGAACTACCGCAAAAACGAACGGGTCACGACATTTGCCGGCGGCCCCTACGCCATCGACATCTACCGGCCGATTTATGGTCAGCCCAAACCCGACGGCGCACGCTCCGGCAGCGACTTCTTCGAACACGTCGAGAGCCAGGCGCTGAACCTGCAAGACCAAATCATCTTCAACGAAAAATGGCGCGGCATGCTCGGCGCGCGTTTTGAACATTTCGAACAAAGCGTCGACGATCACACCCGCAGCGCCACCCAACGCCAAAACCACGATGCCCTGACCCAACGGGCCGGTCTGCTCTATCAATGGACCCCTGAAGTCGGTGTATTTGCCAACGCCTCCACCTCATTCAAACCAAATAACGGCCTGGACGCTGTAGGCAAATCGTTCGATCCCGAAGAGGGTGTGGGCTATGAAATCGGGATCAAGAGCGAGCTGTTCGACGACCGCCTGAGCAGCACCCTCGCCGTCTTCCATATCGAAAAGAAAAACGTCCTCGCCCTCGACCCAGGCACCGACACCAGCCGCGCCATGGGCAAGGCCCGCAGCCAGGGCCTCGACCTGCAAGTCACGGGACAGGTTACCGATGCCGTGCGGCTGATCGCAGCCTTCGCCTACATCGACGCCCAGGTCACCGAGGGCGACAGCGTCATTCCTACCGGGAGCCCCATCCTCGGCGTGGCCAAACGCAGCGGCAGTCTGCTCGGGGTTTATGAATTTCAGGACGGTCATCTACGTGGCTCGGACGTTGGCGCCGCGTTCACCTACGTCGGTGATCGCTCGGGCGAAGCCGGCAGTGAGTTCGAACTGCCGGCTTACCACACCGTCGACCTGCTGGCCCATTACAAGGCCAGCGAAAGCGTCACCGTGGGTTTAAACCTGAACAACCTGTTTGACGAGCATTACTTCGAGCGCTCCTACAGCAATTACTGGGTCACCCCCGGTGATCCACGCAACGTCACGGTCAGCCTGACCCTCAATCTGTAAAAGGAAGTCACCATGCGACACCTCACACCTTTAGCTCTGATGGGCCTAATGTTTGCCACTCAGGTTTCGGCGCACGGCCTGTGGACCGAACAACGCCGCAACAACATCGAAGTGATCTACGGCCATGGCGCCGAGGACAACGCGTTCAAAGCGCAGAAAATCAGCGGCGCCTGGGCCTATGACATCAACGGCAAAATGATTCCGGTCACCGTACAACGCCTGGCCGATCACGCACGCCTGCAACCGCTCAAAGCGCCAGCCATCATGGCCGTCGCGCTGGACAACGGCATGTGGTCGCAGACGGCCGACAAACAGTGGATCAACCAGGGTCGCAGTAAAGTGCCGGGGGCGATTGAATCGACCCAGACCTTCAAGTACAGCTTGGCGATTTATCAGCCGGGGGCCAAGTTGCCCCACCTTGAGCAGATGAAGCTTTTGATTCTGCCGGAAGTCGATCCCCTGACGGTCGGGCCCGGAAAATCACTGCCAGTGCGGGTGCTGCTGGATGGCAAACCGGCGGCTGGGGTGAAACTGATCGGCGACTATCGCAGCGCGCCAAATACTTTCAGCACCGAGACGGACGCAGAAGGTCGAGCGCAGGTGCTGGTGCGCAATGAAGGGTTGAACGTGATTGCAGCGCAGATGGAAATCGCGCTGAAGAACAATCCGGATGTGGCAACGAGGGGCGTGTTCAGTTCGCTGACGTTCCTCGGCGAGGCGCATCACGAGTAACACGCCAACCCGTGTAAGACCGAGGCTTGCCCGCGATAGCCACACCGTGGTGCAACCGTTTGACCGCACCCGCGTTATTCGCGGCAAGCCTCGCGCCCCACAGTCTCGGGGGCGACTTTAGAGGTCGCCGAGGCCGTCAATCAGCGCCTGATTCTGCTCCGGCGTGCCGATACTGATCCGCAGGAACTGCGCAATCCGCGCCTGCTTGAAGTGCCGAACGATCACCCCTTGCTCACGCAACTTCGCCGCCAACCCGGCCGCATCGTGTTGTGGGTGACGAGCGAAAATGAAGTTAGCCGCCGACGGCAATACCTCAAAACCCTTAGCCTGCAACTGCGCGACAACCTTCTCGCGGCTGTCGATGACCAACCGACAGGTCTGATCGAAGTGCTCGCGGTCTTCGAACGCCGCCGCCGCGCCAACATTCGCCAGACGATCCAGCGGGTAGGAATTGAAACTGTTCTTGATCCGCTCCAGCGCCTCAATCAGGTCCGGGTGCCCTACCGCCAGACCGACCCGCAGGCCTGCTAAAGAACGGGACTTGGACAGGGTCTGAGTCACGAGCAGGTTCGGGTAACGGCCTATCAGGCTGATCGCGGTTTCACCACCGAAGTCGATGTAAGCCTCATCAACCACCACCACAGAATTCGGGCTGGCCTTGAGGATTTGCTCCACAGCGTCCAGCGCCAACAGACAGCCAGTCGGGGCATTCGGATTGGGGAAAATGATTCCGCCGTTCGGCTTGGCGTAGTCCGCCGGGTTGATTTGGAAGTGCTCGTCCAATGGCACCGCGTCGAACGTAATACCGTACAAGCCGCAGTACACCGGATAAAAGCTGTAGCTGATGTCCGGGAACAGCACAGGCGTGTCGTGTTGCAGCAAGCCATGAAAGATGTGCGCCAGCACTTCGTCGGACCCGTTGCCGAGGAACACCTGATTGCTCTGCACGCCGTAATACGTGGCGACAGCATTCTTCAGCCGATCACTGTTCGGGTCCGGGTACAGGCGCAGGTTGTCGCTCAGCTCGGCCTGCATCGCGGCCAACGCTTTGGGCGATGGACCGTAAGGATTTTCGTTGGTGTTGAGCTTCACCAGTTTTGCCAGCTTCGGCTGCTCGCCCGGCACGTAAGGCACCAGATCCTTGACGAACGGGCTCCAGAATTTACTCATATTCAGCTCACCTTCTTGTCGTCAACGATGCGGTATTCGGCGCTGCGAGCGTGGGCGGTCAGCGACTCGCCACGGGCCAGCACGGAAGCGGTCTTGCCCAACTCGGAGGCGCCCTCCTCGGAGCAGAAGATGATCGAGGAGCGCTTCTGAAAGTCGTATACACCCAACGGCGAAGAGAAGCGCGCGGTACCGGAGGTCGGCAACACATGGTTTGGACCGGCGCAGTAATCGCCCAAGGCCTCCGAGGTGTGGCGCCCCATGAAAATCGCACCGGCATGGCGAATCTTTGGCAGCCAGGCTTGCGGATCGGCGACCGACAATTCCAAGTGCTCGGGCGCAATGCGGTTGGCCACTTCGATGGCTTGTTCCATGTCGCGAACCTTGATCAGGGCGCCACGGCCATTGATCGAGGTTTCGATGATTTCGGCGCGTTCCATGGTCGGCAGCAACTTGCTGATGCTGGCAGCAACCTTGTCGAGGAACTCGGCGTCGGGGCTGACCAGAATCGCTTGAGCGTCTTCGTCGTGCTCGGCTTGAGAGAACAGGTCCATGGCGATCCAGTCGGGGTCGGTCTGGCCGTCGCACACCACCAGAATCTCGGAGGGGCCGGCGATCATGTCGATGCCCACCTGACCGAACACGTGGCGCTTGGCGGTGGCCACATAGATATTGCCAGGGCCCACCACTTTATCGACCTTCGGCACGCTTTCGGTGCCATAAGCTAATGCCGCAACCGCTTGCGCGCCACCGATAGTGAACACGCGGTCTACGCCGGCGATGCACGCCGCCGCCAACACCAGCTCGTTGATTTCACCGCGCGGCGTCGGTACGACCATGACCACTTCGGTCACCCCGGCAACCTTGGCCGGAATCGCATTCATCAACACCGATGATGGGTAAGACGCTTTGCCGCCCGGCACATAGAGACCGGCGCGATCGAGCGGCGTGACTTTCTGGCCCAGCACCGTGCCGTCGGCTTCGGTGTAGCTCCAGGAGTCCTGCTTCTGTTTTTCGTGATAGCTGCGCACGCGGGTCGCGGCTTTTTCAAGGGCTTCGCGCTGAGGGGCCGTGATGCGGGTCAGGGCCAGTTCCAGACGTTCACGCGGCAGAATCAGGTCCGCCATTGAGGCCACTTGCAGGCCATCGAACTTCTGGGTGAACTCCACCAGCGCCGCATCGCCACGCTCGCGCACGGCTTTGATGATGTCCAGCACCCGCTGATTGACCGAGTCGTCAGACACACTTTCCCAGCTCAGCAAATGATCCAGATGATGCGCGAAATCCGGGTCAGCAGCGTTGAGTCGGCGAATTGCAGTCGGTGCGGTCATAGCGAGAGCCTCATAGGAATGGCAAAAACTCAGGCGCCCGAAGCTAACATCCGATCCGCTTGGGCACCTGAGAATTCTGGCTATGAGGCGGATAGACGGCGCGACTTAACGTCGCGCAGGGGAATCAGCCGCGGTGTCGAGACTCCACTGCCTTGCGCAGGGTGTCGATCAACGCCTGGATACGGGCGTGCTGCATTTTCATCGAAGCTTTGTTCACGATCAGCCGGGAGCTGATATCAGCAATGAAATCCTGGGGCTCCAGACCGTTGGCCCGCAGCGTGTTGCCGGTGTCGACCACGTCGATGATTTTGTCGGCCAGACCGATCAGCGGTGCCAGTTCCATCGAGCCGTAGAGCTTGATGATGTCGACCTGACGGCCCTGCTCGGCGTAGTAACGCTTGGCTACATTGACGAACTTGGTGGCCACGCGCAAACGGCCCTTGGGCTCGACAGCACCGACCTTGCCAGCGGTCATGAGTTTGCACAGGGCAATTCTCAGGTCCAGTGGCTCGTAGAGGCCCTGGCCACCGTATTCCATCAGCACATCTTTACCGGCGACGCCCAGGTCAGCGGCACCGTGCTCGACATACGTCGGGACATCGGTGGCGCGCACGATCAGCAGACGTACATCCGGCTGGGTCGTGGGGATGATCAGCTTGCGGCTCTTGTCCGGATTCTCGGTCGGCACGATGCCCGCTTCAGCCAGAAGCGGCAGGGTGTCGTCAAGGATGCGGCCCTTGGACAGTGCGATGGTCAACATGGGAAACGTCAGTCCTTATCAAGGTACTCATGCCCGGTCGTAAACGGCGCCGGACACACATCGAGGGCGCAACCGCCCTCGACCTGAAACGAATTCAACGGGCGCGTCCCTGCACCCATGCAGCAGAAACTAGCCCGGTACGCGGCGGATCTTGGCGCCGAGCATTTGCAGTTTCTCTTCGATGCATTCATAACCACGGTCGATGTGGTAGATGCGATCGATCAGGGTGTCGCCTTCAGCGATCAGTGCCGAGATCACCAGGCTGGCCGAAGCACGCAGGTCGGTGGCCATGACTGGCGCGCCCTTGAGCTTCTCGGTGCCGGTAACGATGGCTGTGTTGCCCTCGACCTGGATCTTGGCGCCCATGCGATGCAGTTCATAAACGTGCATGAAGCGGTTTTCGAAGATCGTCTCGATCACGGCGCCAGTGCCTTCAGCAATGGCGTTGAGGGAGATGAACTGCGCCTGCATGTCCGTCGGGAACGCCGGGTACGGAGCAGTCCGCACGTTAACGGCTTTTGGCCGCTTGCCGTGCATGTTCAGCTCGATCCAGTCTTCGCCACAGGTAATTTCGGCGCCGGCTTCACGAAGTTTTTCCAAAACGGCTTCGAGGATGGTCGGATCAGTATCCTTGACCTTCACACGCCCGCCCGTCACTGCTGCCGCTACCAGGTAGGTGCCGGTTTCGATACGGTCCGGCATCACTTTGTAGGTGGCCGGGTGCAGACGTTCGACGCCATCGATGGTGATGGTGTCGGTGCCGGCGCCCGTGATTTTGGCGCCCATGGCAATCAGGAAGTTCGCCAGGTCGATGACTTCAGGCTCGCGCGCAGCGTTTTGCAGCACGCTGCGACCCTTGGCCAGAGCCGCGGCCATCATGATGTTTTCGGTGCCGGTCACACTGACGGTGTCGAAGAAGAAGTTCGCGCCGCGAAGGCCACCTTCAGGCGCCTTGGCCTTGATATAGCCACCTTCGACGTCGATGACCGCGCCCATGGCTTCCAGGCCACGGATGTGCAGATCGACCGGACGCGAACCAATGGCACAACCGCCAGGCAGTGCGACTTCGGCTTCACCGAAGCGGGCAACCATAGGTCCCAGCACCAGGATCGACGCACGCATGGTTTTCACCAGTTCATACGGTGCGATCAGGGTCTTGATGGTACGCGGGTCAATTTCGACGCTGAGTTTCTCGTCGATCACCGGCTCAATGCCCATCCGACCGAACAGCTCGATCATGGTGGTGATGTCGTGCAGGTGCGGCAGATTGGCCACGGTCACCGGGCCATCGCACAGCAGAGTTGCAGCCAGAATCGGCAGGGCAGAGTTCTTTGCCCCGGAGATGCGGATTTCGCCATCAAGACGAACGCCGCCGGTAATAATCAGTTTATCCATAAGAATCTCGACGCCCTTGGGCTCAGGTGCGCTCGGCCCAGGCCGCGCTGCTGAAAAATTTCATAGTGACCGCGTGGATGCTGCCATCGGTGATCCACGGGTTCAAATGGGCATAGATCTGCTGCTGACGCTTCACCGGGCTCAACGCCGCCAGTTCATCGCTAATCAAATTCAGCTGAAAGTTGCAGCCTTCGCCCTCGACTTCTACCTGTACTGATAAAAAAGTTTCGGACAGCTTTCCTTCAAGAAAGCTCTTCACTTCGCTGGCCTGCATGCTCAACCTCAATCGGCGCCCTGTGCGCGCGGGTCGGACATCATACAAAAAAGCCCCGCGCCTGCGAACCCCGCATTCACAGGACTCTGACGGGGGGCTTCTTTATAGATGCCGGTTAGGGGTGCGCCAACAGCTCGGTCAGTTCACTGACCTGGGCAATTTCACGCATGTCTTCGGGCATTGCACGGATGCTCAGGGCCTTACCGGCCGCCTGGGCATCGCGCATAAAGCACAGCAGCAACGATAAACCGACGCTGCTGGACTTCTGCACCGCCGAACAATCAACCACCAATGCCGTAGCGTTACTGGACTTGATCAGCACCTGACCCTGCTTGCGCAGGTCCGGGCCGGAACGGTAATCCAGCACGCCACTGAGAAGCAGCTCGCCGGTTTCGCTCATGCGAACAGCCGACTCAGTCATGGGGTTGGTTTCTCGGCAGTTTTTTCCGAGGTTTCCTTGGCCTTGGCGACTTCCCCAGCCCAACCATTGATGGTTTTGTCCAGGTCATTGCCATTGCGCTGCATCGCATCAGCGAACTGATCACGGAACAGCTTGCCAATATTGATCCCATTGATAATGACGTTGCGCAACTTCCACTCGCCATTGATCTTCTCAAGGGTGTACTGCACGGGATAAACCGCGCCATTACTGCCCTTGACTGTCATGCCAACGCTGGTGCGGTCTCCCGACTCATCCCTGGAAGGATCAACGACGATCCCCTGGTTGTTGTACTCAAGCAAGGCGTTGCCATAGAACTGAAAAAGACCTTTCTTGAAGTTTTCTTCAAACGTCTTCATCTGCGCGGGCGTAGCTTTGCGCGAATACTTGACCGTCATGATGCTTTTGGAAATGCCTTCGGCATCCACCACTGGCCCGACGATGGTGTTAAGCGCCGTATAAAAGTCGTGCGGGTCCTGCTTGTACTTCTCTTTATTAGCCGACAGATCGGCGAGCATCCGGGTCGTGGTATCCAGAACCAGATCGTGCGCCGAAGGCGCCGCTACGGCATTGGCCATCAACGGCAAGGCCGCGAGGAACACCAACAAGCCACGTCGCAAGGTAGAGATCATTCAAAAGCTCCTCATTTAGCGTCTT
The DNA here is from genome assembly GCF_034351645.1 of Pseudomonas sp. DC1.2. Lineage (NCBI taxonomy): Bacteria > Pseudomonadati > Pseudomonadota > Gammaproteobacteria > Pseudomonadales > Pseudomonadaceae > Pseudomonas > Pseudomonas sp. DC1.2. Next base: position 943,497 of record NZ_CP133782.1, on the reverse strand, counting down.
TGCTAACGGTATTGAGCAGGAATTTACCGATCAGGTCTTCCAGTACCAGAGACGATTGGGTGTCGTGGATAGTTCCACCTTCCTTGAGCAGGGCTTGTTCCCCACCGACACTGATACCGATGTACTTCTCGCCCAACAGGCCCGCCGTCAGGATAGATGCAGTGGAGTCAGTCGGCAGATTATCTACACGCTTTTCCACTTGCATCGTCACTCGACCGGTGAAGCTTTCATGGTCCAGATCGATTGCCGTAACCTTGCCGATGGTCACACCGGCCATGGTCACTTTAGCTCTGACCGTCAAACCGGCGATATTGTCGAAGTTGGCATAAAGTTTATACGTTTCGGTATTCGCGCTCGGCGCCAGGCCACTGACTCGCAGGGCAAGTAGCAGTAAAGCCAGGATGCCAGCCAGCAAGAAAAGGCCGACACCGATTTCCAGGGTGCGGTTTTGCATCAGAAATCTCCAAACATCAAGGCGGTCAAAATAAAGTCCAGGCCGAGTACCGCCAAAGAGGCATACACCACGGTCTTGGTAGTGGCACGACTGATCCCCTCGGAAGTGGGCTCACAGTCATAGCCTTGGAATACGGCAATCCAGGTCACGACAAAGGCAAAGACGATGCTTTTGATAATGCCATTGATCACATCACCACTGAACGTCACGCTGTTTTGCATGTTTGCCCAGTAGGAGCCTTCATACACGCCCAGCCAGTCGACAGCGACCCACGAACCGCCCCAGATCCCGACAACGCTGAATATCATCGCCAGCACCGGCAGGGAGATGAAGCCGGCCCAAAGGCGCGGCGCAATGATGTACTTGAGTGGATCGACACCGATCATTTCCAGGCTGGACAACTGCTCGGTGGACTTCATGTTGCCGATTTCGGCCGTCAGGGCAGAACCTGCGCGACCCGCGAACAGTAACGCGGTGACCACCGGACCCAGCTCTCGCAGCAGCGTCAGCGCAACCATTTGCCCGACAGCTTGCTCCGAACCATAGCTGGAAAGGATGCTGAAACCCTGGAGGGCCAACACCATGCCGATGAACAACCCCGAGACCACGATGATCACCAGGGACATCACGCCCACCGAATGCAGCTGTTTGACCAACAGGCCGAAACCACCACCGATACCACCACGACCGATCAAAGCGTGAAACAGGAACAGCGTCGAGCGCCCGAACACGGCGAGAGCATCAATAGCAGCCTCCCCGAACCGACGAACTCTTTCGATCAGTGAAATCTTGCGCATCAACGCTTCCCCAGAAGATCTGCGCGGTAATCCGTCGCTGGAAAGTGATACGGAACTGGGCCGTCGGGATCGCCGGTCATGAACTGACGAATACGAGGCTCGTCGGAGTTCATCAATTCATCCGGAGTGCCTTGCCCCAATACCTGCCCATCGCCGACTACATAAATATAGTCGGCGATGCTCGCGGTCTCTGCCAGGTCATGGGAGACAACGATGCTGGTAATGCCCAGTGCGTCGTTCAGCAGACGGATCAGACGCACCAGCACGCCCATGGCGATAGGGTCTTGGCCGACGAAAGGTTCGTCATACATGAGAATTTGCGGATCGAGCGCAATCGCCCTGGCCAGCGCCACACGACGCTTCATGCCACCGGACAGCTCGTCCGGCATCAAGTCAATGGCCCCACGCAAACCCACGGCCTGCAACTTGAGCAGGACGATGTCCCGGATCATTTCATCCGGCAGGTCGGTGTGAACGCGCAGCGGAAAAGCGACGTTCTCGAACACATCGAGATCGGTAAACAGGGCGCCACTCTGAAACAGCACACCCATGTGCTTGCGCGCATCGAACAGATCACTGCGCGAAAGCTTCGGCAGGTTCTGACCGTTGACCCAGACTTCACCGCTGCTGGGCCGCAATTGCGCACCCATCAACCGTAGAAGCGTGGTCTTGCCACACCCGGAAGGTCCCATGATGCCGGTGACCTTGCCGCGAGGGATACGGATATCGACGTTATTGAAAATGCTGCGCGCACCGCGCTTGAAGGACAGTCCCTTCAGCTCGACCGCGTAGGCGTTATCGGCACTCATCTAAACTCCTTGCGATGCAGCCTCTCACTCGGACGCCTGGCTTCCTGACGAAAGCACATACCTCCCGGGCGGGCCGAACTGGCGGCGAACTATATCACTGCAAAGGCCAACCGCCCAAGGCCCAAGCCAGAGCATATTCAGCAACGTGACAGGCAAAAATGCTGATTTAGAGGCATTAGAGAACGGCTGTTAACAAAGCACGACGAACTTGCGTGAGGGTTTCGATCATTACCGCTATAATCGCCGCCTTTTCATCGGGCTATACGATTTCAGACATGAGCCAATCCCGCGACCTGATTCAATCGGCACAACGCACCATCCGCCTTGAGCTGGAAGCCGTACAAGGCTTGCTGCCCCATATCGACGCGGATTTCGTGCGCGCTTGCGAGATGATTCTGGCCAGCAAAGGCCGCGTCGTCGTGGTCGGCATGGGCAAATCCGGGCACATCGGCAACAAAATTGCCGCCACCCTGGCCAGCACCGGCACCACTGCATTTTTCGTACACCCGGCCGAAGCCAGTCACGGCGACATGGGCATGATCACTCGCGATGACATCATCCTTGCATTGTCGAACTCCGGCTCCACCAATGAAATCGTTACCCTGCTGCCGCTGATCAAACGCCTCGGCATCCAGTTGATCAGCCTCACCGGCAACCCTGATTCGCCGCTGGCCAAGGCTGCCGAAGTCAATCTTAACGTGCATGTCGAACACGAAGCCTGCCCGCTGAACCTTGCGCCCACCTCGTCGACGACCGCAGCGCTGGTCATGGGCGACGCCCTGGCTGTTGCTCTGCTGGAGGCACGCGGCTTTACGGCCGAAGATTTCGCTTTTTCCCATCCTGGCGGCGCACTTGGCCGACGCCTGCTCCTGAAAGTGGAACACGTCATGCACGCCGGCCAGGAACTGCCACAGGTGCAACGTGGCACGCTGCTAAAGGACGCGCTGATGGAGATGACCCGAAAAGGCTTGGGCATGACCGTTATCCTGGAAGCAGACGGCAGGCTCGCCGGGATTTTCACGGACGGCGACCTGCGTCGCACACTGGACCGCAGCATTGATATCCGCAGCGCCACCATCGACCAGGTCATGACCGCGCATGGCAAGACCGCCCGCGCCGAAATGCTCGCCGCCGAAGCCCTGAAAATCATGGAAGACCATAAAATCAACGCACTGGTAGTGGTCGACAGCGAGGATCGCCCGGTTGGCGCCTTGAACATGCACGATTTGCTGCGCGCAGGAGTGATGTAATGAGTACCGACCTGCTGCAACGCGGCAAACAGATCAAACTGGCCGTATTTGACGTCGACGGCGTGCTGACTGACGGCCGCCTGTACTTCCTGGAAGACGGCAGCGAATTCAAGACATTCAGCACCCTTGATGGCCAAGGCATCAAGATGTTGATGGCAGCCGGCGTTCAGACCGCTATCATCAGCGGTCGTAAGACCCCGGTGGTCGAACGGCGTGCAAAGAACCTGGGGATTCCACACCTGTACCAGGGCCGCGAAGACAAACTGGTCGTGCTGGACGAGCTTCTTGCTCAACTCAACCTAAGCTATGAACAGGTTGCCTACCTCGGTGACGACCTGCCGGACCTACCGGTGATTCGCCGCGTGGGCCTGGGCATGGCCGTGGCCAACGCCGCCAGTTTCGTCCGTGAACACGCCCACGGCGTTACCCAGGCCCGAGGCGGCGAAGGCGCCGCCAGGGAATTCTGCGAATTGATCCTGCGCGCCCAAGGCCGCCTCGATGCAGCCAACGCTGCGTACCTGTGAGCCCATTTATGCTGAGCAAAAAGATTCGCAACATCCTGATGTTCGGCTGCATCGCTGCGATATTCGCGGCCGTCGGCTACTGGAACATCAGCCCGGAACGCTTCCTCGACAAGCCAGTGGCCAAGGTCGATGAAGGCGAGATCGACTACTACGCCACCAACGCACAAAGTATGCAGTTCCTGCCAGATGGCAAATTGCAGTACGACCTGACCTCAGACAAGGTCGAACACTTGAAAGCGAGCGATGTAACGCTGCTGACCAACCCCGACCTGAACATGTTCCGTGGCACCGAGTTTCCGTGGCACGTGCAAAGTTTGCGCGGCGAGGTCAACCCGGGCGGCACGCAAGTGGAACTGATCGACTCAGTACGCATTGCACGCACCGATGAAAAGAACCGCGACACCATTATTACCAGCACCCGTATGACAGTGTTCCCACAGCAGCAATATGCGCAGACCGAGCAACCCGTTAGAATCGACGGCGCTGGCGGGGTGTCATTTGGCACGGGAATGAAAGCGTATTTGAAAGAAAGCAGGATACACCTGCTATCGAAAGTAAGAGGACAGTATGAGGCTCGTTAAAACCCTCCCTATTTTGCTCAGTCTGGGCGCAGCACTGGGAAGCGTGAGCGCCTGGGCTCTGCCGAACGATAGCCAGCAACCGATCCGCATCCAGGCTGACGATGCTCAGCTCGATGACAAGCAAGGGATCGCCACCTATAAAGGTGACGTGATCATCACCCAAGGCTCGATGAAGGTCACCGGCAACACCGTGACCATCACTCGCACGCCGGCCGGCGAAATCGACGTCGTGACCTCCGTGGGCAACCTCGCGTATTTCGAGCAGAAGCAGAAGCCCGACTCGCCGCAGCCAGTTAAAGGCTACGGCAAGACCGTTCAGTACCATGCCCAGCAAAACCGCATCGTGCTGATCGACCAAGCCAAAGTCATCAGCGACGACGGCAGTACCACCGAAGGCGAGAAAATCGTCTATGACACGGTGAAACAGGTGGCTACCGCAGGCCGCGCCAATGGCTCGCCAATCACCACGCCACGCCAACGGATCGACATGGTGATCCCGCCGAAGCAGAAGGCCCAGTAATGGCAACTCTCAAAGCCCAACATCTGGCCAAGAGCTATAAGGGCCGGCAAGTCGTGCGCGACGTCAGCCTGTCCATCGACAGCGGACAGATCGTCGGCCTGCTCGGCCCCAATGGCGCGGGCAAGACCACCTGCTTCTACATGATCGTCGGCTTGGTACAGGCCGATCAGGGCCGCGTACTGATCGACGACCTCGACGTGAGCCACCAACCGATGCACGGCCGTGCAAAGGCCGGTATCGGCTATCTCCCGCAAGAAGCGTCGATCTTCCGCAAACTGTCGGTGGCCGACAACATCATGGCGATTCTTGAGACACGAAAAGAACTCGACAAAGCCGGGCGGCGCCAAGAGTTGGAAAGCCTGCTCCAGGAATTCCATATCAACCACATTCGCGACAACCTCGGCATGAGCCTTTCCGGTGGTGAGCGCCGTCGCGTGGAAATCGCAAGAGCACTGGCCACGGCACCGAAATTCATCCTGCTGGACGAACCTTTCGCCGGCGTTGACCCGATCTCCGTGGGCGACATCAAGCAAATCATCCATCACCTCAAGGCAAAGGGCATCGGCGTCTTGATCACCGACCACAACGTCCGTGAAACATTGGATATCTGCGAAACAGCCTACATCGTCAACGATGGACAACTGATCGCCGAAGGCGATTCTGCAACCATCCTGGCCAACGAGCTGGTAAAAGAAGTTTATCTAGGCCATGAGTTCCGCCTGTAAGCACTGAGGTGCCCGGCAATGGCCTGAGCGTGCGTTCCAATAAAGTTTTTTTATTGCTACAGCGCTCCCGGCAAACACGAAGCTCCAAAGGTGTTCAGCCGATGGCCAGAAAAGCGTATCAGTGAAGCCTTAGGGGTTTTATTGTTACAGCGCTCTAGGCAAACACTTCAGTTTCAGGCATATAATTTGCTTATGTTTGGCGCTCCGGCGCCCTGTAGTGGATGGCGCATGTGCGCCGGCGAATAAGGTGTTAAGCCCCTGCCATGAAACCATCGCTAGTCTTGAGAATGGGCCAGCAGCTGACGATGACACCGCAGCTGCAACAGGCTATCCGCCTGCTCCAATTGTCGACCTTGGACCTGCAACAGGAAATCCAGGAGGCCTTGGAGTCCAATCCGATGCTCGAACGCCAGGAAGAAGGCGACGACTTCGATAACACCGACCCGTTGGCCGACAGCGCCGAGCAGAAACCCAACGCCGACGTTCAGGAACCCTCTTACCAGGAATCCGCCCCAACGGTGGATAACCTTGAGGAAGGCGACTGGAACGAACGCATCCCCAACGAACTGCCTGTCGACACGGCCTGGGATGACGTCTACCAGACTAGCGCCAGCAGCCTGCCGAGCAACGATGACGACGAGTGGGATTTCACCACCCGCACATCGGTCGGTGAAAGCCTGCAAAGCCACCTGCTGTGGCAATTGAATCTTGCACCGATGTCCGACACTGATCGCTTGATCGCCGTCACCCTGATCGACTGCATCAACAATCAGGGCTACCTGGACGAAACGCTCGATGAAATCCTCGAAGCCTTCGACCCGGAACTGGATATCGAACTGGACGAAATCGAAGCCGTCCTGCACCGCATCCAGCAATTCGAACCTGCTGGTATCGGTGCCCGGAACCTGGGCGAATGCCTGCTGCTGCAATTGCGCCAACTGCCCGCCAAGACGCCTTGGCTGGCTGAAGCCAAACGCCTGGTCAGTGATTACATAGATTTGCTCGGCAGCCGCGACTACAGCCAGCTCATGCGGCGCATGAAACTCAAGGAAGATGAGCTGCGGCAGGTCATCGAACTGGTCCAAAGCCTCAATCCACGCCCAGGCTCACAGATAGAGTCCAGCGAAGCCGAATACGTGGTGCCCGACGTCATCGTGCGTAAAGATAACGAACGCTGGCTGGTAGAGCTGAACCAGGAGTCGGTGCCACGCCTGCGGGTCAACGCCCAGTACGCAGGTTTCGTGCGTCGCGCGGACACCAGCGCCGATAACACGTTCATGCGTAATCAGTTGCAAGAAGCCCGCTGGTTCATCAAGAGCCTTCAGAGCCGCAACGAAACCCTGATGAAAGTAGCCACCCAGATCGTCGAGCATCAGCGAGGCTTCCTGGAGTACGGTGACGAGGCCATGAAACCGCTGGTACTGCATGACATCGCCGAAGCGGTGGGGATGCACGAATCAACGATTTCACGGGTAACCACGCAGAAATTCATGCATACCCCACGGGGCATATATGAGTTGAAATACTTTTTCTCCAGCCACGTCAGCACCTCCGAAGGCGGTGAATGCTCGTCCACGGCAATCCGCGCGATCATCAAAAAACTGGTTGCCGCGGAAAATCAGAAAAAGCCGTTGAGTGACAGCAAGATCGCTGGTTTACTGGAGGCACAAGGCATTCAGGTGGCTCGCCGCACCGTCGCCAAGTACCGTGAGTCCCTAGGGATCGCGCCTTCGAGCGAACGCAAGCGGTTGATGTAAGCCACAGCACAGCGTTCCAGTGGCAGGTATTTCTACCTGCCGCTTTATGCACTGGCAACGAAGGAGAAGCTGTATGCAAGTCAATATCAGTGGACACCAGCTGGAAGTGACAGAGCCCCTGCGCGCCTACATAGGCGAAAAACTCAAAAGGCTTGAGGGGCATTTCGACAAAATCACCAATGTGCAAGTCACGATGAACGTCGAGAAGCTGAAGCAGAAAATCGAAGCCACCTTGCATATCCCCGGCGGAGAAGTGGTCGCCAATGCCGAGCATTCAGACATGTATGCGGCCATTGACCTGCTGACCGACAAGCTGGATCGCCAACTTAAAAAGCATAAGGAAAAGACCCAAAGCCTGCTTCAGGGCGCAACCGGTCGTTAACACTCCCTACCCATGATCCGACTTGAAAACATCCTGACCCCCGGCCGTTCCCTTGTGAACGTGCCGGGCGGCAGTAAAAAGAAAGTACTCGAACAAATTGCCAACCTGATCGCCCGCGAAGTGCCGGATCTGGCCATGCAGGATGTCTTCGAGAGCTTGGTTGCCCGTGAAAAACTCGGCTCCACGGGTTTTGGCAACGGTATCGCCATCCCCCACTGCCGCCTCAAAGGCTGCGAAGCGCCCATCAGTGCGTTGATGCACCTGGATGCTCCCATCGATTTCGACGCTATTGACGGCGCCCCGGTTGATTTGCTGTTTGTACTGCTGGTACCGCAAGCCGCCACCGATGCGCACCTTGAATTGCTTCGACAGATCGCCAGCATGCTTGATCGCAAGGAAGTTCGTGATCGCCTGCGTAGCGCCCCGAGTAACGAAGCCTTGTATCAGGTTGTCCTGGACGAGCAAAACGGTCAGTAATCATGCGCTTGATCATTGTCAGCGGCCGGTCCGGCTCAGGTAAAAGCACCGCACTCGATGTCCTTGAGGACAGCGGCTACTACTGTATCGACAACCTGCCGGCAGGCCTGTTACCAGAGTTGGCCGAACGCGCATTGATTCATACCGAGCTAGCGCAACCGCTGGTCGCTGTTTCTATTGATGCACGCAACCTGCCCAGCCATCTTTCGCGCTTTCCCGAATTACTCGAGGAAGTCCGCAGCCGGCATATCCAGTGCGATGTTGTTTATCTGGACGCCGACGAAGAAACATTGCTCAAGCGCTTCTCGGAAACCCGTCGTCGCCATCCGCTGACCAGCGCCAATCGCTCGCTGGCAGAAGCGATTGAAGATGAAACCCAACTGCTGGGCCCCATCTCAGACCTGGCCGACCTCAAGATCAATACCACCAACCTGAATCTGTACCAGTTGCGCGACACCATCAAGTTGCGCCTACTTAACCAGCCAGAACCCGGTACCGCTTTCCTGGTGGAGTCTTTTGGATTCAAGCGTGGGATGCCGGTGGATGCCGACTTAGTGTTCGATGTGCGCTGCCTGCCAAACCCTTACTGGAAGCCAGAATTGCGGGATCAGTCAGGACTGGATCAACCGGTAGCCGACTACTTGGCTGCACAACCGGATGTCGAAGAGATGTTCCAGGACATTTCCTCCTACCTGCTGAAATGGCTGCCGCGTTTTGCTGCGAGCAACCGCGCTTACGTCACCATCGCCATTGGTTGCACCGGCGGACATCACCGCTCTGTCTATCTGACCGAACGTCTCGGCCAGGTCCTGCAACATTCCCTGAAGAACGTCCAGGTCCGCCACCGCGACCTCAGCTAAAGGATTCACACCGCGATGCCTGCTCTGGAAATTGAAATCATCAACAAGCTGGGCCTGCATGCCCGTGCATCAGCAAAATTCGTTGGGGTCGCAGGACAGTACCCATGCCAGATCAGAGCGGGCCGCACCCCGGAGTCGATGGTTGACGGTAAAAGCATCATGGCCATGATGATGCTCGCTGCGGGCAAGGGCACCAAAATTCACTTGAGTACCGAAGGCGAGCAGGAGCAGGAAGCGCTTGACGCTTTGGTGGCATTGATCAACAACTACTTCGACGAAGGCGAGTAACACCTCAGCCTGATTACTGTTATGGCGAGAGGCAGCTCCTCGCCATACCCATTTGCCAGGCGCAAAAGCAATCGGGCGTCAGGCAGTGCCTTGGCCAATGTGCAAGTTGCCACGCCCTGTAAGGCTCGCGTCAGGCTTGGTTACAGATCCAGCCACGCCAATCCTTGAGCCACTAACACGCTCATACCCGCCAGCCATAACAGCGATCCGAAAGCATAACGAAACATTCGCCAGCCTCCGATCTTCCGTATTTCAGTGCTCATAGTCAGCCTTGAAGTGTCGCGGGGATGACTCAAATCAGCGCAGCCAAATAGCGCGCCGCAACTTCGGGCCAATTGATCACGTTGTAGAACGCATTGATGTATTCCGGACGACGGTTCTGATAGCGCAAGTAATAAGCGTGCTCCCAAACATCCAGGCCGAGGATGGGCGTATTTCCATTCATCAACGGGCTGTCCTGGTTACCGCTGCTTTCCACAACCAGGTTTTTTTGAGGTGTCACACTCAACCAGGCCCAGCCGCTGCCGAAGCGTGTCAGCGCCGCGTTGGTGAAAGCCTTTTTGAAATTATCGAGGCCGCCCAGATGCTCATCGATAGCGTTGGCCAGCGCGCCGTCAGGCTGACCGCCAGCATTGGGCGCCATGACCGCCCAGAATAGTGAATGGTTCGCATGACCCCCACCCTGATTGATCACGGCAACGCGCAATTTTTCTGGCAAATGTTGGACACTGACCAACAGTTTTTCCACTGACCATGCGGCAAACTCAGTGCCTTCAACGGCCGCGTTGAGGTTGTTGATGTACGTTTGGTGATGCTTGGTGTAGTGAATTTCCATGGTCTGCGCATCGATATGCGGCTCTAGGGCGTCATAGGCATACGGCAACGCAGGCAAGGTAAAAGCCATTTCAATGAACTCCGTATTGAAGAGATGAAGCGTGATCCCGAGGCGCCGCGGTCTCCCTGTACAGCAGGCGGTGTGTGCGCGGGTATTCGCCGTGTTCGCTGATGAAGTTCAACAGCTCGATGTAAGTTTTACTGCTCTGACGCCACGCGGCCTCGCGAAGGGCAGGCGCCAGCCGAAGGTCCTGAAGGGTCTGCAATAAGCGTTGATGGATGGCGCACAGGTACTCGGCGCTCTCCTCCGGTTGATTTAGGCGCAAATGCAGGTCCGCCAGGTTGTGGTGGGAAATAACGCAAGCCGACACCGCTTCGTCGGCATCAGCCCAGCGCTCGAATAACACGTGGGCCAGCGCCAGCGCTTGCAAGTAAGCCTCGCGAGCATCGACGAACTCGCCCAGCATGAAGTAGCGATTAGCCCTTTCGATCGTGCGTTTCCAATGCTCCATGGTGCGCCTCCAAAGCGTTAGCGGTAATTTCACGCCACCTGCGGTGAGCGTCTCAGGATTGAGTGCAGTGACCAGAGTCGGGTTGTGCAGCTTCGGCGGCAATGTCGAGCAATAAACGAAAAGAAGTTTTGGCAGCAGAAACCATAATCCAATCATTATAGAAATGATAATCATTATTATATGATAATCAAAGCCAAAACAACCCCGGTCACAAAAGGGCGATGTACTTTGCTGGAGGGGCCGGTGCAGGTCCCACAAAAAAAGCGCGCCACCCAATGGGTGACGCGCCTTTTGGTATATCGGTAAGGGATTAGCTACCCGCTACTGTCATCCGCTCAATCAACACCGAACCGGTGCGAATGTTGCTGCGCAGTTCCAGATCATTGCCCACCGCTACAATCTGTTTGAACATGTCGCGCATGTTGCCCGCGATCGTCACCTCCTGGACCGCGAACTGGATCTCGCCGTTCTCGACCCAAAAACCCGCCGCGCCACGGGAGTAATCACCGGTCACCATGTTAAGGCCATGCCCCATCAATTCGGTGACCAGCAGACCACGTCCCATGCGCCGCAGCAAGGCAGCCTGATCTTCATCGCCATGGGTCACGAACAAGTTATGCACGCCACCTGAGTTTGCAGTGCTTGGCATCCCCAGCTTGCGACCGGAGTAAGTGCCCAAAATATAGGACACCAACTCACCCCTCTCGACGAACGGTTTGGCATAGGTCGCCAAACCATCACCGTCGAACGCGGAGCTGCCCATGGCTCGCATCAAGTGCGGGCGTTCATCGAGGGTCAACCACTCTGGAAACAGCTTCTGACCCAGCGTTCCCTCAAGGAACGAGGATTTGCGATACAGGCTACCGCCGGAAATCGCCGACAGAAAGCTACCGAATAAACCACCGGCCAGCTCAGCCGAAAATAGCACCGGCACTTCACAGGTCGGCACCGGACGAGCGCCCAAACGGCTCGCCGCCCGTTGTGCAGCACGCTGGCCAATACTGACCGGGTCGGCCAACAACTCTCCCTGACGGCTCACGTCATACCAATAATCGCGCTGCATCTGGCCATCGGCCTCGGCGATCATCACACAGCTCAAGCTGTGACGGGTCGATGCGTAGCCACCGATAAACCCGTGGCTGTTGCCATAGACACGGCAACCTTGGTGAGTGCTGAGGGTAGTGCCGTCGGCGTTTTTGATCCGGCTATCGGTAGCAAACGCCGCCGCTTCACAAGTCAGCGCCATTTCGATGGCTTGCTCGGGGGAAATGTCCCACTGATGGAACAGGTCAAAATCTTTGAGATCCTTGGCCATCAGCGCAGCGTCAGCCAAGCCCGAAGCTTCGTCTTCAGAGGTGTGCTTGGCAATCGCAAGAGCTGCGGCGACCGTTTCACGAATCGCCTCAGGACCGCTGGCCGATGTGCTGGCCGAGCCTTTGCGCTGGCCGACGTACAGCGTGATGCCAAAGCCCTGATCACGGTTGAATTCGACGGTTTCGACTTCACGCTGGCGAACCGAAGTCGACAAACCCTGCTCCAGCGACACCGCAACTTCGCAGGCACTGGCGCCCTGGCGCTTGGCTTCAGCGATGATCTGCTCGACTTGCTCTTGCAGTGCCGGCAACGCTTGTGGGCCGACGCTTTCAACTGCACTCATGCTGTTCTCCACTCAAATTCTGCTTTCGGCTAGGGCCTTCGAGCGACCGGGCCGGACAAGCGGCCCCCGACTGGTTATCATGGCGGCGTTTCTTTGCGGACTGCCACCATGGTTGATTCTTACGACGACTCCCTCGATACGGGAGAAAAAAGCAAAACCCAGGTTAAACGCGAGCTGCATGCTCTGGTTGACCTTGGCGAGCGCCTTACAACACTCAAGCCTGACTTGCTGGCAAAACTGCCGTTGACCGACGCTTTGCGCCGGGCTCTGGCCGATGCGCCCAAGCACACCGCGAATATCGCGCGTAAACGGCACCTTATGTTCATCGGCAAATTGATGCGCGATCAGGACACTGACGCCATCCTGACGTTGCTGGATCAACTTGATGCCTCCACGCGGCAGTACAACGAACGTTTTCATGGCTTGGAACGCTGGCGCGATCGCTTGATCGCAGGCGACGACGCGGTCCTGGAAAAATTCGTGGTCGATTACCCGGAAGCTGATCGTCAACAATTGCGCTCCCTGATCCGTCAGGCCCAGCACGAACTGGCGCAAAACAAGCCACCGGCATCGAGCCGTAAAATGTTCAAGTACATCCGTGAGCTGGACGAGACGCAACGCGGTCTGCGTTGATCATCGACCGGGGTGATCGGCCATGCCGCTCACCCTGGGCTCCTTGCTTCATGCGCCCGTGCCACCCACGGTGATCGCATCGATTTTCAGCGTTGGCTGACCGACACCCACCGGCAGCGACTGCCCATCCTTGCCACATGTCCCCACCCCACTGTCCAGCGCCAGATCGTTACCGACCATCGACACTTTACTCATGGCTTCCGGACCGTTGCCAATCAAGGTCGCGCCTTTGACCGGGGCAGTAATTTTGCCGTCTTCGATCAAGTACGCCTCGCTGGTGGAGAACACAAACTTGCCGCTGGTGATGTCCACCTGACCGCCGCCAAGATTGGCGCAGTAGATGCCGCGCTTTACCGAGGCAATGATTTCCGCCGGATCGCTTTCGCCGGCCAGCATGTAGGTGTTGGTCATGCGCGGCATCGGCAAGTGCGCGTAGGACTCACGGCGACCGTTACCGGTGCGGGCCACGCCCATCAGGCGGGCGTTGAGTTTGTCCTGCATATAGCCCTTGAGTACGCCGTTTTCGATCAGCGTGGTGCATTCGGTCGGGGTGCCTTCATCGTCGACGCTCAGCGAGCCACGGCGTCCCGCCAGGGTGCCGTCATCGACGATGGTGCAAAGCTTGGACGCAACCCTCTCGCCCATGCGCCCGCTGTAGGCTGAACTGCCCTTGCGGTTGAAGTCGCCTTCCAGGCCATGGCCAACCGCTTCGTGCAGCAGCACGCCGGACCACCCGGAACCCAACACCACCGGCAACGTACCGGCCGGTGCCGGAATCGCTTCGAGATTGACCAGCGCCTGACGCAACGCCTCACGCGCATACCCCATGGCGCGGTCCTCGGCGAGGAAATACCGGTAATCGGTACGACCGCCTCCCCCATGACCACCGCGCTCACGACGACCATTCTGCTCGACAATCACGCTGACGTTGAAACGCACCAGCGGACGAACATCGGCCGCCAGGCTGCCATCGGTAGAGGCGATAAGAATGCGCTCCCAGACACCGGCCATGCTCACGGTAACTTGCTGGATACGTGGATCGAGGGCACGAGTCGCGACGTCGATACGCTTCAGCAAATCGACTTTTTCGGCGCGGCTCATCACCTCCAGCGGATTGTCCGGTCCGTACAACTGGACGACGTCCTGGGAGGTGAACGCCTGCACGGTGCCGTTTTGACCGGCACGAGAGATCGAGCGGGCGGCACGCGCCGCAGCGCCCAAGGCCTCAAGGGTGATCGCATTGCTGTAGGCAAAACCGGTTTTTTCACCCGATTGCGCACGCACGCCAACACCCTGATCGAGGTTAAAGCTGCCTTCCTTGACGATGCCGTCTTCGAGCGCCCAGGACTCGGAAATCTGGCCCTGGAAATACAGGTCGGCGGCATCGATGCCCGGGCCGGCCAAATCGCCGAGCACGCTTTGCAGGCTCTCGATGGTCACGCCGCCGGGCGCTAACAGGTGGTCACTGACTGAGGACAACAACTCGCTCATATGCTTTACGCCTTAAATTCGTCGTTCTGAGACAGGTCGCTGGGCGCCCTGCGAGAAAAAGCGCCGGTGACTGGACACCGGCATCCGCGCCCGGATGGACGCCTGTTCGTTGCTATCGCGTTCGGCCAGCAACACGGCCTCGCCCTTATCCTGTTGCGCCAGCACACGACCCCATGGGTCGATGATCGCCGCGTGGCCAAAGGTTTCACGCGGCCCCGGATGCGTTCCACCCTGGGCAGCCGCGAGCACGTAACATTGAGTCTCGATGGCCCGCGCGCGGATCAGCACCTCCCAATGGGCAGCGCCGGTGACGGCGGTAAAGGCCGACGGCGCGGTAATCAGTTCCGCACCCGCCGCGCGCAACTCGCTGTACAGCTCAGGGAAACGCAGGTCATAACACACCGTCAGGCCGACGCGACCGACGGGCGTGTCCGCCACCACAACTTCACCGCCATAAGCATAGTCATCGGACTCCCGATAACGCCCGCGGGTGTCCGCCACGTCCACGTCGAACAGGTGCAACTTGTCATAGCGCGCTACCGTTTCGCCCTGATCATCCACCAGCAGCGAGCAGGCATGCACTTTGGCGGTGGGTTGATCCGCCGGTGGCAACGGCAACGTACCAGCCACTATCCATAAGGTGAGGTCGCGGGCGGTCTGTTTCAACCAGGGCAGGATCGGACCTTCGCCCAACGCCTCGGCGCGGCCGATATCGGCGATGTCGCGACGGCCCATGGCGGCGAAGTTTTCCGGCAGCACTGCCAGCCGGGCGCCGCTGCTCGCGGCCTGCTCGAGCAGGCGTCGGGCCTGGGCCAGATTGGCCAGCACATCGCTCTGGCTGACCATTTGAATAACCGCTACAGACATGGCGCGCTCCTGACTGAGTAGGCAGCCATGCTACTCCATAGACCCGCAGAGCGCTTTTTCAAAAGCGCTCTCAAAAAGGCTTGTCGAACGTGATTTTGGGCTCTTTCAGCGGGCCCTTGACGGTGTACTTGACGCTGGCGAAGCGCGCCACACGGTCGCCGATCAACTTATCGATCAGAAATAGCGCACCGCCAATGGCTGGGGCACCCACGATCAACGCGGCAATCGGCAAATTGTTGGTCAGCGGCAACGTCACCAGCAATCGGGCGTCCACCTGATCCGCTGCCATATCGAGCGTGCCGTTGAGCTCCAGGTTACTCGACGGTCCGGTCATGACGATCGGCTCGCGGGTCACGTAAACCCCATTGCTTGCCACCAGCAGACCTTTGACTCGATCGTAGCTCAGGCCTTTACCAAACAAGTCAGAGAAATCCAGCCGCAAGCGCCGGCCGATGGAGTTGAAATTGAGCAGGCCAAACACGCGAAGCGCCTGTGCGCCCCCCTCTACATCGACGAACTGGCCCTTATTCAACGACGCATCGAGGCTGCCGGAGAATCGTTTGGTGGCCAACCAGGCCGGTGAACCAGGCCAGTTGCCATCGACATCCATACGGAACTCCTGGCTGGTGACACTCGGGGCAAACCCCCAGCCCTTGAGCACATCAGCCAGGTTCTTGCCGCTAATGCGACCCTTGTACCAACTGCTGGTAGCGCCCGGTGTACCTTCCCAACCGCCGTTGCCCTGCAACAAAATACCTTTGAGCCCCATGTCGAGTGTATTGAGGGCAATGCCCTTGGCGGTCGGACGTACTTTCAGTGACCAGGCACCGACCAAATCCTGCCCCTGAAACAGCTGATTGATGGTGATGTCCAGTGCCGGAATCTTACTTGGGTCTACAGAGGCCAGCGGATCCGGCGCGTTCTCATCCGACAGTTCCTTGGGGTCGGACGCCGGCAAACGCACGTATTGAAGGTTAATCGCAATCGGTGCCGCTTTCGCGTCCGGAAGATTGACCGTGCCCTTCGCTTGTTGACTGTCGAGCTTCAAGGTCCAGGCTGATGGTTTGCGGGTCAATTGCACCGACGCTTGATCCAGCGTGGTGCCAAAACCGCTGAGTTTATCGACTGTAAAGTCGGCACCGCTCACCAGTTGCTTGGCACTGCCGCCTGGATCCTGGCCCGCATATTTAGTCACCAGATCCTGCCAGGGCCCAACATCAAGCTCCGACAGCACGCCCCTGACTCGCAGGCCTTTTCCGGCAGGTAACACCGCACGGGTGCCACCGAGGAATAATTCACCGCGACCGTCGGCGAAATTACCGGGAGGCGCTGCCAGGGTGAAGTTCGCCAAGTCGCCGTAATTGCCCCAATAGCGACGCTCCGGCCCCTGAAGAGTCATGCGGAACACGGTGTCACGCCCGACACTGGCCGCCATGCCGAACGGTGCAGGCACATCCACCGCCACACCCTTGAGGCTGGAACTGACCATCAGTTGACTGTCAGCATCATTCAGGTTTAGCTGTAATTGATAAGGAATCGTGCCGGACACCGGCAGCGGCTGGGTGAAATTCAACCAGTCGGTGAGTTTCTTGACCTCGACCTGACCCGATGCGATCACCCGAGTATTTAACTTGCCCGCACTGCCCTCGGCGAAAATGCGCGCGGTGATCGGCTTGTCAAACGCCCGTGCGCTGATGTTTTGCCCACTCAAACCTTTGCCACTGTCAAAGCGGAAGTCGCCGTTGAGGTCGGTCAGTTCCAGCTTCGGTTCGCTCAGTTTCAAACGTGCCTTGGTGGTCTTGAAGTCGACGAGGACTTTCGGTAGCTCGCCTTTATCCAAGGGGATATCGAGCTTGACCTTGCCTTGCAGATCGCCGGCGCCCTCCCAGCCAGCGAACGTATCAGCGGTGCCGATAGGCGCTTGCTGAAGGATTTTCAAGCCATCGCCCAAACCACCCGCGAAGTCACCGTCGAGGAACATGTGAGTGTTTTTCCCAGCAGGCACATGGGGAATGTTGACGTAAACATCACTGACTTGGGTATCGAGCAATTGTCCCTTGCTGGCGACGATCCTTACGCCACTGTCTTCGATGAATACATCACCACTGACCTTGCTGACGTGGGGCCAGCCCGGCTGGAAAGCCAGTTCGGCATCATGCACCTTGAAGAACAGGCTGATGTTACGAGCGGCAGGCAACGCGTCATGGTTCAACGAGCCCTGATACTGGAAGAACCCCTGGTCCACCGCCCCCTTGAGAATCGCAGTGCGCAACCACTGGTCCAGCGCGGGACTGAGCACTGCCGGCAAGTATTTGGCCGTGTATTTGCCGTCACCCTCCACCAGGCCCACCCGCAGGTCCATGTAGTCCTCTTGGGTGTGGTCGAAATGCAGACGGATCAGGAAGTCGCCGGCAATCTTGCCCTCTTCGCCCAGCACCTTCAGGTACGGCGCGATCAGCGTGAAACCGTCTTTATCGAGCTTCCAGGTCAGTCGGGCATTGGCCTGGAGGTACTGCCACGGCTTTGCAAAAATCGGGTCCAAGTGCAGGACAAAGTTTTTGCTGTCCATACGCAGTTCACCGTGACCGAGGTCACCGCTAATGCTGCCGCTGACATTTCGGGCCGCCGGAGCGCCGCGATAAGCGTCAAAACCGACGGTATCCAGGTTCGCGGCAAAACTGACTTTAGTGTCGTCGGTGGCACCAGGGCGGAAATCGAGCAAGACATTGCGCAGACCACCGGTGACCTTCAAACGCTGAACCGCGGTGGCGAGGCCCTCGGGCAGCGGTCCCAAAGCGTTCAGCAACGGCGTCAGCGGCGTCAGATCGAGACGGTCGGCTTGCACGTGCCACAGCTCTTCGGCCTTATCGGTCGCATCGCTTTGCTTGAGTTGTATGCGTGATTCCCAGCGCGTCTCGCCAAGGTTCATCGCCAGCGAATCAAGGGACACCGTGGCACCGTCAGCCCCGCGCTGGAAATAACCATTGAGCGCCAGGTTGCTGATTTGGATCGGCTTGCGCTCGGCGTAGGCACCCTTGAGTTGCGGCGCGTTCAACCGAATCGCAGCGCTTTGCAACGCCCCCTTGCCCCAGTTCACCCACAGTTCCCCACCGGCCTTGATCTCGGAAAAATTCCACTGCCGAGTCAGACGTCCGGGCAACCACTTCGACCAGTCGCTCTGGGGCAAGCTCAGATAGGCGTCAACCTGGCCGTCTCGCCACTCACTGGCACTCACGCGAGTACGCAGGCTCATGGCGACAGGCTGGCCATCAGGCAGCGTCAGGCGTGCATCGAGGCGCTGGCGAGAAGCGCTGGTTTTCAGGTTCAAGCCGACATAAGTGAAGCTCAGCGGCGACTGTCCCAACGGTTGCAAAGTGACCTGGCTGTCGAGTACCGACAACTGCTGGACCACTTGCATGCGATTAAGCAACTGCTCAGGGTCCAGTGGCTGATCCTGCTGCACCGGTAGACCTTCCAGCGCCCACTGGCCATCCTCGCCTTCCTTGAGGTTGATATTCAGACCATTGAGTTCCAAGTGCGCGATACGCACCTGACGGGCCAAGAGACTGGCCCAAAGATCCGGAACCACACGGACCTGATCCAGACGCAGCGCATTGCGGCCTTCGCCGACCATGACGTCGTGGGCCAGCAAAATGGGGGCGAAACCGTTCCAGCTACCCTCCAGGTTGCCGATGTGCAACGGCATGCCCAAGGCCTCAGTGGCTTTGCTTTCGACTTCCGCGCGGTATTCGGCCACCAGCGGCGTCAGTTCCCGACCGAGGCTCACGTACAAAGCCATCAGCACCAAAAGCAACGCACACAGGCCCAGCCCCCAGCGGGTCAGTTTGGCCAAAATGCGTGTAAGACGGTCCATGTCAGTCGGCTCCCATGGCAAAAATACTGCAAAAAGCTGAGGCCAGCCGTTCTAGTAGACGTGAAACACAGCGAATCAGAGCAGCACCACGTCGTATTGTTCCTGGGAATACATAGTTTCCACCTGGAACCGAATCGTGCGCCCGATAAAACCCTCCAGTTCAGCGACGTTGCCCGACTCTTCATCGAGCAAACGATCTACCACTTTCTGATTCGCCAACACACGATAGCCTTCGGCCTGATAGGCACGGGCTTCGCGCAGGATTTCGCGGAAAATTTCGTAGCACACCGTTTCTGGCGTCTTGAGTTTGCCCCGCCCCTGGCAACTGCTACACGGTTCGCACAGCACTTGCTCAAGGCTTTCGCGGGTACGCTTGCGAGTCATCTGCACCAGGCCCAACTCGGTGATGCCAATGATGTTGGTCTTGGCGTGATCGCGCTCCAGTTGCTTCTCAAGGGTACGCAGCACCTGGCGTTGATGCTCTTCATCTTCCATGTCGATGAAGTCGATGATGATGATCCCGCCCAGGTTGCGCAAACGCAGCTGTCGGGCGATCGCGGTGGCCGCTTCGAGGTTGGTCTTGAAGATGGTTTCTTCGAGGTTGCGATGGCCGACGAACGCGCCGGTGTTGACGTCGATGGTACTCATGGCTTCAGCCGGGTCCACCACCAGATAGCCGCCGGATTTGAGCGGCACCTTGCGCTCCAGGGCTTTCTGGATTTCATCTTCGACGCCATACAGGTCGAAAATCGGACGTTCACCGGGGTAATGCTCAAGGCGATCGGCAATTTCCGGCATCAACTCAGCCACAAACTGCGTGGTTTTCTGGAAGGTCTCGCGGGAGTCGATGCGGATTTTTTCGATCTTCGGGCTCACCAGATCACGCAACGTGCGCAGGGCGAGGCCGAGGTCTTCGTAGATCACGCTCGGAGCGCCAATGGTTTTGATCTGAGCGTTGATCTGGTCCCACAGCCGGCGCAGGTAGCGGATGTCCATGAGGATCTCATCGGCGCCAGCCCCTTCAGCGGCGGTACGCAGAATAAAACCGCCAGCTTCTTTGATGCCCTCTTTGGCCACACAGTCGGTGACCACTTGCTTGAGCCGTTCACGCTCGGCTTCATCTTCGATTTTTAGGGAAATGCCAACGTGCGAAGTGCGCGGCATGTACACCAGATAACGCGACGGGATCGACAATTGCGTCGTCAGGCGCGCGCCCTTGGAGCCAATCGGGTCCTTGGTAACTTGGACAACCAGGCTCTGGCCTTCGTGGACCAGCATGCTGATGCTTTCCACCGCAGGGCCTTCACGCAAGGAGATTTCCGAAGCATGAATGAACGCGGCGCGGTCCAGGCCGATGTCGACGAAGGCCGCCTGCATGCCGGGCAATACCCGCACAACCTTGCCTTTATAGATGTTGCCGACGATACCGCGTTTTTGCGTGCGTTCGACGTGAACCTCTTGCAGGACACCGTTTTCAACCACCGCCACGCGCGATTCCATCGGCGTGATGTTGATCAGAATCTCTTCACTCATGGCAGGGTCTCGTTCAGGCATGTTCACGATAATGGCCGCATCTTGTCATTACGACGCTCAGCGCGCGTTAAGGGTTTGCCAACAGGGTATGCCGAAATGGCTGAGTAACTCGCAGGTTTCGCACAGTGGCAAGCCGACCACCGCCGAGTAACTGCCCTCGAGGCCGGCGACAAACACCGCGCCAAGACCTTGAATGCCGTAGCCGCCAGCCTTGTCGCGGGGTTCGCCGCTGGCCCAGTAGGCCGCCGCCTGTTCAAGACTGATCGAGCGAAAACGTACCCGACTGCGCACTACTAGCGACTCGCAACGCTCACCCTCGAACACCGCGATGGCCGTCAGGACTTCATGCTCTTTAGCGGACAACATCATCAGCATGGCGCAAGCGTCCGCTTCGTCCAGCGGCTTACCGAGAATTTTCCCGTCCAGCACCACCGCCGTGTCGGCGCCCAAGGTACAGAACGCCACATCGGACACGACCGAGCGCCGCCCGGCATCGGCCTTGCCGCGCGCCAGACGCTCGACATAAGCCGATGGAGTTTCGTCGTTTAAAGGGGTTTCATCGATGTCGGCACTGACGGCGGTGAACGGCACGCCGATCTGCGTGAGCAGTTCACGCCGGCGCGGCGAGCCGGAGGCCAGGTACAGCTGTTTCATCAAGACATCTCCGAGGTACGGGCAAATGCCTGACCGAATCAATTGATTTTGTAGCGCCGACGCAAACCACGCAAACCGAAGCTGATCCATGGCCAGAGCAACGCACTGACCAGTGCGGGCAACACCAGCGCCAGCGTTGGCTGGCGATTCCCGGTCAGCGCACTGAGCCACAACTGAACCAGTTGAGCGAGGCCGAAGATCACCAGAAGCACCAGGCACTGCTGCCACATCGGGAACATCCGCAGACGCTGTTGCAGTGATAGCACCAGGAAGGTAATGAGCGTCAGGATCAACGCATTCTGGCCAAGCAATGTGCCATAGAGCACATCTTCAGCCAGCCCTAGGCAAAACGCGGTCACCATGCCGACTTTTTGCGGCATCGCCAGCGCCCAGAATGCCAGCAGCAAGGCCAGCCACAGCGGACGCAGGATTTCCATGAATTGTGGCAGCGGGGAAACGCTAAGCAGTAGACCGACGGCGAAAGTCAGCCAGACGATCCAGCCATTTCGGGACGCAGTCGCACCGGCCATTATTCTCTTCCCCCTGTAGTAGCCGGTACAGAGACTGGCGGTTTGGCAGCAGGTTTCACCGCCGGCTGCTTGGTGCCCGGCTTGACGGGATGGCTGGTGACCGCTGGCTTGGCTGGCGTTGTAGCAGCCGCTGGCGCCGCGACAGGCGCAGCAACGGCCGGCGCCGGCACCACCGCAGGAATCGGTTTCGGCACGGTGCTCGGAATGACCGGTCCGCCGCCGTGCTGGTCCAGAGCCTCCTGGGCCTGGGCGGCTTCGTTGGCGCGCTCTTCTGCGGTGCGGCCATCGCTGAACACCAGCAGTAGGTAACGACTGCGGTTGAGGGCTGCGGTCGGCACGGCGCGGACGATAGCAAACGGCTGCCCGGAATCGTGAATGACTTCCTTGACCGTCGCCACCGGGTAACCGGCAGGGAACCGCTGCCCCAAGCCGGAGCTGACCAGCAGGTCACCTTCTTTGATGTCTGCGGTATCAGCCACGTGCCGCAACTCAAGGCGCTCCGGGTTACCGGTGCCACTGGCAATTGCCCGCAGACCGTTACGGTTCACCTGCACGGGAATGCTGTGGGTGGTGTCGGTTAGCAACAACACACGGGAGGTATACGGCATCAACTCGACCACTTGCCCCATCAGGCCACGCGCATCAAGCACCGGCTGACCGAGAACCACACCGTCGCGCTCACCTTTATTAATGATGATGCGATGGGTGAAAGGATTGGGGTCCATGCCGATCAACTCGGCCACTTCGACCTTCTCGTTGACCAGGGCGGAAGAATTCAACAACTCGCGCAGCCGAACGTTCTGCTCGGTCAGGGCAGCAAGCTTTTGCATGCGCCCCTGCAACAGCAGGTTTTCGGTTTTGAGCTTTTCGTTTTCGGCAACCAGCTCGGTACGGCTGCCAAATTGGCTGGCCACACCTTGCCATAGCCGCTGCGGCAAGTCGGTGATCCAGTAAGACTGCATCAGCACCAGCGACATCTGGCTACGCACTGGCTTGAGCAGTGTGAAGCGGGCATCGACCACCATCAGCGCGACCGATAGCACGACCAGCACCAACAGGCGCACGCCCAATGAGGGGCCCTTGGCGAAAAGCGGTTTAATAAGCCGCTCCTCCCGGGCAAATATTTTCTTTATTCATACGCCATCAAACCGGCCTGGATGCAGACTGACAGAAGATAAACGCCAACAGGCAGCACTGCAAAGTGCTGCCTGCGCGCTCAACAGCATAGATGCAACCAGCGAGATCACTCGCTGGAGAGCAGGTCCATGGTGTGTTTATCCATCATTTCCAATGCACGGCCACCGCCGCGAGCAACACAGGTCAGCGGGTCTTCGGCAACGATGACCGGCAGACCGGTTTCCTGGGCCAGCAACTTGTCGAGGTCGCGCAGCAAGGCGCCACCACCGGTCAGCACCAGACCACGCTCGGCGATATCGGAAGCCAGTTCCGGTGGCGATTGCTCCAGGGCGCTTTTCACAGCCTGAACGATGGTGGCCAGGGACTCTTGCAGAGCCTCCAGCACTTCATTGGAGTTCAGGGTG
The DNA here is from genome assembly GCF_034351645.1 of Pseudomonas sp. DC1.2. Classification (NCBI taxonomy): domain Bacteria; kingdom Pseudomonadati; phylum Pseudomonadota; class Gammaproteobacteria; order Pseudomonadales; family Pseudomonadaceae; genus Pseudomonas; species Pseudomonas sp. DC1.2. The sequence goes on along the minus strand of NZ_CP133782.1, from coordinate 919,947 downwards.
AATGCACGTGGAACGCCTTCAGCCAGGTTACGGCCGCGAACGTCGACTTCACGAACTTCGCCGCCTGGGTAGGCAGTGCCGATTTCCTGCTTGATGCGCTCGGCGGTCGATTCACCGATCAGGCTGCCGTAGTTACGACGCACGTAGGTGATGATCGCTTCGTCGAAACGGTCGCCGCCAACCCGGACGGATTCGGCGTAGACCACACCGTTCAGGGAGATCAATGCGATTTCAGTTGTACCACCACCGATATCGACCACCATCGAACCACGTGCTTCTTCAACCGGCAAGCCGGCACCAATGGCAGCAGCCATTGGCTCTTCGATCAGGAACACTTCACGAGCACCGGCGCCGAGGGCCGATTCACGGATGGCACGACGCTCCACCTGGGTGGATTTGCACGGAACGCAGATCAGCACCCGAGGGCTGGGCTGCAAAAAGCTGTTTTCGTGAACCTTGTTGATAAAGTATTGCAGCATCTTTTCGCAGACGCTGAAGTCGGCAATTACGCCGTCCTTCATCGGACGAATGGCCGCAATGTTGCCCGGCGTACGGCCGAGCATACGCTTGGCCTCGGTGCCGACAGCAACGACACTTTTCTGGTTACCGTGTGTCCGAATAGCCACAACCGATGGCTCATTCAGGACGATTCCGCGCTCGCGCACGTAAATAAGGGTGTTGGCAGTGCCCAGGTCAATGGAAAGATCGCTGGAAAACATGCCACGCAGTTTCTTGAACATGGGAAAGGGACCCTAGGCAACGCGTGGGTAAAAAAGTGCGGCAAACTCTAACAACGACAGGGATTTTGGGCAAGGCGCCAATATGTTAAATTGGCCGCTTTTCTGTGCACCAACCCCCACAATCGCGGCCATATGACCGTAGAAATGCGGTAGTGTTCCGACAATCTAACACACGGACGCCGTCCGTTCTGTTTTCCACTGGAGAATCCCATGGCGCTTGAACGCTCCGACGTGGAAAAAATCGCACATTTGGCCTGCCTTGGCCTCAATGATGCCGATCTTCCACACATCACTTCGGCCCTGAACAGCATTCTTGGGCTGGTCGACGAAATGCAGGCGGTCAATACCGACGGTATCGAGCCGCTGGCTCACCCACTGGAAGCCAACCAGCGTTTGCGTGCGGACGTCGTGACCGAGACCAATCATCGCGAGGCCTATCAGTCCATCGCACCAGCGGTCGAAAACGGCCTGTACCTGGTTCCGAAAGTCATCGACTAAAGGGAAAGAGCCTGTAATGCATCAATTGACTCTGGCCGAGATCGCCCGCGGTCTCGCCGATAAAAAGTTTTCTTCCGAAGAGCTGACCAAAGTCCTGCTGGCGCGTATCGCCCAGCTCGACCCGCAGATCAACAGCTTTATCAGTCTTACCGAAGACCTGGCGCTCCAGCAGGCGAAAGCCGCTGACTTACGCCGCGCGAACGGTGAGAGCGGCGCCCTGCTCGGGGCGCCGATTGCCCACAAAGATCTGTTCTGTACACAGGGCATCCGTACCAGCTGCGGCTCGAAGATGCTCGACAACTTCAAAGCGCCCTACGACGCCACCGTCGTCGCCAAGCTAGCTGCCGCAGGGGCTGTCACCCTGGGCAAGACCAACATGGACGAATTCGCCATGGGTTCGGCTAACGAGTCGAGCTACTACGGCGCGGTGAAAAACCCGTGGAACCTGGAACACGTGCCGGGCGGTTCGTCCGGTGGTTCTGCCGCCGCCGTTGCCGCGCGCCTGTTGCCTGCTGCCACTGCCACCGACACCGGCGGATCTATCCGACAGCCGGCAGCGTTTACCAACCTCACCGGCCTGAAACCGACCTACGGTCGTGTATCGCGCTGGGGCATGATCGCTTATGCGTCCAGTCTCGATCAGGGCGGCCCGTTGGCGCGAACTGCTGAAGACTGCGCGATTTTATTGCAAGGCATGGCCGGCTTCGATGCCAATGACTCCACCAGCATCGACGAACCCGTGCCGGATTACAGCGCCAGCCTCAATACCTCGCTACAAGGCCTGCGTATCGGTGTACCGAAGGAATACTTCAGCGCCGGTCTCGACCCGCGCATCGCCGAACTGATCCACAACAGCGTCAAAGAACTGGAAAAACTCGGTGCGGTGATCAAGGAAATCAGCTTGCCGAACATGCAGCACGCGATCCCGGCGTACTACGTGATCGCGCCGGCAGAAGCGTCTTCCAACCTGTCGCGTTTCGACGGCGTGCGCTTCGGCCATCGCTGCGAGAACCCGGTCAACCTGATCGATCTGTACAAGCGTTCCCGTGGCGAAGGCTTCGGACCTGAAGTGCAGCGCCGGATCATGGTCGGTGCCTACGCGCTGTCCGCGGGTTACTACGACGCTTATTACCTGAAAGCGCAGAAGATCCGTCGCCTGGTGAAGAACGACTTCATGGCTGCCTTCAAGGAGGTCGATATCATTCTCGGCCCAACCACGCCGAACCCGGCGTGGAAGCTTGGCGCCAAGAACAGCGACCCGGTCGCTGCCTATTTGGAAGACGTCTACACCATCACCGCCAACCTTGCGGGCCTGCCGGGCTTGTCCATGCCAGCCGGTTTTGTCGAGGGTCTGCCGGTGGGCGTGCAACTGCTCGCTCCGTATTTCCAGGAAGGTCGCCTGTTGAACGTTGCCCATCAGTATCAGTTGAACACTGACTGGCACACCCGCACCCCAACCGGCTTCTGAGGAGAAACACATGCAATGGGAAGTCGTGATCGGACTGGAGATTCACACCCAGCTCACCACCCGGTCGAAAATCTTTTCCGGTAGTTCCACCACATTCGGCTCCGAGCCGAACACCCAGGCCAGCCTGGTAGACCTGGGCATGCCCGGTGTCCTGCCGGTGCTGAACCAGGAGGCGGTGCGCATGGCGGTGATGTTCGGTCTGGCGATTGACGCCGAGATCGGTCAGCACAGCGTGTTTGCCCGTAAAAACTATTTCTACCCGGACCTGCCCAAGGGCTACCAGATCAGCCAGATGGAATTGCCGATCGTCGGCAAGGGCCATCTGGACATCGCGATGGAAGACGGCACGATCAAACGCGTCGGCGTGACGCGTGCGCACCTGGAAGAAGATGCGGGCAAGAGCCTGCATGAAGAGTTCAACGGTGCCACTGGCATCGACCTGAACCGCGCGGGCACGCCGCTGCTGGAAATCGTTTCCGAACCAGACATGCGCAGCGCGAAAGAGGCCGTGGCTTACGTCAAGACAGTCCACGCGCTGGTCCGTTACTTGGGCATTTGCGATGGCAACATGGCTGAAGGCTCGCTGCGTTGTGACTGTAACGTGTCGATCCGCCCCGTAGGCCAAGTCGAATTCGGCACCCGCTGCGAGATCAAGAACGTTAACTCGTTCCGTTTCATCGAGAAAGCGATCAACAGCGAGGTACAACGTCAGATCGAGCTGATCGAAGACGGCGGCAAGGTGATCCAACAGACGCGCCTGTACGACCCGAACAAGGACGAGACGCGTCCGATGCGCAGCAAAGAGGAAGCCAACGACTACCGTTACTTCCCCGATCCTGACCTGCTGCCGGTCATCATCGAAGACTCGTTCCTCGACGAAGTACGCGCTACCCTGCCGGAATTGCCTCCGCAGAAACGCGAACGCTTCCAGGCCCAGTTCGGTCTGTCGGTCTATGACGCAAGCGTCTTGGCCACCAGCCGCGAGCAAGCCGATTACTTCGAGCAAGTCGTGAGCATCAGTGGCGACGCCAAACTGGCGGCCAACTGGGTCATGGTCGAATTGGGCAGCCTGTTGAACAAACAAGGCCTGGACATCGATCAGTCGCCGGTTTCGGCCGAGCAATTGGGCGGCATGTTACTGCGCATCAAGGACAACACCATCTCCGGCAAAATCGCCAAGGTGGTGTTCGAAGCCATGGCCAACAGCGAAGGCAGCGCGGACGAGATCATCGACAAGCGCGGCCTCAAGCAAGTGACCGACAGCGGCGCAATCTCGGCAGTGCTGGACGAAATGCTCGCAGCCAATGCAGAACAAGTTGAACAGTACCGCGCGGCAGACGAAGCCAAACGCGGCAAAATGTTCGGCTTCTTCGTCGGCCAGGCCATGAAGGCGTCCAAAGGCAAGGCCAACCCGCAACAGGTCAACGAACTGCTCAAAAGCAAGCTCGAAGGCTGATGAGAATGGAGCCAGATTTAAAGCCTGGCTCTACCCCCTGTGGGAGCGAGCGTACTCGCGATAGCGATTCGACACTCAACGATGAGTGGGCTGTGAGGACGCTATCGCGAGCGCGCTCGCTCCCACATTTGCTCGTGGGAACCTTCAAATGAAACGTCTGCTCGGCGCTTGCGCCTTGCTCTCGCTGCTGGCCGGATGTGCCAGTACCGATATCATCGACCCGCACGGTTACGACCAAACGGGCACGGCGTCCTATTACGGAGCCAAACACCAGGGAAAACGCACCGCCAGTGGCGAACCGTTCAACCAGAACGCCCTGACCGCCGCCCACCGTCAGTTGCCGTTCGGCACCCGGGTGAAGGTCACCAACCTGAACAACAACAAATCCTGTGTGGTACGCATCAATGATCGCGGCCCGCACACCCGTGGACGCCTGATCGATCTTTCTCGCCAGGCCGCCCAACAATTGGGCATGCTCGGCAGCGGCACTGCACAGGTTCGCGTGCAAGCCCTCGACGATTGACGGAGTCCCCACCATTTACGGATTAGCCGACATCCCCCTGCTCAGCCTGCTCGAACTGCTCAGCGGCTTATTTTTACTGATCGCCGGCGCCGAACTGATGGTGCGCGCCGCCGTGCGTCTGGCGGCGCGGCTGCATGTGCGGCCACTGATCATCGGCCTGACCGTCGTCGCCATGGGCAGCAGCGCACCGCAAATGGCCGTCAGCCTGCAAGCCACTTTGGCCGATAACGCAGACATAGCGGTCGGCAGCGTGATCGGCAGCAGCATCTTCAACATCCTCGTCACCCTTGGCCTCTCGGCGCTGATCATTCCACTGCGGGTCTCGCGGCAATTGGTTCGCCTGGACATTCCACTGATGATCGGCGCCAGCCTGCTGGTGTTCGTGCTGGCCTGGAACGAAAAACTGACCCGACTCGACGGCGTGATTCTACTGGCCGCGCTGATGCTGTACCTAGGCTTGCTGCTGCGCCAGTCGCGGCACTCGGCGCGTCCGCAAACGAACCATGACGACGGACCTCCGGCACCGTGGTTCAGCAGCTTGATGATGATTCTCGTCGGGCTGGCCATGCTGGCGTATGCCGCTCACTTACTGCTCGGGGCGGCAGTCTCGGTCGCCACCGACCTGGGACTGTCCGAACGGATCATCGGCCTGACCATCGTGGCCATTAGTACCTCTCTGCCCGAACTCGCGACCTCGTTGATTGCCGCGTTGCGCGGCCAGCGTGACATCGCTGTGGGCAACGTGATTGGCAGCAACCTGTTCAACCTGCTGGGGGTACTCGGGTTTACCGCACTGGTGGCGCCGACACCGCTGTCGGTCTCACCCAATGCCCTGGACTTCGACCTGCCGGTGATGCTCGGCGTCGCCCTGCTGTGCTTGCCGGTTTTTTATTCCGGCTATCGGGTCACACGGGCTGAAGGCCTGTTGTTTTTGGGGTTGTACCTGGCTTACGGGTTGCACGTAGTATCGTTCACCACCGGCATGCCCCTGGCTGAAAAACTGGAGCACATGATGCTGTTTTTCATCCTGCCGGCGCTGGCGGCGTTTTTGCTGTTCACGTCACTGCGCGCCTGGCGGCGCCAACATCACAAGAGGGAAATGCCATGACCGACCACAAAACGCCCGGCGTTGAAGTTCGCCGCCAAGTGATGGGGGACGCCTTTGTCGACCGGGCGCTGGGCAATGCCACCGAGTTCACACAACCGCTACAGGATTTCGTCAACGAACACGCTTGGGGCAGTGTCTGGAACCGGGAAGGCCTGCCACTGAAAACCCGCAGTCTGATCACCCTCGCGGCGCTCACTTCACTGAAGTGTCCGCAGGAGTTGAAAGGTCATGTACGCGGCGCGCTGAACAACGGTTGCACCGTAGAAGAAATTCGCGAAACGCTGCTGCATTGCGCGGTCTATGCGGGCGTGCCGGCGGCAATCGACGCGTTTCGGGCGGCGCAGGAAGTGATTGATAGTTATCAGCCGCCGGCGTAGCAGATTGGCATTTTTGCTGTCAGCCAGAGTGTTTTTACAAACAACCCAAACGCCAGGCTAAATCCAGCCGCCCCACTGCAGTAAAAAAATCCCGAGATTGGTGGTCACCGCCGCCATCAAGGTGGTGATCACAATGATCGCCGCCGCCAGCTCATGGTTGCCGTTAGCTTGCCGCGCCATGACAAAACTGGCCGCCGCCGTCGGGCTGCCGAAGTACAGAAACAGAATCCCCAACTCCGCGCCGCGAAAACCGCACAGCCAGGCACCCAGTGTTGCCATCAGCGGCAGGCCGACCATCTTCACCAGGCTGGCGCTGAACGCCATGTTCCCGCTTTTGCGCAGCGCCGCCAGAGACAAGGTGCCGCCGATGCAGATCAACGCCAAGGGCAACGTGGTTTGCGCCAGGTACTGACCGGACGCTTCCAGCCAACCCGGCAAACTGATCTTGAAGTAAGCACACGGCGCCGCCGCAATCACACTGATGATCAACGGATTGCTGAACACGCTTTTACAGATGCTCCACGGGTCGGACTTGATCACCGGGCTGTACACCGCCAGCACAATGGTCGACAGCGTGTTGTAGAACAGGATGACCAGCGCCGCGAGAATCGCCCCGAGGGAAATTCCGTAACTGCCGTACATGCTCGCCGCCAGGGCCAGGCCAATAACGCCGTTGTTCCCGCGAAACGCGCCCTGGGTGTAAATCCCTCGGTCCTCCGGGGGGCACTTGAAGATCGCCCACCCCCAAGCGATGGCGAAACACACCAGAGTGGCCAACGAAAAGTAGATCAACAGCGCCGGTTGCAACGCAGCGCGCAGGTCGGCATGCAGAATGCCCAGAAACAGCAACGCAGGCATGGTGACATTGAACACCAGAGCCGATGCGGTATGGATGAAGTTGTCGTTGATCCAATGGATGCGCTTGAGCAACACACCGAGGAACAGCATGGCAAACACCGGCGCCGTGATGTTCAGGGTTTCGAGGAAAATAGCCAGCATGCCGGGGGAACCTTGGGTGGGCGTCGTTAGGGGGCTGATGATAAGCCACCCGGTCCTGCGGCGTCTGTTAGACCGCTATCGCGAGCAAGCGCGCTCACACCTTTGTCCTGTGCCGAACACACCCTCTGTTTACGGCGAAAACCTAGTGTGGGAGCTTGCTCGCGATGCCGGCGACGCGGTCTTAAGTAATCGGCGCGGGGTTGAACAAGGTGATGTCGTTGTGCAGTTTGTGCTGCTCAGCCCAGGTCTGTTTCTTGCCGCTGGCCACGTCGAGGTAGAAGTGAAACAGCTCCCAGCCGAGGTCCTCAATCGTCGCCCGCCCCGTCGCAATTCGTCCGGCATCGATATCGATCAGGTCAGGCCAGCGCTGCGCCAACTCGGTCCGGGTCGAAACCTTCACCACCGGCACCATCGCCAGACCATACGGCGTGCCGCGCCCGGTAGTGAACACATGCAGGTTCATCCCGGCCGCCATTTGCAGGGTCCCGCAGACAAAATCACTGGCGGGTGTCGCGCAGAAAATCAGTCCTTTGCGCTTGAACCGTTCGCCCGGACCGAGCACGCCGTTGATCGCGCTGCTGCCGGATTTAACGATCGACCCCAACGACTTCTCGACAATGTTCGACAACCCGCCCTTCTTGTTCCCCGGTGTGGTGTTGGCGCTGCGGTCCGCTTCACCCTTGGCCAGGTAACGGTCGTACCAGTCCATTTCACGCACCAGCTCCTCGGCGACTTCTTTGGTTTCGGCCCTGGAGGTCAGCAGGTAAATCGCATCGCGTACTTCGGTGACTTCCGAAAACATCACCGTCGCACCCGCCCGCAGCAACAGGTCCGAGGCATAGCCCAGTGCCGGGTTAGCGGTGATTCCAGAGAACGCATCGCTGCCGCCACACTGCATGCCCAGGATCAACTCGGACGCCGGCACGGTTTCGCGGCGACGTTGATCGAGCTTCTTCAAACGGGCTTCGGCCAGCGCCATGATCTGTTCGATCATCTCGGTGAAACCGTGACTGGAATCCTGCAAGCGATACAACCACGGCTCGCTCAGGTCCACCGAGCTGTCGTTCTCGTGCATCACCTGCCCGGCCTGCAATTTCTCGCAACCGAGGCTGATAACCAGCGCTTCGCCGCCCAGGTTCGGGTTGCGCGCCAGGTTGCGCACCGTGCGGATCGGAATGTAGGCATCGGTGGCAGTAATCGCCACGCCGCAGCCGTAACTGTGGGTCAGCGCCACCACGTCATCGACGTTCGGATAGCGCGGCAGTAACTCGTCCTTGATGCGTTTGACCGCATGATCGAGTACGCCCGTGACGCACTGCACGGTGGTGGTGATCCCCAGAATATTGCGCGTGCCAACGGTGCCGTCGGCGTTGCGATAACCCTCGAAGGTGAAGCCTTCCAGCGGCGCCTGCGCCGCCGGAACATCAGTGGACAGCGGCAGACTGTCCAGCGGCGGCGCGGTGGGCATGCGCAGTTGATCTTCCTTGACCCAACTGCCGCGCGGAATCGGCTGCAAGGCGTAACCGATGGTCTGACCGTAACGAATCACCTGGCCGCCCTCGGGGATGTCCTCCAGGGTGACCTTGTGGCTTTGTGGCACGAAATCCAACGTCACCAGGCCATCGGGGAATTCGGTCCCGGCCGGTACACCTTGGTCATTGACCACGACCACCACATTGTCCCGCTCGTGCAAGCGGATGTAGCGCGGCGAGTCGGAATGTTCAATCAACTGCATAACGCCGCTCCTCAGGAATGCGCTTCAGATAGTTTGTTAGTCAGCTCAGGACCATTGGCCGGTGGCTCTTTGAGCACCACGCGCTTGATCGGACCGACGATCACCAGGTAACTGAACACTGCCACCAGCGCATTGCAACCGACAAACACCAGCGCCCATTTGAACGAACCGGTGGTTGCGATGATGTAGCCGATGACAATCGGGGTAGTGATCGAGGCGATATTGCCGAACATGTTGAACAGGCCGCCACTCAAACCGGCGATCTGCTTCGGTGAGGTGTCCGACACCACGGCCCAACCCAGCGCGCCCACGCCTTTGCCGAAGAACGCCAACGCCATGAAACCGACGACCATCCATTCAACGTCCACGTAGTTGCAGGCAACGATGGTGGTCGACAGCAGCAGGCCGCCAATGATCGGAGCCTTGCGGGCGAAGGTCAGGGAATGACCCTTGCGCAGCAGGTAATCGGAAATAATCCCGCCGAGCACCCCGCCGATAAAACCGCAGATCGCCGGCAAGGATGCGATGAAACCGGCCTTGAGGATGGTCATGCCGCGCTCTTGCACCAAGTAGACCGGGAACCAGGTCAGGAAAAAATAGGTGATGCCGTTGATGCAGTATTGCCCCAGGTACACGCCAAGCATCATGCGGTTAGTCAGTAACTGACGGACGTAATCCCACTTTGGGCCGTCGGCGCGCTTGCCGTTGCCTTTGTCCTGATCCATGTCCACCAGACCGCCGTTGTCGGCGATGTGCTTGAACTCGGCTTCGTTGATCATCGGGTGCTGACGTGGGCTGTGGATGAATTTCAACCAGATCAACGAGAAGACGATACCGATGCCGCCCATGACCACGAACACGTGTTGCCAGCCGAAGGTGTAGACGATCCAGCCCATGAGCGGCGCGAAAATTACCGTGGCGAAGTATTGCGCCGAGTTGAAGATCGCCGAAGCGGTGCCGCGTTCAGCCGTGGGGAACCAGGCGGCGACAATGCGCGCGTTGCCGGGGAAGGACGGGGCTTCAGCCAGGCCCACCAGGAAGCGCAGCATGAACAGCGCGACGATGGCAGTGGAGACGCCAAACTCACCGACATAGCCTTGCAGCACGGTGAACAGCGACCAGGTGAAGATGCTTAGGGCATAGACTTTTTTCGAACCAAAACGGTCGAGCAGCCAGCCACCGGGAATTTGCCCGGCCACGTAGGCCCAACCGAATGCAGAGAAGATGTAGCCGAGGGTGACCGCGTCAATGCCGAGGTCTTTTTGCAGGCTGGAACCTGCGATAGCGATCGTTGCCCGGTCGGCGTAGTTAATCGTGGTCACCAGAAACAGCATGAGCAGGATCAAATAGCGGACGTGAGTCGGCTTGGTCGATGGCATGTAGATGTACTCCCACTGATTATTTTTATGCGGGTAAAACATTCTTTAGTCTTGTACCGCGCGAGGCCTCAGGCAGGGCTTCGCGCGGGTGCTGCGGGTTACGATCCGATGTAGGAGGTCTTCACCACGGTGTAGAACTCTTGCGCGTAGCGACCTTGCTCGCGGGACCCATAGGAAGAACCTTTACGCCCGCCAAACGGTACGTGGTAATCCACGCCGGCGGTCGGCAGGTTGACCATCACCATCCCGGCCTGGGAGTGGCGTTTGAAGTGATTGGCGTGCTTCAGCGAGGTGGTGGCGATACCCGCTGACAGACCGAACTCAGTGTCGTTGGCCATGTGCAACGCGGCATCGTAATCGGCCACGCGCACGATGTTGGCCACTGGACCAAAAATCTCTTCACGGCTGATACGCATCGCCGCTTCGCTGTCGGCAAACAGTGTCGGCGCCAGGTAGTAACCCTCGGTATCGCAGGTCACCAGACCGCCGCCACTGACCAGACGCGCACCTTCGGACTGGCCGATGTCGATGTACTTCAGGTCTTGCTCAAGCTGCGCTTGCGAAACCACCGGCCCGATGTCGGTGCCGGCCTTCAGTGCGTGGCCAACCTTGATCGATTTCATGCGCTCGGCCATCGCTTCAACGAACTGGTCGTGAATCCCGGCGGTGACGATAAAGCGGCTGGAGGCGGTGCAACGCTGGCCAGTGGAGTAGAACGCGCTCTGTACCGACAGCTCGACCGCTTGCTTGAGGTCGGCGTCGTCGAGAATGATCTGTGGGTTCTTGCCGCCCATTTCCAACTGCACTTTCGCTTGGCGCGAAACGCAGCTAACGGCGATCTGACGACCCACGCCAACGGAACCGGTGAAGCTGATGCCGTCGATTTTCGGGCTCTGTACCAGCGCATCGCCAACCACACGACCGCTGCCCATCACCAGGTTGAACACGCCGGCCGGGAAGCCTGCGCGGGAAATGATTTCGGCCAACGCCCAGGCGCAACCTGGTACCAGATCGGCCGGTTTCAAAACGACGCAGTTGCCGTAGGCCAGGGCCGGGGCAATTTTCCATGCGGGGATGGCGATCGGGAAGTTCCACGGGGTAATCAGACCGACCACACCCAGTGCTTCGCGAGTGACTTCCACGTTCACACCCGGACGCACCGAAGGCAGGTAGTCGCCGGACAGACGCAGGCATTCACCGGCGAAGAACTTGAAAATGTTGCCGGCGCGGCTCACTTCACCGATGGCTTCAGGCAGGGTCTTGCCCTCTTCCCGAGCCAGCAGCGTGCCGAGTTCTTCGCGTCGGGCGAGGATCTCGCTGCCGACTTTATCCAGCGAATCGCTGCGCGCTTGAATGCCCGAGGTAGACCAGGCTGGGAACGCTGCGCGGGCGGCATCGATGGCGGCGTGGACCTGAGCCAGGTCTGCCTTGGCGTACTCACCGATGGTGTCGGTCAGCTCCGACGGGTTGATGTTGGTGGAATAATCGTTGCCGGCAACCCATTGGCCACCGATGTAGTTATCGAAACGCTTTGCATCTGCCACGGGCAGTCTCCTCACGCAAAAAACCGCTGATTGCTCAGCGGCCTTGTTTAATCGGGATTATTACTGCGCACCTTGCTTGTCGATCAGCGCGGCGAGCATTTCGTACTCGTCGCCCGTCAAGTCGGTCAGCGGCGCACGCACCGGACCGGCGTCATACCCAACAATTTTTGCCCCGGCCTTGACGATGCTGACGGCATAACCGGATTTGCGGTTACGAATGTCCAGGTACGGCAAGAAGAAGTCGTCGATGATCTTGCCCACGGTCGCGTGATCGTCGCGAGCGATGGCGTGGTAGAAATCCATCGCGGTTTTCGGGATGAAGTTGAACACCGCCGACGAGTAAACCGGCACGCCCAACGCCTTGTAGGCCGCGGCGTAGACTTCGGCAGTTGGCAAACCGCCCAGGTAACTGAAGCGATCACCGAGGCGGCGACGGATCGACACCATCAACTCGATATCACCCAGGCCATCCTTGTAGCCAATCAGGTTCGGGCAGCGTTCAGCCAGACGTTCCAGCAGGGGCGCGGTCAGGCGGCAAACGTTGCGGTTGTAGACCACGACGCCAATTTTCACCGACTTGCACACTGCCTCAACGTGAGCGGCAACGCCGTCCTGGCTAGCTTCAGTCAGGTAGTGCGGCAGCAGCAACAGGCCTTTGGCGCCCAAGCGCTCAGCTTCTTGCGCGTATTCGATGGCTTGACGCGTCGAACCGCCGACACCGGCCAGGATCGGCACGCTGTTTTCACAGGTATCGACGGCGGTCTTGATGATTTCCGAATATTCGCTGGCCGCCAGGGAGAAAAACTCACCGGTACCGCCCGCGGCGAACAACGCCGTGGCGCCGTATGGGGCCAGCCATTCGAGACGCTTGATATAGCCCGCGCGATGGAAATCGCCCTGAGCATTGAAGTCGGTAACAGGAAAAGACAGCAGGCCGGAAGAGAGGATGGACTTCAGTTCTTGTGGATTCATTATTCGAACACCCTGGAGTAGCAACGTTTGTGTGAGAAAGCCGTTCAGCCTTTGGCCGAAGTTGTAAGTCATCGTACAACTTAAAATACAACCGTCAACTGCATTTCATCGCCGCTCTCTGAATTCGAGTCAGAAAAGGTGATTTCTTGACGTAGGAATATTCTCGACTAAGATCGTTTTAACTGTATATACGTACAGTTAAATATGAATCAACCTACGACATATCAAGGAGCTAGACATGTCAGGCCTATCCACGCAACCGCAGGAAAACCCCAAACAGGTCATTGCTTGTTTCGATGACCTTTTTACCGCGCATGGCATCGTCATTACCGGCAACAACGATTATTTAGTGCTACACATTGCCGAGCATCACCGTCATCCGCCGCAACCGACTCACCCCACCGGCAACACGTTGAAAGGCACGCCCGTACTAAGGTTTGAGGGCGGCGAACACACCGCAATTGGCGACCAAACCCTGCTGCGTTTTGTTGAAAACGCCGAACCGATCCTCGCTCATAACGTGCAACTGCACCTGCCCAACGGCTTCGCACCGACTTACGGCCAGGTGTTGGCCCTGGGCGGTGATTTCTATGGCATCGCGGATCGGCCAATTAGCGACGGCGCTACCCCTTCTGATCGCCTGAACCGCTTTATCGCCGCTTTCGATACGCTGGCGGTGCTGTCTGCATCAAAAGTCGAGGCAGTGAAAATCCTCGCGGTGATGCAAAAAGAAATCGACGCCGTAAATCAGGCGATCAGGGACGGTAAACAACCTCACGAAGCCTACGACGCCTTGGGTGATACGTTGTCGCAAGAGTGGAACAAGATCACCGGCGGCGGCAGTTTCGTCTCGGCGCTGTTTCCCTTGGGACGTTACCTGAAACTGGCGGCAAACAACGCTGATCACTTTGGCGAATGGGCGCAACAGGCTTACATCGCCGGGCACATCGCGGCCCTTCAACACGCAGCGGCGGCGCACGCCAGCCGTGACGACAAACAACTGGAAGTCGCCTATGCGATGAATGCTTTTGCCGACCACTTCCTCACCGATCTGTTTTCCGCAGGCCACTTGAGAGTGCCGCGTAAAGCACTGGCAGCGGCGGTGACGCCGAGTGACCTCGGCTCGCTGATTACCCGCTTCATGCACGACGAAGACAGCAAGTTCGGCCTCAATGTCCGCAATGGCAACGGCGAGCAGTGGCGTGCGTATGGGGACAAGCGCTACTTCGATGCCATCGACAGCGCCAACCGTATTCACGTCAACAAAGCGGTTCAACTGTCAGCGGACGAGGTGTTTGCGACGTACCTCAGCGGGACGGTTCCGGTAGCCAGCAGCTTTGCCGCGCTGAAACAGCTGCCGGACCTGCAAGCGGCGCTGAACCTGGAGACCAACTTCTCGCCACTGTTGCGGCTCGAGGGCAGCAAAGTGCTGCGGCGCAAAGACGTGAACAACCTCAACGACACCGCCACTGTCGACGACTGGTGGGGCTGGAGCACTTATCTGCTGCTCAAGGACTATCACCCAACTGGCAACGTTGCCTGATCAGGAGCTCAAAAAATGACGATTAATTTGAAACTGGAATTGGCTTCGGGGCAGTCGCTGGACGGGGCGCCGCTGGAGTTGTTGTGCAACGGTGTGCCAATTGCGCGGGCGCGGGCGGATGCTCAGGGGCGGGTGGTTTTTGAGGTCAAGCCTGGGGCTGCTGGATTAGCGGTGCGGGTGGATCGGGAGATTCTGAAGACTGTTTAGAAGCGATTCAATGAGACTGCGGCCCCCTTCGCGAGCCTGCTCGAGGGGGCTTGGCAGACGACATACATTCAGCCGCGTTGCGCCTCAGCCTCTTCATGCGCATGACGCAGCCGTTCGCGGCTGTTTGTCAGGTGTAAGCGCATCGCCGCCCGCGCCGCATCCGAGTCCTGGCGGGCGATGGCGTCGTAGATTTCTTCGTGTTCACGGCTCAGGCGACTCATGTAGTGCTGTTGGTCGTCATGGGCCAGGCGCGCGGAGTTCAGGCGCGTGCGCGGAATGATGCTGGTGCCCAGGTGGGTCATGATGTCGGTGAAGTAGCGGTTGCCGGTGGACAGGGCAATTTGCAGGTGGAACTGGAAATCCGAAGCGACCGCATCGCTGGCGTGTAAGGCGCTTTCTTTGAGCGCGTCCAGCGCCGCTCGCATCAAGGCTAACTGCTCGGCACTACGGCGTTGTGCCGCCAAGCCAGCGGACTCCACTTCCAGACTGATGCGCAGTTCCAGAATAGCCAGCACGTCACGCAGGGTGACGACGGTCGCTGGGTCGATGCGAAAACCGCTCGGGCTCGGCGTGTCGAGCACGAAGGTGCCGATGCCGTGGCGGGTTTCCACCTGGCCCGCAGCCTGCAAACGGGAAATCGCTTCGCGGACCACGGTGCGGCTGACGCCATGGGCCTCCATGATCGCCGACTCGGTGGGCAACTTGTCGCCACGTTTGAGTTGGCCGTCGCGGATCTGCTCTGACAGCACCGTCACCAGCTCCTGAGCGAGGCTGCGGCGCTTGCGAGGGAGGCGTGGTGCGTCGATCGGGTTTTCCATGGTGAACATCTGTCTCGAAAATTCGGCTGAAGCCGCATCATAGCTCAAGCGGGTTGTACGATCACCGTCAGCGAACACCGCCCCTGTAGGAGTGAGCCTGCTCGCGAAGACGGCATGTCAGACACCACCAGGGTGAATGTCAGATCGCTTTCGCGAGCAAGCTCGCTCCCGCAGGGGTTGTGGGTGTTTAGGCCGTCACGGCTTGATCCACCAAGTGGCCATTGTCTATACGAATGTGCTTTGGATGGAAACGCTTCAGGCTGCTGCGATGGCCGACACTGATAATGCTCAGCCCCGGCAATTCATCGATCAACGCCTGATACAGCAACGCTTCATCTTCTTCGTCCATCGCCGAGGTCGCTTCGTCCATGTACAGCCATTGCGGTGCATAAAGCAGCGCGCGAGCGAAGGCCAATCGTTGCTGCTCACCCGGCGACAACAAGCGCTGCCAGTGATTTTCTTCATCCAGGCGCGAAACCAAGTGCGGCAAACGGCAGGTTTCCAACACGTGTGCATAGCGTTCCTGCGAGTAAACGTCGCCGGACTGTGGATAACTCAAGGCTTCACGCAAAGTGCCAATCGGCAGGTAAGGCTTTTGCGGCAGGAACAGATAACGCGCCGTCGGCAGCCGGATACTGCCGTGACCGCGCGGCCACAAATGCCCCATCGCCCGCAGCAAGGTGGATTTACCGCTGCCGGAACGACCGCTAAGCATCACGCGCTCGCCCTGCTCCACGGTCATGTCGGCGCTGGTCAGCAAGTGGCGACCATCGGCCAGGTCGAGGCCCAGGTTGTGGATTTTCAGCTCAGAGCCCTGGTTTTGTACGTCAACGGCCGGCGACCGCTCTTCGTTGTCCGTCATGGCTTGGCGGAAGCTCAGCAGACGATCGCAGGTGGCGCGCCATGCGGCGAGTTCCGTGTACGCACTGATGAACCAACTGAAGCTGTCCTGGACATTGCCAAATGCCGAACCGATCTGCATCAGGTCACCCAGCTCGATCTTGCCCGAGAAGAAACGCGGGGCTGCGACGACAAACGGAAAGATAATGGCGATCTGGCTGTAACCGGAGGTGAAGAATGTCAGACGCTTGGACACCTTCATGATGTCCCAAAAGTTGCGCCAGACCATTCCAAAGCGGCCACTCAGACGGCGGTTCTCGTTGGGTTCACCGTTGTAGAGGGCGATGCTTTCGGCATTCTCGCGAACCCGCACCATCGAAAAACGCAGGTCAGCTTCGAAGCGTTGTTGTTGGTTGTTCAGGCCAATCAAACGCCGACCGATCAGATGCGTCAGCCAACTGCCCACCGCCGCATAAATCAATGCGCACCAGAACATGTACCCCGGAACAGTGAAGCCGAACACCTCAATGCTGCCTGACACTCCCCACAAAATGACCGAAAACGTCACCAGGTTGACAACGTTGCGCAGCAGCCCGATACCGAGGGCCAGAGTATTGGTGGTAAAACTATTGAGGTCTTCGGAGATCCGCTGGTCCGGGTTATCGGTATAACCGCCCTGCTCCAACTGGTAGTAGTTTTTGTCTGCGAGCCAACGGGCAAAATGCTTTTCCGTAAGCCAGGCCCGCCAGCGGATAGTCAGCATCTGAGTGAGGTATTGCCGATACACCCCGCACACAATCGACACCGCAGCGATCGCGCAGAAGTACAAGATCAAACTCCAGAAAGAAGCCTCATCCTTCTTTTGCAAGGCGTTGTAGAAATCCTTGTTCCAGTGGTTGAACCACACCGCGATCCAGACACTTATCAGCGAAAGGGCGATCACTGCGATCAGCAACGTCCAGGCCTTGCCCTTCTCTTCACTGCGCCAGTACGGCGTGATCAGTGCCCAGACTTTACGGAAAAACTGCCCGCGCACTGCGTCATTGACCGCAGAATTTTCAGCGTTCTCATTCATGGATAAGGCTCGATAAAGAAAAGAACACGCACGGACCGATCATAAATGATCGGCTCGTGTTGTAACGCGGCGTGACAACAATTGTTCAGCGACGGTTCAGCGACGGACCGGGCGCTTCTGCAATTTGCGCTGGAGGGTGCGACGGTGCATGCCCAAGGCGCGGGCAGTGGCGGAGATGTTGCCTTCGTGCTCGGTCAGCACGCGTTGGATGTGTTCCCACTGCAAGCGGTCCACGGACATCGGGTTTTCCGGCACCAGGGTGTCGAGGTCGGCGTGCTCGGACAGCAACGCGGCCAGCACATCATCGGCATCGGCCGGTTTACACAGGTAATTGCAGGCGCCGCGCTTGATCGCCTCGACGGCGGTGGCGATGCTCGAATAACCGGTGAGGATCACCACGCGCATTTCCGGGTCGAGTTCGAGCAGTTTCGGCAGCAGCACCAAGCCCGAATCGCCGTCCATTTTCAGGTCAAGTGCAGCGTAGTCCGGCAGGTCGGCCTGGGCGATGCTCAGGCCTTCTTCGGCAGAACCGGCGGTACTGACGCGAAAACCACGGCGCGCCATGGCGCGAGCCATTACGCGGGTAAAGGTGGCGTCATCGTCTACCAGCAGCAAATGCGGCAGCTCTTCGCCTTCTACTTGGATCTCGTCACTCATGTTCGTCTCCTCGGGCGACACGGGGCAGGCGCAGCTCGGTAAGCGTGCCACCTTCCTCATGACTGTAGAGTTTCACTGAGCCGCCGGCGCGTGTCACGCTGGCCTTACTCAAAAACAGGCCCAGGCCGAAACCTTTGCCCTTGGTGGTAAAAAATGGCTTGCCGATTTGTTCGGCGATGGCCAGCGGCACACCGGCGCCGTGATCGCGAATGCTGATGGTCAAATCCTCGGCATTCCAGTCCAGCGTCACTTGCAGCCCTTCGGGGCAGGCATCGGCGGCGTTGTTGAGCAAGTTCAGGAGTGCTTGAGTCAGGTCCGGCGGCGGCGCCATGCGTGGCACGGCGCCCTGGCCGAGACGCTGGAAGCGATAACTGGCTTCCGGGCGCATCAGGTGCCAGCGGTTAAGCGCTTCGTCGAGCCAGTCAGTAACGTCCTGCATTTCCACCGCCAACCGGCGATTGGCCTCGGCGGCGCGCACCAGTTGCTGCAAGGTCTCTTTGCAGAGTTTGACCTGATCCTGAAGCACCTTCAGATCATCCTGCAACAGCGGGTCTGGATGATCCTGCTGCATTTCTTTGAGCAGCACGCTCATGGTCGCCAGTGGCGTCCCCAATTCATGGGCAGCGCCAGCGGCTTGCGTCGCCACGGCCAGCAATTGCTGATCACGCAGGCCTTCTTCACGGCGGATACCACGTAGTTCATCCTGACGGCGCAACTCTTCGGCCATGCGAGCGGCAAAGAAAGTAATGACCGCAGCGGCCAGGGCAAAACTCAACCACATCCCATAGACCTGAAGGCTTTCGCGCGCGATCGGGAACGTTTGCAGCGGGTAAAATCGCGCCAGCAGCAGGGTGTACAGGGTCAATGCGATGCCAGACAGAATCACCGAATAACGCCACGGTAGCGTCACGGCGGCGATGGTCAACGGCACCAGGTAATAAGAGACGAAGGGGTTCGTCGAGCCACCGGAGAAATACAGCAATGCACTGTGGATAAACAAGTCGCAGGCCAGTTGCACCGCGTATTCAAGTTCCGTGACCGGCCATGAGGTGCGCAGGCGAATGGCCGTAAAGGCACACAGCAGCATCGAGCAACCCAGCGTCATCGCCAGTTGCATCCACGGCAGCGGTAACAAGTTGAACCAGTAAGCCAGCCCCACGGAGCCGGCCTGAGCGGCCAACACCAACGTGCGGATGAACGTCAGCCGCCAGAGATTCTGGCGAGTCGCGGAAGTGAGTTGAACGGGGGCGAGCATGGGCTCTCCTGATGAGCGCTCCAGGCGGATTGCACGGAGTATAACCAAGCGCGGGGGTTGGCAGGCAAAAGTGCGGCAAACCGCCACATGGCAGGAAGGGTTGCAGCGTCTATAGGCAAGCCATTGCAGACCAGCCAGCGCCCTCACAGAAACGCATTCCAAGGCGCGAGCATGGCTGTCCGCGATTAACCCCAGGGGGTCACGGCCTTGCCATCTGTATAGAAGTTGTAATCGAGCGAACCGAATAGTAGAAGCCGGAGTCTGATAGGTTTACGCAGGCTAGGATCACAACCCCTGCGCACCGTCCAAGGAGCTTTCATGCACACTTTGCGCCACAGCGCCCTCCTCCTCGCCGTCAGCGTTGGCAGCGTCGCCAGCCTCCCGGCGCTGGCCGCCGACGAACTTCATTACAACCATATTTCCCTGCGCGCTGAAGTTAGCCAGGAAGTGGCCCGCGACCTGATGATCGTGACCTTGTACACCGAAGACCAAAACAGCGACCCGGCCAAACTCGCCGCCGACGTCAGCACCACCATGAACAAAGCACTGGCCCAGGCCAAGCTGGTCAAAGACATCACCCTGCGCCAGGGCAGCCGCAACAGCTACCCGATCTACGACACCAAGGGCCAGAAAATCACCGGCTGGCGTGAACGCGCCGAACTGCGCCTGGAAAGCTCTGACTTCGCCGCCCTGTCGAAACTGACTGGCGAACTGCTGACCGACCTGAAAATGGGCGGCATGGACTTCGCCATCGCCATGCCCACCCGCAAGGCCAGCGAAGACGCACTGCTCAAAGACGCCGTCAGCGCCTTCAAGGCCCGCGCCCAACTCGCCACCGATGCCCTCGGTGGCAAGGGCTACAAAATCATCGACCTGAATTTGAACAGCAACGGTTATCCACAACCGTACATGCGCGCACCGATGATGATGAAAGCGGCAGCAGGCATGGACTCGGCACCGGTGACACCGGATGTTGAAGCGGGCACCAGCCAGGTCGGCATGACCGCGGATGGGTCGATTGAAGTATTAATGCCTTGATTCGATAACCCATCCCCACAAACGGCGATCACCTGAATGATCGCCGTTTTTTATTGCCTTTCAGATTTCGTGCTCATCAATTCGCTGCTTTCGCGAGCAGGCTTGCTCCTATCGATCTCAAAAGCAGAACCGCACACCCACCCGTCTTTCATGACTCATCAAGCCGAGTGTCCGCTCGCCTGCTTTCATTCTTGCTCTGTCAGGCCGCCATCCCTAACTATGCCCAGACACAGCAGTCCCCCTAAAAAAACGATATTTCCGCCCAACCCGTCAAGAACGCTACTCTCAGGAAAACACCTCTACGCAAATCCTCTGGGGACTTCATGCAAAGAACCACCGCTAAACCACTGTTGCTCGCCCTGGCCTTGGCCACAACGGCGCCGTTCGCCCAAGCTGCCACTACCCTGGTGTACTGTTCCGAAGCCAGCCCAGCCGGCTTCGACCCCAGCCAATACACCAGCGGCACCGACTTCGACGCCTCGGCCGAAACCGTCTTCAACCGACTCACCCAATTCAAACGCGGCGGCACCGAAGTCGAGCCTGGCCTGGCGACCAGCTGGGACGTGAGCAAGGATGGCCTCAGCTACACCTTTCACCTGCGCGATGGCGTGAAGTTCCACACCACCGACTACTTCACCCCGACCCGGGACTTCAACGCCGACGACGTGTTGTTCACCTTCCAGCGTCTGCTCGACCCTGAAAACGCGTTCCGCAAAGCCTACCCCGCCGAATCGCCGTACTTCACCGACATGGACCTGAACAAAACGATCAAGAGCGTCGACAAGATCGACGATCACACCGTGCGCTTCAGTCTGAACAACACCGACGCCGCGTTTATCCAAAACCTGGCCATGAGCTTCGCCTCGCTACAGTTCGCTGAGTACGGCGCGAAGCTATTAAAGGAAGGCATGGCTGCGGACATCAACCAGAAGCCCGTAGGCACTGGCCCGTTCGTGTTCAAGCGTTATCAGAAGGACTCGCAAATCCGCTACGCCGCCAACAAGGCGTACTGGAAACCCGAGGACGTGAAAATCGACAACCTGGTGTTCTCGATCACACCGGACGCCGCCGTGCGTTTGCAGAAGCTCAAGGCTGGCGAGTGCCAGGTCAGCGGCTATCCGCGCCCGGCCGACATCGAAGTGATGGAGAAAGACCCGAACCTGACCGTGCTAAAGCAGGCTGGTTTCAACCTCGGCTTCCTCGCGTACAACGTGACCCATCCGCCACTCGACCAGCTCAAGGTCCGCCAGGCGCTGGACATGGCCATCGACAAGCCAGCGATCATCAAAGCGGTCTACCAAAGCGCTGGCCAACTCGCCCAGAACGCGCTGCCACCAGCGCAATGGTCGTATGACCCGACGATCAAGGACGCGCCCTACGACCCGACCAAGGCGAAGGCGTTACTCAAAGAAGCCGGGGTTGCACCGGGTACGACTATTAATCTGTGGGCGATGACCGTGCAGCGTGCCTCCAACCCGAACGCGCGGATGTCGGCGCAGATGATCCAGCAGGATTGGGACAAGGTTGGGATCAAGGCCAACATCGTCAGCTATGAATGGGGCGAATACATCAAGCGCGCCAAAAACGGCGAACACGACGCAATGATCTACGGCTGGACCGGCGACAACGGTGATCCAGACAACTGGCTCGGTGTTTTGTACAGCTGCGCGGCGGTAAAAGGCAGTAACTACGCCAAGTGGTGTGACCCCGCTTACGACAAGCTGATTCAGCAGGCCAAAGTGGCCACGGATCGTGACGAACGGGTAAAACTGTATCAACAGGCGCAAAAAATTCTTAAACAACAGGTGCCCATTACACCGATTGCCAACTCGACGGTGTTCCAGCCTCTGCGCAAGGAAGTCACCGACTTCAAAATCAGCCCTTTTGGCCTCACACCCTTCTACGGCGTGGGTATAAATAAGTAACACCGCGCGCCAACCGGGTGCATGAAGAGCCCCGATCGCCCCACTCGAGTGCGCCGTTTGCACCGTAAAAAGCCGGCGCAAACGGTCAAATGCGTCAATATTTATACATATGCGACATTAAGGTACGTTCGTGCCACTGTTTAAGGCTTGCAGTCATTCAACATCTTGCAATGGGTATGGCCCCTGCATAAGTATCCGCAGGAACGACTCACGAGGTCGTCCTCAAATTCCAAAAATGACAACAAATCATGAGGCCAACATGCTTAAACACGCGGTCATTCCGTTTTTAGTCGGCGCCAGCTTATTAGCCAGCGCACCTTTCGCCCAAGCGGCGACTAACCTGGTGTTTTGCTCCGAAGGGAGCCCGGCCGGTTTTGATCCTGGTCAGTACACCACCGGAACCGACTTCGACGCCTCTGCAGAAACCATGTTCAACCGCCTGACCCAGTTCGAGCGCGGCGGCACCGCCGTGATTCCTGGCTTGGCGACCAGCTGGGATATTTCCCCGGACGGCCTGACGTACACTTTCCACCTGCGTGACGGTGTGAAGTTCCATACCACGCCGTATTTCACCCCAACTCGCAATTTCAACGCCGACGACGTGCTGTTCACCTTTAATCGCATGATTAACAAGGATGACCCGTTCCGCAAAGCGTACCCGACCGAATTCCCGTACTTTACCGACATGGGGATGGATACCAACATCACCAAGATCGATAAAGTCGACGACCACACCGTCAAGTTCACCCTGAAAGAAGTCGACGCGGCGTTCATCCAGAACATGGCCATGAGCTTCGCCTCCCTGCAATCCGCCGAGTACGCTGCCCAGCTGCTCAAGGAAGGCAAGGCTGCCGACATCAATCAGAAACCGATCGGTACTGGCCCGTTCGTGTTCAAGAGCTACCAGAAAGACTCCAACATCCGCTACACCGGGAACAAGGACTACTGGAAGCCTGAAGACGTGAAGATCGACAACCTGATCTTCGCCATCACCACCGACCCGTCGGTACGTATTCAGAAGCTGAAAAAGAACGAGTGCCAGGTCACCCTGTTCCCTCGTCCAGCCGACCTGAAAGCGCTGAAAGAAGACCCATCCTTGAAGATGCCTGACCAGGCCGGCTTCAACCTGGGCTACATCGCCTACAACGTGATGGACAAGGTCAAAGGCAGCGACGAAAAGAACCCTCTGGCTGACCTTCGTGTTCGTCAGGCGCTGGACATGGCGGTCAACAAGCCGCAGATCATTGATTCGGTTTACCAGGGTGCAGGCCAACTGGCCGTCAACGCCATGCCGCCGACCCAATGGTCCTACGACACCACCATCAAGGACGCCAAGTACGACCCTGAGAAAGCCAAGGCGCTGCTCAAGGAAGCCGGCGTCAAGGAAGGCACCGAGATCGTTCTGTGGGCGATGCCGGTACAGCGTCCGTACAACCCGAACGCGAAGCTGATGGCTGAAATGCTGCAGTCCGACTGGAAGAAAATCGGCCTGAACGTGAAGATCACCAGCTACGAGTGGGGCGAGTACATCAAGCGTTCCAAAGGTGGCGAAAACCAAGCCATGATCATTGGCTGGAGCGGTGACAATGGTGATCCGGACAACTGGCTCAACGTTCTGTTTGGCTGCGACTCGCTGAGCGGCAACAACTTCTCCAAGTGGTGCGACAAGAAGTTCGATGGCCTTGTGAAAGAAGCCAAGCGCACGACAGACCAGGCCAAGCGCACCGAACTGTACAAAGAGGCACAACACGTCCTCAAAGATGCCGTTCCAATGACACCTATCGCACACTCGACGGTGTATCAACCCATGCGCGCCAACGTGCAGGATTTCAAGATCAGCCCATTCGGCTTGAACTCCTTCTATGGCGTCAGCGTCAGCAAATAAGGTGTGGCAACGGCGACGTTTTTAACGTCGCCGTTGTTTTATCTGCCGAGCAAGTAGGGATTTTCCGACACCATAATCCACTGCCGATTACAACAGCGGATTGCACTGCGTCGCCTTTTCCTACGAGCTTTTCAGGCTGTTCCGCATTTACTGCCAGGCCCGCGGCCCCTACCGTCGGGATCTGACCCGTTGATGCGTGCGCCTTCGGTTTGCGGCATGCAATGGTTTGAACGCAGTGATCCCCCACGTCCCTGGACGGGACGACGGCTCATTGTTAAACACTGAAAAGAGGGAGCGTCATGCGCCATACCTTGGTTTTATCCATAGTGCTCGGCACAGGCCTGTTGGCCGCCACGTCTATCAGCCAGGCCGCCAATAACAGCCTGGTGTTCTGCTCGGAAGGCAGCCCCGCCGGTTTCGACACGGCGCAGTACACCACTGCGACCGATAACGACGCCGCCGAACCGCTGTACAACCGACTGGCAGAGTTTGAAAAAGGCGCAACCAATGTCGTACCAGGCCTTGCAACGAGCTGGGATATTTCCGAAGACGGCCTCACGTACACCTTCCACCTGCGCGAAGGGGTGAAGTTCCACACCACGGCTTATTTCTCCCCAACCCGTGATTTCAATGCCGATGACGTGCTGTTCACATTCAATCGCATGCTCGATCCGCAGCAACCTTTCCGTAAGGCTTACCCTACCGAGTTCCCTTATTTCAACGGGATGAGCCTGAACAAGAACATCGCCAGGGTCGAGAAGACCGGGCCGCTGACCGTGGTCATGACGCTCAACAGCGTGGACGCCGCGTTCATCCAGAACATTGCCATGAGCTTCGCCGCCATCCTGTCGGCCGAATACGCCGACAAACTGCTGGCCGACGGCAAACCAAGCGACATCAACCAGAAACCGATCGGCACCGGGCCGTTCGTGTTCAAGAGTTACCAGAAAGACTCCAACATCCGTTACACCGGCAACCAGCAATACTGGGACCCGAGCCGGGTCAAGCTCGACAACTTGATTTTTGCGATCAACACCGACGCGACAGTGCGTGTGCAAAAACTCAGGGCCGACGAATGCCAGATCACCCTGCACCCGCGCCCGGCTGACGTAGCTGCGCTGAAGAGCGACCCGAAGCTCAAACTTATCGAAAAGCCTGGGTTCAACCTGGGCTACATCGCCTACAACGTGCGCCATAAGCCATTCGACCAGCTCGAAGTGCGCCAGGCGCTCGACATGGCAGTGAACAAGCAAAGCATCCTCAATGCTGTTTATCAGGGTGCCGGGCAGTTGGCGGTCAACGCCATGCCGCCGACCCAATGGTCCTACGACGACGCCATCAAAGACGCGCCCTATAACCCGGAAAAAGCCAAAGAGTTGCTCAAGGCTGCCGGCGTCAAGGAAGGCACCGAAATTACCCTCTGGGCCATGCCGGTGCAGCGGCCGTACAACCCCAACGCTAAGTTGATGGCCGAGATGCTCCAGGCGGACTGGGCGAAAATCGGTCTCAAGGTCAAGATCGTCAGCTACGAATGGGGCGAGTACATCAAACGCACCAAGAACGGCGAGCACGACATCAGCCTGATCGGCTGGACCGGCGACAACGGTGACCCAGACAACTGGCTGGGCACGCTGTACAGCTGCGACGCCATTGGCGGCAACAACTACTCGATGTGGTGTGATCCGGCTTACGACTCGCTGATCAAACAGGCCAAAGTCGTCACCGACCGTGAGCAACGCACCGTGCTCTACAAACAGGCGCAGCAATTGCTCAAGCAGCAAGTGCCGATCACGCCGGTCGCCCACTCGACGGTCAACCAGCCGTTAAGCGCTAACGTCGAGGGGTTCAAGGTCAGCCCCTTCGGTCGCAATGTGTTCTCGGGTGTCAGCCTCAACCAATAACCGATAGACCTGTAACGCCGGGGGCGATTTTCGCCCTCTGGCAAGCGTTTTGCTTTAATTCGCCAATCAGGCCTTAAGCAAACGTTTGCGATGCCTTAAATGAGTTCAACACCAATAGCCAGCTCAACAAAAAAAGCCGGCATAAAAAAAAAGAAAGTAAAGGAGCGTCACCCATGAAACTGAGCAGCACCGCGATCCTGGCCATGGCCATCAGCAGCATCACCGCTACGGCGTATGCGCAAACCCAGAGCCAGGATTTCACCCCGGTTACCGTCAACACCGCCAGCGCCCAAGCCGACGCATCCGGCTTTGTTGAAGGTTCAACCGTCAAAGGCACCACCCGTAACTGGTACGCCAACGAGCAACTGCATCGTGGCGGCAAGTTCACCTACCGCAAAGACGGTGTAGCGACGCCAACTGACCGCCGCATCAACTGGGTCCAGGGCACTATTGTCAACTACACCTCCGGCTTCACTCAAGGCACTGTCGGTGTCAGCACTGAAGTCGCCGCCTACAACGCCGTGGCGCTGGAGCGCGATCACAAGGACCTGGCGTCCAACAACGGCGGCGCACCGGGCTCTCGTCCAGGCGCAGGCAACAACCGCACCCTGACCACCGAAGGCGGCGATGCTCAAGGCCAGTGGAGCAAACTGGGCCTGGCCAACGTCAAGTTCCGCGTCTCGAACACCACACTGACCGCCGGCCGCCAGAACTTCAGTACGCCAATTGTCGATAACATCGGCAACCGCGCACTGCCGTCGAGCTTTGAAGGTGTGAGCCTGCACAGCGAAGAGCTGAACGGCCTGTCGTTCGACGCAGGCACCTTCGACCGCGTATCCCCGCGTACCGAAGAAAGCCTGTCGAAATTCCGCTCCGAGTACACCAACAACGGCGCAGAAACCGATCGCGTCAGCATCGTCGGCCTGAACTACCAGCCGCTGAAAAGCCTGAAGACCAGCCTCTACGCCTCCAAGGTTGAAGATTTCTGGAACCAGTACTACTTCGGCGCCACCCACGAACTGGGTGACAGCAATGTACTGAGCCTGACCACTGGCCTGAACTACTACAAAACCGTCGACACCGGCAAAAAAGAGATGGGTGTGATCGACAACGACGCCTACTCCCTGTCGTTCGGCCTGACTCACCAAGCGCACAGCCTGACGTTCTCGTACCAGGAAATTGACGGTAACGAGTACTTCGATTACCTGCATGAAACCAACGGCATCTACCTGGCCAACTCCCTGCTGTCCGACTTTAACGGCCCGAACGAGAAATCCTTCCAGGTGGCCTACGGTCTGAACATGGCCGAATACGGCGTGCCGGGCCTGAAGTTCAACATCTACCAGGCTCGCGGCTGGGGCATCGACGGTACTCACTACACCGGCACCGCCTACGACGTGAAAAACATGAACGGCGAACACCATTACGAATATGGCATCGGCGCTTCTTATGCCGTACAAAGCGGCCCGCTCAAAGCCACCGCTATCCGCGCGACCTACACCGCGCACCGCGCCAGTGAAAATCAGGCGGACGGCAGCCTCAACGAGTTCCGTCTCGTGACCACCATCCCGTTCAACATTTTGTAAAACGCCACCTGACGGCTGACTCATGACGAGTCGGCCGTCGGGTTTTTTCCTGTTCAACTGATTGCAGAGGGTTCTTGATGAAAATGCTTCCCCTACGTGCGGCCATCGCTGCCGCGTTGCTGAGTGTCGCTGTTGGCGTTTCGGCCAAACCCTTGGTGGTCTGCACCGAAGCCAGTCCGGAAGGCTTCGATATGGTCCAGTACACGACTGCAGTCACAGCCGATGCGGTGGCCGAAACCATCTTCAATCGTCTGGCGGACTTCAAGCCCGGCACCACCGAAGTGGTTCCGGCACTGGCCGACTCCTGGGACATCAGCGAAGACGGTCTGAACTACACGTTCCACCTGCGCAAAGGCGTCAAGTTCCACACCACCGATTACTTCAAGCCGACCCGCGACATGAATGCCGACGACGTGGTCTGGAGCTTCCAGCGTCAACTGGACCCAAACCATCCGTGGCACAAACTGTCGAGCGTGGGCTTCCCGTACTTTGAAAGCATGGGCTTCAAGGAACTGCTGAAAAGCGTCGAGAAAGTTGACGACAATACCGTCAAATTCACCCTGACTCGCCGCGAAGCGCCGTTCCTGGCCGACATCGCCATGGCCTTCTCCTCGATCTACTCCGCCGAGTACGCCGATCAGTTGCTCAAGGCCAACAAGACCGGCGATCTGAACAGCAAGCCAATTGGCACCGGGCCGTTTATCTTCCAGCGCTACGCCAAGGATGCTCAGGTGCGCTTCAAGGCCAATCCGGAATACTTCCGTGGCAAACCACCGGCTGAGGCGCTGATCCTGGCCATCGCCACCGACAACAACGTGCGCCTGCAAAAACTCAAGGCCAACGAGTGCCAGATCGCGCTGTATCCGAAACCGGATGACATCCCGAGCATCAAGAAAGACCCGAACCTGAAAGTCGATGAACTGAACGCGATGACCGTTTCGTACATCGCGATGAACACCACTCACAAGTACATGAGTGATGTGCGAGTGCGTAAAGCCATCGACATCGCGTTCGACAAAGCGGCTTACGTCAATGCGCTGTTCGGCAAAGGTAACGCTACGGTCGCGGTCAACCCGTACCCGGACACGCTGTTGGGCTACAACCATGACTTGAAAAACCCGCCGCGTGACCTCGACAAGGCTCGTGCCTTGCTCAAGGAAGCCGGCGTACCGCAAGGCACCACGTTTACCCTGTTCACCCGCAACGGCGGCGGTCCAACCAACCCGAACCCGATGCTCGGCGCACAGATGATGCAGGCGGACCTGGCGCAAGTCGGGATCAAGATTGATATCCGCGTCATGGAATGGGGCGAAATGCTCAAGCGCGCCAAAAACGGTGAGCACGACATGGTGTCTGCCGGATGGGCGGGCGACAACGGCGACCCGGATAACTTCCTGACGCCTATGCTCAGTTGCGAAGCGGCGAAGAACGGCGAAAACTACGCCCGCTGGTGCAACGAGAAATTCCAAGGGCTGATCGACGAAGCTCGGGCTAAAGTTGATCCGGCCGAACGTGCCAAACTGTACGAAGAAGCCCAAGTGATCTTTAACCAGGATCAGCCATGGATCAGCATGGCCCACACCCGTATGTTTACCGCCATGCGCAACAACGTAGAGGGCTATCACATTAGCCCCCTCACCACTAATAACTTCGCCACCACCCAGGTGAAGTAGATAAGAAACTCCCGGCCTCCCTGACCCCAGGGAAGCCGGGCACGCCTAACCGGCTGATGAGGTACACCACACGATGTTTAGTTTTATTGCCCGCCGACTGGGGTTGTTGATCCCCACGTTTTTCGGCATCACCTTGCTGACTTTCGCGTTGATTCGCATGATTCCGGGCGACCCCGTGGAAGTAATGATGGGCGAACGTCGGGTTGACCCCGAAATGCACGCTCAGGCAATGGAACGCCTAGGTCTGAACAAACCCCTGTACGCCCAATACCTGGATTACATCGGCAAGTTGGCCCACGGCGACCTTGGCGAATCACTGCGTACACGCACCAGTGTCTGGACCGAATTCACCTCTTTATTCCCTGCGACCCTGGAACTGTCCATGGCCGCCCTGTTGTTCGCCGGCGTCCTGGGCCTTTTGGCCGGGGTAATTGCGGCACTCAAGCGAGGATCCCTGTTCGACCATGGGGTGATGGGCATCTCCCTGGCGGGATATTCGATGCCGATCTTCTGGTGGGGCCTGATCCTGATCATGTTCTTCTCGGTGTCGCTGGGCTGGACGCCCGTCTCCGGTCGGATCGACCTGCTCTACGACATCGAGCCGCGCACCGGTTTCATGCTGATCGACACCTTGCTGGCCGATGACGTCGGCGCGTTCTTCGACGCCCTGCATCACCTAATCCTGCCGGCCATCGTGCTCGGCACCATCCCGCTGGCCGTTATTGCGCGGATGACCCGTTCGTCGATGCTCGAAGTGCTGCGTGAAGACTACATCCGTACCGCTCGTGCCAAAGGCCTGTCGCCGGCTCGCGTGGTATTCGTGCATGGCCTGCGCAACGCGCTGATTCCGGTGCTGACCGTGGTTGGCCTGCAAGTCGGCACATTGCTGGCGGGCGCAGTCCTGACCGAAACCATCTTCTCCTGGCCCGGCATCGGCAAATGGCTGATCGAAGCCATTGGCGCACGGGACTATCCCGTGGTGCAAAACGGCATCCTGTTAATCGCCTGCCTGGTGATTCTGGTCAACTTCGTAGTGGACATCCTCTACGGCTTTGCCAACCCACGCATTCGTCACCAGCGCTGAGATCATCATGACCATGACCACTCCAGCTTCAACTCAAAATCAAGCGGTAACAGTCGATCAAAGCCTGCTGTACCCGTCTCCGTACAAAGAATTCTGGCAAGCATTTTCCAAGAACAAAGGTGCCGTCGCCGGTCTGATGTTCATGTTGCTGGTGATCTTCTGCGCGATTTTCGCGCCGTGGGTTGCCCCGCACAACCCGAGCGAGCAATACCGTGACTTCCTGCTGACCCCGCCGTCCTGGCTGGAAGGCGGGCAGATCCAGTTCCTGCTCGGCACCGATGAACTGGGACGCGACCTGCTGTCGCGGCTGATCAACGGTTCGCGCCTGTCCCTGCTGATCGGCTTGTCGTCGGTTGTCATGTCGCTGATTCCGGGGATCCTGCTGGGTCTGTTCGCCGGTTTCTTCCCGAAAATGCTCGGCCCGACCATCATGCGTCTGATGGACATCATGCTGGCCCTGCCATCTCTGCTGCTGGCTGTGGCGATTGTCGCCATCCTCGGCCCTGGCCTGATCAACACCATTATTGCGATCGCCGTGGTTTCGTTGCCGTCCTATGTTCGTCTGACCCGCGCCGCGGTAATGGGCGAACTGAACCGCGACTACGTGACCGCCGCCCGCCTCGCCGGTGCCGGCCTGCCACGCCTGATGTTCGTCACCGTGCTGCCGAACTGCATGGCGCCGCTGATCGTTCAAGCGACCTTGAGCTTCTCCTCGGCGATTCTCGATGCCGCCGCACTGGGCTTCCTCGGCCTTGGCGTACAACCGCCAACCCCTGAGTGGGGCACCATGCTGGCTTCGGCTCGCGACTACATCGAACGCGCGTGGTGGGTGGTCAGCCTGCCAGGTTTGACCATTTTGCTCAGCGTGCTGGCAATCAACTTGATGGGCGACGGCCTGCGCGATGCGCTGGACCCGAAACTCAAGAACGCCGCCTGAGGAGATTCAAATGTCACTGTTAGAAATCAAGAATCTCAACGTTCGCTTTGGCGACAAGAACGCCGTTCCGGTGGTCGACGGGCTCGACATAACCGTGGACAAGGGCGAAGTCCTGGCCATCGTGGGCGAATCGGGTTCCGGCAAGTCCGTGACCATGATGGCGCTGATGGGCCTGATCGAGCATCCAGGGATCGTCACCGCCGACGCCCTGAACTTCGACGGCAAAAACATGCTCAAGCTGAGCAACCGTCAGCGTCGGAAAATCGTCGGCAAAGACCTGGCCATGGTCTTCCAGGACCCGATGACCGCGTTGAACCCCAGCTACACCGTCGGCTTCCAGATCGAAGAAGTGCTGCGTTTGCACCTGAAAATGTCCAGCAAGCAAGCGCGCAAGCGTGCCATCGAACTGCTGGAAAAAGTGGAAATTCCGGGCGCCGCCAGCCGTATGGAGGCCTACCCGCATCAACTGTCGGGCGGTATGAGCCAGCGTGTTGCAATCGCCATGGCGATTGCCGGCGAGCCGAAACTGCTGATCGCCGACGAACCCACTACGGCACTGGACGTGACGATTCAGGCGCAAATCATGGAACTGCTGTTGGCGCTGCAAAAAGAGCAGAACATGGGCCTGGTGCTGATTACCCACGACCTCGCGGTCGTGGCCGAAACCGCCCAGCGCGTGTGCGTGATGTACGCCGGCCAAGCGGTTGAAGTCGGTCAGGTGCCACAGTTGTTCGACATTCCGGCGCACCCGTACAGCGAAGCACTGCTCAAAGCGATTCCGGAACACAGCCTGGGCGCCACACGCCTGTCGACACTGCCGGGCATCGTTCCCGGTCGTTACGACCGCCCGCAAGGCTGCCTGCTCTCGCCGCGCTGCCCGTATGTGCAAGACAGCTGCCGCGCCCAGCGTCCTGGCCTTGACCCGAAAAGCAACAGCCTCGCCCGCTGCTTCTACCCGCTGAATCAGGAGGTGGCGTAATGGCCGTCGTACTTACCGCCCGCGACCTGACCCGTCATTACGAAGTGTCCCGTGGCTTGTTCAAGGGCCATGCGCTGGTTCGCGCCCTCAACGGTGTGTCGTTTGAGCTGGAAGCCGGCAAGACCCTCGCCGTTGTAGGCGAATCCGGTTGCGGCAAATCCACCCTGGCCCGCGCCTTGACCCTGATTGAAGAGCCCTCTTCCGGCTCCTTGAAAATCGCCGGCCAGGAAGTCACCGGCGCCGACAAGGCCCAACGCAAGCAACTGCGCAAAGACGTGCAGATGGTGTTCCAGAGCCCGTATGCCTCGTTGAACCCACGGCAGAAAGTCGGTGACCAGCTCGGCGAGCCGCTGCTGATCAACACCAACCTGTCAGCCGCCGAACGTCGCGAGAAAGTCCAGGCGATGATGAAGCAGGTGGGCTTGCGTCCTGAGCACTACCAGCGTTATCCGCACATGTTCTCCGGCGGTCAGCGCCAGCGGATCGCCTTGGCGCGCGCGATGATGCTGCAACCGAAAGTGCTGGTGGCGGACGAACCGACCTCGGCGCTGGACGTGTCGATCCAGGCGCAGGTGTTGAACCTGTTCATGGATTTGCAGCAAGAGTTCAACACCGCCTACGTGTTCATCTCGCACAACCTGGCCGTTGTCCAGCACGTGGCCGATGATGTGATGGTCATGTACCTCGGTCGCCCGGTGGAAATGGGCCCGAAGAACGACATCTACCAGCGGCCACTGCACCCCTACACCCAGGCGTTGCTGTCGGCGACCCCGACCATTCACCCGGACCCGAACAAGCCGAAAATCAAAATCGTCGGCGAGTTACCCAACCCGCTGAACCCGCCGTCCGGCTGCGCTTTCCACAAGCGCTGCCCTTATGCCACCGAACTTTGCAGCACCGACGAGCCGGCCCTGCGCCTGCTCGACAGTCGCCAGGTGGCGTGCCACTACGCCGAGCAATTCCTCGACGGCGCGGCCTGAAAAAAACGCGCCTCAGGCCTTGAGGCGCGCTTGGATCAATTGCCTAAACCCCCTCTACTTCGATTGCGCATCAGTCAGGTAGAAGGGGTTTTCTTTTATCTGCGAGTTACGACTGGCTATCGCCGTCTTCGTCATCGTCGGTGTCGGGCTCTTTGGTGGTCGAGTCGTCATCGCCCTTGCTGCCGCCCTGGTCCTCATCGCCCGGTTCCGAATCGGACTTGGCGATGACCAGCGCACTTCCCTGAACGGCGTTCGATGCCCACAGGCCCGGACTCTGCACGGGATGACCGTTGGCCCAGGCCGCCGACGTACCCAGCGACAACATCACCATCACTTTGATCAACAGCACAATGCGTTGAAAAATTCTCATAACCCATTCCATCCTTTCGTAGGTGAACCATAGGTGCCTGACGGCGGATTAGCCCGGTTGCCGTGGCGCTGAATGAAATCTAGTTCCGATCGGCCGGGTTCTCCAGATTGGACGCAAATGAAGAGAGGTAATTGCCAGTAATGGGCAGATTGGTTTGGAATAAGCGTTATATCCAATCTCAATAAAAACACCGGGGCAATAAAAAACCCCGTCGCTTTCGCAACAGGGTTTTGGGCATCGCCGATCAGCGCTTAGTGATGCTCACGCGTCGCACGGAATGTCACGTCTGGCCAGCGCTCTTCCATCAGCGCCAGGTTGACCCGCGTCGGGGCCAGGTAGGTCAGGTGACCGCCGCCATCGATGGCGAGGTTTTCCACCGCCTTGATTTGGAACTCCTCAAGCTTCTTCTTATCGCTGCAATCGATCCAGCGTGCGGAATAAACAGTGATCGGCTCATACGAGCACTCGACCTTGTATTCCTCTTTCAAACGGCTGGCGACCACATCGAATTGCAGCACGCCGACGGCGCCGAGGATGATGTCGTTGCTGCGGGTCGGGAAGAACACCTGAGTGGCACCTTCTTCGGCCAGTTGCTGCAAGCCCTGACGCAGTTGCTTGGATTTCAACGGATCACGCAGGCGCACACGGCGGAACAGTTCCGGGGCGAAGTGCGGAATGCCGGTGAAGCCAAGCGCCTCGCCTTCGGTGAAGGTGTCGCCGATCTGGATGGTGCCGTGGTTGTGCAAACCGATGATGTCGCCGGCAAAGGCTTCTTCCAGTTGCTCACGTTCGGAGGAGAAGAAGGTCAGCGCATCGCCGATCCGCACGTCTTTGCCGGTACGCACGTGGCGCATCTTCATGCCTTTTTCGTATTTGCCGGAGCAAATACGCATGAAAGCAATACGGTCGCGGTGTTTAGGGTCCATGTTCGCTTGGATTTTGAACACGAAACCGGCGAATTTCTCTTCAATCGGCTCGACGGTGCGTTCGTTGGCAACCCGGGCCAGCGGTTTCGGTGCCCAGTTGACCACGGCGTCAAGCACGTGATCGACACCAAAATTGCCCAGGGCCGTTCCGAAAAATACCGGGGTCAGTTGGCCGTCGAGGAATTCCTGCTGATTGAATTCGTGGCAGGCGCCCTGAACCAGTTCCAGCTGATCGACAAAGCGGTCGTACTCATCACCCAAGTGTTCACGTGCTTCATCGGAGTCGAGCTTCTCGATGATTTTCACATCAGTGCGCTCATGGCCGTGGCCGGCGGTGTACACGATGATGTAGTCGTCGGCGAGGTGGTAAACGCCTTTGAAGTCGCGGTAGCAGCCAATCGGCCAAGTGATCGGCGCCGCCTTGATCTTCAGGACGGCCTCGATTTCGTCGAGCAGTTCGATCGGGTCGCGGATGTCACGGTCGAGTTTGTTGATGAAGCTGACAATCGGCGTGTCACGCAGACGGCAGACGTCCATCAGGGCGATGGTGCGTGGCTCTACACCCTTACCGCCATCGAGGACCATCAGGGCCGAATCCACCGCCGTCAAGGTGCGGTAGGTGTCTTCGGAGAAGTCTTCGTGGCCCGGGGTGTCGAGCAGGTTGATCATGTGGTCGCGATACGGGAACTGCATGACCGACGTGGTAATGGAAATACCCCGTTGTTTTTCCATTTCCATCCAGTCGGACGTCGCATGGCGGTCGGATTTACGGGATTTCACCGTGCCAGCAATCGCAATCGCCTTGCCCATCAGCAAGAGCTTCTCGGTGATGGTGGTTTTACCGGCATCGGGGTGGGAAATAATGGCGAAAGTGCGGCGCTTCGCGACTTCGGCGGCCTGTTTGGTCATGGGAAATCGCCTGGCAGGTGATTCAAAAAAGGGCGGCGAGTATAGCGCAAACCGAGCGTCACGGACCACCGCTCGCCCAGTCGCCGATGGCGATTAACGGGACAACGGGGACATTGAAGGTGGCTAAATGCTGCCAATTATGGAACCTTTTAAAAGGTGCAGACGTCCACTCCCCTGTTACTGCACTCGTACCAGGGGCTGATAAATCAGCAAGTTAGCCTGACGAGGCTGCGCTTATGGCTCGATCTCATGCGGTTTTATCAGCATGAAGAGCTGCTTCTCGCGAACGTTATTTTCCCGGCAGCCAGGAATGGCATGCCACACGGGACTGCGTTCGCCGACCAAGAAAAAAAGGAGTCCGCCTGTGGCTATTCGCTATGGCAAAGGGCTGATAGGAGGTGCGGTTGTCGTCGCGCTTCTGGCCCTGCTGATCCATTGGATTGGCATCAACACGATCGAACATTACCGCGACGATTTGTTGTTTTACCTGCAAGCTCACTTGATTCTCGTCCTTGTCTCCATGCTGGCCGCCCTTGTTGTGGGCATACCCGCCGGTATCTTTCTCAGTCGCCCGACCATGGTTGGCCGCGCTGAACGCTTCATGCAGATCTTCAACATCGGCAACACTGTGCCGCCTCTTGCCGTACTGGCCATCGCCCTGGGGATTCTGGGCATCGGCAGCGGCCCCGCGATCTTCGCCCTGTTCCTCGCCTCGTTGTTGCCGATTGTGCGCAACACCTATGAAGGCCTGAAGAATGTTCAGGGCTCGCTCAAGGAAGCGGCCGTCGGCATTGGCATGACGCCGACGCAAGTGCTGTGGCGGGTCGAGCTACCGAACGCCGTGCCGATCATCATCGGTGGTGTGCGCGTGGCCCTGGCGATCAACGTGGGTACAGCACCGCTGGCGTTCCTGATCGGCGCCAACAGTTTGGGCAGCCTGATTTTCCCTGGCATCGCCCTGAACAATCAGCCGCAACTGCTGCTCGGCGCGGCCTGCACCGCCCTGCTGGCCTTGCTGCTCGACGGTCTGGTGATACTCGCCAGCCGCCTCTGGCTCGAACGCGGCTTGCGCCCGTCTTAAGCCTCGGCAAAGGAATCGATATGAAAAGAATGACCTTGATACTGGGCTGCGTCCTGCTGTTCGCAGGATTTGCCCACGCCGCTGAAAAACCGGTGATCCGCATCGGCGCACGGGTGTTCACCGAACAAACCCTGCTCGCCGAAATCACGTCCCAGTACCTGCGCACCAAAGGTTACGACACTCAGGTAACCGGCGGTCTGGGCAGCAACTTGGCCCGTAGCGCTCATGAAAGTGGCCAACTGGACCTGATGTGGGAATACACCGGCGTGTCGCTGGTGGCGTACAACCATGTCACTGAAAAACTCGACAGCGAACAGTCCTACGCCCGAGTCAAAGAACTCGATGCGAAGAAAGGCCTGATCTGGCTCGCCCCGTCGAAATTCAGTAACACCTACGCCCTGGCGCTGCCAGAAACCACCGCGAAGGCGTACCCGCAGATCAACACCATCAGCGAGCTGAATACGGTGTTGCAGGCTGAGCAGAAGGACAATCACCTGGTGGCGCTGGACACCGAGTTCGCCAACCGTTCCGACGGTCTGGACGGCATGGTCAAGCTCTACGGCATGAACCTGACCCGCAACAACATCCGCCAGATGGACGCCGGGCTGGTCTACACCGCGCTGCGCAATGGCCAAGTGTTTGCTGGACTGGTCTATACCACCGACGGTCGATTGAACGCTTTCAAGCTCAAACTGCTCGAAGACGACAAGCATTACTTCCCCGACTACACCGCCGCACCGGTCGTGCGTCAGGTCTACCTCGACGCGCACCCGAAACTGGCTGAAGAACTAAAACCACTCGCGGCACTGTTCGATGACGCGACCATGCGCCAACTCAATGCGCGGGTCGATGTCGATCACGAAAGCCCTTCATCCGTTGCCGCCGACTTCCTGCGCCAACACCCCATCCAATAAGGAGGAAAAGACATGGAATTTTGGAACGCCTTTTCCCACCTCGACTGGCAGCAGGTGCTGCACCTGACTTGGCAGCACATCACGCTGGTCGGCATTGCCGTTACGTTGGCAATCTTCGCTGGCGTGCCGCTGGGTATTCTGATGACGCGTTTCCCGTCACTGGCCGGTCCGCTGCAAGCCAGCGCCACCGTGTTGCTGACCGTACCGTCAATTGCACTGTTTGGCCTGCTGCTGCCGTTCTACTCCAAGTTCGGCCAGGGCCTGGGCCCGATGCCGGCGATCACCGCCGTGTTTTTGTACTCACTGTTGCCGATTATGCGTAACACCTACCTGGCATTGACCGGCGTCGAACCCGGCATTCGCGAAGCCGCCAAAGGCATCGGCATGACCTTCGGCCAGCGCCTGCGCATGGTCGAGTTACCGATTGCGGTGCCGGTCATCCTCGCTGGCGTGCGCACCGCTGTGGTCATGAACATCGGCGTCATGACCATCGCCGCCACCATCGGTGCCGGCGGCTTGGGCATACTCATTCTCGCTTCCATCAGCCGCAGCGACATGTCGATGCTGATCGTCGGCGCCGTGCTGGTCAGTCTCCTGGCCATCGTCGCCGACCTGCTTCTGCAATGGCTGCAACGCTCGCTGACTCCAAAAGGACTCCTGAAATGATCGAACTTCAAAACCTCAGCAAAACCTTCCAAAGCAACGGCAAAGATGTGAAAGCCGTGGACTCGGTAAACCTGACCGTCAATGAGGGCGAGATCTGTGTGTTCCTCGGGCCATCGGGCTGCGGTAAAAGCACCACGCTGAAGATGATCAACCGCCTGATCAAACCGACCTCGGGCAAAATCCTGATCAACGGCGAAGACACCACCGACCTCGACGAAGTCACCCTGCGCCGTGGCATCGGCTACGTGATTCAGCAGATCGGTCTGTTCCCGAATATGACCATTGAAGAAAACATCACCATCGTTCCGCGCCTGCTGGGTTGGGACAAACAGAAATGCCACGACCGCGCCCGCGAGTTGATGAGCATGATCAAGCTGGAACCCAAGCAATACCTCAATCGCTACCCACGTGAACTCTCGGGTGGCCAGCAACAACGAATCGGCGTGATTCGTGCGTTGGCGGCGGATGCGCCGTTGTTGCTGATGGACGAACCGTTCGGTGCGGTCGACCCGATTAACCGCGAAATGATCCAGAACGAGTTTTTCGAGATGCAGCGCGCGCTGAACAAGACCGTGATCATGGTCAGCCATGACATCGACGAAGCGATCAAGCTCGGCGACAAAATTGCGATCTTCCGTGCTGGCAAACTGTTGCAAATCGACCACCCGGACACGCTGCTGGCGCACCCGGCGGACGATTTTGTCAGCAACTTCGTCGGCCAGGACAGCACGCTCAAGCGTCTGTTGCTGGTGAAAGCCGAAGACGCGGCGGACAACGCCCCGTCGGTGAGCCCGCAAACGCCGGTGGCCGAGGCCCTGGAGCTGATGGACGAACTGGACCGCCGTTATGTGGTGGTGACTTGCGCCGAGAATAAGGCGCTCGGTTATGTACGACGTCGCGACTTGCACCGTCAGACCGGCACGTGCGCGCAGTATTTGCGTGAGTTCAACGCCACCGCGGCGTTTGACGAGCATTTGCGCATCCTGCTGTCGCGCATGTACGAGTTCAACCGTTCGTGGTTGCCGGTGATGGATGCCGAGCGCGTGTTCCTCGGGGAAGTGACCCAGGAGTCAATTGCCGAGTACCTGAGCTCCGGCAAGTCCCGTGGCGGCAAGACCAGCATTGTTTCGCCTGCTGAGACTGCGCTGGCCTGATCCCTCTCTACTGATCGTTCCCACGCGTGGGAACGATCAATCCCGCCTGAAACACCTCAAATCTCCCGCCAACGGGAACATCACACTGTCATGCAGGTCGGTTACATCAGTAGCTGTCCGGGACCGCACGACGGAAGCGTGCAAAAACGCGACATTTTTTGTTGATCTCAAGCCCCTCACGCCCTAAAGTTCGCGCCGAACGTCCATGCTGGAAACGATCCATCCGGCTCAAGTACTGACGACGAGACAGCAAGGCCAAGGGCAGCAGCATCTCCCATGGCCTTTTTGCTTTCGGCGACATGCCTTGGGAAGTAGGCGAACCAAAGTGGGGATACGGAGGACGTTCATTTGCACCCATTGTTAATTTCAGTTTGCCAGTAGGAGTTCCCAGCATGTCGATCAACGTCGAAGACTATTTCGCGCGCGATACCTTCAACAAAATGAAGGCCTTCGCCGACAAACAAGAAACCCCGTTCGTGGTGATCGACACCGCGATGATCAGCAAGGCCTATGACGACCTGCGCGCCGGTTTCGATTTCGCCAAGGTCTACTACGCCGTCAAGGCCAACCCGGCCGTCGAAATCATCGACCTGCTCAAAGAAAAAGGCTCGAGCTTCGACATTGCCTCGATCTACGAGCTCGATAAAGTGATGAACCAGGGCGTCGGCCCGGATCGCATCAGCTACGGCAACACCATCAAGAAATCCAAGGACATTCGCTACTTCTATGAGAAGGGCGTGCGTCTGTATGCCACTGACTCCGAAGCTGACCTGCGCAACATCGCCAAGGCCGCTCCAGGTTCGAAAGTCTACGTGCGCATCCTCACCGAAGGCTCGACCACTGCCGACTGGCCGTTGTCGCGCAAATTCGGTTGCCAGACCGACATGGCCATGGACTTGCTGATCCTCGCCCGCGACCTGGGCCTGGTGCCCTACGGCCTGTCGTTCCACGTAGGCTCGCAACAGCGCGACATCAGCGTCTGGGACGCCGCGATCGCCAAGGTCAAAGTGATCTTCGAGCGCCTGAAAGAAGAAGACGGCATCCACCTGAAACTGATCAACATGGGCGGCGGCTTTCCGGCCAACTACATCACCCGCACCAACAGCCTGGAAACCTACGCCGAAGAAATCATCCGTTTCCTCAAGGAAGATTTCGGCGACGACCTACCGGAAATCATTCTGGAACCTGGCCGTTCGTTGATCGCCAACGCCGGCATCCTGGTCAGCGAAGTGGTGCTGGTCGCGCGTAAATCCCGTACCGCCGTCGAGCGTTGGGTGTACACGGATGTGGGTAAGTTCTCCGGCCTGATCGAAACCATGGACGAAGCCATCAAGTTCCCAATCTGGACCGAGAAGAAAGGCGAGATGGAAGAAGTAGTCATCGCTGGTCCAACCTGCGACAGCGCCGACATCATGTACGAAAACTACAAATACGGTTTGCCGCTGAACCTGGCCATCGGTGATCGTTTGTACTGGTTGTCTACCGGTGCTTACACCACCAGTTACAGCGCCGTCGAGTTCAATGGCTTCCCGCCGCTGAAGTCGTTTTACGTGTAATTCATCGCGTAAAAAAAAGGTCCATGAAAACATGGACCTTTTTTATTTGCGTAGCCATGCCTCAAGCTGATTCAGCATCGCCAGACACGCCTGAGCACTCTGCGAAACCCCGCCTAATTTGAAGTTCAACTGGCCGAGTGTGGACAGGCCTCTTGCTTGCAACAGCTCGAGGGTCACATCTTCCATACGTTGTTGTATGTTTTCAATAAACAGTCCCATCTGCGCGCCCACAGAAGCGTATCCGGCAAACAAGGTGGCAATATTTTCCTTATATTCCGCCGCCCTGACCGAAGCGACTGTGGAAGAGTAAGCCATGTCCCAAAGGGGTGTCGTGTCCGCCTGACTAAATAACTCCTGCGCCACTGTTGGTTGTGGATGGCATTTGCAAGAGACGTGGTCCATTGCGCGGGTAAATACAGGCTTCAGTCCAAACGATTCATCATTCACTTCCCGGATCGTATATTTGAGCTGTCGTATTGAACCTTGCAGATCATCAAATCGAAGGTACAACTCGTGAGTCAAGTCCCGTACATTCGTTGGCGCAAATAACATCCAGGCCGGGGATCTCGACAAACTGTAAAAATTAAAATCCACCTGAGCGATGGGTTCATTCCTGGAAGTCTGCCTGGTTATTTCCAAAGATTCGCGAGCGAAGGTCGCTATATCTTCTACATAATGACTGCACACACGTCTGGTTTCTTCAGTACGCACCCAAAACTCGCGCAAATATCGCGCATTAAATTCGGCATTATTAATTCGTGAATCCTTGACCAGAACCGCCAGTTGATGGCCGCTGCTTCTGCGGCGTTCAAACACAACAGGAATGTTGTCGAAAATCGGAGCCAAGGAACCAAGAAAGTTGGTGTAGCGGTCTAAAGTGCGGCGCTGCACCGCAGTAAATTCATAGTCAAATATGCTCATATCCGTGTTAAAGGTGGGCGCAGGGCCCACCTCCATAACTCCTTGTTAGTGCTGAACGGTGTTCAAATACTTGATGACATCTGCAATTCGGACAATCGCAGTTCCCGCCCGCTCCTCGACGGGTAACGACGTATCTTGCTTAAAGCCGCTCGCAATTTTTTCAAAGTCCGTCACCAGATTCGAAAATTCGCTAACGTATTCCCAGCGTTGTTCGTCCAACGCGTCAAGCGTTGTTACCAGTTCAATCCGTCCATTAATCAAGGCAATCGCTTTGGCGTACTTTTCAGCCTGTGCTCGCAAATCACTGGCTTTGTCCTTGAGCCGGTTGTACCCCGCGAGCATGTTCAAATAGGAAATGGCTTCGCCAATACCGGAGATGATTTTTTTCAGGGTATCAATGGCCAACAAAGCGATTTGAACTTGCGGCGGAGCCAGGCCCAATGCTTTCAAACTGTCCAGCGATAACTGTGCTTCCTCACCAATTTTTTCAATGCCGGCCTTTCCAATCAACTCGATTGCCTCGGAAACGGCCTTCATCTGTACGTTCAGTACAACCAGTTTTTCTTCGACATCCGTTTTACGCAGCTCATCAAAGGCCCGGTCCTTTTGCAGCGTTTCAGTCCATGCCTTCGAGGCAGTCCTGTCATAAGGGGTGCTCATACTCTTATGAATACTTTTCAGGTCTTCAGTTTGTGCAGAGAGTTGACGAGATGCCGACATGAGTTCGTCTTCCATGTCTTGACGAATCTCGTCGTCATCATCCGGATCGCCAAGCTCTGCCTGATACCCCGTCAGCTTTCTCGCGGTCCGCTCCAGATTAATACTGTTTGTCTGGGCCAACTTACGCACATCGAAGGTCACCCTGTTGATCGCACTGGCCAGATCACTCATCGTTCCTACTGCGCCGGATGCGTAATCAAATTGCTGGAACAGCATTTGCACGCTGGTGTGACTCTGTTGCACGATGCCATTATGCTTAATCAGCGCGGCCATATTGAACGGTTGATGCACCGAATGACCAATGACCAAATTCATAAATTTTTTCACCCTATTCAAAGAACGAGTATTTTCATATTCTTTATCTGCCGCTGCGAACACAGCCAGCAATTGATCTGAACTTGTTTTTATATACTCCCAGGGCTCGATGATCGAGTTGATTTGGTTTTTGAACTTTCGCAGGGAAATCGCATTATCCATCAAATCAACCTCTTTCATGGATTCCGCAATGTATAAACTCAGCGCATTCCACACTAGCATCAGGTTTTGCGTTGCCACTTCAGCTTCAATCGCCACGTAGTTCAAATTTTGAAGGTCATCACGCACCCTGTTCAAGGAACTCAATGTCTGGTTTTTACTGGCCATCGTTTGAATAGCGGCTTGTTGCTCGTCCCTCAATCGATTGCGTTCCTTGCGGATATTCTCGGCCTTGACGCCCTGGTAGATGCCGAGAATCAACCCACCAATATTAAGCGACGCCGCCGCCTTGATCGCTTCTTGAACAAGTTGATCATATTGCTTATTGAGATCATCAATATCTGCCGCGCGCTGATCAATATCCTTTTGCTGAGCCAGAATATCTGCCTGATAGGTATTCTTGGAGACAAACTCCAGTCGCAACTTGAGTTCCGGCACCACTTTCTCACGCATATCGGTGCCAAAGCTGTCCAGCTCTACCCTCACTCGCTCGGCTTTATCGTGGCAGTATCGAACCTTCACCAGCATGTCATTGAGGTAGACCTTGATTTCCGGTACATCTCCGGCCGGCAAGCCCAGCTCTGGAAGGTTCGGAATCTGGCGCTTGAGTTCCAGATACTGTGCCGGCGTGGTGATATTGTGCTCTTCGAGGTATTTCGACGCTTTCAGATCCTCATAGACTTCTACAATGCCGTTGCCGATCCTGATAATGCTACCGCCGAATATTTTCAGATCGGTACCTGTCAGCATTATTTTTTCGCGCAATGGCGACCAGCGCCTGGCATGGTCATACGTCGTTGAGAAGGTGCGCAGGAAGTCTGCCGCTTTAAGTCCAACGCCGCCGCCATCACCGGCGCCATAGTTTAAATATGCAATTACATCTTGTAGCCGAATGGGAAGAGACAGCCCCAAGGCTTCATACTTCCTCAGGCTGATAATCTGTTCTTTTGTCAGCTGTATACCGGGCTCCCGATTATAATCTTCGCCCTCGCCCAGCGATGCACTTACAAACAGCTTGGGCGCTTTTACAGCTGCCTCGACGATCTTATTATCCATTTTGAATTCCATGAGAGACTCCTTGTCTTCTCCAGACATTAATATTGATTCACCTTACCCGACACTGATACAGATTCTTATTTAACCTGCTTACTGTTATCGCGCAAATAACCTTAAAACACCGAACCAACTGCTCACAAGGCTTTAAATATTAAAAACCAAGACAACCACAAAAATTATATTTTTTATCGCCCGCGATCACGCACAACCGTGCCGGCAGATTAAACCCAATGAGATCGCGCAAATAAGACGGTACTTTTATATAAGAAGACGTTAACGATAAAAACGTACTGTCAGACTACGAGCAATTGAGACAGCCGCAGCCGATAAGCATCTGCCATCTGGCGAATTTGTGGATGAGTCGCACTGAGCAATGACTCACTGCTCACCCGCAAGAAGTTTACGTTTCCCCCGGCCAGCGCCTGTCGCAACCAGCCCAGCGCATCA
This sequence comes from Pseudomonas sp. DC1.2, assembly GCF_034351645.1. Taxonomy (NCBI): domain Bacteria; kingdom Pseudomonadati; phylum Pseudomonadota; class Gammaproteobacteria; order Pseudomonadales; family Pseudomonadaceae; genus Pseudomonas; species Pseudomonas sp. DC1.2. Next base: position 875,571 of record NZ_CP133782.1, on the reverse strand, counting down.
TCGACTCGACCTTGGTCGGCCAGTACCGCGGCATAACTGAACTGCCCGCGAAAATCGCCGCTGTCTGCCGAGCGTCGATACCAGTCAAACGCCGCTGCCGGGTCGGCGGGACAATAACGCCCGTCTTCCAGGTACCGCCCCAACAAGTTCATCGATTTCGCGTGGCCCAACTCAGCGGCGCGGCGATAAAAACTCAGCGCCTGAGCCTGGTCTTCAGCCACGCCTCGGCCGGTGGCCAGCAGGTTAGCGTAGTTGTACATCGCCCAATCCAGCCCCTTCTCAGCCGCCAAGCGATAATGCCCGGCGGCCGCTGAAACATCAGCCGTGCAGCCCCAACCATGCTCATGACAACGCCCGAGCATGTTGCGCGCCATCAGATGCCCGCGTTTGGCTGCGATCTCAAACCAGCGCACTGCCAGCGGCCGATCCTGCTCGATGCCCTGCCCGTCGAGCAGAATCTGCCCTAACAACGCCTGAGCCTCGAGCACGTCTTCACGCGCCGCGATCAGAATCGCCTGGGCTGCGCGCGCGGGGCTTTCTTCAAGCATGGCGTTGAGACGATCGCCGTCGAGGACTTCTTCACGGCGCAGTTGATAGCTCATACCTCAACCCAACGGCGTAACAGGTTGTGGTAAGTCCCCGTGAGACGGATCAACGAAGGGTGGTCGGGCATGTCCTGGGTCAATTGCTGGATGGCGCCGTCCATCTCAAACAGCAAGGCACGCTGGCTGTCCTCGCGCACCAGGCTTTGGGTCCAGAAAAACGACGCATAACGGGTGCCGCGGGTGACGGCATTGACCTTGTGCAGGCTGCTGCCGGGATACAGCACCATGTCGCCGGCAGGCAATTTCACCCGTTGAGTGCCAAAGGTGTCCTGAATTTCCAGTTCGCCGCCGTCATAGTCATCTGGCTCACTGAAGAACAGGGTGGCCGACAGGTCCGTGCGCACGCGCTCGATACTGCCCTTGGGCTGACGCACGGCGTTGTCGATGTGAAAGTCGAAACTGCCACCCGCCGTGTAACAGTTCAGTAACGGTGGGAACACTTTGTGCGGTAAAGCCGCCGACATGAACTGCGGATTTTTCCACAGCCGCTCAAGCATCGCCGCGCCGATTTCCTTGGCCAATGGATGGCCTTCAGGCAGTTGCAAATTATGCTTGGCCTTAGCCGACTGAAAACCGGCGGTGATCTTGCCGTCGGCCCAATCGGCCTGCTCCAGAGCCTCGCGAATGCGCTGTACGTGTTCTTTCGCGAATACGCCGGGAATGTGCAGGAGCATGGGAGCAATACCATTGGCAAAGGGGCGCCAATGTTATTGATTCTTATTGCCCCTGTAAAACCCATGGACGAATGAAACCGAAAAAACCGTAACGGCAAACTGTAAAGATTGTAAATTTGTCGCGAATAGTAATATTTCGCAATTGATACAAATACGTATTTACCCTATATTCCGCGACCTCAAATCCTTGGGGAGGGGAATTCACATGTCACGCCAATCATCACAATTACCAGTCAGTTCACCGCGTTTGCTCGCTTCTGCAATTGGCGTGGCGATCACCGCCGGCTCCGCTGGGCACATGGTTTTTGCCGCTGAAAAGACCGACGAAAAAACACCGGGCAATGCCATTTCCCTGGACGCAACGGCCATTACCGGCGAAGCGCAGGACCAGACGTCCTACAACGTTGAAAAAGCGTCCTCGCCTAAATACACCGCACCGCTGGTAGACACGCCGCGCTCGATCACCGTCATTCCGCAGCAAGTGCTCAAGGACACTGGCGCGCTGAATATGCAGGATGCGCTGCGCACAGTGCCCGGCATCACGTTCGGTGCTGGTGAAGGCGGCAACCCGCAAGGTGACCGTCCATTCATTCGTGGTTTCGACGCGCAAGGCGACACCTACCTGGATGGCGTTCGCGATACCGGCTCACAGAGCCGTGAAATCTTCGCCGTTGAATCGATTGAAGTCAGCAAGGGCCCCAACTCGGCCATCGGTGGACGTGGCGCAGCGGGCGGCAGCATCAACCTGGTCAGCAAAAAAGCGCACTTGGGCAACTCATTTGACGGTGGTTTTACCTGGGGCTCAGACCAGACCCAACGCTACACCATGGACGGTAACTACCAGTTCACTGACACCGCGGCTGGCCGTCTGAACCTGATGAGCCACGAAAGCAACGTCGCCGGCCGTGACAGCGTCGATTACGACCGCTGGGGCATTGCGCCATCCCTGGCCTTCGGCTTGGGCACCGAGACCCGGGTCAATCTCGATTACTACCACCTGCAAAGCAACGACCTGCCAGACTCCGGCATCCCGTACAGCATTCCGGCCGCGGGCTCGGCTGCTCGCACCCAGTCCAACCCGGACAAACCCAATGCCGGTGGCAATAACAGCAATTTCTACGGTCTGAACGACCGTGACTTCCGCAAAGGCCGCACCGATACCGCCACTTTTGCCATCGAGCACGACCTGAGCGACTCGCTGACCATTAAGAACACCCTGCGTCACGGCACCAGCATGCAGGATTACATCCTGACCCAGCCGGACGACAGCAAGGGCAACGTCAACAATGGCAGCGTCTGGCGTCGTGCCAACACCCGAGTGAGCAATACCGAAACCACCACTAACCAGACCGATCTGTTTGGTAACTTCTACATCGCCGGGTTCAAGAACAGCTTCTCCACCGGTATCGAGTACACCCACGAAGAAAGCGACAAGTCCTCCTACAACGTCAACACCGATACCACCCCTAGAACGTCCGCGGCGACCACCAACTGCACACCGTCGATGATCGGCGCATCGAGCGGCTATAACTGCACGTCGCTGTCCAACCCGAACGCGAACGACCCGTGGAACGGCGCTATCTCGCGCAACTACGCCGGCACCAACACCAAGGCTGATACGCGTGCGCTGTATGTGTTCGACACCCTGGAGCTGTCGCCGCAATGGTTGGTGAACATGGGCCTGCGTTACGACCATTTCGACACCGACTACAACACTTACACCACGGCCGGGAACACCACCGCCAAGGGCAAAGACACCAGTGAATTCGTCACCGGCCAGTTTGGCGTGGTCTACAAACCCACAGAAAACGGCAGCATCTATGCGTCCTACGCGACATCGGCCACACCGCCGGGCAACACCCTTGGTGAAGGCATGGACGGTAACCCACTGGGCGGCACGGCGGATCGCAATGGCAATCTGCTGAGCAGCGACATGGAGCCGGAAACCACCAAGAACTACGAAGTCGGCACGAAGTGGAATTTGTTCAATGATCGTCTTTCGTTGACGGCTGATGTCTTCCATACCGAGAAAGAAAACGCCCGCGTTCAAGTCGACACGACGTCGTATGAAAACGCCGGCAAAACCCGCGTTCAAGGGGTCGAACTGTCGGCCACCGGCAAGATCACCGACAAATGGCAGGTGTTCGCCGGCTACGCTTACATGGACAGCCAGCAAATCGACGGCGGCCCACTGGGCAAGGCCAGCGATGGCAACGAACTGCCCAACACCCCGAAAAACAGTGCCAGCGTGTGGACCACCTACGCCGTCACGCCGAAGCTGACCCTCGGCGGCGGTGCTTTCTACGTCGATGACGTCTTCGGCAGTGTGGCCAACACCACCATGGTCGACTCCTACGTGCGTTACGACGCGATGGCGAGCTACAAGGTCAGCAAAAACCTCGACCTACAGCTAAACGTACAAAACCTGACCGACGAAACCTACTACGACAAGGCGTTCTCGACCCACTTCGCCAACCAGGCGGCGGGCCGTACAGCATTGCTGAGCACCAACTTCCACTTCTGAGAAGTGTGATACCCAAAACCCCGTTCATTCAGTTGAACGGGGTTTTTTATGCGTAAGAAGGAATGTTTCTCGACAACTCACGGCATAATGCGCGTCGTGATGACTATTTTTGAACGGACAAGGCGAGCGACGTGTTGAAGAAAACCCTGTTCCAGTTGCACTGGTTTTTTGGCATCAGCGCCGGACTCGTCCTGGCACTAATGGGCATTACCGGCGCGACGGTATCGTTTCAGGATGAAATCCTGCGGGCACTCAACCCTTCAGTGCTGCAAGTCGAGAAGCAGATCGCCGGCGTGCTGCCGCCGGCCGAGCTGGTGGAAAAAATCGAGGCGGCCTCTGGCAAGAAAGTCTCAATGCTGTCGGTCGAGACCGACAGCGGCAATGCCGCGCGGGTGTTCTTCACGCCACCGCCAGGCGAACGCCGTGGGCAGATGCGCTACTTCGATCCATACACCGCTCAATTCATGGGCGATGCGACCGGCCAGGACTTCTTTGGCCTGATGCTGCAACTGCACCGTTTCCTGGCGATGGGTGACAACGGTCGCCAGATCACCGGCGCCTGCACACTGATTCTGCTGTTTTTCTGCCTCTCGGGCCTGTACCTGCGCTGGCCCCGTCAGTGGAAAAGCTGGCGCGCCTGGCTGACCCTGGACTGGAAGAAAAAAGGTCGCAGCTTCAACTGGGACTTGCACTCGGTCGCGGGCACCTGGTGCCTGATGTTTTACCTGCTGGCCGCACTGACCGGGCTGTCCTGGTCTTACGAGTGGTACAACAAAGGCCTGACCCAACTGCTTTCCGACGCCCCGCAAAACGAGCGGGTTCGGGGCGGTCGTGGCCCTGCGCCGAGCGGTCCGGCGCCCACCGCCGATTACGCTGCGATGTGGAGCAGTATCTATAGCGCTGCCGGCCCGAAGCTGTCGGCCTACAACATTCGTATGCCAGCGGTGGCCGGCCAACCAGCGACCGTGTTCTACCTGTTGAACACCTCACCCCATGATCGTGCGCTGAACCAGATCACCCTCGACCCGACCACTGGCGTCATCGCCCGTCATGACCGATACAGCGACAAAAGCCTCAAGGCTCAACTACTGACCAGCCTCTACGCACTGCACGTCGGCAGCTATTTCGGCATTGTCGGGCGGATCATCATGACGATCACCGCACTGAGCATGCCGCTGTTTTTTGTCACAGGCTGGTTGCTGTACCTGGATCGTCGGCGCAAGAAAAAACAGATCAAGGAAGCGCGCCAGGGCTTTGAGCAACCCGGCAGCGATGCGCCGGCATGGTTGATCGGTTTTGCCAGTCAGAGCGGTTTCGCCGAGCAATTGGCTTGGCAGACCGCTGGCCAATTGCAGGCTGCCGGGTTGCCGGTCAAGGTTCAGCCACTGGCGAGTGTGAGTGCGCAGGATCTACAGGACTCGAGCAACGCGCTGTTCGTCGTCAGTACCTTCGGCGACGGCGAAGCACCAGACAGCGCTCGCAGTTTCGAGCGCCACGTACTGCGTCAGGCGTCGAACCTGAGCGGCCTGAACTATGCGGTGCTCGGTTTGGGTGATCGCCAGTATCAACACTTCTGCGGCTTCGCCCGGCGCTTGCACACCTGGCTGACCGAACACGGCGGCAAGACCTTGTTTGCGCCAGTAGAAGTCGACAGCGGCGATCCCTACGCGTTACGGCACTGGCAACAACAACTCGGCCTGCTGACCGGGCAAACGCCCGTGGACACCTGGCAAGCGCCAAGCTACGACAACTGGACCCTGACCCAACGCACGTTGCTCAACCCCGACAGCAGCGGTTCACCTGTGTACTTGCTAGGGCTCATCGCCCCCACCAGCAGCAGTTGGTTAGCAGGTGATCTGGTAGAAGTGCTGCCGCGCAACAGCGCCGGGGCCATCGAACACTTTCTCGATGGCCTGGGCATTGACGGTCGTGCCACCGTTGCGCTCGGCGGTCTGTCGCAACCACTGGAGCACGCCCTCGCCGGTCGCCAGTTGCCCGAGAACAGAGCGCATCTGGTCGGTCTGCATGCGCAAGCGCTGCTGGACGCGCTGGTGCCGTTGGCGATGCGTGAATACTCCATCGCCTCGATTGCGGCCGACGGTGTGCTGGAGCTGATTGTGCGTCAGGAACAGCATCCCGATGGTCAACTCGGCATCGGCTCCGGCTGGCTGACCGAACACGCCCCAGTGGGCAGTAGCATCAGCCTGCGGGTACGTCGCAACAGTGGCTTCCATTTGCCGCCCACGCCGGTGCCGATGATTTTACTGGGCAACGGCACGGGTCTCGCGGGGCTGCGCAGCTTGCTCAAGGCGCGCATAGCCGATGGCCAGCAGCGCAACTGGCTGCTGTTCGGTGAACGTCATCGGGAGCACGACTATCTCTGCCGCGACGAGTTGGAAGAGTGGCTGATCGAAGGCGACCTTGAGCGCTTGGACTTGGTGTTCTCGCGCGATCAGGCGCAGAAAATCTACGTTCAGGATCGCCTGCGTGAACGCGCCGACGAACTCAAGCAATGGCTGGCGGACGGTGCATCGATCTACATCTGCGGCAGCCTGCATGGGATGGCGTCCGGCGTGGATCAGGTGCTCAACAACCTGCTGGGGACCGAGACCGTCGAACGCTTGATCGAGCAAGGGCGCTACCGCCGCGACGTTTATTGACAACTCCTAGCCCGCGGCACCGCCTGAAAATGGGGGCGCTGCCGCAGGCTGGGAACGGCCTACACGGCACGACTTTCTGGTAACGATTCGATTTTCAAATCGATAACTATGTACCACCTCTCCCCCCTGAAACCTCAATAACCTGTGTTGATGAGTACGTTCCTTCACCAACACAGGTATTAACCATGCATCATCCTTCAGACGCCATTACTGCGCTCCATACGTTAATCAGCTCAATAAACTCGCTACTTTCACCGCTGACCGAGCCACAAAGAGCAGCCCAGACACGAGGTCTTGACCTCTACCATCTGGGGGAATACCAGGACGCTGAACCCGCGCTGACCATCGCCGCCAAGGCTGGTGACCGTGACTCACAGTACGCCTTGGGCGAAGTCATTCGACGCCGCGAAGGCAGCATCAGCGACAATGCCAAACCCTGGTATCGACTGGCCGGTGCTCAAGATCATGTCTACTCATTGATGCGCCTGGGTGATGCCGACTCCCTTGATAAAGCCAGGAAACTCGCACAAGCCGGGGCCGAGATTGGCGATGGCGATGCCATGCTGGAGATGTACGAACTGACCCAGGATATCGCCTGGCTGAAGAAAGCCGGGACAGCAGCCTGTGGGGAAGCGCTCTATATCCTGGCCATCCTTTATGAGAAAACCCCTGCGCTCGTTCCCGCCACCAGCGACTTGAGCACAATGCTCGACATTATCTTGAGAAGGTCAGCCGCGCTGGGATACCCCCCTGCGATGTACTGGTTGAGCAACATCAAGTACCTCGCCAACGTTTCTTATCAGGAGCGCTGGCTCAACAAACGGTTGGAGCACAACCACCTTGGCGCCGTGCTGACCTACAGCTACGCGCTGTTGCACCTCTTCGATACCGAGCAGAACCTCGATCGCTATGACTACAGCTATGACGCGATCAAGGGCTATGGCCTGCTGTGGCTGGTGGTCAACAGCACCCGGAACTATGTACGACGTGCCGAGGCGGTAGAGATCCTTGCAAACACCGGCAGTACGCTGACGCCGGAACAGATCGAGGCAGGCAAGGCGTTTGCTGAGGAATGGAAAAACAGCCACCCACCGATGTCTGCTTACAAATTGACCTATAGCAGCCTTCAGTAACGAACAGGCATCGCGGCCTGTGACGTCAAACTCCTTGTCGTTTCGCGGCAAGGAGTCATTACGCGGCCAAAGTGTCAGACGGGAGCAAGTGTCTGCGTAAATACCCCGACCCCATCCAGATCCCGCAACACCACATTCAGCGCACCCGTCTGCCCATCAATATTCACCTCGCCAAAAAACTGAAAACCAGCAAAGGGCGAGGTGTTCTGCACAGCAGGCGCCTTTTCGAACACCACCTCGGGGCCGAAGGTTTTATCCAACGGATTGGGCCCGAAGCTGCCGGCATTCAACGGGCCTGCGACGAACTCCCAGAACGGTTCGAAATCCTGAAACGCGGCCCGCTCCGGGTGGTAGTGGTGCGCCGCACAGTAATGCACATCGGCCGTCAGCCAGACGAAATTACGCACCTGTTGCGCCCTCAGGAAACCCAGCAACTCGGCAATCTCAAGTTCACGTCCCTGCGCCGGTCCGGGATCGCCGTTGGCCACAGCTTCCCAGCGCGGCACGCCGGGACTGACTTCACCATCAGGTACGCCCAGACCAATCGGCATGTCGGCGGCAATGACTTTCCACTGTGCCTTCGACGCCTTCAGCTCACGCTTGAGCCAGTCCAGTTGTTCGCGTCCCAAAAACGGTTTGGCTGCGCCCAGGTTGTCATCATTGGCACCGCGATAGCTGCGCATGTCCAACACAAACACGTCCAGTAGCGGACCGTAACCGAGCTTGCGATAAATCCGCCCGCCGTTGTCGGCACTCTGCAAACGCATCGGTGCGTATTCAAGCCAGGCTTGTCGCGCGCGTCCCACCAGGCTGTGGATATCTTTGCTTTGGTAACGCTCATCCAACTGCTTGCCCGGCGACCAGTTATTCACCACTTCGTGGTCGTCCCACTGCCAGATCTGCGGCACCTCGGCGTTGAACCGGCGAATGTTTTCGTCCATCAAGTTGTAGCGGTAATTGCCACGGTACTCATCAAGGGTCTCGGCGACTTTGCTCTTGGCTTCGCTGGTGATATTGCGCCACACCCGACCGCTTTCGGTGGTGAGTTGCGCCGGCACGGGGCCGTCGGCATAGATGGTGTCGCCGCTGTGGATAAAGAAGTCCGGCAAGCGCAGACGCATGGCTTCGTAGATACGCATACCGCCAATGTCCGGGTTGATTCCAAAGCCTTGGCCAACGGTGTCGCCGCTCCAGACAAAACGGATGTCGCGACGCGCCGTCGGCACGCTGCGCAAGTGGCCAAACCAGGGCTCGCTGGTCACACCGCTCTGAGCGTCTTCGAAATGCACACGGTAGAAAATAGCTTGATCGGCCGGCAGCCCGGTGAGTTCGACGCGAGCGGTAAAGTCGGTGCGTGAGTCCGCCAGTGGCGAAACAAAACGACGAGGATTGGCGAACAGGCTGCGGGTGTCCCACTCCACCACCATCCGTGCGGGACGGTCGCTGCGGCTCCAGACCATCGCCCGGTCGCCCAGCAGGTCGCCGGACTGCACGCCGTCAGTGAGTTGCGGCCGATCCTTGACCGACGCGATCACGGCCGGGGCCAGGCCGGGCAGCAATAAACCGGCGCCGACCGCTTGCACGACACGACGGCGACCGAGATTGAATTCGCTCATGGTGTTCTCCCTTAAAAGGGAGACTAGAGCACGGGCGCATGACGCCCGTGTGAAACGCGCTTCCACAGTAAAGGGGTATCAGGCGTTAACGGGGTCCACCGCCAACTCCACCCCTTCCGGGCGCTTGAGCAGCGCATACGTCACCGCCGTCAGCAAACTCCCGGCCACAATCGCCAGCAGATACAGCAGCGCATGGTTGATCGTGTTAGGAATGACCATCACGAACAAACCACCGTGGGGCGACATCAGCTTGCAACCGAAATACATCGACAACGCACCGGCAAGCGCCCCACCTGCAATGCTCGCCGGAAGCACCCGTAAAGGATCTTTCGCGGCAAACGGGATCGCGCCTTCAGAGATAAAGCACATACCCAATACCAACGCCGCTTTACCGGCTTCGCGCTCGGTCTGGGCAAATTTGCGTCGAGCTATAAAAGTGGCAATTCCCAGGCCAATTGGCGGCACCATACCAGCGGCCATGACCGCAGCAATCGGTGCATAACTGGCATTCGCCGAGGTCATCAACCCAACGGAAAATGCATACGCCGCTTTATTGATCGGCCCACCAAGGTCAATACACATCATGGCCCCGAGCACCACGCCCAGCAGCACCGCATTGGCGGTGCCCATATTTTCCAGGAACCTGGTCATGCCGCCCAGCAAGCCTGCAACCGGCTGCCCCACGACATAAATCATGACTAACCCGACGAACAGACTGGCCAGCAGCGGGATGATCAGAATCGGTTTCAGCGCATCGAACGTTTGTGGCAGACGCAGCCTGCGACCGATGATGGCGGCGCTGTAACCTGCGAGAAAGCCGGCGATGATGCCGCCAAGGAAGCCTGCGCCCAACGTGCTCGCGAGGAGCCCCCCAATCATCCCCGGCGCAATGCCTGGCCGATCAGCAATTGAGTAGGCGATGTACCCTGCCAGCAGTGGCACCATCAAGGTAAACGCCGCATCACCGATCTGCTTCAGCGCCGCGGCCAGTGTTCCCGCCTCCTTGAACGCATCGATCCCGAATGCAAACGACAGCGCAATCATCAAGCCGCCCGCCACCACCATCGGCAGCATGAATGACACACCGGTCAGCAGGTGTTTGTAGACGCCGGTCTTCTCTTGCTTGGCCGGGCCTTTGGCGCCGCTCGCAGCGGTTTCCTGCTTGCCTTCGGCCAGGGCTTTATTAAGCGTGGCTTCGGCTTGTTTCAGCGCGATGCTGGTGCCGCAACGGTAAATCTTCTTGCCGGCGAAACGCTCGGTGGCGACTTCGATATCACACGCCAACAGCACCACGTCCGCATCGGCAATCGCCGCCGCGCTCAGGGGGTTACGAGCGCCGACCGAGCCTTGGGTTTCCAACTGCAAGTCGTAGCCCAATCGTTTGGCCGCTTGCTGCAAGGCTTCGGCGGCCATGAACGTGTGGGCGACACCGGTCGGGCACGCGGTGATCGCGACCAGACGCGGGGCGCTTTTAGGCGCCACGGCGGGTTCGGCGCAGACGTCACTGGCAACATAAACCTCAGCCTCAAGCGCCCCCAGCCGCAGGACCGCCTCAACATCTTGCAGGGCCTGGGCCGGGGTGCTGCGAAAGACCCGCTTGCCGACGAATCGGCCCATGTCCACCGGGGCGCTGGTCACCAGCAATACCCACTCGGCGGACTCGATGGTCGCCGTCGACAATTGACGTTCCGGGTGTGCCGCATCAACGACTTCGACGCATGTGCTCCAGCCCTGACGCTGGGCGGCAGCGTCCAGCAGCCGCGCGCACAGCACGCTGGTGACCATGCCGTTCGGGCAGGCCGTAACAATGGCTAACTTCATCACAAACCCTCTTATTGTTCTGTCAGGGGGCGCACGCGCACGCCCTGTTCAAGCAGCGCCAATTGCGCGGCGTCGCTAATGCCAAAACCGATCTGTGTCACCGCCAGGGCAGCAATCGCGGTGGCGGTGCGCAACGTTTGCTCAGGCGTATCAGCGCTGAGCAAACCGTGGAGCATGCCGGCCAGCAGCGAATCGCCGGCACCCACAGTGCTGGCAACGCGGACCTTGGGCGGTGTGGCGTGCAGCGCCGAGCCGACACTGAACCAGTTGACCCCATCGGCACCGTGGGAAATCACCACGTGCTCGATGCCTTGAGCGTGCAAGCGACTGGCGGCATCGGCCTGCGCCAACACCGACACCACGTCACACCCAAGCGCCTCAGCGAGTTCTTCGGTGTTGGGTTTGATCAGCCATGGAGCGGCCGCCAACCCAGCCCGCAAGGCTTCGCCGCTGGTGTCCAGAGCGACCTTTAAACCCAGCTGTTTCAATCGAAGGATCAAGGCCTGTAACCACTGCGGGCTGATGCCGCGCGGCAAACTCCCGGCGACCACGACCGCGTCATGCCCCGGCGCAATCTGATCGAGACGATCAAGCAAGGCCTGCTGCGCCACCTCGCTCACCTGCGGCCCCGGACCGTTGAGGTCCGTGACACGGCCATCGCTTTCAGCGAGTTTGATATTGCTGCGGGTTTCACCCGGCACCCGAATGAATGCATCGGCAAAAGCGCGTTTGGCAAATAGGGTGTCAAACGCCTGAAGATTATCTTCCCCCAGAAAACCGCTGACCGTCAGCTCGTGGCCCAGGTCTGCCAACACCTGCGCCACGTTTATGCCCTTGCCGGCGGCATGGGTGAGCATCGCGTCGCTGCGATTGACCTGACCGACGTCCAAACGTGGTAGCTGAACGGTAAGGTCCAGCGCCGGGTTGAGGGTCAGGGTGAGAATCCGCGCCATTACAGGGCCTCCACTAATGCGCGCACTTCGTTGGCGCTGCCCACGGCCAACGCCTGTTGCGCGAGGGTTTGGGTCTGGGTCAGGCTGAATTCGCGAATCCGCGCCTTGACCTCGGCGATGCTGCGGCCCGACACACTGAGTTCATCGACACCGAGGCCGACCAGCACAGGCACTGCCAGCGGGTCGGCCGCCAACTCACCGCACACGCCGACCCACTTGCCATGGGTATGAGCAGCACGCACGGTAATGTCGATCAATTGCAGCACCGCCGGGTGCAGGCCATCCGCCTGGGCCGACAAGGTCGGGTGACCACGGTCGATGGCCAGGGTGTACTGAGTCAAGTCGTTGGTGCCAACACTGAAGAAGTCGACTTCTTTGGCTAACACCGGCGCCAGCAGCGCCGCCGAAGGCACTTCGATCATGATGCCCAGTTGCAGGTCGGCGACCGGGATTTCCAGACGAAGGCGCTCCGTCATGTCACGGGCCTGGCGCCACTCATCAACGCTGCCGACCATCGGGAACATGATCCGCAATGGCCGGTTGTCGGCGGCGCGGAGCAAGGCGCGCAGTTGCGCTTCCATGATGTGTGGACGTTGCAGGGTCAGGCGAATACCACGCACGCCGAGAAACGGATTTTCTTCTTTGGCGATCGGCCAATACGGCAGCGGCTTGTCGCCGCCGACGTCGAGGGTGCGGACCACCAGCGGCCGACCGGCCAGGCCATCCAGCACACGGCGATACTCGGCTTCCTGGGTTGCCTCGTCCGGCGCTTGTGGGTGGGCCATGAAGATCAGTTCGGTGCGCAGCAGACCAATGCCTTCTGCGCCCTGCTCCACCGCGCTGGCGACGCCGGCACTTTCGCCGATGTTGGCAAAAACTTCGACCGCGTGACCGTCGGTGGTCAGCGCCGGCTGGTGGCGTTGTTCCGCCGCGACCTTCAGGCGTTGCTCACGGGTGTCGCGCTCTTCGGTGGCACGCTGCAAGGTGGCGGCATCAGCATCGACGTGCAGCCGACCGCGCTGGCCATCGATCAGCAACGGCGTACCTGGCGCCAGAAGTAACACCGCCGCCCCCGCGCCAACCAACGCTGGAATACCAAGGGCGCGGGCGACGATGGCACTGTGAGCCGTAGCGCCGCCACGGGCGGTCAGAATCCCGGCGACACGGGTCGGGTCGAGACGGGCGACGTCGGACGGACCGACTTCATCCATCACCAAAATGTACGGTTGCTCAGGTTCGCTCGGGGTTTCGAGACCACAGAGCTGCGCCAGCACCCGACGGCCGATGTCGCGCAGGTCGGCGGCACGCTCGGCGAGCAAAGCGTCCTGCAAAGACTCCTGCTGTTTGGCTGCCGCTTCAATCACCCCCATCCAGGCCGCTTCGGCGCTTTCGCCTTGCTTGAGGCGGGTGTCAACGTCATCGGTCAATTCAGGGTCGTCGAGCATTTCCTGGTGGGTGATAAAAATCTCACGAATGGCCTTGGACTTGCTGCGCTCGATCAAGCCTTCAATGTCGCGACGGACCTCGACCAGCGCTTGCTTCAGACGCTCGCGCTCGATGGCGGCGGACTCACCGCGCAGCGGGTAGTCGATGGCTTGCAGCACTTGAATGTGCGCCGGGCCGATGGCAATGCCCGGAGCGGCGGCGATGGCTTGAATAAGGCTGCCGGAGGCCGGCGCGAGCAGCACTTGGGCGACGTCGGCCATGACGTCGCGCTGCGGGCTGAGCACCGGCAACGGCTCGACTTCTTCACCCAAGCCTTCTTCGATAGCCGCCAGCAAGGCCGGCAAGGCGTCGGCGGCGATGCTTGGCTGCGCGATGAACTCCAACACCTGACCACGACGGGCGCCGAGGCTGAGTAGCTTGCTCAAGCTTTTGACCGACACCGCACTGTCCTGACCATCGACAATGCGCACCCGAATCTCACCTTCAAAACTTTTTGCCAGTTGCGCGAGGATCTTCGCCGGCCGTGCATGCAGGCCATGGGCGTTGGCCAGGGCAATGCGCGCACTCGGCCAATCGGCAGGGACTTCACCGCCTAGCACTTCGAGGACTTTACGACTGCTGGTGGCGCGGCCCAATTCATGACCGCGGCCAGCGATCAGCAGCGCACAAAGACGTTCGAGCAAGGCCTGATGCGCCTCACCGAGGCTGGCCAGGCAGAACAGGCCGCTCAACGGCTGGCCGAGGTAACGCATCGGCTTATCCGGGGTGACAAACGCCAGGCCCGGACGCTTTACGGTTTGCTCGCTGTGCAGCCACCACAGCCCATCGCCCAGCGGTAGCGCTTCGACCTGTTGCAGCACGGCGGAGAAACCGTTGCTCACGCAATCGGCCTGACGCAGCAAACGGGCACCACGCCAGACCAACTCTTCGAAATCGTCAGCGGACACGCCGAGGCCGATCATTTGGGCGTCCAGCGCCAACTCTTGCGGCGCGCCTTGCAGCAGCTTCAGCAACGCTTCGGCGGAACTGGCACGACGCAAGGCCTGGCCCAGGTCCGTCTCGCCGAGGGCACGGGTCAGCAGTTGCAGCAGGCGTAGGTGTTCATCGGATTTAGCCGCAATACCGATCGCCAAATAGACGATCTGGCCGTCGCCCCAATCCACGCCCTGCGGGAACTGCATCAGCCGCACGCCGGTGGCAAATACCTGATCGCGGGTTTCGGGGGTGCCGTGCGGGATAGCAATACCTTGACCGAGAAAGGTCGAGCCCTGAGCTTCCCGCGCCTGTAAACCGGCGAGATAACCGTCGGCCACCAAGCCATCGGCCACCAGTTTGTCGGCAAGCAATTGCAGGGCGGTGGACTTATCCACAGCCGATTGGCCCATGGATATCTGCTCTATGGTGAGCTCGAGCATGCTTTCTCCTTTTTGGCGTCTGATGGCGCCAGGTATTGTTTTGAATGAATCAGCTTAGCGTTTTTGTAGGACCAATCTTTGGCGGTTTCGCGGCAGAACCGGCCAATGGCTCTAATAACGTAGAAAATACGCTTGCTGAAACGTTTAATCTAGAATGTTTGGCACGTTACTCGATAATGTCTCATCCTTGAAGCCCAACTTGTCGGAAGCGTTGCGACATAGGTCGTCTGCCTGAATCAGGTAGGATTGGCCAAAATGTCGGGGCAAGCTCGAAAAAACAAGGAAATCCCGAGTTGAAACTCAGTGATATCGCCCAGTTGGCCGGTGTGTCCGTTACCACCGCCAGCTATGTCATCAATGGCAAGGCCGAACAGCAACGCATCAGCAGCGCCACCGTCGAGCGTGTGCGCGCGGTGGTCGAGCAACACGGCTTCACACCTAACCCACAGGCTGCCGGGCTGCGCAGTCGGCACACGCGCACGTTAGGCTTCATTCTGCCGGACCTGGAGAACCCCAGTTACGCACGCATCGCCAAACTGCTCGAGCAAGGGGCAAGGGCCCGCGGTTATCAATTGCTGATCGCCAGCTCCGACGATGCGCCGGACAGCGAACGGCAGTTGCTGAAACTGTTCCGCGCCCGACGCTGCGATGCCTTGATTGTTGCCAGTTGTCTGCCGGCCGGCGACGACAGCTACCGTCAATTGCAAGCCAAGGGCACGCCGGTCATCGCCATTGACCGGGTCATGGAGCCCGAGCATTTCTGCTCAGTCATCAGCGATGATCGCGTCGCCAGCCTGCAATTGACCCGCAGCCTGCTGGAACCAAAGCCCAAGCAGATCGCATTGATCGGGGCACGCCCCGAACTGAGTATCAGCCAAGAGCGGGCCGCTGGCTTCAAGGAAGCCTTGGCCGACTTCAACGGCGAGGTGCTGATCGAGCATGGTGAGTCGTTCAGCCGCGAGTGTGGCAAACAATTGATGGAAGAGTTACTCCAGCGTCTGGGCCATTTGCCCGATGCGCTGGTGACGACGTCCTACGTATTGCTTCAAGGCGTGTTCGACGCCCTGCACGACTTCCCGCTCAAAAACCGTCCACTGCGCCTCGGCACCTTCGGTGATACGCAATTGCTGGACTTCCTGCCACTGCCGGTCAATGCCATGGCGCAGCAACACCAGTTGATCGCCGACAAGGCCCTCGAACTGGCACTGGCCGCCATCGAGCAGTCGGACTACAGGCCTGGGGTGCAGGCGATTGCGCGCACGTTCAAGCAGCGAATTCTCCAGGACTGAGCCGTGGAGCTGATCGACAGCCATACGCATCTGGATTTTCCGGACTTCGACGAAGACCGTGCAGCAGTGCTGGCCGAAAGCCGCGCTCTGGGGGTGCGGCGAATCGTGGTGCTGGGGGTTTATCAGGGCAACTGGCAGCGCGCCTGGGACCTGGTGCAAAGCGATCCTGACTTGCATGCGGCGTTCGGCTTGCACCCGGTGTACCTGAATGACCATCGCCCCGAGGACGTGCGTGAGCTGAGCGACTGGCTGACACGGTTAGCGGGCCATCGACAACTGTGTGCGGTGGGTGAGATCGGCCTGGACTACTTCATCGAAACGCTGGACCGCCAGCGCCAGCAGACGTTATTCGACGCGCAGTTGCGCCTGGCGGCAGACTTCAATCTGCCCGCGCTGATCCACGTGCGACGCAGCCACGCGGCAGTCATTGCCACGCTAAAACGGTTTCGCTTGAAACGTGGCGGGATCATCCATGCCTTCGCCGGTAGTCAGGAAGAGGCGCGCGAATACCTCAAGCTCGGTTTCAAACTCGGTCTCGGCGGTGCAGCGACCTGGCCTCAAGCCCTGCGCATGCATCGCGTGCTGGCGCAGCTGCCGCTTGAATCGGTGGTGCTGGAAACCGATGCTCCAGACATGGCGCCCTCCATGTTTGCCGGCCAACGCAACAGCCCGGCGCACCTGCCGGCAATCTGCGCAGCGTTGGCTGCAATCATGGCGATCAGTCCTGAGCAACTGGCCGCCGCCAGCACCACCAATGCGTGTGAGCTGTTCAACTGGTAAAGCATGCGCCCGATGTGCGCCGCAGGCCCCCTCGCCCCGTTCAGCCATCAAACCCGAAACGCGCGGATCAAGTGTTTCAGTGCCACCACCTGAGCCGACAACGCACGGCTGGCCCCTTCAGTCTGTTGTGCGCCTTCAGCCGTGCGCTCGGCGGCGCGGTTGATCTCGACGATATTCTGGTCAATGTCGTGCGCCACCGCGGTCTGTTGCTCCACGGCGGCGGCAATTTGCTGGTTCTGATCAACGATCATGCCGACCGCGCCCAGGATATTGTCCAACGCCTGCTGGACTTTTTCCGACTGCCCTACCGTACCGCTGGCCATCTGATGGCTGATCCCCATGGCTTTCACCGCTGCGCCGACACCGCCGTGGAGCTTGGTGATCATCTGCTCGATTTCCTCGGTCGATTGTTGCGTGCGCTTGGCAAGAGTCCGGACCTCATCGGCCACCACCGCAAACCCACGTCCTTGCTCGCCCGCACGCGCCGCTTCGATGGCCGCATTGAGGGCCAGCAAGTTGGTCTGTTCAGCGATACTTTTGATCACCTCCAGCACGCGGCTGATGGACTGACTGTCGCTGGCCAGTTGATTGATCACCAACACTGACTGGTCGATCTCGCAGGCCAACGCGGCGATGCTGCCTTGCTGCGACCCGACCAGCCCACGACCGTTGAGGGTCTCATCGTTGACACTGTGAGCACTGCTGACCGCCGCCGCGGCACTGCGTGCCACCTCCAGCGAGGTCGCCGACATTTGGTTCATGGCCGTCGCCACCTGCTCGATCTGTGTACGCTGACCCGCTGCCGCTTGGTTACTCTGTGCGGACACTGTTTCGACCTGTCCGGCTTGGCGCTCGACCTCACCGACCGTATGGCCGACTCGCTCGATCAGGTCATGGATTTTCTTCACCGTGGCATTGAACACCTCACCCAGCTCGCCCAACTCATCGCGGCTATGGGATTTGAAGATCACCGTCATGTCGCCCGCCGCCACCTTGTCCATCACCGAGCCCAGCCGTTTAAGGGTCGTGCGGGTCGACGCGTAAAAGCCGCCATACAGGTAAAAAATCAATATGAACACTACCGACAGCCCTGCCGCTTGTAAGAGCATGTGGGTGCGGTTCTGCTCCAGCCGCTGGTGCAATTGGATGCCAAGGAACTTCAGGGTCGATTCATTGAGCTGGTAAGTCTGCTCCATCAGGCCGGTGACCTGATCGTAAAAGGCCTGCCAGGGCGCATCGAGCGTGTCGGCCATCACCACTTGCTCTTCAAACAGCTCACTGGCTTTTTTCAACGATGCCTTACTGCTCTCGGCCTGAGTGGCCAGGGTTTCGCGCGCAGCGTTGCTGGAACCCAGCGCGTCCTGCAATTTCAGTGCGTATTCGGCCTGAAGTTTTTCGATCTGCGCCAGCAACTCGTCGAAACGAGTGCTCGACGACGAGTTGAGAAAGCCTTGCCCCAAGGAGTACGACCCCATGGACCGGCCTTCGCCAAGCGTCTGGGTGATCGGCGGGGTAACGTTGGTGATCAGGTCACTGAGTTGACGCATGTCACTCTGCGTGTCGCGGCTGAGGCCCGACTGACTGACGATGATCTGATTGAAAACCTGCGAACTGCCGAGCAACTTGCCAATCAGGGCGCTTTTACTTTGTACGGAGTTCTCCGTTTGCTGGGCTTTGAACGCGGCAATCATTTCATCGCGTTTGCCGTTAAACAGCGCCATGGGTTCAGGGTCGATGGTCATCGCTGTCAGCGCTTGCAATCGCGCCAGAATGCTCTGTTCCAGTACGGTGATTTTTGACTCGACGTTACCCGCCTTACCGGACTGACCCAGCGTAACGTTGATCTGTACCAGGTTGTTCAGGGTTTCCAGGTCCCGACGCAGCGTCAAGCTGCTGCCAAGCAAGTCGAGGCTTTGCAAGGCGACCTGGGTGCCTTGGAATTCACGATAGGAATCACGTACAAGGTAGAAATTGGTCACCAGCATGGGCACCAGGAACAGTACGCTGATCAGGCTGAACTTCATGCCGAAGCTCAGGCGGTTCATCATCGCGACAGCGGGATAGAGCACGCTCTTCACTGTAAATCTCCCTTTGATTTCTTATTTTTATTGGCAGGCGCACAGAAGCAGCAGATAGCCACTATTGGCACTGCCTCTGTATAGCTCAAATGGAGGAGAGGTTTTGTAACTTAAGGTTAACGACAAGAGGCCGTTCTTCAGGCAGATCGGCTGGCGGTGGTGAGAGGTTTCCCCTTCACCACTATGACGCTCACCTCTGCCAGGCGAGGGTTACGGCAGTACAGTCCACAACGCAAAACCTGCATACCAAAGCACCGCCGCCCGCAGCAGCAGCTCCCAGATGCGATCAAGGCTATTGACGCCTTCCGGGCCAACCACCGGCGCTGGAATTTCAGCGGCTGCCAGCCCGACGTTTTCGATCAACTGAGCAGCGCTGATGTTCCAGTTCAGCAATTCATGGAGCATCACCCGGCTAACCGCAACAAAGTTACCTACCAGCGAAAAACTCGCCGCCAGCAGCCGTACCGGCACCCAATCGAAGGCATGCCGCAATTGCGCAGCGCGCTCAATCAAGGCTGGAGTCTGTGCATGCTCCTGCGCCAGAGCCAGCAGCCGATAGCTCAGCGCCGCCACTGGGCCAAGCAGGAAATACCAAAAAATCACCGCAAAAAAACTCTGATAGGCCTGCCACAACAAATGCCCCTGCACCCGCTCCAGCAATTGCTCACCGGAATCGGCGCAGATGTCCAGGTCGCGCTTGGCCACATGCGAGGCAGCCTGTAGATCTTCCCGACGCCAGGCATCACGAAACGGGCCGAGGCCGCCTAACAAGTCTCCCCGACCGAGGCTGTAAATCACCACCAGCAAGTGAATCGGCAACGCCAGCAAACCGTAGGCCACCGGTTCCAGCACCACCAGCAGTAGACCCAACAACGCCACGGGCAATAACACCAGCAGCATCAATACCAGCCAGGGCCGGTTCGCCAGGCGTGGGCCGGCCTCAAGCTTGTGCAGCTCACGTACCCAGCCACCATCACGCTGAACCCGATGGCGCAGGGCCGAGAATTTTTCGACCCAGACGGCTAACAGCAACACCAGAAAGCTCATTGTGGTTCCTCTTTTTCCAGAGCGGCTTTTGCCAGAGCCGCGCGATAGCGTACCCAATCGAACGCAGGGCCCGGATCAGTCTTACGACCGGGGGCGATGTCGCTATGCCCGCAGATACGCTGCGCGGTAATGCCGGTAAAAGCGCTTTGCAACTGTTCGGTCAGAATAGTCAACGCCTGATATTGCGCCTCCGTGAACGGCTGTTCATCAGTGCCTTCAAGCTCGATACCCACTGAAAAATCATTGCAGGTCTCGCGCCCTTCGAAGCTAGAGACGCCCGCATGCCAGGCACGCTCAAGACAGGAGACAAACTGAGTGACGACGCCGTCACGCTCGATCAGAAAATGCGCAGACACCCGTAAATGAGCGATCCCTTCAAAGTAGGGATGCTCCGTGACATCCAGACGATTCTGAAAAAACTCCTGCACCTTGCCCGTCGCGAATTGCGCCGGCGGCAAGCTGATGTTGTGAATCACCAACAGGGAAATTTCGCCCGAGGGGCGCGCATTGAAGTTGGGTGAGGGGCATATATGTACGCCCTGACACCAACCGCTCGCGGGGTCCAACTGCATACAGGTTCCTTCAGCGACGACAGTGTAAGTGCGCAGTATGCCGCGATAGACCCTCGGCGTGCGATCACTTGCCGCGATTGAGTCGGCGCAGATTACCGATCACCGACTCCAGTGCCCGATCAAACAGTAAGGTGTCGTCCAAAGCACGCACCGCACCACGGCGAAATTCCAAGGCCAGAACCGTGCGGCTGCGCTCCAGCACTTTCATCCCGGTGCGGTTAACAAAAATGTATTTTCCAGTGGCGTCGATGATCGCCGCCAGCTTGCAGCGCAGGGTATTTTCTTCGTCTTCCTGAAACTCTACCCAACTGCCCAGTTGCAGTTGATCGACCTGACGCAAACCCACATCGTCCGCCGGCAAACTGGAGCAAGCGTTATCTACCGCCCCTTCATCGGCGGTTAGCGGAACGATTTCTTGCAGTCCTTCAACCCTCTCCGGAGCGTCAAGGATGGCAGGCTGCTCCGCAGGCTCAAACAACTGAACATGCAACGTTTCCAGCTCAGAAAAAAACGCACTGGTGGCAAACGGATCGAATGCAGAACGGCTCAAGCCATCGCGCAGGGACTTGAGCAGCCCCGGCACCAACGAAAATAAACGTTCGCTTGCATCAGGTTCGTCATGACGCCGCACGCTCCAGATCAGTTGCTCCATGGTCTGCACATCGGCGTGCCATTCGGCGGACTGGTCACCGTGCTTAAGGCTGGTCAGCAACAGCACCTGGCTCCAGGCCTCCTGCACGAAAGCCACCACGACCTGAGGCAGAAGTTTGCCCCGCACAGCCTGATTCAGCGCCCGTTCGACCCGCTGACGCGCGAGTTCGGTCTTCGCTCGCCCTTCTTCGGCGTCGCGGGTGCGCTGCTCCAACAGCTCACTGCGCCGACGTTCGTCGCTGGTGAAGGCCAGAAAGTCGGCCAGCAACTCGGAGAAAATCGCCGGATCATCGACAAAGTCATTCAACAACCGCTGCACGACCTGCTCGATGCGCAGATACAAGCTGTCGCGTTCATGGTCATCACATTCACCCCAGCCCATGGCGACAGCCGCAATTTCGTTGAGTAACCGCCGAGCCGGGTGGCTACTGCGGCTGAAAAAACTCTTGTCGAGCACCGCCACTTTCAACATCGGGATCTGCAAGCGGGCAATCAACGCCTTGAGCGAATCTGGCAGATTACGGTCATCGAGAATGCATTCGAACAGCATCGCAATCAGATTGATGACGTCCTCATCCGCCACCCCGACCACCCGTGATTTGCCACTTTTGACGCTCACCCGCGTCAGCAACTGTTCAAGCTGATTACGCAGATCGAATTCGTCCTGGGCCGACGGGGCTGGAACGTATTGCTGCAAGTGCGACAGCAGACGCAGCAGGTCGCGGGTAGAAATGGGCTGGGGCTCAGCGCTGGCCTCCAGGGTGGGGGCAACGCTGCCGCGCACGTGAAACAGTAGTTTCTGCAATGCGGCGAAAACTTCCTGCACGCTCTCATCAACGGGTATGCCAGCGGAGCGCGGACCTGTCGTCGCCGGTTCGGCGCGCGCGCTGACCGCGGCACGATCCATGGCACGCCGCGCCGGGGCGGGCTTGAGGTCGGGCAGCACACCGGTGGCAATCAACAATTGATTAGCTTCGGCGTAGAGCTGATCGGCGCCGCTGAGTACGTAACGCTCGAACAGTTTGAGGAGAATCAACTTGACCTTGATCTCCACCCCCAAATTGCGCCCCGCTTGCAGGAAGTATTCGCAGAGCAACGCGGGCCCCAACGGGTTGTGCTGTACGAGCAACTCTTTGCCCAGCAATGCGCTGAGTCGAGCGGTGAGTTGGTCGAGAGTGAAGCCTTCCCGGTTCAGGACTTTGTTGACCATCGCGTCCACGGCGACGCGTCGCTCCAAGTCGTCGCTGCTAGGCGCCGCTGGAGTGTCAAAGGACAACGCACGGGGCAGTGTGACTTGAGTGATGTCGTACTGAGTGAGGCCGACGAAAGCGTCGAAGACGTGTTCGAGAAAACCGCGCTCGATGCTTTTGCGCTTGAGTCGCACATCGCGCATGGCTTGGAAGAAGAGATTCTGTTCGACGTCGTTGCGTGCCCGATCGGCCATTTCGAACAGCGTGTCATCGGCGTTATCAAACAGCTTCTGCAAGCCGTGCCTGAGCTGTTGCGCGGCCTTGTCGCGAACCTGAAGCAGAATCACAGGCAGGCGGGCGAGCGGCGAGCAATTCGTTTGGTCGATAGCGGCTTTGCGCAAGGGCACCACATTCGCGTCGTTGTGCATCCAAGCCTCCTGAAACGGTGATTCTTCAGTTCAGTGATAAAAAATCAGCAAGGGTCCGCTGCCCGCTCGCAGTGATTCATTAACGCTCGCCCAAAGATACGTCAAAGCTATGACGTCAAACGCAAGGCGAATTATCTGGCAAAAGACACGCCCTGTGCCAGCAGACTCTGTACCTGCATTTGAAATAAACCTTTATCAGAGACCCTCGTTGATCGCCGATTACTCACAGCAATCGACCAAATGCACGGTTCAGATCACCTGGAGGACTTTGGATGCCTTGGGTTGCCCCGCGCCATAGCCCTATAATCGGGACACTTTGTTTGTGGAGTCCGTTATGCCGAATCTACGTCTCGCCGATTTAACCGCCGAAATCGAAGCCAACGTGCGCCGTGCGTTGCTCGAAGACATCGGCAGCGGCGACATCACCGCACAGTTGATCCCAGCCGAGCGCTTGGCCAAAGCCACCATCATCACCCGTGACGCGGCCGTCATTAGTGGCACCGCCTGGGTTGACGCCGTGTTTCGGCAATTGGACCCAAGAGTGGCCGTGCATTGGCAAGTGCGCGATGGCGAACGGGTGAAACCCAATCAGGCGCTGTTTCACCTCGAAGGGCCGGCGCGATCGTTGCTGACGGGCGAGCGCTGTGCCCTGAACTTCCTGCAAATGCTTTCGGGCGTCGCCACTCGGGCGCAGCATTTGGCGGACTTCGTCGCAGAGACTCAGGTGAAGTTGCTCGACACCCGCAAAACCCTGCCGGGCTTGCGCCTGGCGCAAAAATACGCCGTGACCTGTGGCGGTTGCCACAATCATCGCATCGGCCTGTATGACGCTTTCCTGATCAAGGAAAATCATATCGCCGCCTGTGGTGGCATCTCGCAAGCGATTACTGCTGCGCACAAGATAGCCCCGGGCAAACCGGTGGAGATCGAAGTGGAGAGCCTGACCGAGCTCAAAGAAGCGCTCGCGGCGGGTGCCGACATCATTATGCTCGACGAGTTGAGCCTGGATGACATGCGTGAAGCGGTGCGCCTGAACGGCGGCAAGGCGAAACTGGAGGCCAGCGGCGGTATCAACGAAAGCACGCTGCTGCCCATTGCCGAAACCGGGGTGGACTATATTTCGATCGGTGCGATGACCAAGGATGTAAAAGCTGTAGACCTGTCGATGCGGCTGAGTCTCTGATCACGCCGTCCCCAATGAAAAACGCCAGCCTCATCAAGGCTGGCGTTTTTATCAGACCACCAAATTGTTCATCTCGCAGTACTCTTCCCACTCGACGCCCAATACCTCGGCAGCCTCCCGGTGCAGAACCAGCCGCGCGGCCTCGAACTCTTCCGGGCTTGAGGTGTACTTGAGCGTCAGTTCCCAGGGCTGCAAGCCCTGTGCCTCAGCTTCATCCTCAAACGCCCACTGGATCTGATCTTTCTGATCGTCGGCGGGCAAGTCCTTGATCTCTTCCATCAAGGACGGCGTGTCCAGCACGTATTTCTTGAGTGCTTCTGCGTGTCTGGCTTCCTGGGTCAATTCTTTAACGGTCATGGCGTTCTCGCTGATCTGGGGAATGGAAGATGGATCTGGATCATCAAGGATCTCTCTGACGCAAAAAACCGGGTAAAGCCCGGTTTATCTGGCCTTCAGAACCATTCGGGATCATCTGAAAACTACAAAGTGGTACTCATGCAAGGTCCGAATATAGGACCTTTGACTGGCGATTTATAGACATCGTTACATCAAATTTACAAAAAACTGAACGGCGCCACCACGCACTGCCTTTTTGGGCGAGCCGGAGGAACATGTTTCAAAAAGCAAAGTCTCAGCAACCAGTCACGCCTTTATTGAAGAACTTAGGCGCAGCAATGGTTCCACTTCAAGTTCAAGCAGCGGTGAACTATCAGACCGAATACGCACGCCCCCCGATCAGGAGCGCGCACTGCAGCAGCCCAAGCGCAGCATCAAGGACCTCGGCAGGAAGGTGACATAGCAAAAAATGGTGCCCGAAACAGGAATCGAACCTGCGACCTTCGCGTTACGAGTGCGCTGCTCTACCGACTGAGCTACACGGGCAGTGCGCTAAACCTAGCACCGGTTTTGAGCGCGGGCAAATTCCATGTCGCCCTTTTTCGCAGACAAAAAAAGGCCCCGCAGCTTTCACTGCGAGGCCTTTTTACAACGCTTAAACGGCCAAGCGGGGGAGTCTTAAACGCCCGACGCTTTGGCTGCTGCTACGTCTTTGATGGACAGCTTGATACGGCCGCGGTTGTCCACGTCCAGTACCAATACTTCCACTTCCTGGCCTTCTTTCAGGATGTCGGTCACTTTCTCAACGCGAGCGTCGCTCAGCATGGAGATGTGAACCAGGCCGTCCTTGCCCGGCAGGATGTTGACGAATGCGCCGAAATCGACGATGCGTTCAACCTTACCCACGTAGATCTTGCCGATTTCAGCTTCAGCGGTGATGCCCAGAACGCGCTGACGCGCAGCTTCAGCCGCTTCCTTGGTTTCGCCGAAGATCTTGATCGAGCCGTCGTCTTCGATGTCGATCGAAGCCTTGGTCTCTTCACAGATCGCACGAATGGTCGCGCCGCCTTTACCGATAACATCACGGATTTTGTCGGTATCGATTTTCATCGCGATCATGGTCGGAGCATTTTCCGACAGCTCGGTGCGGGACTGAGCAATGATCTGGTTCATCTGACCGAGGATGTTCAGGCGCGCTTCCAGGGCTTGGCCCAGAGCGATTTCCATGATTTCTTCGGTGATGCCTTTGATCTTGATGTCCATCTGCAGCGCGGTAACACCTTTGGCGGTACCGGCTACCTTGAAGTCCATGTCGCCCAGGTGGTCTTCGTCACCCAGGATGTCGGTCAGGATGGCGAACTTCTCGCCCTCTTTAACCAGACCCATGGCGATACCGGCAACCGGTGCCTTCATCGGAACACCGGCGTCCATCAGGGCCAGGGAAGCGCCGCAGACCGAAGCCATGGAGCTCGAACCGTTGGATTCGGTGATTTCCGACACGACACGAATGGTGTACGGGAACACGTCAGCTGCAGGCAGCATGGCTGCAATCGAACGACGGGCCAGACGGCCGTGACCGATTTCGCGACGACCAGCGCCACCCATGCGACCACACTCACCTACCGAGAACGGAGGGAAGTTGTAGTGCAGCATGAACGGGTCTTTCTTCTCGCCTTCCAGGGTGTCCAGCAGTTGTGCGTCACGGGCGGTGCCCAGTGTTGCAACAACCAGAGCCTGGGTTTCGCCACGGGTGAACAGAGCCGAACCGTGGGTCTTAGGCAGAACACCGACTTCGATGTTCAAAGGACGTACGGTTTTGGTGTCGCGGCCGTCGATACGTGGCTTGCCGTTTACGATGTTTTCGCGAACGGTGCGGTATTCGATTTCGCCGAAAGCCGCTTTGACTTCGCTGGACGAAGGCTGGCCTTCTTCACCGGACAGTTTGGCAACAACCTGGTCTTTCAGCTCACCCAGGCGAGCGTAACGATCGGCCTTGATGGTGATGGTGTAAGCCTGGGAGATCGCGTCGCCGAACTCGGCACGGATAGCGCCCAGCAGAGCGGTCGCTTCTGGCTGTGGAGCCCAGGCCCAGGTTGGCTTGGCCGCTTCGGCAGCCAGTTCTTTAATGGCGTTGATCACAACCTGGAACTCGTCGTGAGCAAACAGTACAGCGCCCAGCATCTGGTCTTCGGTCAGCTCTTTAGCTTCCGATTCAACCATCAACACGGCTTCCGAAGTACCGGCAACGACCATGTCCAGGCTCGAAGCTTTCTGTTGTTCGTAAGTCGGGTTCAGCAGGTAGCCGGTGCTTTCGTGGAACGCAACACGTGCACAGCCGATCGGGCCATCGAAAGGAATGCCGGAGATGGCCAGGGCAGCCGAGGTACCGATCATCGCAGCGATGTCCGGATCGGTCTTTTTACTGGTGGAAACGACGGTGCAGACAACCTGCACTTCGTTCATGAAGCCTTCTGGGAACAGCGGACGGATCGGACGGTCGATCAGTCGGGAAGTCAGGGTTTCTTTCTCGGAAGGACGGCCTTCGCGCTTGAAGAAACCGCCAGGGATCTTACCGGCAGCGTAAGTTTTTTCCTGGTAGTGAACGGACAAAGGGAAGAAGCCCTTGCCTGGATCGGCTTGCTTGGCACCAACGACGGTCACCAATACGCTGACGTCGTCGTCAACGGTGACCAATACTGCGCCGGAGGCCTGACGGGCGATACGGCCAGTCTCGAGGGTAACGGTCGACTGACCGAACTGGAATTTTTTGATTACCGGGTTCACGGTGTCCTACCTTCTTTGTGGCTCTTGGGGAACTTGTCTTCTTGCGAAATTCTTGGGCAATGTCGGGAATCGGCCCAACGCCTGTCCAGGGTAAAACGTGTATCCAGATAAAACTTGAGGCTGGGAGCCTGCCATGCGCCAGCGGGAAACCCACTGGCGAACGACAGACAACCAACCTCTAGCGCAATCGCTGATTAGCGACGCAGACCCAGGCGACCGATCAGAGCCTGATAACGACCCAGATCTTTGCCTTTCAGGTAGTCCAGCAGCTTACGGCGCTGGTTTACCATGCGGATCAGACCACGACGGGAGTGGTGATCTTTACCGTTGGCCTTGAAGTGACCTTGCAGTTTGTTGATGTTGTGCGTCAGCAGTGCAACTTGCACTTCTGGCGAACCAGTGTCACCAACAGCTTGCTGGTAGTCAGCTACGATTTGAGCTTTTTCTTGAACGTCGAGAGCCATGAGGCAATCCTTTTATCAGGAAACTGTTTCAAAGAAACAGCTTCAACAGGCCAGGGACAAATCCCTGTATCTAAAAATGAGTAGTGACCATGCCTGCTAACAGCCACCCTCGCCAGCCTGCTGTTACGCAGACCGGTTTCGGTCATTCCGACCGAATCAGTCGACGCGGCGCGATGCGCCCGTCTTCGCTCACTTCACCGATACCGATGAAGCGACCGTTGTGATCCTGTACCCGTACCATGCCAAACTTCGGTGCATCCGGGGCTCGTACCGGTTGGCCGTTAAGCCAATAGAACGAGCTGTGCTCCGAGAACTGCAACAGTGGCCAATCCAGCAAGCCACTGTCCGATGGCATCAGGAAGCGGTCGACCGCTTCATTGCCGCCTTCGGCATGCACTGCTTCCAACTCTTCAAGCGTGACAGTCTGCGCCAGCGTGAAAGGCCCGGCCTGGGTGCGTCGCAGTTCTGCAACGTAAGCGCCACAACCGAGTTGCTCACCAATATCCTCCACCAGGGTGCGAATATAAGTGCCTTTGCTGCAATCCACCGCAAGCCGCGCAGTATCCCCCTCAAAGGCCAGCAATTCCAAGCGCGCAATAGTAACAGAACGCGGTTCGCGCTCCACTACTTCGCCTGCACGGGCCAGCTTGTACAGCGGCTGGCCATCACGCTTAAGCGCCGAGTACATCGGCGGTATCTGACTGATTAGCCCGCGAAAACCGGGCAAAACAGCTTCGACATCGGCGCGACCAACGGTCACCGGACGCTCCAACAAAACATCACCCTCGGCATCCGCCGTGGTGGTGGTCTTGCCCAGTTGCGCCACGGTTTCATAAGCCTTGTCGGAGTCGAGCAGGTATTGCGAGAACTTGGTGGCTTCACCGAAGCACAACGGCAATACGCCAGTGGCCAGCGGATCGAGACTGCCGGTGTGCCCGGCCTTCTCAGCGTTCAGCAACCAGCGAACCTTCTGTAACGCGGCGTTGGAGGTGAACCCCAACGGTTTGTCGAGCAGGATGATGCCGCTGACGTTACGACGGATACGTTTGACCTGAGCCACCGATTACTCCTTGGCGTCTTCGGGTTCAGCCGCTACCGGGTGCTGATTGTCTTCAGCCACCGCACGCTCGATCAGAGCCGACAGGTGCGCACCACGCACGACGCTTTCGTCGTAGTGGAAGTGCAACTGTGGAACGCTGCGCAACTTCATTTCGCGAGCCAACTGCATACGCAGGAAACCAGCGGCGGAGTTGAGCACCTTGATGCTTTGCGCGATATCTTCAGCATTGTCCTGCCCCATCACGGTGATGAAGATCTTGGCGTGACCGACGTCACGGCTGACTTCAACAGCGGTAATGGTGACCAGACCGACACGCGGGTCTTTGACTTCACGACGGATCAGCTGTGCCAGCTCACGCTGCATCTGATCGCCGATACGTTGGGTACGGCTGTATTCTTTTGCCATGTCTTGTTACCTGTTACTGCCTCACGGTGAAACCCGTGGGTCTGAAAGCGGCAAACGCCCGGCCTGACAAAAGCCAGACCGGGCGTTGCGTTTAGAGTCCTGACGCTGCGCCGCGCATTTGCATGCGGCGGCTCATCGTGGCCCTTGAAGTGCGCGAGTTAGAGGCTGCGAGCAACCTGAACCTTCTCGTAGACTTCAATCTTGTCACCAGCCTTGACGTCGTTGTAGCTCTTGACGCCAATACCGCATTCCATGCCGGCACGTACTTCGGAAGCGTCATCCTTGAAGCGGCGCAGGGATTCCAGCTCGCCTTCGAAGATAACGATGTCTTCACGCAGTACACGGATTGGACGGTTACGGTGAACAACACCTTCGATAACCATGCAACCGGCAATCGCGCCAAACTTCGGCGAACGGAACACGTCACGCACTTCAGCGGTACCCAGGATGTTCTCGCGAACATCGCTGCCCAACATACCGGTGAGGGCTTTCTTGACGTCTTCGATGATGTCGTAGATCACGTTGTAGTAACGCATATCCAGACCTTCCTGCTCGACGATCTTGCGAGCGCCAGCATCGGCACGCACGTTGAAACCGAACAGTACAGCGTTGGAGGCCAGTGCCAGGTTAGCGTCGGACTCGGTGATACCACCGACACCGCCACCGACAACACGCACTTGCACTTCGTCGTTACCCAGGCCATTCAAGGCACCGTTCAACGCTTCCAGCGAACCACGGACATCAGATTTGAGGACGATATTAAGCGTCTTCTTCTCTTCCTGACCCATGTTCTCGAAGATGTTTTCAAGCTTGCCAGCATGAGCACGGGCCAGTTTGACTTCGCGGAACTTGCCTTGACGGAACAAAGCCACTTCACGGGCCTTCTTCTCGTCGGACAGCACGCTCATCTCGTCGCCAGCGTCCGGAGTACCGTCCAGGCCGAGGATCTCGACAGGGATGGAAGGACCCGCTTCTTTGATTGGCTTGCCGTTCTCATCGAGCATGGCGCGAACGCGACCATAGTTCGAACCGACCAGTACCATGTCGCCTTGGCGCAGAGTACCGTCCTGAACCAGAACGGTAGCCACCGGACCACGACCCTTGTCGAGACGCGATTCAACCACAACGCCACGGCCAGGAGCAGAAGGCGTGGCCTTCAGCTCTAGAACTTCAGCTTGCAGCAGAACAGCTTCGAGCAACTCGTCCACACCAGTACCGACTTTCGCCGAAACCGATACGAACGGGGTATCGCCGCCCCACTCTTCCGAGGTCACGCCGTGAACCGACAACTCGCTACGGATGCGATCAAGATCGGCGCCCGGCTTATCGATCTTGTTCACTGCAACCACCAGTGGAACACCGGCAGCCTTGGCGTGCTGGACCGCTTCAATGGTCTGCGGCATTACGCCGTCGTCCGCTGCAACGACCAGGATCACGATGTCAGTCGCCTTGGCACCACGAGCACGCATTGCGGTAAACGCAGCGTGGCCCGGGGTGTCGAGGAAAGTGACCATGCCGCGATCAGTTTCAACGTGGTACGCGCCGATGTGCTGAGTAATACCGCCGGCTTCGCCTGCAGCTACCTTGGCACGACGGATATAGTCGAGCAGCGAGGTCTTACCGTGGTCAACGTGACCCATTACGGTCACAACCGGCGCACGGGAGAACGCTTCACCTTCAAACTTCAGGGACTCAGCCAGGGAATCTTCCAGGGCGGTGTCGCTGACCAGGGTCACTTTGTGGCCCAGCTCTTCGGCAACCAGTTGAGCAGTTTCCTGATCCAGTACCTGGTTAATGGTCGCTGGAGTTCCCAGTTTGAACATGAACTTGATAATTTCAGCTGCCTTGACCGACATCTGCTGAGCGAGATCGCCAACAGTGATGGTCTCGCCGATCTTCACTTCACGCACGACAGGGCCGGTTGGGCTCTGAAAACCGTGAGCGTTGCGTTTCTTCAGCTTGGCCTTGCCGCGACCACCACGACGGAAGCTGTCGCTTTCTTCGTCGGTAGTACGTGGCGCAACGCGTGGCGTAGGCGCTTTTTCCTTAACCGAAGCACGATGCGGAGCGTTTTTGCGCTCACCATCGCCACTGCCACGACGATTGTTATCGTCGGCACGTGGTTTGTCCGGACGGCGCTGTTCGTTCTGCTTACGAGCATCGGCAGAAGGTGCCGGTGCAGCAGCCACAACCGGCGCGCTTTCACGCACAGGTTCGGCGGCAGCAGGTGCGGCAACAGCGTCGGTAGTAGCGGTTTGCGAACCAGCAGGCTGGCGACGCGCTTCTTCTTCGGCGCGACGCTTCGACTCTTCTTCAGCCTTCTGGCGAGCAGCATTTTCTACGGCGCGACGTTCTTCCAGTTCACGTTTGCGCTCGGCTTCGATTTCTTCCGGGCTGCGCTGTACGAAAACTTTCTTCTTACGGACTTCAACGCTGATGCTTTTGCTGCCAGCAACACGCAGGGTGCTGGTGGTTTTACGCTGCAGCGTGATCTTGCGTGGTTCTTCCACTTTCGCCTTGTGGCTGCTTTTCAAGTGAGTCAGCAAAGATTGCTTCTCACTGTCAGTCACATGTTCTTCGGCGGCGGTGTGCGGCAGACCTGCCTCACGCATCTGCTGCAACAGGCGCTCTACCGGTGTTTTGACCTCATCGGCCAGTTGTTTCACCGTGACTTGCGTCATGCACTTCTCTCCTCAGGCCGCGCCTAATTACTCGAACCAGTGGGCTCGGGCGGCCATGATCAACTTGCCGGCACGATCATCGTCAATGCCGTCGATGTCGAGCAGGTCGTCAATAGACTGCTCGGCCAGGTCTTCGCGGGTAATTACGCCGCGCACCGCCAGTTCCATCGCCAAATCCTTGTCCATACCCTCAAGCGAGAGCAGGTCTTCGGCCGGATGGGCGTCTGCCAGCTTTTCCTCAGTAGCGATGGCTTTGGTCAACAAACGATCCTTGGCGCGAGCGCGAAGCTCGTTGACGGTTTCTTCGTCAAAGCCGTCGATGTTGAGCATTTCTTCCAACGGTACGTAGGCAATCTCTTCCAGGCTAGTGAAGCCTTCATCTACCAGCACTTGCGCCAGGTCTTCGTCGACTTCCAGCTCGTCGATAAAGTTGCGCAGGATGTCGCCGGTTTCTGCTTGCTGCTTAGCCTGGATGTCCGATTCGGTCATCACGTTCAGGGTCCAGCCAGTCAATTGGCTAGCCAGACGCACGTTCTGACCGCCGCGACCAATGGCCTGAGCCAGATTGTCTGCGCCAACGGCGATGTCCATTGCATGGGCATCTTCGTCAACGATAATTGCCGCCACTTCAGCCGGCGACATTGCATTGATCACGAACTGAGCCGGGTTATCGTCCCAAAGCACGATATCAACACGCTCACCGCCCAACTCACCCGACACTGCCTGGACGCGCGAACCGCGCATACCGATGCAAGCACCTTGTGGGTCGATGCGCTTGTCCTTGGAACGGACTGCGATCTTGGCACGCGAACCCGGGTCACGGGATGCAGCCATCACTTCGATCAAACCTTCAGCAATTTCCGGCACTTCGATGCGGAACAACTCGATCAGCATTTCCGGCGCAGTACGCGACAGGATCAACTGCGGGCCGCGGTTCTCAGTGCGGATTTCCTTGAGCAGCGCACGCAGACGCACGCCAACCCGGAAGGTTTCGCGAGAGATGATGTCTTCACGAGCCAGCAACGCTTCAGCATTGTTGCCCAGGTCGACAATCACATTGTCGCGGGTGACTTTTTTCACGGTGCCAGAGATGATTTCCCCCAGGCGCTCGCGATAAGCATCAACGACTTGAGCACGCTCAGCTTCGCGAACTTTCTGCACAATAACTTGCTTGGCAGTCTGCGCAGCGATGCGGCCGAACTCGATGGACTCAATCTTTTCTTCGACTACCTCACCAACCTGGGCGCCTGGGTGCGTTTCAGCAACCTTGCTCGGCCAGGTTTCAATAGCCGGATCGTCCAGGTCTGCTTCTTCGACGACCGTCCAACGACGGAATGTCTCGTAAGCACCGGTGTGGCGATTGATTTCCACACGCAGATCAACTTCGTCCTCAAAACGCTTTTTGGTAGCAGTGGCCAGAGCCAGCTCCAGCGCTTCAAAAATTACGTTTGCCGGTACGCCCTTTTCATTGGATACCGACTCAACAACCAGCAGTACTTCTTTGCTCATCGTACGCCTCGCCTTTCGCAAGCCATTGGATCCGCGGGATCCGCGTCTCAGTCAAAACTGGGAATAATGTTGGCCTTGTCGATCATATCGATCGGCAACAGAAACTCATGGTCTTCTACCTGCACCACGACGTCCTGCTCTTCTACACCGCGCAGAAGGCCCTGAAAGTTGCGTCGACCCTCGAAAGGCGAGCGCAGCTTAATCTTCACTTGTTCACCGGCAAATTTTGCAAACTGCTCAATAGTGAACAGTGGGCGTTCCATGCCTGGCGAGGAAACTTCAAGGGTGTACTCAACGGCGATCGGATCTTCAACATCCAGGACACCACTGATCTGACGGCTGACGATGGCGCAATCGTCCACCAACACGCCGCCTTCTTTATCAATATAAACGCGCAACATTGAGTGGCGACCTTGAGCCGAAAACTCAATACCCCAGCATTCATAGCCTAGGGCCACGACCACCGGGGCCAGCAAGGCCTGCAACTCTTCTAGCTTGCTCGACACTGAACCCCCTCGTGCATGTATGTGCATGCTATGCAAAATAAAAAAATGGGCGAAACGCCCATCCTTGAAACGCCGTCGAACAGCGGCGTTGAAAGTGTCCAGCTAACAAAAAGCCCCTTAAAAGGGGCTCCTTAAACTGGTTGCGGGGGCCGGATTTGAACCGACGACCTTCGGGTTATGAGCCCGACGAGCTACCAGACTGCTCCACCCCGCGACAAAGCTGGGGCGGAAGTATACGACCGATCCCTGACAGGGTCAATGTAACCTTCCACCTACAAGAAAGCCCGCAACAGCGGGCTCTCCTGACAATTGGTACCGAGAAGGGGACTCGAACCCCTACACCCTATGGGCACAACCACCTCAAGGTTGCGTGTCTACCAATTCCACCACCTCGGCAATACTGCGTTTGAAACCCTTCTTACTTTTGCTCTTGAGCTGGAGGCACGTCAGTCGCTGGAGTAGCCGACTTTTGCTCTTGAAGCACCGGTACATCATCAGAAGCCGGTTTTTGCTTTGGAACTTCCAACACTGCCGGGTTTGGCAAACCTACTTGAGTCAGCTGATGAGCTTTCTCTTTAGCAAAGTAACCTAACCCTAAGCTGGTTATGAAGAAACCGGCGGCAAGTATAGCAGTAAACTTACTAAGAAAGGTAGAGGAACCTTGGCTTCCGAATACAGTATTTGAAGCACCTGCTCCGAAAGACGCGCCAGCATCCGCACCTTTACCCTGCTGAAGCAATACCAGAGCAACTACGCCCAATGCACCCAGCAGATGAAAAACGACTACGACTGTTTCCAGCATTTTTTCAGTTTCCCGCGGCGCGACAGATCGCACCGAACTCATCTGCATTCAGGGAAGCTCCACCAATGAGCCCCCCATCGATATCCGGCATGCCGAACAGTTCGACCGCATTGGCCGCCTTCACGCTGCCGCCGTATAGAAGCCGCACACCTCGTGCGACCTCAGAATTCTCTGCCGCCAACTGAGCGCGAATGGCTGCATGCACATCCTGCGCCTGTTGCGGCGAAGCTGTCAGCCCGGTACCAATGGCCCAGACCGGCTCGTAAGCTATTACTGCATTTGCAAAAGCACCAACACCCAGCTCCTCAATGATGCTGCCCAGCTGACGCCCGACAACCTCAAGAGTTTTCCCGGCTTCGCGCTGCTCAAGGGTTTCCCCTATACACAACACCGGAATCAAGCCACATGCCTGCGCCGCTGCGAACTTGCGATTCAGCAAGCCGTCTCGCTCACCCATAATCTGGCGGCGCTCGGAGTGCCCGACAAGTACCAGGGAACACCCTGCATCCACTAACTGACTGGGCGCGATTTCACCGGTCAACGCACCTTGCATCGATTCCACCGCAGAATTCTGCGCGCCGACCAAAATCGACTTTCCTTTTAAGCCATCAATCACTTGATTGATATGCAGGCAAGGCGGGAATACCGCAACATCAACACCGCTCGGCAAGGCCAGATGACGAAGGCCATTGATCAGCTCAGCGACGCTGGCGCGGGTACCGTGCATCTTCCAGTTACCAGCTACCATAGTGCGACGCATGCTGTACCTCGTCGGTCAAAGTGGGCGCAGATGTTACCCAACACAACCATGGCTGGCAAGCCGAATTCAGGCAGAAACTTCAGTTACCAATTTTGCCAGCTCTTCGGCATAACCACGAACCTGCATTTCGTCCTCGCCTTCTACCATGACCCGCACCAACGGCTCGGTGCCGGACTTGCGCAACAACACGCGACCACGACCTGCCATGGCTTGGGTGACACGCTCACAGGCCTCCTTGACTGAAGGGTGATCTAGCGGGCTTGCACCGCCACCAAATCGCACGTTAATAAGTACCTGAGGGCACTTACGCAAAGCCTGGCGAGACTGAGCCAGACCTTCGGCACGAGTTTTGAGCGCCATTAATACCTGTAGGGCCGCGATGATCGCATCGCCTGTGGTGGTGTGATTGAAACAGACGATATGTCCAGAGTTCTCACCACCCACGACCCAATTGCGCTCCAACAGATCTGCGATCACATAACGATCGCCGACATTGGCCCGCACAAAAGGAATTGAAAGGTCAGCCAGGGCCAGCTCCAACCCGAGGTTGCTCATCAGTGTCCCGACCACACCTCCGTGCAACTTGCCGCGCTCATGCAAATCGCGAGCAATGACAAATAGCAATTCATCCCCATCAACAATGGCGCCGGTGTGGTCGACCATCAGAACCCGATCACCATCACCGTCAAAGGCAATCCCAAGGTCGGCATGCTCGGCCAATACAGCCGCCTGCAAAGGCGCCATATGGGTCGAACCGCAATTTTCGTTAATGTTCAGGCCGTCTGGCTGAGCAGAGAGCACGACAACTTCAGCCCCCAACTCACGAAAAACACTGGGAGCCACCTTGTAAGTAGCACCGTGAGCGCAGTCGATCACGATCTTCAGCCCAGCGAAACTGGTACCGGTTGGGACGCTACTTTTGCAGAATTCTATATAACGACCAGACGCATCGTTAATTCGCGACACCTTACCGATCTTGCTCGACTCAACCACCGTCATGGGGGTGTCGAGCAACTCTTCGATCATCAGCTCGACTTCATCAGGCAGTTTGGTGCCATTGCCGGAGAAGAATTTTATACCGTTATCATCGTGCGGGTTATGCGAAGCACTGATCACGATGCCGGCTTGCGCCTGAAACGTGCGCGTCAGGTACGCGATGGCAGGCGTCGGCATCGGCCCAAGCAACATCACATCGGCGCCGGCCGAGGTGAGCCCAGCCTCAAGCGCTGACTCAAACATATAACCTGAAATCCGCGTGTCCTTCCCGACCAGCACTTTGCAGGCACCCATTTTTCGAAAAGCCATGCCGGCAGCCCAACCGAGCTTGAGCATGAAATCAGGAGTAATAGGGTACTCTCCGACCCGACCACGAATGCCGTCGGTACCAAAGTATTTCTTACTCATAATTGCTCCATCATTCTTATTCGGCTAATTCCACCGCGGCGATCATTCGCACCACGTCGACGGTCTCCGCCACGTCATGGACGCGCAATATACGCGCGCCCCTGAACGAAGCCAGCGCCGCAAGTGCCAGACCACCAAACAGTCTTTCCCCAACGGGACGATTCAACGCCTGGCCTATCATGCTCTTCCGGGAAACCCCAACCAAGAGGGGGCGACCCAAGGCATGCAAGGCCTCCATATGCTTGAACAAGCTAAGATTGTGCTGCAAGGTTTTAGCGAAGCCGAAGCCCGGATCGAGAATAATTCGCTCAGCAGGAATACCCGCCGCAGCGCACCGGGCCATGCGCTCAGCGAGAAACTCGCCAACTTCCTTCGTAACGTCCCCGTAATGCGGATCATCCTGCATATCGCCTGGCTCGCCGAGCATGTGCATCAGACAAACCGGTAGACCCGTAGCTGACGCGGCATCCAGGGCACCATCACGACGCAGCGCACGCACATCATTGATCAGCCCTGCACCAAGTCGCGCAGTCTCTCGCATGACTGCTGGAGTGGAGGTATCAACGGAGATGATCACATCGAGTTCGCGATTGATGCGCTCGACTATCGGAGCAACGCGTTCAAGCTCCTCAAGCGGCGACACCGCCCTGGCGCCGGGCCGGGTAGATTCGCCACCGACATCAATCAGCGTCGCCCCGGCCAACACCATCGCTTCGGCGTGGCGCATTGCTGCGTCGAGATGGCTGTAGCGGCCACCATCAGAAAAGGAATCAGGAGTGACATTGAGAATACCCATGACATGCGTATGGGCCAAATCAAGAACCCGGTTGCCACAAGGCAACCGGGTCAGGGACTGAACAGAGGTCATTTCAAACCTTAAACGTCAGCAGCCGGACCGCCAATCGGTGTTTCCGGGCGAGGATCCTGTGCCACCGGAGGAGTACCCGATGTACCGGCACCACCCGACCAATCACGGGGCTCGCGAGGCGCACGACCGGCCATGATGTCGTCGATCTGATCAGCGTCAATCGTCTCGTATTTCATCAGAGCGTCAGCCATGGCATCCAGCTTGTCACGGTTATCGGTGAGGATCTGCTTGGCTGTGCCGTAGCACTGATCAATGATGCTGCGCACTTCGGAGTCGATTAGCTTGGCCGTTTCACCAGAGAAGCTTGCACTCTGACCACCGCCGCCGCGCCCCAGGAACACCTCACCTTCTTCTTCGGCATACATCAAAGGACCGAGCTTCTCGGACAGACCCCATTTGGTCACCATGTTCCGTGCAATCTGACTGGCACGCATGATGTCATTGGATGCGCCGGTAGTAACACCATCGAAGCCCAGCGTCATTTCCTCGGCAATACGGCCGCCGTACAGCGAGCAGATCTGACTGATCAGCGCACGCTTGGACAGGCTATACCGGTCCTCCTCAGGCAGGAACATGGTTACACCCAAGGCGCGGCCACGCGGAATGATCGACACTTTGTAAACCGGGTCATGCTCAGGCACAACGCGTCCGACGATAGCGTGACCTGCTTCGTGATAAGCAGTGTTCTGCTTCTCTTTTTCGGACATGACCATAGATTTGCGCTCGGCGCCCATCATGATCTTGTCTTTAGCAAGTTCGAACTCTTTCATCTCGACGATGCGCTTGCCTGTGCGAGCGGCGAACAAAGACGCTTCGTTAACGAGGTTTGCCAGGTCTGCACCGGAAAAACCCGGCGTACCGCGCGCGATTACTGCCGGAGCAACGTCGTCACCCATCGGCACTTTGCGCATGTGGACTTTGAGAATCTGCTCACGACCGCGGATATCCGGCAGCCCCACCACGAC
Organism: Pseudomonas sp. DC1.2; assembly: GCF_034351645.1. NCBI lineage: Bacteria > Pseudomonadati > Pseudomonadota > Gammaproteobacteria > Pseudomonadales > Pseudomonadaceae > Pseudomonas > Pseudomonas sp. DC1.2. Next base: position 836,962 of record NZ_CP133782.1, on the reverse strand, counting down.
CTGACGGTCAAAACGACCTGGACGCAGCAACGCCGGGTCAAGTACATCAGGACGGTTAGTCGCGGCGATGACGATGATGCCGTCATTCATTTCGAAGCCGTCCATCTCGACCAGCAACTGGTTGAGCGTTTGCTCGCGCTCGTCGTGACCGCCGCCCATACCGGCACCGCGGTGACGACCGACGGCGTCGATTTCATCGATGAAGATGATGCATGGCGCGTGTTTCTTGGCTTGTTCGAACATGTCGCGAACACGGCTTGCACCAACACCGACGAACATTTCGACGAAATCAGAACCAGAGATTGTGAAGAATGGCACCTTGGCTTCGCCGGCAATAGCTTTGGCCAGCAAGGTTTTACCGGTACCCGGAGGACCGACCATCAGTACACCACGAGGAATTCGACCGCCAAGGCGCTGGAACTTGCCCGGATCACGTAAGAACTCGACCAACTCGCCCACTTCTTCCTTGGCTTCGTCGCAACCGGCCACGTCACCCAAGGTGGTTTTCACCTGATCTTCGGAGAGCAGGCGCGCCTTGCTCTTGCCGAAGCTCATCGGCCCGCCCTTGCCACCGGCACCGCCCTGCATCTGCCGCATAAAGAACATGAAGACGGCGATGATCACCAGGATCGGGAAGCTCGCAACCAAGAGCTGGGTCCAAATGCTTTGCTGCTCAGGCTGCTTGCCCTCAACCACCACATGGTTGTTCACCAGGTCGCCGATCAATCCATTGTCCTGAATCGCGGGACGAATGGTCTTGAAGCTATCGCCATCATTGCGCTTGCCGGTAATCACATAACCATCAACAGCTACGCGCTCGACCTTGCCATCCTTGACCTGCTGGATGAAGTCGGAATAGTTGAGGGTCTGCGGCTCGTTAGGGCTGGAGAAGTTGTTCATCACTGTCACCAGGACAGCCGCGATGATCAACCACAGGATCAGATTCTTTGCCATATCGTTCAATTAACTACCCTCTGAAGCAAGCTCCGCTACTGGCGCGCGCTTCGCATGATATTCACCGGCCTAACTTACTACATTACCTACGGCTCTGGCAGGCGCCGTCTGTAACCCTTTGTGAAACACTTTTTACACAATATTCGCTAAAGCTCACGAGGCGAAATACGAAAAACCTATCACCCCGGTCGAAAAATCTCTTAATCCTCACTGCGACCACGGAAACCACGGCCCAACAAGTACTGCTCGCGAGAACGATCGCGCGACGATTTAGGCTTGCGCGTCGTGACTTTCTCGAACTGCTGGCGAACGCTCTTGTGATATTCGTCGAAGCCTTCACCTTGGAAGACCTTGATCAAAAAATCACCACCTGGCTTCAATACCCTGACCGCAAGATCCAGCGCCAACTCGCACAGAAACATTGATCGAGGCATATCAACAGACGCCAATCCACTCATATTGGGGGCCATATCGGAAATCACAAGGTCCACTTCGTTTTTTCCGACGGCTTCGAGGATCTGCGCCAGCACGGCATCTTCGGTGAAGTCGCCCTGAATAAAGGTCACATCAGGGATGCTGTCCATTTCCAGGATGTCGGAAGCAATCAACGTACCCTGTCCGCCAATCAGACGACTGGTCACCTGAGACCACCCACCCGGCGCAGCACCGAGGTCGATCACACTCATCCCTGGACGGATCAGACGGTCTCTGTCCTGAATTTCCAGCAGCTTGTAGCTGGCACGGGAGCGATACCCATCTTTCTGCGCCATTTTGACGAATGGGTCGTTGAAATGCTCTTGCAGCCATTTAAGACTTGTCTTGGAACGGGCCACGGGCCACCTCGAAAATAAAACGGGTCGTGATTAACTGGGCGGTCCCGGACTCGCTCGGGTAAACTGGCCGCCGCTTTTTACAAGATCAGACGCAGGGGTCAGATTATGCCGCTCACTCAAGAGCAGAAGAAACAGTACAAATCCATTGGCCACCATCTGAAACCAGTTTTGACTGTGGCTGACAACGGTTTGACTGAAGGTGTGCTAGCCGAACTTGAACGCGCTTTGGCGGATCACGAGCTGATTAAAATCAAGCTCAACATCCTCGATCGCGAGTCGCGCCTGGCGACCATTGCAGAACTGTGCAAGGTCGGCAAAGCGGATACCGTTCAGATCATCGGCAAGATGGCGCTGCTTTACCGCAAGAACTTCAGCGTCAACAAGCAGCTGTCGAACGTTCATCGCTTCAAGTGATGACAAGGGTCAAGGGTGTGCTTCGCGCACCCTGACACTCCATCCCGGTATCGGTTGCAGCACCAGCACGAGCCCGGAAAATCCGAGCACAAGATAGCTGAATTCCTCCCAGCGCACCGCATCCGGCCAACCGAAGCGCACCGCGAAATACATCCCGCACGCATACAGCGCCATAAGCAGCGACTGCCCTCGAATATCCAGCCATAGACTCACAAGGCCCTCGGCCTGAATCAGCACCAAAGCCTGAAAAATCACACACACTGTGGCGAAACCCACCATCAGCGCATCAAGCATGCCTTCAATTTCGTCGATCAGCAGCGGCGCCAAGCCAATCTTGCCCAGCGCCGGCAGCAAACCGACATGTAGCAGCCAAAGGCCACCAACCCATAACATTTGAGTAAACTGCCAAAGCATGGCGCCCGCACGTAGCGGGCGCGCAACTTCAGATGTGTCGGACTTCGACAATCTCGTACTCGATAACGCCACCGGGCGTTTTTACGGACACCACATCCCCCTCTTCCTTGGCAATCAAGGCACGGGCGAGCGGCGAACCCACGGAGATTTTACCGAGTTTGAAATCTGCCTCATCCTCACCAACGATATGGTAAGTAACCCTGTCGTCTGTTTCGACGTTGGCAATTTCAACCGTGGTCCCGAAAATCACTTTACCGGTATGAGGGATGGTCGTGACATCAATGATCACCGCGTTCTGCATGCGGCCTTCGATGTCACGGATCCGCGCCTCCACCATACCCTGCTGCTCGCGAGCGGCGTGGTATTCGGCGTTTTCCTTCAGATCACCCAGTTCGCGGGCCGTACCGATGTCCTGGCTAAGCTTCGGACGGACGACCTTGGTCAGGTGAGCGTGTTCTTCTTCCAGAGCTTTCGCGCCCTGGACGGTCATTGGGTATTTGATCATGCCTTCAATCCTGCGTGTAGGTCCTGCAAGCGGCGCACGGTTTTCTCGGGACCGAACTTCAGCGCTTCACAGATGGCTTCGCCAGCAGCAATGGTGGTAGTGCAGTAGATCTTGTGCTGCAAGGCATTACGACGAATGGAGTACGAGTCAGCGATCGACTGACGACCTTCAGTGGTGTTGATGATCAGCGTGACTTCGTCATTCTTGATCATGTCGACCACGTGCGGACGACCTTCGGTCACCTTGTTCACACGACGCACTTTCAGGCCTGCGGCTTCGATCACCTTGGCAGTGCCGGCAGTGGCGACCACTTCAAAGCCCAAGCTGATCAGATCACGGGCCACGCCCGCCACCAGCGGCTTGTCGTCGTCACGCACGCTGATGAACGCGGTACCGCCGGTCGGCAGCACTTCGCTAGCGCCCATCTGAGCCTTGGCGAACGCTTCACCAAAGGTATCGCCCACACCCATCACTTCGCCGGTGGACTTCATCTCTGGGCCCAGGATAGGGTCCACGCCAGGGAATTTGGCGAATGGGAACACCGCCTCTTTCACGCTGTAGAAGTTCGGAATGATTTCCTTGGTGAAGCCAATTTCCTTCAGGGTTTTACCGGCCATCACGCGCGCAGCGATCATGGCCAGGGAAACACCGATGCACTTGGACACGAACGGCACGGTACGGGAAGCACGCGGATTGACTTCGATGACGTAGATATCTTCGCCTTGCAGCGCCAACTGAACGTTCATCAGACCGACAACACCCAGCTCCAAGGCCATTTTCTTGACCTGTTCGCGCATCTCGTCCTGAATGTGCCCAGGCAACGAATATGGCGGCAAGGAGCAAGCGGAGTCACCTGAGTGAACGCCTGCCTGCTCAATGTGCTGCATGATCGCGCCGATCACCACGTCAGTGCCGTCGCAAACTGCGTCCACATCCATTTCGATGGCGCAGTTGAGGAAGTGATCAAGCAGCACCGGGCTGTCGTTGGACACTTTCACCGCATCACGCAGGTAGCGCTTGAGTTCGTCTTCTTCGTAAACGATTTCCATCGCACGGCCGCCCAATACGTAGGACGGACGAACCACCAGCGGGTAACCGATCTTGGCAGCAGCACGGATCGCTTCATCTTCACTGCGCACGGTGGCGTTAGGCGGCTGGCGCAGGTTCAGGCGCTCAACCATTTGCTGGAAGCGCTCACGGTCTTCGGCACGGTCGATCGCATCAGGGCTGGTGCCGATGATAGGAACGCCAGCCTCTTCCAAGGCACGCGCCAGTTTCAGCGGGGTTTGCCCGCCGTACTGAACGATTACGCCCTTCGGCTTCTCGACGCGGACAATTTCCAGCACGTCTTCCAGGGTCACTGGTTCGAAGTACAGGCGATCAGAGGTGTCGTAATCGGTGGAAACGGTTTCCGGGTTGCAGTTGACCATGATGGTCTCGTAACCGTCGGCACGCAGCGCCAGCGCCGCGTGTACGCAGCAGTAGTCGAACTCGATGCCCTGACCGATACGGTTTGGGCCGCCACCGAGGATCATGATCTTGTCGCGACCCGACGGCGCGGCTTCGCACTCCTCCTCGTAAGTCGAGTAGAGGTAAGCGGTATCAGTAGCGAACTCGGCCGCGCAGGTGTCAACGCGCTTGTAGACCGGGAAGATTTCCAGCTTGTGACGGTGGCGACGCAGGCTTTTCTCGGTCACGCCTAGCAGCTTGGCCAGACGCATGTCGGAAAAACCTTTGCGCTTGAGGCGGAACATCATGTCGCGATCGATGCTGGCCAGCCCCAAGGTCTTGACCTTCTCTTCTTCCTTGATCAAGTCTTCGATCTGCACCAGAAACCAAGGGTCGATCATGTTCATGCCGAAGATATCTTCAACCGAAAGACCCGCGCGGAAGGCGTCAGCGACGTACCAGATACGCTCGGCGCCCGGCACGGTCAGCTCACGCTTGAGCACGCTCATGCTTTCCGGATTGCTCAGATCAAGCTTCTCGTCCAGACCGCAAACACCCACTTCAAGACCGCGCAGCGCTTTCTGCAGCGATTCCTGGAAAGTACGGCCGATCGCCATGACTTCGCCGACCGACTTCATCTGAGTGGTCAGGCGGGCGTCTGCTTTCGGGAATTTCTCGAAAGCGAAGCGTGGCAGCTTGGTCACAACGTAGTCGATGGATGGTTCGAAGGACGCCGGAGTCTTGCCGCCGGTGATGTCGTTCGACAGCTCGTCCAGGGTGTAACCGACAGCCAGTTTTGCCGCGACCCTGGCAATAGGGAAGCCGGTAGCTTTCGAGGCCAGGGCCGAAGAACGGGAAACACGCGGATTCATCTCGATGACGACCATACGACCCGTGTCCGGGCAGATGCCGAACTGGACGTTGGAGCCGCCGGTTTCCACGCCGATCTCACGCAGTACCGCCAAAGAGGCGTTACGCATGATCTGGTATTCCTTGTCCGTCAGGGTCTGTGCTGGAGCAACCGTGATCGAGTCGCCGGTATGCACACCCATCGGGTCAAAGTTTTCGATGGAGCAGACGATGATGCAGTTATCCTTTTTATCGCGGACAACCTCCATCTCGTATTCTTTCCAGCCGATCAGGGATTCGTCGATCAGCAGCTCTTTGGTCGGCGACAAGTCCAGACCGCGAGCGCAGATTTCTTCGAACTCTTCACGGTTGTAAGCGATACCACCACCGGTGCCGCCCATGGTGAAGGACGGACGGATGATGCACGGGAAGCCAAGCTTCTCGAGGACCACATTGGCCTCTTCCATGCTGTGCGCAATACCCGAACGCGGGCAATCCAGACCGATGGATTTCATCGCCTTGTCAAAGCGCGAACGGTCTTCGGCCTTGTCGATTGTGTCAGCGTTGGCACCGATCATTTCCACCCCGAACTTCTCCAGAACGCCTTCGCGCTCCAGGTCCAGTGCGCAGTTCAAAGCGGTCTGGCCGCCCATGGTCGGCAGCAGCGCGTCCGGACGCTCTTTCTCGATGATTTTGGCAACGGTCTGCCACTTGATAGGCTCGATGTAAGTAGCATCGGCCATGTCCGGGTCGGTCATGATGGTCGCGGGGTTGGAGTTCACCAGGATGACGCGGTAGCCCTCCTCACGCAGGGCTTTGCAGGCCTGCGCGCCGGAGTAGTCAAATTCGCAAGCCTGGCCGATCACGATCGGGCCAGCGCCGAGAATCAGGATGCTTTTTATGTCTGTACGTTTTGGCATGGGTTTGTCACTCAAATCCGCAGGTCAGTCGGCAAGCCGTCTTTGTTCAATCTGTGAAGCCTTGAGGGGACCGCCGGTTTCGGGACCACCCTCAAGCTTTGCTGCATCAAGGCGAGCGATTAGCGTCGCTTGGCCATCTCGTTGATGAAGCGATCAAACAATGGCGCTACGTCGTTCGGGCCAGGGCTGGCTTCAGGGTGCCCCTGGAAGCTGAAAGCGCTCTTGTCGGTACGCTCAATCCCTTGCAGGGTGCCGTCGAACAGCGATTTGTGGGTTGCCCGGACGCTGGCCGGCAGGGTCGCTTCATCTACCGCAAAACCGTGGTTCTGGCTGGTGATCATCACAACGCCGCTGTCCAGATCTTGGACCGGATGGTTGGCACCATGGTGACCGTGCCCCATTTTCAGGGTCTTGGCACCAGAGGCCAGCGCCAGCAGTTGGTGACCGAGGCAGATGCCGAACACCGGAATCTCGGTTTCCAATACGTCCTTGATCGCCTGGATTGCGTAGTCGCAAGGCTCTGGATCGCCAGGACCGTTAGACAGGAATACGCCGTCCGGCTTCATGGCCAGAACATCAGCAGCAGGCGTTTGTGCCGGCACTACGGTCACGCGGCAACCGCGCTCGACCAACATGCGCAGAATGTTCAGCTTGACGCCGTAGTCGAAGGCCACCACGTGATAAGGCAGCTCGCAAGCATCGATGGTCGCGTGGCTGTCGGTTTTCAGATCCCAGACAGTCGAGCGCCACTCGTATTTCTCTTGGGTGCTGACGACTTTCGCCAGGTCCATGCCTTTTAGGCCAGGAAAGCCCTGCGCAGCAGCGATAGCGGCCGCTTCAGAAATGTTGTCGCCGGCCATGATGCAGCCGTTCTGCGCGCCTTTCTCACGAAGAATGCGTGTCAGACGGCGAGTGTCGATACCAGCGATTGCCACCACATTGTTGGCTTTCAGGTAATCAGACAGGGACATCTTGTTACGCCAGTTACTCGCAACCAGCGGCAGGTCACGGATGACCAGACCCGCGGACCAGACACGATCCGACTCAGCGTCTTCAGGTGTGGTGCCGGTGTTGCCGATATGCGGGTAAGTCAGGGTAACGATCTGTTGGGCGTAGGAAGGATCGGTAAGGATTTCCTGATAGCCGGTCATGGCGGTGTTAAACACCACCTCACCAACGGTTTGACCGTCGGCTCCAATGGCTTCGCCGCGAAAAATGCTGCCATCAGCAAGGGCGAGTATGGCTGGCTTAGTCAAGAAGACCTCCCGTAAATAAAGCCTGAAAGGGCGATCGCAGGTTGTAAAAAAGCGGAGTGACGTATGGACACGTCACCCCGCTTCTTCACTGAATTATTCTGCGCGCTTTTAGTGGACACACTAAAGCTGTAGCTTACAGAAAAAGGCTTTTTTGGTCTACCGCCAATGAGCCTAAAAGGCCGGGGAATGCGACAGGACGTCGCTTGGCGCTGTAAAACCGAGCTCAAACACAATGTTTGAACTCGATTTCTGGGCATCTTAACGCAGCTCGAGCACGTCTTGCATGTCGTAAAGGCCAGGCTTATGCCCCTCTAGCCACAACGCAGCACGCACCGCACCCTTGGCAAAGGTCATGCGGCTAGAAGCCTTATGTGTGATTTCCAATCGCTCCCCCTCACAGGCGAACAGCACCGTATGATCGCCCACCACATCGCCACCGCGAACAGTAGCGAAGCCAATGGTTTCACGAGCGCGGGCGCCGGTATGACCCTCGCGCCCATAAACCGCCACCTTTTGCAGATCACGACCCAGCGCATCGGCAATCACCTCCCCCATGCGCAGCGCCGTACCCGAGGGCGCATCAATCTTGTGCCGGTGATGAGCCTCGATGATTTCAATATCGGCATCTTCACCCAACACACGGGCCGCCATGTCGAGCAACTTAAGCGACAGGTTCACGCCGACACTGAAATTGGCAGCGAACACTATTGGAATGTCCTTACCCGCCTCCACCAGCAACTGCTTCTGAGAGGCGTCCAATCCCGTAGTACCGATCACCATGGCCTTACCTGCCTTGCGACAGAACGCCAGGTTTTTCAGCATGACCTCCGGAAGTGTAAAGTCGATCAACACATCGAACTCATCCGCCACCGCATCCAGATTTGCGGACAGCGGCACGCCAATACGCCCCAGCGATGCCAACTCACCAGCATCAACGCCAATCAACGCGCTGCCAGGACGTACGATTGCAGCCGTTAGGCCGGTCAGCGGCGCGCGCTGCTGCACCGCCTCAACCAGGATTTTACCCATGCGCCCGGCAGCACCCATCACAGCTATACGTCGCATGCCCACTCCTTACAGATCGCCGAAGAAACGTTTAACGCCTTCGAACCAACCGGTGGTTTTCGGGGAGTGACTGTTATCGTCCGCCAAAGAACTGCGAAACTCCTCCAGCAACTCGCGCTGACGACGCCCCAAATTAACCGGGGTTTCGACCACCACACTGCACATCAAATCACCAGCACCGCCGCCACGCACGGGCGCGACACCCTTACCGCGAACACGGAACTGCTTGCCGGTCTGAGTCCCTTCCGGAATTTTCAGTTTGACCCGACCATCGAGAGTAGGGATCTCCAACTCACCGCCCAGCGCAGCATCGACAAAGCTAATCGGCACCTCGCAGAACAGGTGCTTTCCATCGCGCTGAAAGATCGCGTGCTCACGCACATTGATCACGACGTAAAGGTCGCCAGTTGGACCACCTTGAGCCCCCGCCTCGCCCTCACCCGACAAACGAATACGGTCACCGGTATCGACGCCCGCAGGCACTTTAACGGAAAGAGTTTTGTACTCTTCAACACGACCTTCGCCGCGGCAGGAGTCGCACGGATCAGAAATGATCTTGCCCTGACCATGGCAGCGCGGACAGGTCTGCTGTACCGAGAAGAACCCCTGCTGCATGCGGACCTGACCAATACCACCGCACGTAGGGCAGGTGGTCGGCGCAGAGCCTTTCTTGGCGCCCGAACCATCACACGGTTTGCAGTTGACCAATGTCGGCACACGAATATTCACGGTCGTGCCACGCACCGCTTCTTCCAGATTCAGTTCCAGGGTGTAACGCAAGTCGCTGCCGCGCTGGGCGCCGCCACGGGAACCGCCACGACCGCCACCAAAGAAATCACTGAAGACATCGCCAAAAATGTCAGAGAAGTTCTGGCCGCCAAAACCGGCGCCTCCACCCCCCATGCTCGGGTCAACACCCGCATGACCGTACTGGTCGTAAGCTGCACGCTTACTGGAATCAGACAGCACTTCATAGGCCTCATTGGCCTCTTTGAACATCTCTTCCGATGCTTTGTCATCGGGATTACGGTCTGGGTGGTGTTTCATCGCCAGGCGACGGTAGGCCTTTTTCAGGTCCGCTTCGCTTGAGCCACGCTCAACACCCAATACTTCGTAATAATCACGCTTTGCCATAAGTCTTTGCACTCTTAAGGACGTTCGGCAAACCCCTCCTGAGCCTTGCCAAACTCGTTGAGCCCCAATACAGGCCCGGACCCAACTCACGTCAATTCAACGATCCTGGTCTTTGATTCAATGCGGTACTTGCAGCCCGAAAAGCAGGAGCATTTTCGGCCATACCTTCGAGCCTTGTCGCATGCTGTAAAAATTCGCTAACTCCAGACACGCCAACGCGGGAGCAAGCTCCCGCGCGGCGACATCCTACCAGTCACCGCCTGAAGGCAGTCAACCGGCCGACCAACAACTTACTTGTGGTCTTTAACTTCTTCGAACTCAGCATCGACAACGTCGTCAGCTTTTTCAGTTTTCTCGCCGTGTGGTGCTGCACCTTCAGCTGGCTGAGCCTGCTCGGCGTACATTTTCTGAGCCACTGGCGCGGAGACTTTCGACAGCTCTTCAACCTTGGCGTCGATTGCAGCCTTGTCGTCGCCTTTTACAGCGGCTTCCAGGGCAACAACAGCGGCTTCGATTGCAGTTTTCTCTTCAGCAGTGACTTTGTCGCCAGCGTCCGCAACCATTTTGCGCGTCGAGTGAACCAAGGCATCGCCCTGGTTACGAGCGCTAGCCAGCTCTTCGAACTTGCGATCTTCGTCAGCATTGGTTTCAGCATCGCGGATCATCTGCTGAATTTCTTCCTCGGACAGACCAGAGTTAGCCTTGATCACGATCGACTGAGTCTTGCCTGTGGCCTTGTCTTTGGCGCCTACGTGCAGAATGCCGTTGGCGTCGATGTCGAAGGTCACTTCAATTTGTGGCACACCACGTGGAGCGGGTGGAATTTCAGCCAGGTCAAACTTGCCCAAGGACTTGTTCTGAGTCGCTTGCTTACGCTCACCCTGCAGCACGTGAATGGTCACAGCACCCTGGTTGTCATCGGCAGTCGAGAACACTTGCGATTTCTTGGTAGGAATCGTGGTGTTTTTCTCGATCAGCGCAGTCATCACGCCGCCCATGGTTTCGATACCCAGCGTCAACGGGCTAACGTCCAGCAGCAGAACGTCTTTCACGTCACCGGCCAATACCGCGCCCTGGATAGCAGCACCCATGGCCACAGCTTCGTCAGGGTTGACGTCTTTACGCGCTTCTTTACCGAAGAATTCGGTCACCAACTTCTGAACCAGTGGCATACGGGTCTGACCGCCGACCAGGATCACGTCGTTGATAGCGCCAACATCGATGCCGGAGTCTTTCAGAGCGATACGGCAAGGTTCGATGGTGCGCTGAACCAGGTCTTCCACCAGTGCTTCCAGCTTGGCGCGGGAGATTTTCACGTTCAGGTGCTTAGGACCGGTGGCATCTGCAGTGATGTAAGGCAGGTTCACGTCGGTCTGCAGGCTCGAAGACAGCTCGATTTTGGCTTTTTCAGCGGCTTCTTTAAGGCGCTGCATGGCCAACGGGTCACCTTTAAGGTTCATACCGCTTTCTTTCTTGAATTCGTCAACGAGGTAGTCAATCAAACGAATGTCGAAGTCTTCACCGCCCAGGAACGTGTCGCCATTGGTGGCCAACACTTCGAACTGATGCTCGCCATCAACTTCAGCAATTTCGATTACGGACACGTCGAAGGTACCACCACCCAAGTCGTAAACGATCACAGTGTGATCGCCTTTCGCCTTGTCCATGCCGTAAGCCAGTGCGGCAGCGGTTGGTTCGTTGATGATACGTTTAACGTCCAGGCCCGCGATGCGGCCAGCATCTTTGGTTGCCTGACGCTGGCTGTCGTTGAAGTAAGCCGGAACCGTGATCACCGCTTCGGTCACTGGCTCGCCGAGATAGTCTTCGGCAGTCTTCTTCATCTTTTTCAGGATTTCAGCGGAGATCTGTGGCGGCGACATTTTCTGGCCGTTCACTTCAACCCATGCATCACCGTTGTCAGCTTTTGCGATCTTGTAAGGCACCATTTTGATGTCTTTCTGTACGACTTCTTCGTCGAACTTGCGACCGATCAAACGCTTCACCGCATACAGCGTGTTGTGCGGATTGGTCACTGCCTGACGCTTGGCCGACTGACCCACAAGAATTTCGCCATCGTTTGCGTAAGCAACGATCGACGGCGTGGTACGTGCGCCTTCAGCGTTTTCGATAACTTTTGCTTTGCCGTTTTCCAGCACGGAGACGCAGGAGTTGGTGGTCCCCAGGTCGATACCGATAATTTTGCCCATGTTAACTCTCCCGAAACTTTGGATTTGGATGCCGCAGCAGTGGTGGCTGACTGCGGTAGCACTTAAACGCTTGACTTCTTAATGGGGGTCTTGCGGCTAATTTCAAGCCTGCTCATCAATCGAAGGCGAAACTGGCGCAGGTGCCTTGCTAACCACGACCATGGCTGGGCGCAGCAAACGGCCATTGAGCTGATAGCCCTTCTGGAACACCTTGAGCACGCTGTTCGGCTCTACGTCGGCGCTCTCCTGCATGGCCATCGCTTGATGGTGAACGGCGTTAAACGGTTCGCCATGCGGATCAATCGCTTCCAACTGATAACGCTTGAGCGTGTCTTGAAACATCTTCAAGGTCAGCTCGATGCCTTCGCGCATTGGACGGATGCTTTCGTCATCCGGGTTGGATAACTCCAAGCCACGCTCTAGGCTGTCGACAATCGGCAGCAAGTCGCCAGCGAATTTTTCCAGCGCAAATTTGTGAGCTTTTTCAACATCCTGCTCAGCGCGACGGCGGACGTTCTGCAGATCGGCGGCCACACGCAAAGCCTGATCCTGTGCGCCTGCCAGTTGCTCTTCGAGCACTTGTACACGAGCCACCAGGTCTTCACCCGAAGCCTCGGGGCCTTGATTGGCGTCTAGCTTTTGCGTATCCACTGTCTGTTCGTCAGCCATAGATTTCTCCTTTCAATATCGTCCGCGAGCTCAACTCACGCTTCTGCCCAGCTATATGGGGCCGCAAAATTCAGCTTCAAGGGGTTTGTCGTTATTAACCCTACAAAAAGAGCAACCATCTCATTCCTCGATGTACTAAGTATTTCGCCGACTCAAGCAAATCGAGCTAAAGGCAGGCATTGTCAGCCCGAAACAAAACACTGTATAAATAACCATACCTAAAGCCTGGGAGCGGCCTTTATGCTGGTGCATCTGTCCGTACACAACTACGCCATCGTTGAACATCTCGATCTCGAACTTGATCGCGGGATGAGCGTGATCACCGGGGAAACCGGGGCCGGCAAATCGATCATGCTCGACGCCCTGGGCCTGACACTCGGTGATCGTGCTGACAGCGGCGTGGTCCGTCCCGGCGCAGACAAGGCCGATATCCTGGCGACTTTTGACCTGATAGACATCCCTGAAGCCAGCGCCTGGCTGGCCGAGCGCGACCTGGAAAGCGATGGCCCGTGCATCCTGCGGCGGGTGATCACCGCCGAAGGACGCTCGCGCGGTTACATCAACGGCACGCCCTGCCCCCTCGGCGACCTCAAGGCCTTGGGCGAGTTGCTGATCGACATCCACAGCCAGCATGAGCACCAATCGCTGCTAAAAACCGATACGCATCGCCGCCTGCTTGACGAATATGCAGGCGCTACCGACCTTGCGCGCCAAGTACAACTGGCGGCTCAACGCTGGCGCCAAACCCGCCAAGAGCGGGATCGCCTGTCTAACTCCGGCGACGAACAACGTGCTCGCCATCAGCTACTGAGCTACCAACTCGAAGAACTGGAAAACCTCGGTCTCGGCGAAAACGAACTGGAGCAGCTGGAACAGGAACACAAAAACCTGACCAACGCCGAAACGCTGCTGGGCATCTGCCGACAAGTGGTCGAGCAATGCAGCGAAAGTGACTCCGGTAACGTGCTGAATGCGCTGACGGCCAGCCTCAACCGCCTGTCGAGTGTGAACAATTCAATCGGCGCCTTGGGTGAGGCCAGCAGCCTGCTGACTAGCGCGCAAATTCAGGTGGAAGAGGCCGTAGGCGAACTAAACCGCTTCCTCGACAATTTCGACGCCGACCCGGCACGCCTTCAATACCTGGAGGAGCGACTCGATGCGATCTACACATTGGCGCGCAAACACCGCATACAGCCAACCGAAGTCGCCGAGATGCAACAGAAGTTGCTTGATGAAATTGAAACCCTGAATGCCAACGACGAGTCCATCGAGCGGCTGAGCGATGAGCTGGCGTCTTATGCACGGCATTATCAGGAAAAGGCACGAGACCTCAGCGATCTGCGCCATCAAGCTTCGAACGGCCTGGCCAGCGCCGTGGAACAGGAAATCCAGCGCCTGGGCATGCCGGGCGGTCGCTTCACTATCGAGTTGCGCCCTAATAGCAGCGATGAGCTGCTGCCCAACGGTCTTGAACAAGTCGAGTTGTTAGTGAGCGCCAACCCAGGGCAACCACTGAAAGCACTCTCAAAAGTAGCTTCGGGCGGCGAGCTGTCGCGCATAAGCCTGGCCATTCAGGTGATTACCGCGCAGACCTCACGCGTACCCACGCTGGTGTTCGACGAAGTAGACGTAGGCATTGGTGGTCCGACTGCCGAGATTGTTGGCCAGTTGTTGCGAAGGCTCGGGGAGCGCGGGCAAGTGCTGACGGTAACGCACTTGCCGCAAGTGGCGGCACAGGGCCATCAGCATCTATTCGTGCATAAGGTTCGTGGCGAGGATGCCACCCACACCGCTGTCTCCAAACTCAGCAAGAACGATCGTATTGAAGAGGTCGCGCGGATGCTCGGCGGCATTGACCTGACCAGGGAGTCCTTGGCTCACGCAAAAAAAATGGTCGTTACTACAAAAATTTAAGATCAGCAGAAAGCACGAAGGCGACCCTAGGGTCGCCTTCGCTCGTTTTACGAACCTAACGTTCGCGCGACATGCTTACTTTTTCTTGCGTACATACAGCACAAGATTGTGATCAACCATCTCGAAGCCATACTTCTCGACGATTGCTTTCTGTAGCCGCTCGATTTCTTCGTCGAAGAATTCGATCACTTCGCTGGTTTCGACATTGACCATATGGTCGTGATGCTTGCCGTCGTCCAGTTCGAAGACCGCATGGCCGCCGTCGAAGTTGTGTCGCACCACAAGGCCAGCTGCCTCGAACTGAGTCAGTACACGGTAAACCGTGGCCAGACCGACGTCCTCACCAGCCTCCATCAATGCCTTGTAAACATCCTCGGCACTCATGTGGCGTTGCTCGGCGGAATCGAGCATTTGCAGAATCTTGACCCGTGGAAGGGTCACTTTGAGGCCGGCTTTGCGTAGTTCGCTATTTTCAACCATGGTCAGCTTTCTCGCGATGCTGCTTCGCAGCTTCTCTTAATACGGGTATGATCGGCGTTTACGTTGTCCCAGCCAAGATAGTGGAAGTCGCCCACCGATGCAAAACACCAAGCTCTTGCTAACCAGTTTCACCTTCGTGGGACTGCTCGCACTCGCCGGTTGTTCATTCCCCGGGGTTTACAAAATCGACATCCAGCAGGGCAATGTCGTCACGCAGGACATGATAGACCAGTTACGCCCGGGAATGACCCGTCGGCAAGTACGGTTTATCATGGGCAACCCTCTGCTGACCGACACGTTCCATGCCGATCGCTGGGATTATCTGTATAGCCTGCAACCGGGTGGTGGTGAACGCCAACAGGAACGCGTCAGCGTTATCTTCAACCCTAGCGATCAACTCGTCAGCCTGTCGGGTGATTTCATGCCTGGCGTGAGCCGCGACGAAGCTATTCTCGGCAAGGATACTGGCGCTAACGTGGCCGCTCCTGTGCAAAACACCGAGAAGCCAAAGTCGGAAGTACCTGCGAAACCAGGCTCGTTGCTGGATCAGATCCAGAAGGACGTAGACGGTGTAAAAACCGTGCCAGTCCCGACACCGACACCGCTGGACACCTCGCCGCAATAATAGGCGAGGTAATAAAAAACCCGGAATGTCCGGGTTTTTTATTACCTGACGTTTAACGGATCATAGATTTTTGGCCTTGGCCTCGGCGGCCTTGGCAGCACGCAAGCGACGAACCTCTTTAGGATCAACCAGAAGGGGCCGGTAAATCTCAAGACGATCCCCCGCCTGAACCGTGCGAGTAGAGGGATCAGCGACCACCTTGCCAAAAATCCCGACCGGACAGCCCGCTAAATCCAGCCCGGAAAACTCAACATCTATACCGGACTTGAGCAAAGCATCACGCACCGTAGAGCCTGAAGGTACTTCGACTGTCAGCAATACCTGACGATCTTCGGCGGCATACACCACTTCAACCTCAATCACCGACTCAACCCTGCATCTGCTTGGCGCGCTGGCAGAACGCATCCACCAGCGTATTCGCCGCTTGATTGAACAAAGGTCCCAGCGTCGCACGCACGATTGGCCCGGCGTAGTCGAACGACAGGTCCAGACTGATCTTGCAGGCCTTCTCGCCCAACGGCTTGAACACCCAGACACCGTGCAACTGATTAAACGGCCCCTCCTCCAGATTCATCTCGATCGAATGGCCTGGAACCAACGTGTTGCGCGTTACGAAATGCTGACTCAGCCCCCCCTTCGCCACGCCCACGCTGGCGCGCATGTGCTCAGCAGAACTTTCGAGGACTTCGGCGGCCGAACACCACGGCAGAAACTCCGGATAGCGCGCCACGTCGTTGACTAGGTCGTACAGGGCTTGAGCCGGATACGGCAGCAGGGCAGAGCGTTGAATATGCGTTGTCATGTCAGCGTCACTTCCACAGCTGGGCGGCAAATACTACAAAAATGCCGATGGGCGCCACATAGCGCATCAAAAACAAGGACAGGCCGAACAGTATCGGACTGCGAATCGACAACTCGTCTCGCACCACTTCACGCCCCATTATCCAACCGGCAAACACTACGAAACACAAACCACCGAGTGGCAACATAATCCGCGACGTGAAGAAGTCGATCACACCAAAAAAGTCCAGTCCGCCGGCAGCACCCCATTGGTAGAGGTAAAACATCCCGCCTTCGTTCACGAAAAATTTGGCGTCCTTCCAGATATTGAAGGAAAACACCGTGCCCAACCCGACGAACCAGCACGTGAAAGCCAGCCAGAAAGTCACCCAGGCGCGGCTAATTTTTGTGCGTTCGACCAGGTACGCCACCATCGGCTCCAAAAGAGAAATCGCCGAACTCCAGGCCGCAACTGCCACCAACACAAAGAACACTACGCCCATCAACTGGCCAAACGCTACGTTACCAAAGGCAAAGGGCAGACTGACAAACATCAACCCAGGGCCCTCGCTCGGATTCAGGCCCGCCGCAAACACAATCGGAAACAATGCGAGGCCGGCCACCAGCGAAACAAAGGTATCGAGCAGCGCCACGCCAACAACGGTGCCAGAAATCGAAGCATTCTTCGGCATGTAGGCGCCGTAAATCATAATCGAACCGACGCCCACACTCAGGGAGAAGAAAGCGTGCCCCATGGCTGGCAGCAAGCCATCAAGTACCTTTTCCGGGTGGAAGTCGAACATGAAGTGCACGCCAGCCATGAAATAGCCCGTGGTCATGCTGTAGCCCAGTAACACAATGACCATCACGAACAGCAACGGCATCATGATCCGAAGGCTGCGCTCCAGCCCTGCGACTACCCCCTTGGCGATCACCACCGCCGACAGCAGCATGAAAATCGTGTGCCAAAGCGTCAGGCGCCATGGATCCGAGATCACATTGGCGAAGTAGGCCCCGACCTGATCCGCCGTCACACCCTGAAAATCGCCACGGCCCATGTCGATGATGTAATCCAGCGACCAGCCACCGACAACGCTATAGAAAGAAAGAATCAGCAACGCCGTGATCATCCCGGCGAACGCACCCCAGGACCACTTCCCAGAGTGACCCGCTTCCAGCGCCAGTACTTTCAAGGCATTGGCCGGGCTTTGCCGTGCGCGACGACCGATCAATGTTTCGGCCAACATCACTGGCACACCGATCAGCGCGATACACACCAGAAACATCAATACAAACGCGCCGCCGCCGTAGACGCCAACCATGTATGGAAATTTCCAGATACTTCCCAAGCCCACGGCAGAACCCGTCGCGGCGAGTATGAAGACCCAGCGGCTAGCCCAACTGCCGTGGACAGAAACCTTGTCTGTCGACATCGTTACCACGTCCAAGCATTCAAAAAAGAGGGCGCATTGTCCGGGATTCAATCAACCTGCTCAAGCACGCAGGATCACCGTAGCCGACTCGCGCGCAACTCCCTATAATGCCGCCCCTATGGCTAAACAGAAGAAACACCCAACAGGGACCATCGCGCAGAACAAAAAGGCGCGACACGATTACTTCATCGAACATCGGTTCGAGGCTGGTCTGGTCCTGGCCGGCTGGGAAGTAAAAAGTCTACGGGCAAGCAAGCTACAACTGGTTGACAGTTATGTGCTGCTGAAGGATGGCGAAGCCTGGCTGCTTGGCAGTCACATTACGCCCCTGATGACCGCCAGTACCCACGTCATCGCCGATCCGACCCGCACTCGAAAATTGCTGCTCAATCGGCGCGAGCTGGAAAAGCTTGCCGCAGCCGTGCAGCAAAAAGGCTATGCCTGCGTGTGCCTCTCCTGGTACTGGAGCAAGCACATGGTCAAGTGCGAAATCGCTCTAGGCAAGGGCAAGAAGGAATACGACAAGCGTGATACCGAGCGCGAGCGCGACGCCGGTCGCGAGTTGCAGCGTGCGGTGCGAAACAAGGGCAAGGAAGAGTAGTTTTTCGTCCTTGGCACGACCTTGTGCGGGGGAGCTTGCTCCCTCGCCAAAGCACGCGCTGTCGTTAACTACATGCCCTTTCGGCGCTCCGCCCGAGCCACGCGTTGAACCTCCTGGCGCACTTCTTCCAGTACTTCCTGCACATACAAAATGTGCCGACTGGAAATTTCCCGTGCCTGCTCCGCCCGCCCTTCGATAATCGCCAGGTACAACTCGCGATGCTGACTGATCAGCATGTCGCGTGTCTCTGAGCGTTGTTTGTACATGCCACCGATGTTGGTCACGACATTGCGCTTAAGCAAATCGAACAACCCTCGAATCGTGTGCAACAACACCGCGTTGTGGCTCGCTTCGGCGATTGCCAAGTGGAATTTTGCATCCGCTGCCCCCTCCTCCACCCGGCTCACCTCATCGTGACGCGAGTAGCAATGTTGCAACTCTTCGAACGCGACAGTCAGCCGCTCCCGATCGACATCGGTGGCACGCAACGCAGCGTAGTAAGCACAAGAAGCTTCCAGCGTATGGCGAAACTCTAACAAATCGCGCTGAGCCTCCGGGTTGCTTTCCAGCAAATGCAACAGTGGGTCACTGAATGTTGAACCTAGAGAGTCCACCACATAATTACCGCCCCCCTGGCGACTGACCAGCAAGCCCTTGGCCGCCAGCTTCTGAATCGCTTCGCGTAACGAAGGCCGTGATACGCCGAACTGCTCGGCAAGCGCGCGCTCGGCGGGCAGACGCTCTCCAGACTTCAGCGTGCCCTCAAGAATCATCCCCTCAAGCCGCTCGACAATATCGTCAGACAAACGGCGCTGACGAATTTGATCAAACCCCATAACTCATTCTCCACGATCCCGGCAGCTCGCCGGGCTCTCTATTCTGGCCTATCAACGCTGCACCAGCACCGATCAGACGCCGGTCAATCAAACAGATCAGATGGGCTCTGCACCGCTCATTCGACGAAAGTTTTAGGGCGGCAAATTGACACAACCCACACAAGGCTTTTACCCTAGCCAACAGCGATTGTAAATTGGTATTACCAATTAACCAAAACCGCTGACAAGTGCCTACCAACAATAATTAGGGGCCATCCCACATGCAAACCTGGCAACAGCTCTACAACCCGCTCGGCAGCCTCGGCATGTCCGCGCTCGCAGCCGTTATCCCCGTTGTATTTTTCTTCCTGGCGTTGGCCGTGTTCCGCCTCAAAGGACACGTGGCCGGCAGCATCACGCTG
Organism: Pseudomonas sp. DC1.2; assembly: GCF_034351645.1. Classification (NCBI taxonomy): domain Bacteria; kingdom Pseudomonadati; phylum Pseudomonadota; class Gammaproteobacteria; order Pseudomonadales; family Pseudomonadaceae; genus Pseudomonas; species Pseudomonas sp. DC1.2. The sequence continues at coordinate 817,223 of NZ_CP133782.1, read as the reverse complement.
ATGTTGGCCATTGCCGTGGCAATCTTCGCCTTCCAGATGCCGGTGGACATGGCTTTCGCAGCCGCTGGCTATGGTTTTGCCTATGGCCTATGGCCGATTGCCTGGATCATCGTCGCGGCAGTATTCCTCTACAAGCTGACAGTCAAAAGCGGCCAGTTTGAAGTGATCCGCAGCTCAGTGCTGTCGATCACTGACGACCAACGCCTGCAAGTGCTGCTGATCGGTTTTTGCTTCGGTGCTTTCCTGGAAGGGGCCGCGGGTTTCGGCGCGCCGGTAGCGATTACCGCCGCACTGCTTGTAGGACTCGGTTTCAACCCGTTGTTTGCCGCAGGCCTGTGCTTGATCGCCAATACCGCACCGGTTGCTTTCGGTGCGCTGGGTATTCCGATCATCGTAGCCGGGCAAGTCACGGGGATCGACGCATTCAAGATCGGCGCCATGGCGGGCCGTCAATTGCCCCTGCTGTCAGTGTTCGTGCCGTTCTGGCTGGTGTTCATGATGGACGGCCTGCGCGGCGTTCGGGAAACCTGGCCAGCAGCACTGGTGGCTGGTTTGAGCTTTGCAATCACCCAATTTTTCACGTCGAACTTCATCGGCCCGGAGTTGCCGGACATCACATCGGCGCTGGTCAGCCTGATTTCTCTGACGCTGTTTCTAAAAATCTGGCAGCCCAAACGCACGGCGGGAGCACAGATTGCTGGCGCAGCCTCCGGCACAACGGTCACCGCCAGCGTCGGTGGTTTCGGTCAGCCACGTACCAGCGTGGCGTCGTCCTTTAGCCTCATCGAAATTTTCAAAGCGTGGTCACCGTTCCTGATCCTTACCGTACTTGTCACCATTTGGACCCTCAAACCCTTCAAGGCAATGTTCGCCGCTGGTGGTTTGATGTACAGCGCTGTCTTCAACTTTGCCATTCCGCACCTTGATCAATTGGTGATCAAAGTCGCCCCCATCGTAGCGACGCCAACCGCCCTTCCGGCGGTGTTCAAATTTGATCCGATTTCCGCGACCGGCACCGCAATATTCTTTTCCGCGCTACTTTCGATGCTGATCCTGAAGATCAACTTCAAAACAGGTCTTACCACTTTTAAAGAAACCCTTTACGAACTGCGCTGGCCGATTTTGTCGATCGGTATGGTGCTGGCGTTTGCCTTCGTCACCAACTACTCCGGCATGTCTTCGACCATGGCCCTGGTACTGGCAGCCACCGGTTCAGCGTTCCCGTTCTTCTCACCTTTCCTGGGTTGGCTGGGCGTGTTCTTGACCGGTTCAGATACCTCGTCCAACGCACTGTTCGGTTCGCTGCAAGCCACCACCGCACACCAGATCGGCGTGAGCGACGTGTTGTTAGTAGCGGCAAACACCAGCGGTGGCGTGACCGGGAAGATGATCTCGCCGCAGTCAATCGCCGTGGCCTGCGCAGCGACCGGGTTGGTAGGCAAGGAATCGGACCTGTTCCGTTTCACCCTTAAGCACAGCCTATTCTTTGCAACGATTGTCGGTCTGATCACTTTGGCTCAAGCCTATTGGTTCACCGGCATGCTGGTGCAATAACGACGACAAGCCACACGAAAAAAACCGACGTTGGACTCCGATTCCGGCGTCAGCTATTAACAACCGGGTCTGTAAGGCTGCTGAAAGCCTCCGTCTCTATATTCAGCAGCCTCAACAGACGCGTAACCGGCCGAGAGACACGCCTGATGAGCGAGCTTTTTTACAACGCCGTGCCGAATGCGACCCGTGTCGCCCCGCCCCTGCCCGAGCCTCGGCAATACCCCAGCGAAAAACCGTCGCGGGTGTATCTGTTCGGAACCTGCGTGGTGGACTTGTTCTACCCCGAAGCCGGGATGGATGCGATTCATCTGCTGGAGCGCGAAGGCATTCGTGTCGAATACCCGCCAGGGCAAAGCTGTTGCGGACAACCGGCCTACACCTCGGGTTATACCGAACAGGCCAGGACCGTGGCGCGCTCGCAACTGGCGCTGTTTGCTGGAGATTATCCGGTAGTGGTGCCGTCCGGCTCTTGCGCAGGCATGTTGCGCGAACACTACGCCGACTTGTTCAAGGACGAGCCGCACACGCTGAAACACGTTCACGCATTGGCGGCCAGAACTTACGAACTGGCCGAGTTTCTGCTGTACGTCTGCAAGGTGCAGCTCAAGGACAGTGGCGAGCCGGTGAAAGTAGCGTTGCACACCTCGTGTTCGGCGCGGCGTGAGATGAATACGCACTTGCACGGGCGAGAGTTGTTGGCGCAATTGAGCAATGTCGAGCGCGTCGATCACAGCCATGAAAGTGAATGCTGTGGCTTTGGCGGAACGTTCAGCGTCCGAATGCCAGACATTTCGGGCGCGATGGTGGCTGACAAGACACGGTCATTGAAGGAATCCGGCGCGCACCAGGTACTCAGTGCCGATTGCGGTTGCCTGATGAACATTAACGGTTCGCTGGAAAAGCAGAAGGCAGCGTTGCGCGGTCAACATCTGGCCAGTTTCCTTTGGCAGCGCACTGGAGGTGTTTCGTGAATACTTCCACGCTGATTCCGACAGTTGCCGTAGAAGAAGATTTTCGTGCCAGGGCTCACGAGGCTTTGGCCGACACGCAACTGCGAAACAACTTTCGCACTGCAATGGATTCACTGATGACAAAACGGGCAGCGTCCTTCAGCGATGCCCACGAAAGAGAACATTTGCGCGCGCTGGGCAATGCTGTCCGCGCCCGTGCGTTATCCAAGTTGCCCGACCTGCTCGAACAGCTTGAACAGAACCTGACCCGCAACGGTGTGAAAGTACACTGGGCGGAAACGGTGGACGAAGCCAATAGCATCGTCTTCTCGATCATCCGCGCTCACGAGGGGCGGCAAGTGATCAAGGGCAAATCGATGGTCAGCGAAGAAATGGAAATGAACCATGTCCTCGCTGAACAGGGCATTGAATGCCTGGAATCGGACATGGGCGAGTACATCGTCCAGCTCGACCACGAGAAGCCTTCACACATTATTATGCCGGCGATCCACAAGAACGCCGGTCAGGTCGCGTCCTTGTTCCACGACAAACTGGGTGTGGAATACACCAAGGACGTTGACCAACTCATTCAGATCGGTCGCAAGGTTTTGCGGCAGAAATTCTTCGACGCCGACATCGGTGTCTCCGGTGTCAACTTCGCCGTGGCCGAAACCGGCACCTTGCTCCTGGTAGAAAACGAAGGCAACGGGCGGATGTCGACCACCGTGCCGCCAGTACACATTGCCGTCACCGGCATCGAGAAAGTCGTTGAAAACCTGCGAGACGTTGTACCGCTGCTATCGCTCCTGACCCGCTCGGCCCTTGGCCAGCCGATCACCACCTACGTCAACATGATCTCCGGCCCGCGCAAAGAACATGAACTCGACGGCCCTCGTGAAGTACATCTGGTGCTGCTCGACAACGGTCGCAGCCAGGCCTTTGCCGACAGTGAACTGCGTCAAACCCTGAACTGCATTCGCTGCGGCGCCTGTATGAATCATTGCCCGGTCTATACCCGAATCGGCGGTCACGCCTATGGGGAGGTTTACCCTGGGCCTATCGGAAAAATCATCACGCCGCACATGGTTGGCCTGGCGAAAGTGCCTGACCACCCGAGCGCGTCATCGCTGTGCGGTGCCTGTGGCGAAGTTTGCCCGGTAAAAATCCCGATCCCGGCATTGCTGCGACGCCTACGGGAAGAGAATGTCAAAGCCCCGGACAGCCCCCATCAGGTCATGCGTGGCCAGGGCAGCAAGTACTCGCGCAAAGAACGCTTTATCTGGAACGCTTGGGCGAAGCTCAACAGTTCGCCGACGCTCTATCGGTTGTTCAGTTTCGTGGCCACGCGCTTGCGCGCACTCACCCCCAGCAACGTCGGCCCCTGGACACAAAACCACAGCGCCCCCAGACCTGCTGCCCGCTCACTGCATGACATGGCCCGCGAGCACTTGGCCAAACACGGAGATCGTTGATGAGCGCCAAGCAAAACATCATCGCCAAACTACGTAAAAGTCTGACCGGCACTACGCCTGTACCGGACGAATTCGACGTCGAACTGGTGACTGCGCCCTACACCTACACGCCCGAGCAACGCATCCCTCAACTGCGCAAAATGATGGAAGCAGTACACACCGAAATCCATCTGACCTCTGGCGAAGCCTGGCCTGAACTGTTGGCGCAACTACTGCAAGATCGCCAGTTACCGAACCTGTTAATCGCGCCGACCACGCCTCACGGTCAACGCGTCACTCAGCACTGGTCGAAAAATCCTGGCCTGCCAATGCTCAAAGCCTACGACCGCCCAGTAGAAGAATGGAAAGCGGAGCTGTTTAATGACACCCCGGCCAGCCTGACCACGACCCTCGGAGCCATCGCCGCGACAGGCAGTCTGATTCTTTGGCCGACGCGGGAAGAGCCGCGGTTGATGAGTCTTGTGCCGCCAGTGCATTTCGCCCTGCTCAAAGCCAGTGAGATTCGTGACAACTTCTATCAAGTGCAGCAAGCATTCGAATGGGCTCAGGGCATGCCAACCAACGCCTTGCTGGTCTCTGGTCCCTCGAAGACCGCCGACATCGAACAAGTGCTGGCCTACGGCGCCCACGGCCCTAAAGACCTGGTGGTGCTGATCCTGGAGGATCAATGACACTACCCACCGCTTTCCTGCGTGATGCGCAGCAACTGATCCCCCCAAACCGACGTTTCGACGACCCGCTGTCGACGCTGGCCTTTGGCACCGATGCCAGCTTCTACCGCCTGATTCCGCGACTGGTGATCCGAGTCGAGTCCGAAGACGAAGTGATCGCCCTTTTGAAACTGGCGCAACGGGATCAAGTCCCGGTGACTTTCCGAGCGGCCGGCACCAGTCTGTCCGGGCAGGCCATCAGCGATTCCGTACTGATCGTGCTGGGGGATGACTGGAACGGTCGCGAGATCCGCGGCCAAGGCACACAAATTCGCCTGCAACCCGGCGTGATCGGCGCGCAAGCCAACGCATGGCTGGCACCGTTCGGGCGCAAAATCGGCCCCGACCCGGCCTCGATCAATGCCTGCAAGATCGGCGGCATCGTCGCCAATAACGCCAGCGGCATGTGCTGCGGCACTGCGCAAAACACCTACCACACACTGGCGGGTATCCGCCTGGTGCTGGCCGATGGCAGTTGCCTGGATACTGAAGACGCTGCCAGCGTTGCGGCGTTTCGTCATAGCCACCACCCGCTGCTGGAACGTCTGGCGACGCTGGGGCGAGACACCCGTGCCAATGCCCCATTGGCCGCAAAAATCCGCCACAAATACCGCCTGAAAAATACCACGGGCCTGTCGCTCAATGCCTTGGTGGATTTCGACGAGCCTGTGGATATCTTGAGTCACTTGCTGGTGGGTTCAGAAGGCACGCTCGGATTCATCAGCGCCGTGACTTACAACACCGTGATCGACCACCCGAACAAAGCGACGGCACTGATTGTATTCCGCGATGTGGAGACCTGCTGCAACGCCGTCACCGTGTTGAAAAGCCAACCGGTGTCAGCCGTGGAACTGCTGGACCGCCGCAGCCTGCGCTCGGTGCAGGACAAACCCGGCATGCCAGATTTCGTACAGCAGCTGTCGAATAATGCCTGCGCACTATTGATCGAATCCCGCGCGGCCTCGTCCACGTTACTGCGCGAACAACTGGCGCAGATCATGGCGTCCCTGACCGCGTTCCCGGTGGAGAAACAGGTCGATTTCACCGAAGACCCGGTGGAAAACGCCCGGCTCTGGGCCATCCGCAAAGACACCTTCCCCGCCGTCGGCGCCGTGCGTAAAACCGGCACCACAGTGATCATCGAAGACGTGACCTTCCCGGTGGAACAACTGGCCGCCGGTGTGAATCGCTTGATCGAACTGTTCGACAAACATCACTACGACGAAGCGATCCTTTTCGGACACGCGCTTGAAGGTAATCTGCACTTCGTCTTCACCCAAGGCTTCAACAACCCGCAAGAAGTCGCACGCTACCAGGCGTTCATGGACGACGTGGCGCAACTGGTCGCCGTGGAGTTCGGTGGCTCGCTGAAGGCAGAACATGGCACTGGTCGCAACATGGCGCCCTTCGTCGAACTGGAATGGGGCAGCGAGGCCTATCAGTTGATGTGGCAGCTCAAGCGCCTACTCGACCCGAACGGCATTCTTAACCCGGATGTGGTGCTCAGCGAAGATCCGCAGATTCACCTAAAACACCTGAAGCCGCTGCCCGCCGCCGACGAGATTGTGGATAAGTGCATCGAGTGCGGCTTCTGCGAACCGGTCTGTCCCTCGAAAGACCTGACCCTGAGCCCGCGCCAACGCATTGTGATCTGGCGTGACATTCAGGCCAAAAAACGCGCAGGCATCGACACGGCTGAACTTGAAGCCGCTTATGAATACCAAGGCATCGACACCTGCGCCGCCACGGGTCTGTGTGCGCAACGTTGCCCCGTAGGCATCAACACCGGAGAGCTGGTGAAAAAGCTCCGGAGCCGTAAGGCGACTCACACGAAAACCGCCAATTGGATTGAGGGAAATTTCGCCACTGCACTGCAAGGGGCTCGCTTCACCCTGCATGTCGCCAACGGGGCACGGATGCTGCTGGGGGCCCCGCGCTTGGCGAGACTCTCGGCAACGCTGACGCGGTTGTCCAAGGGACAGGTCCCGCAATGGACCCATGCCATGCCGCAGCCGGAAAAAGCCATTCGCTTCAGCCCAAGCGTGTCAGACGAACGCCCCAGGGTGGTGTACCTCGCGGCCTGCGTCTCGCGGGTCATGGGCCCCGCGGCGGACGATAAAGAGCAAAGCTCGCTGTACGATAAAACCCGTGGGCTGCTGGAAAAGGCCGGTTACCAGGTAGTCTTTCCAGACAATCAAGACAACCTCTGCTGTGGTCAGCCCTTCGCCTCCAAGGGCTACCCCGAACAGGCCGAACACAAACGCCAGGAACTGATTGGCGCCTTGCTGCACGCCAGTCGTGGCGGCCTCGACCCGATTTATTGCGACACCAGCCCCTGCACCTTGCGCTTGGTTCAGGACCTGGGTGACGTTCGACTGGACGTATACGACCCGGTGCGTTTTATCCGAACATATTTGATGGATCGGCTGGATTTCATACCGCAGGAAGCCCCCATCGCCGTGCATGTCACGTGCAGCACTCAACACCTCGGAGAGAGCCAGGCGCTGATCGACCTCGCGCGTAAGTGCAGCAAAACCGTGGTGATTCCTGAGGGAATCCATTGCTGCGGATTCGCCGGCGACAAGGGGTTCTCGACCCCGGAGTTGAATGCACATTCACTGCGAACGCTAAAGAATGCGGTGCAGCAATGCAGTGAAGGGATTTCCACCAGCCGAACCTGTGAGATCGGTCTGACGCTGCACGGTGGGATTGATTACCATGGGCTGGTCTATCTGGTGGACAGAGTCACTCAAGCCAGATTGGTGTAAGGCGATTTCATCGCCCTTTAAAAAAACAACCGAATTCCTGTGCATCGCCGTAGTCATTTAATTCAACCGGTTTCAAGTCACTCATTACCAATCTCGGCAGCGCCGCCCGCCCATTCGGCAGCGCAGAGCCCCTTCGCTCAAGGAGATACTCATGGAACGTACCGCACTTGGTGGCCTGTTCATTTGCGCTGCACTGTTGGCTTCTCCCGTGTTTGCTGCAGACAACAACCTCTGCACTGCCAAAGTGCAAGAGCTACGAAATAAGGTCTCTTCACTGCCCGCCACATCAGACAACATCACCATGGAGGTCAAGCGTATGCAGGCCAGTGCTGAGGCTGCCGCGGCTAAACATGACAACGACAAATGCGTCAGTGATGCCACTCAGGCGCTGTCCCTCGCCGACCAATTGCATCAGTAATGAGCAATGGCCAACCTTCCCGTTGGCCTTCTGAGCCCAGTTGGCGTACACTGCGCAGGCTTGTTGCTCATCAAGATGTACAGAGCAATGGGCTCGGGGCCGTTTAGGATTCGACGCCGGTTGCGAAACTTTAGGTGCATGCCGAGTTGGTAACAGAACTCGTAAATCCACTGTTGCAACTTCTTATAGTTGCCAATGACGAAACCTACGGGGAATACGCTCTCGCTGCGTAAGCAGCCTTAGCCCTTCCCTCCTGGTACCTTCGGGTCCAGCAATCATCAGGGGATGTCTGTAAACCCAAAGTGATTGTCATATAGAACAGAATCGCCGTGCAGTACGTTGTGGACGAAGCGGCTAAAACTTACACAACTCGCCCAATGCACCCTGCCAGTCGGGTCGCTGAGGGTTAACTTAATAGACACGGCTACGCATGTAGTACCGACAGCGGAGTACTGGCGGACGGGGGTTCAAATCCCCCCGGCTCCACCACTTCATCATCTAAAGACGTCCACGGGCGTCTTTTTTTGTGCCTGAAATCCAGTGAAATCAAGGGTTTCCAGCGCTTCTGGGGGCCAACGAGGTTTTTGGAGTTCCAGACAGCTTGGTATCCCAGGTGGTATTCCCGGCTACCCGGCGCTAATCTTGGGAATACCAAAAGGTGTCATGGAGTACTTCTCATGCGCGCTCAAACTACTGTAAGCGCGCGCCGTATTTGGCACCGTCTAGCGGGATGTTTGGCATTCATGGCGCGGTTTGAGCCGCTTCATTTTCGCGATTTGGTTGGCACCACGCCTAAGCGGGAATCACGGGCCACTCAATGGCCCGTGGGAACCCGTCCTGAAGTTCTACTCGATTAAGCAGCACCCGATAGCGTCGCCACGCCTCGTACCGCGTCCGTTCCTCTTCCGTAGCCATGTCCAGCTCCACTGCATCCAGCAGCGGCGCGATGGCGACGGTCGCCTGCACCATGAGGGCTGTACGCTGTTCCAATGCCTGCTTGGCCAGACCAGCGGTCTCAGCGGACGCGTCCAGCATCCATTTCCCCTTTACCCATAGGTGATAGGGTCCAGGCCGCTCGCTTGTGGTCAGTCCCTGCGGTAGCTCGCCGAGTTCATTCCAGATCAAGGCAGCCCCTGTATTCGTCCGATATACCGTTCCCCGGAAGTCTTGAAGTTGCAGCGGCGCGCCGTCCACCAAGGCCCATGCGTGCCCGACAGCAGGGTCTTGCAGTTCATCGGCGAGTTCCACGGCATTCCCAGGCAGTAAACGCCCCAAGCCAGGAACTATCGGGAGCTCCACAGGCCCGCTCAGAGCCTGATTGGTGTCAATAAGGTAACTAGGCATGGGTATCCCTCAGATGAGTTTGATTCGGCCAGGGTATGCAATGTTGCGGGCACGAACTCTATAGGCAGTAATCGCCGAAATTGACGATGTAGTGGGTGTCACATACATGGAGCCCAGCAAAATAGGAGGGTCCTCGGACTCCTCCAACTGGTTACTGGATGGTAAGGAGGTGCCGGTCTGACTGGGCGAACTGGCGACCCTGGTTGCAGCCTGAGAGCTGCCTGCCACTCGGCTCACGTCAACACTTGGTCGGGTTTCGGACAAGACCCGCAGGAACTCGCCTCGCGCCTCCGGCCCTCTAAACGTCGCGACTCCGTCCCCGGCGGTCCAACCACCTTCAGCGCCTACCCGGCCAGATTCAGTAGTCAACATTCCTGATTGCTGGGCGTGATCCCACAGCCATGGCCATTCAGCGCGCTGAAAAACCGAACTACTCAGCGCACCGTATCCCACAGGACTGAATATGACGGTGGTTTCAAAGACTGGACGCCCCAAGGCCGTGCTGTCGAACCTCCCTACAGGAAGCCACCCGCCAGCGCCGTCACTGCGCAAATGCCACCAATCCCCGGCGCCCATCAGCACCAGGAACGGATAACCCTCTGCGCGAAGATGGGTGTGGAATTTGATTTTGTCAGTACCGCTAGCCTGGTCGAGACTGCCAAAGCCAACGGCCAGGAGCCTTATGCGTGGCTGCGCCACGCACTAGAACGTCTGCCAATGGCGACAGCAGTAGAGGATTACGAAGCCTTGTGGCCTTGGAACTGCTCGCCGGTCTCACCTAGCTAAGCGCGTCATCCACCTTGAGTCTGGTGGGGTTCATGGAGCGCTTACGGTTGATTGGCTGTACAAGGTGTTTGAAGTCACTCGCTCGTGTTATTACGCCCAACGTCTCAGGCGCCGGACTCCGGACGTTGAGCGGCTTCGGCTGCGCAGTCGGGTCAATGAACTGTTCACGCAAAGTCGCAGTGCTGCGGGTAGCCGCAGCATCTTGTCGATGCTGCGCGAAGACGGTGAGCAGCTCGGACGATTCAAAGTGCGCAGCCTAATGCGCGAGCTTGACCTCGTCAGTAAACAGCCCGGATCACATGCCTATAAACGAGCGACGGTTGAACGGTTGGATATCCCGAACATCTTGAATCGAGAGTTCGATGTGGATACCGACCACGGGTTACCGAACGGCTCAAGAAGCCCAGCGCGATATCAGTCAATTCTTGATGCATCGCTACAACTGGATTCGATCCCATCAATTCAACGGTGGGCTGGCGCCAGCTCGGGCCGAAGAAAAACTTAACGTCGTGTCCGGGATTAGTTGACCACTACAACATCAACAACAGCGGAATTAATTATTAATAGTAATTCAGACTCATCTACGAGCCTATATATCGGACGAATACCAGACAAGCGCTCACTACTGTCTAAGATAATCTGAACCCCCTCCCCTCGCTTATCCATCATGGCACTACGTCCTGAAAGATTCCGATCCTGATCAGGAACGCTGCACTTTGCGAGCAAACTTGTAATCTCTTAGTTTCTCGCCGCTTGACGGTAGGAAAGACTGGATATTTTTTCATATATATCTGTCGCTTACGCTCTTATAATTCCCGCACCTCAACGATTTTTGCGTAGCCAAAGGCCACGCAGTTCAAGGTATTACCATCTAGTCGCGGAAACGATTTACGACCGTCCCCGAGATGCAACCGACTCCTTCACCAATCACCAGCCGTCAAGCACTCCGGCATGATATCTCTCCAATCTGCTTAGATATTCTACGAACAGACCAAATCAAACTTTTGCTCGGGTTGACAAATCGGACCTATAGCCGTACTTAGATCAAGCATACAGGTGATAAGACTATTATACTCTTTCACTTACACCTCACGGAATGGGAAAGACAGTGACGATATATGCAGGCATAAACGCATCGAACGACATAGAAGCTCCCTGCTTTTCAAAAAACATAAAATATAAAATACTAACTCTAATTTGTGCTTATATTAACAGTCCGAAGAGATCCTTGATCTGACTGCAGCTTGGCCGAGTTCTGCCCGTACCGAACTTCCGCACCGAGTCGATCATCACCGTGTATCGAACTTCTATAACCGCCGTACCATATAGCTTGCTATTTATTGGATGAGTTCACTATATTTTTCCAACCATTTATCAATTCCATGTTTTCCGCAACGATTCGACAGGCCTTACCAGTTGCACTGCGACAATGACTAAGAGCCTGGTGTCGCGCGGTCTTGATTGAGCGCGCGCCGTAGCTGTAGAAGATACTGCTGCTCTCCTTGGACATTGCCATAGCTTTCTCCGTAACGCTTTTAAGATAAGCCTCAGCGCCCTCACGGTCTTCGGGCACTAGCTTTGAAAACAGCGGCGTTAATGCGGTATCGTCCATTGCAGGAAACCGGTGATGTCTAAGGAAATCTTCGATGTGAGGCTTCAGAAGCGGATTGGCATCTCGTTGATAAAGTGTGTGCCCATTGCTGCCAAAAGGAGGAAGCAACACAAAGTCCGCATCACCGCCCTGAGACCGATAGCCGGTGACCATCCGCTCGACTAGATCAGGACGAAAAAGCGGATCATTTTCGGCGTAGATCCAAAGTGTTGGCGTTGGGTTGTCCTTGCCAAATTTCGTAAAGTTTCGTACTAGATCTGCTTGAAATAACGAGCAGTTAGATTCAGGAGTACCGACATGTTTGTGGTAGTAAACTCCGCCTGATATGTTGATGACTGCTGCCAAAGGACGATCTGGCTGAGCGGCCAAATCGAGCATGGACGCTCCGCCTATAGAAATCCCCACACCCAGTGCCAAGGAAGGGTCAACATCTGGACGCTCGCGGAGTGTTGCCAATGTGGCGCCCAGCTCTTTTCCATGTACATCGAGAAATTGGGCCACATTGGGCTCAGCGCAGTTTCCTGCTTCACCCCTGAAAACTCCCGTCGAGTGACCATACCCAGGCCATACAATCGACGCGGCAAGCCAGCCGCGATGTGCAAAATCGTGAGCAATATGTGCAAGCCAGTAAGCATGCACGTCTGAAGGAGATGCTGGAGCCGACCCATTAATAATCAAAGCGATGGGGAACTTCCCTTCTTTTACGGGACGGACGATCAAAGCTTCAACTTTCTCAACATGGGAGTCGATCTCGATCGGCAGTAAGACCTGCTGCTCGCGCACCGTAGTGTCGGCATAAGCCTGGCTCCCACAAAGCATTAAGCCAAACGCAAGTATAATTAACCGTCGAGATTGCTTCATTATAGAAAGCTCGCTAATAATTGCCTGAGAAGAATAACTCACCACTAACATGCTGAGCATGTTCGCAGCACCGGGTCGTTAGATCAGTATGCCTACCCCCTTTCCGGAGGGCATATTAATTCACGTCGATACACGGAGTGTTAACGCTGTGATGACGCATCCTTCGCAATAAAAATACCAGTTCCGTCCAAAAATCAAGAAAGTGAAGATCGCGCGTTATGCGCGCGATTTTCAATCAGCGACAACAGAATGACACTCCACGCAAGGCCTGAAGCAGAAAGGCGTCGCGCGAATGCAGTTATCAAAAGGTCGGCAGCATACTAGAAAAAAACCGGACCAAAAGGCACATCGCCATCATTCGAGAGAAAACTCAGGGCGCAGCGATCGAGTGCATGATGTTGGCCTTTCTGCACTCCCGCCCACAGCACTCTAGGCATACGTGTTTTCGGCAAACAGAAATCCGCTCACTCACTTCAACAGCCAGACCGCCGACATGGGGTTGAAACAGCCACGGCTTGTGTTCAGTGGCCAGCACCTTCCTGAACGAACACACGTGGGATCCAAAGCTGATCGAAGTAGCCCTTGCCTCCTAAACCACGAAGCTTTCACCTTTATCCGACAGAGGCTCGACAACTGCGGACTTACTCTAGGCGCTGCTATGGGTTGATATCGAGGAGGGTACGCAAAGCAGTCCTGAGAACAGGGACTTGATGGGTAACGTTGTCGTCATTGCAATGACTAAAACGCACGTGTAATCCACTCATTCAGGAGTTACCTATGTCCATCGGAGCCGTATCAGCTTCAAATCCAGTGCTGATCAATGGGCAAAGTTCTGCCCAACGTCAGCCACAGGCGAAAGCCAGTGAGAGCACTGCCTCAACCCCTGCTACCGCTACCGCGGCAAGCAGTGTTGCAGCAGCCCTGAAAGAAGCGACCGAGACTGCCGCGCAAACCGCTCAAGAGGCGGGGCAGGGTGATCATCAGGCGCAGCGTTTGATGCAAAAGCAACACCATCAACCCGCAACCACAGCAGCACCGAAGACCGGTGTGGTGAATGGCAACGGGCAGATAACCGGCGAGATCATCAACACTAAAGCGTAATCGCTCTGGCACACGGCAAAAGGCTGGTGAGTCCTGCGTGAGCGGGGTTCTCCAGTTGCCTTCACAGCACAGCAATACGTCATTTTTCCCACAGCCTGTAGCGCCTCCACTATTAATGCGGCATAGGCACGACCGTGTAGAAAACCCCATTGGCCCCGTAAGCCGGTCGCACCCAGGAGTTACCGCATTGATAGAAGGTGCCGGCCGAAACACTCCGTAGCCCACATCCGCTGGGAAGACTGACAAACGTCGACCCCATCGGCATGGTCGGCGCCGCGGAGGCCGCCATCGCGGCGTTGTAGCCGGCGCCATAGGCATTGTTGCTAGCGTTCGCACTGGCCGCAGAGGCCACGGCCGCGCCGACGACCACACCACCGACTGCCGCTGCGGCAGGACTGACACCGCTGTTATATCCACAGTTGTAACAACCGCTGCTGGCAATCACTGCGGTGGGGGGATGGTAATAGCTGGTGCTCGTGGCGGTCGGGTGGTAAGTCGTCGCACCGTTGCCATTCGCATGATACCCGGCGGCAGAGGCACCATTTTCGCCGGAGGCGTGCCACGCGCCCTCGCCACCCGAAGCGGTTCCTCCTTGCGCGCCGGTACCGTGCCACGCACCTGCGCCCCCGGAGGCTGTTCCTCCATGTTCGTCATTGCCACTCCAGCTTCCCCCTCCGCCGGAAGCTGAACCTCCACGAGCGCCAGAGCCATTCCAACTGCCGCTGCCGCCCGAGGCCGTACCGCCGCGGTTATCCTGTCCTTTCCAGCTTCCACTGCCGCCAGAGGCAGAGCTGTAATCACCTGAGTGGCTCCAGGAACCACCGCCACCCGATGAATGCCCGTAACTGGAGGCATGGGACCAGGCGGCCGCTTGATTGCACGTCAGCACCGCGACCAACGCCCCCGTCACTTTCAGTAGTCGTTTGCTCATGGTTCAAGCCTCGCTCAGGGGGTGGCCACCGGTTGTTTTTCTGCATCCAGGACGCGCATGTCCGGCGGTGCGGCAAACTGGATCCGCTGTGCCTTGTCGATATGCTCAGGCTGGAAGAAATTCGCTGATAAATCCGAAGCCAGTTTCCAGTCGCTGAACGCCACCTGATGCCGGGATTGGCTTGGGTCATCTCGGAACACCGCTCGCAGCATGCGCGGAAGCTTGTCCTTCGTGCCAATCCAGGCTTGTACGAACACGTTGTCATTGGCGTAGGCAATCACATCCGTCGTGGTATCACCCACCACCGTGGACTGACCGATGTAAAAGGCCAAGCGCATATCACGAGCCAAATCCTTGTAGGGATCGGAAACGATCACATCAGTGAACGGGAAATAGATGGCCGCCCGCTGATAGGCGGCTTCGAGGGTTGCATCAATGGTGTCTGGAGCCTCTGCCTGCGCCAGCAGGTTTTCTTTCGGAGCGAAAGCGTAGGCTTGTTTGCCGTTGTAGTAAAAGTCGGTCGCTGGCCCATCTCCCGAGGTCAACACACGCAAACGATCAGGCCGCTGCACAATGACCAGAGCCAACGTGCTATAGGCCAGGGGCGGTCCCAGTCGGCTGGGTTTTTCGTAGGTGGTGACGGCTTTGAAGCTCATTCCCTGAGTGCCCGCTAACTTCGCACTCATGGCTTTCAGAATATCCAGCGCTTTGGGCTCCAACTGAATCTGGGCCGCGGGAGCCGGGGGCGTTTCTGACGCCACTACGGGGGTAGCCATAAAACCGACAAACACGCCGAGGGAGAACAACCGAACATGCTGATTAAGTCGCAACATCGTTTGTTCTCCATGGAGATCAGGCAGAAATTACAGCGTAGCTTCGTGTGCCGAGCGGGGACGGATTTCTTTCGACAGCCCTGGAACAAGGCAGAGACGGTTAACTGCAACGTGCATTAGCGCCGACGAAACGTCCTAGGAAATTTCCCGCACAACGTATCGGCTTTCATGAACTAGCGACCCTTATTGATGAGGGTTAACCTCCGTTCTTTGCTACAACCCGGCGGGCAGTTTTAACAGTCCGAAAAGCCTAGGGGTCCCTACACCTCCGGAGTTCCTCCATGAAAAAGCCCTACCCAAAACCACTTGAAAATCCAATCCTTTCAGCGTCAGGAGACGTCGATCCAACGCCTCGGCCCAAAACCAGCCAGTGCGCTGTCGGCGCTCGTCGGCGCGCCGCGAAACTGTCCAATCCAATGAACCAGATTTTCACCGTCATCCCCGATATCGACACGCCTACCCTCCTCGCTCACGCCAGCGAATCCTTGGCCTCCCTCAACGTCATGACCACCGGTCTGGCCGATCAGCTCGAAGGTTCGCATCGCAACGTGGCATTGGCGATCAAGCAGTTGGCCGTACTGGCCGAAATGTTGATCAACCGGGCGCTGGAAAATCTCGAATCGCCCGATTCGGTGGTCAAGCCCATCTGCCACTGAGTCGTCGCATTCGTAGGTCGACGGCAGGTTTTTCCTCGCGCGACTCCTAGGCACCGCTCAACAGCGGACGCCCCCGTCCGCGCCTCGACTAACCTGCCGTAGAGTTTGGCCGGTCTTCTTCTACACTTCATACACGTGGACTGGCGCCCCCCCATCGCTCAGTGATGGGTTCTTTGAGCGGCACCTTCGACACAGCGGCGGATCATTGACCTAAAACAAAGCCTCTAAACCAGGCATCAGGGGCACAGATGAACTTTTCTTCACCGCAGAGCCTTTCACGAAACGTTAAATTGCGCTCGCTCATTCAAGAAACTATGGTTTGCCCGCGCTCCCGCGGGCTTTTTTTTGCCCGCCACATCCTGAGGCCCTCAGCCATGCCTGTTCTGGGTATTTCTTGAAACTGTTCTCGACTCACGCCCGTCACTGTGATGCGTGGCGCTGCGCCGCCGTGTCGAAGCAACGCCCATGAAGACTGATGCCCCGGACGCTAGCCTCTCGGTAGACACCCGCACGACCTGGCTTAAAAAACTCGGTCCCGGCCTGATAACAGGCGCTGCGGACGATGACCCAAGCGGCATCGCGACGTATTCCCAAGCCGGTGCGCAATTTGGTTTGAATACCCTCTGGACCTTGTTCCTGACGTTTCCGCTGATGGTCGGCATCCAGATGATCAGCGCCCGAATCGGTCGGGTCAGCGGTCATGGACTCGCGACCAATATCCGCCGTCATTACCCCCAGCCATTTCTACTAGGCATTGTCGCGTTGTTGCTGATCGCCAATATCGTCAACATCGCCGCCGACATTGCCGCGATGGGTGATGCCCTGAAATTGCTGATCGGCGGCCCGGCGCATCTGTACGCGGTGGGCTTTGGCGTAGTCTCGGTGTTGCTGCAAGTCTTTATTCCTTACAACCGCTACGTGCGCGTCCTCAAATGGCTGACGCTGGTACTGCTCGCCTACGTAGGCACCTTGTTTGCGGTGCATATTCCCTGGGCCGAGGTCGCATACCGCACGGTATGGCCCGCACTCTCCTGGAAACCTGAGTACATCACCATGCTCGTGGCCGTTTTTGGCACCACCATCAGCCCCTACCTGTTTTTCTGGCAAGCCTCGCAAGAAATCGAAGAGATGGAGGCGTGCCCTGGTGCGAAGCCTTTGATCGAAGCGCCTGACCAGGCACCGTCCAACTTCAGTCGAATAAAAAGCGACACGCTAATCGGCATGGGGTTTTCCAATATCATTGCCTTTTTCATCATGCTGACCACCGCACTCACCTTGAACTTACAGGGTATGACGCAAATTCAGACCTCAGCAGAAGCCGCCAGAGCGCTGCGCCCTATTGCCGGTGAGTTTGCGTTCTGGCTGTTCAGTGCGGGCATCATCGGCACGGGTTTGTTGGCCATTCCGGTGCTGGCTGGCTCTGCGGCCTATGCCATGGCGGGCGCTTTCCAATGGAAAAATAGCCTCGCAGACGAACCGAAAACGGCTAAACAGTTCTACGGCATCATTACGGCGGCGACGTTGCTCGGCGTGCTGATCTGCTTCGCCCCGATCGATCCGATCAAAGCGCTGCTCTGGAGCGCGGTCATCAACTGCGTCATGGCGGTGCCCATCATGTTCATCATGATGCTGATGGCATCCAACACCGCCATCATGGGCACATTCGTCATTCACATCAGGCTGAGGATTCTAGGATGGAGTTGTTCCATCGCAATGGCCCTTGCCGTCATTGCGATGTTCTGGGGAATGCTGGCGGGCTAATCCTGCCCTGGCGCCCTGTACTGCCGAGAAACGGAGCACACCATGCCGCTGTTGTCCCTCCCCTCCAAACGCCTGACGCTGGCGGTGCTCGCCCCCAGCCAAGCGATGCTGGAAAGCGACTTCTACCTGCAAAACGAGGAACATCTCGCCCCGTGGTTGCCGATTCGGGCCGCCGACTACTACAGCCCTGAGCAAATCCGCCCGCGCCTGGAAATACAGGCCAGCGCTTTCGAGGCGGGCCTGGCGGTGAATTTCGCACTGCTGGCACCGGGCGACGGCCAGATGATCGGCGCCTGCACGTTCAGCGGTATCACTCGCGGAGTGTTTCAGGCCTGCTATCTCGGTTATCACATCGCGAAGTCCCACCAAGGCCAAGGCTTGATGCAAGAAGCCCTGGAGGTGGGTATTTGCTACATGTTCGAGGAACAGCAATTGCACCGGATTATGGCCAACTACATTCCTGGTAACGAACGCAGTGCGCGATTGCTGGAGCGCCTGGGTTTCGAGCCCGAGGGCTACGCCAAAGCTTACCTGCACATCGCCGGACGCTGGCAGGACCACGTGCTGACCGCACTCGTCAATCACGCCCCAGGCCTCCATTGACCGTTGCGCATTCTATTTATGGCGAGACAACCGAACTCGCGACCTCCGGCAACAAGCATCCCTGTGCCATCCATTGACAGTCTCTGGCCCAGCGATAGCTGGTTTCCTGATTTCCCTGGTCGTCGTAGTACGCGAGCCGCAGCTGACTGACACTCAGGTCGAGTTTGGCAAACCCCGCTCGCGAGGTGGCAAACGAGGTGCCCAAGGAGCCGGCACGCGTGGCATTCAGTTTTTGCCCTCCGGCCCCGGAAATCACCCAGGCCGGCTCCGCTGCACGCAACAACAATTGTTGGTTGTGATCATGTCCGGCCAAATACACATCCACCTTGTTACGTTCAAGTGCCGGTAACAGCGCGGCGACCAGTGCTGAGTCTTCTACGTGTTCCCCCTGATTGCGCACGGGGTGATGAGCGGCAACGATTCGCCATACCGGGGCCGGGCCAGGCGCCTGGAAGGCCTGATCGAGCCACTCGATTTGCTGTGGCAGCGTTTCACGGGGGGCCGATGTATCGAGGAACACCATTCGCACCAGCGGACGCCCCTCGACACTGCCAAAATCCTTGACGTAGAAGTTGCTCGGCATCTGCCAGCGGCCAGAGCCTTTGCGCTGTTGGCCGTATTGAAGCTCAACCTGCTGCGACAGCGGATAGTCATGATTGCCCAGCACCGCGTAAAACGGCACTCGACTCAACCACTTTCCCCAATAGACACGCTCAAATTTCAGTTGCCAGCTCGGGTCGTCGGTACTGGTCAGCGGCTTGCCGTAGAAGTTGTCGCCCAGCAACACCACCATGTCCAACCGACCTTCGTTGTCCGCCACCCGCTCCATCGCACGCCCTACGCGCCACTGTTGGAGATTGCCGCTGCCCTGGTCACCCAAGGCGATCATCGACACCTGCGAAGGGTCGAGACCGCTTAAAGGAACATAAGGCGGTGGTGGCGTCAGCATCCAGTAACCTGCCGCACCACCGGTTAACAGCAGAAGGACCACAGCGATGGCGGCCCGGCGCATCCTTTTTTTGAACACAAAACGCTTTGCCACACGTGATGAGGAAATGATGTGTTTCAATCGGAGGTCTCGCTTGGCATTGCCAGCAGGTACTTTTAAAAAGGTCACCGTTACACGCCACTAGATCACATCCGTTGTTCACACTTTGTTAAGAATTGACCCCGTATACTTTTTGCAGCATTTTTCTCCACAACCCCTTTTTCTTCGGTAGCCAGAACCTTATGTCGCGTCCTGCCCCGTTGTTGTTATTTGTGCTTGCCTGTTTGCTGTTCTTTTTCGCTCTTGGTAATCATCAACTGCAAGGCTCCACTGAAGCCCGGGTCGCCGGGATCGCCATGGAAATGCACCTGAACGACGATTGGGTAACGCCACGTTTGTTCGGCGCGCCCTTTCTGGAAAAACCCCCCTTGAGCCTGTGGCTTGATGCCGGGGCGATCCGGGTGTTTGGCGGCACACCGTGGGCCGTGCGGTTGGCGTCGGCATTTGCCGGACTGTTCAGTGTGATGGTGTTGTACGCCATGTTGCGCCGCTTCGGCCGACCGAAAGCGATTGCCTGGACAGCCGGGATTCTGTTGGCAACCATGGCCAGTTACTGGAGCAACGTGCGCGGGGTCGGTGAAGATGCCTTGCTCGCGCTGGGCGTGACCATGGCGCTGCTGGCGTTTTTTCAGGGCCAGAAGCATTCGACGGTAGGCAATGCGTTGCTGTTTATGGCCGGTATAGCCATCGCGACGTTGAGTAAAGGCGTGTTGGGTCTGGCGATGCCGGGGGTGGTGATCTTCGCGTTTCTGCTGGCCGAAAGCCTGATGGACAAGCGCTTGAAAGTCGGCGACTGGCTGCGACCTGGCCTGTTGACGCTGGCGGGGCTGATTCCTCTGCTGATCTGGCTCGTCGTGCTGTATCAACGCGGCGGCGCCCACGCCGTGGGTGAAGTGTTGCTGACCAACAGCGTCGGACGCTTCAGCGGTTCATTCGTCGAGGCGGGGCATTACGAACCGTTCTACTACTACCTGGCCAAACTGCCGGAAGCATTCCTGCCCTGGAACATTTTGGTGTACCTGGGGCTGTGGCACTTTCGCAAAAGCCTAATGGCCAATCGTTACTTGCTGTTTTTCACCGTGTGGATACTCGCGCAGTTCGTCATGCTGACGCTCGCCTCCAGCAAACGCACGGTGTATCTAATGTCCATGACGCCGGCAGCCGCAGTGATCGCCGCCGAATATGCGGCCGTCCTGTTCGAACGGTTGAAAGCTCGCGAAGGCGTATCGACCTGGATCGGCAGCATTGCCAGGCACCGTAACGGTATTGCCACCGGTGTGCTGGTCGTGGTGATCGCCAGCTACCTGAGCGCCGCACAGTGGGCCCAGCCCAGGGCTGATCGCCAGTTGTCCTTCCTGCCGCTGACCGAACAAATTCACACACTGCAAAGCAACGGACAGCAAGTCGCGCTGTTCCAGGCCGATGAGCGGGTGGGCGGCGCCAGCGTGTTCTACCTGCAGCGAGTGATCAAAGGGCTGGACACTGAGGCGCAACTGCATGAGTTTCTGAGCGCATCACCGTCCAATGTGGCGGTCATGGGCGGCGAAAAAGAACCTGCTGCGCCGCTGAAGGTACTCAACACCATCCTGATAGGACGACAGACTTACTACTTCGTCGGGCAGTAAGTCGCCGCAGGCTTGCTCACCGGGCCGGTCGCCGCACCGCCCGTGAGCAGGCAACAAAAAACCCGCCACTCCCTTGGGAACTGGCGGGTTTTTTCGTTTCAGGCACTTATTGGGTGGACACCGAACGCCAGTCAGCCGCCTCGATAAAGCCGAGCATCTTCGGTGCATCAGGGTTTTGCGCGGACATAAATAACGAGGCGCCGTACCCAGGGATTTCTGTACGCAACTTAAGGTCTTTTTCCAGTTGCACCATGCATTCGCTGTGCGTGACCAGAATCAAATTGCGCCCGGCCACTTTGTGCGCCAAGGCGTCGCTCAGCATGCTGCCTTTGCAATTGATCAACCAGTCTTCGCCGGCCCCGACGTTGCCGAACATATAGCCGGCCGTTTGCGCCGCACGCTTGATCGGGCTGTTGTAGATGTCCGCTCTGGTCAGGCCCAAACGTTCGAAATGGGCACCGACAGCCACCGCGACGCCGCGCGAGCGATCAGTGATGCCGTCGTTGCCGCTCAGGCAGGCCGCTGTGGAATGATCGCAGCGCTCAACGTGGCGCACGAGCACGATCATGTCGCCCTTGGCCCAGCCCGACAGTAACGCCTGTGCTCCGGTGACATTGCCGTGGGCCAGGTCCGGGACCGCTGCCGGCCGTAGCAGCCAGAGGGTCAGCGGCACGACCAGCATCGTTGCCGCCAGGACCACGGCGGCCGTTTGATAACGGGCATAAGGGCGCAGGTCAATCGAGCGTTTCACACCGAAAAAATTCAGCTTCAATTCCATATCAAATGCCTCGACGGCACGCCGCCTGTTTTATTCAGGGCGCCGAGCTTAGAAAGGCATGCGTCGGCGGCAAGTGAAACCCATGTGAAAAAAAGCTTAATCCCTCTCACACTTTGTTACATGACTAGTCTTACAAAAACCTTTCAGCTCTAGAGATTGCTGCCGATACAGGTTTGCGACATACCTTGCTGGCACTTAAAAAAACAATCTTCCAGCCAACTGAAGATAAAGAAACACAACGTTCCTGGAGGAATTGTGATGAATAGCTGGTTCGGCAATATCAGTGTAAACCTGAAACTGGGCCTGGGATTTGGCCTGGTCCTGGCACTGACTTGCGTCCTCGCCCTGACAGGCTGGACAAGCCTTGGTGGGCTGATTGACCGCAGTAACTGGATGAGCGACATCACCCAGCTCAACGCCAGCCTGACCAAGCTGCGCGTGGTACGCCTGCAATACATGCTGACCAACGGCGACGAGACCGCCGCACAAAATGTGCAAACCACCCTCGACGGTTTTGTGGCTCAGCAAACTGCGCTGCTGGGCAGCTTCAAAAACCCTGAAAACGTCAAAATGCTCAAGGATCAAGCCGCGACCATCGCCGCTTATCAGGCCTCGCTGAACAAAATGCGTAGCGCCTACCGCACCGGTAACGGCGCCCGCGATGCCATGGGTGCGAACGCCGAAGCCGCCAGCACGATGATCAACACCATCAATACCCGCGTGCAGCAAATGCCTCCGAGCGATCAGCGCTTCGAGCAGTTCCAGTCGATCACCGCCGCCAAAGAAGCATTCATGCTGGCGCGCTACGAAGTGCGCGGCTACACCGGCAACACCACCCCCGAGAATGAACAAAAAGCGATTGCTCAACTGGATTTGGCCATCGCCCAGCTCAAACCACTGAACGTGCAATTCTCTGACACCCAGCAAGATGCCCTGCGTCAGCTGGAAACCGCCCTCGGCAACTACCGCAGCGCCTTGCTGGCTTACGAAAACGCCAGCAACGATGCGGTGCAGGCACGCAAGGAAATGACCGACCAAGGCAATACCATCGTTACCCTGAGCGATCAGTTGTATCAATTCCAACTCGACCGTCGTGACGCTGAAAGTGCCCAGGCCCGCACCCTGCAATTGATCAGCACGCTGCTGGCGCTGTTGGTGGGCGTGATTGCCGCCATCGTCATCACCCGGCAGATCACCGGTCCGCTGCGCGACACCATGACAGTGGTCGAGCGTATCGCTGGTGGCGACCTGTCCCAAGACGTCAAAGTCACTCGCCGCGACGAACTCGGCGTGTTGCAGCAAGGCATCGGCCGTATGGGTGTCACCCTGCGCGACTTGATCAGCGGCATCCGCGATGGCGTCACCCAGATTGCCAGCGCCGCCGAAGAGTTGTCGGCCGTCACCGAGCAGACCAGCGCCGGGGTCAATAGCCAGAAAATTGAAACCGATCAGGTCGCCACCGCGATGCACGAGATGACAGCCACTGTGCAAGAAGTCGCGCGTAACGCCGAAGAAGCCTCCCGAGCGGCGGCCGATGCAGACGGGCAGGCTCGCGAAGGTGACAAGGTAGTCAACGAAGCGATTGCCCAAATCGAGCGCTTGGCCATTGAAGTGGCCCGCTCCACCGAAGCCATGAGCGTGCTGCAAAAAGAAAGTGACAAGATCGGCAGCGTTATGGACGTGATCAAGGCTGTAGCCGAGCAAACCAACCTGTTGGCGCTGAACGCAGCAATTGAAGCGGCACGTGCCGGTGAAGCCGGTCGTGGCTTCGCCGTGGTAGCTGACGAAGTCCGCGGACTGGCGCAGCGCACACAGAAATCCACCGAGGAGATCGAAGGCCTGGTGGCCGGTCTGCAAAATGGTACCCAACACGTATCGGCGGTGATGAACAACAGCCGCACCCTGACCGACAGCAGCGTCGCCCTGACCCGCAAGGCCGGTGTGTCACTGGAAAATATCACCCGCACGGTGTCTAACATTCAGGCGATGAACCAGCAGATCGCCGCGGCCGCCGAGCAGCAAAGCGCCGTCGCCGAAGAAATCAGCCGCAGCATCGTCAACGTGCGCGACGTGTCCGAACAGACCGCCGCCGCCAGCGACGAAACCGCCGCATCCAGTGTTGAACTGGCGCGGTTGGGCAGTCAGTTGCAGCAGATGGTCAGTCACTTCAAGGTCTGACACGGGTCAGACCTTACCCCCCCAATCGGTTGAAAGGCATCAAACGCTAATCGCGTTGGTAAATACCAACCGATTGCCAAACGGATCGATCACCGTCATGTCCTGGCTACCCCAGGGCATGGCCTTGATCTGTGGGTGGGCGAACGGGTAATCCTTAGCCAGCAATTGCTGCTGGAACATTTCCAGTTGATCGGTTTCGATGCGCAACGCCGAACCCGGCGTGCTGTCGCCATGGTGCTCTGACAGGTGCAGCACGCAGTCGCCGCGAGAGACTTGCAGGTACAACGGGAAGTTGGCTTCGAAACGATGCTGCCAATCGATCGTGAACCCCAGAAAGTCGACGTAGAACGCCACAGCCTTGGCCTCATCGAAAATCCGCAGGATAGGGGTCGTTTTACCGAAGCTCATTAGGTTGCTCCTTGACTGAAAAGGCCCATGCAGAGGGGCTGGATGTAAGCGCTTCGGCTTGAAGACGGCTTTCTTTAATCTCCCCGTACCAAGGTGAGAGGTCGATCAAAAGATTGATAATCCAATCAATGAAAGCCCTGACGCAAGTCCCCTCCCCGCGCCAAAAAACGCCCAGCGCGGTGACCGCTGGCCTGCCCGTCGCGGTAACTCAGGACACCGTTGACCCACACCCCGTCAATGCCCTCCGCCGCCCGTTGTGGGTCGTGGAAATCCGCCACGTCGCGAATGGTCGCCGGATCAAACAACACCAGGTCGGCCCAATGGCCTGTACGGATTTCGCCACGCGCCTTCAAGCCGAATCGCGCCGCCGAGAGCCCAGTCATTTTGTACACGGCGGTGTGCAGCGGAAAAAGACCGACATCACGGCTGAAATACCCAAGTACCCGTGGGAACGCGCCCCATAAGCGCGGGTGCGGGAACGGGTCTTCTGGCAGTCCGTCAGAGCCGACCATGGTTAACGGGTGAGCTAAGATTCTGCGCACATCCGCTTCGTCCATGCCGTAATACACCGCACCCGCCGGTTGTAGACGGCGAGCGGCATCCAGCAGGGATAAGCCCCACTCGCCAGCGATGTCGATCAGGTCACGCCCGCCCATCTGCGCGTGTGGCGTAGACCAGGTGATGGTGATGCGGTGGGCAGCGGTGACTTGTTTGAGGTCCAGGGTCGAAGAACTCGCGGCATAGGGATAACAGTCGCAGCCTACCGGGTGAGTTTTCGCAGCCGATTCGAGGGCTGCCAGCAATTGTGGACTGCGCCCCCAATTGCCGACGCCGGCGCACTTGAGGTGGGAAATAATCACCGGTACTTGCGCGTGGCGACCGATCTGGAAGGCCTCGTCCATGGCGTCCAGTACCGGCTCGAACTCGCTGCGCAAATGCGTGGTGTACACCGCGCCGAACGCCGTCAGTTCCTCGGTTAACTGCATGACTTCATCGGTGGACGCTGAAAACGCGCTGGCGTAGGCCAGGCCTGTGGATAAACCCAAGGCGCCGGCCGCCAGGCTTTCACGCAACTGCTCGCGCATCGCGGCGATTTCAGTGGCGGTGGCGCTGCGAAACAGATCGTCGAGGTGATTGCTGCGCAACGCCGTATGGCCTACCAGCGCCGCGACATTCAGCGTCGTATGGGCCGCTTCGACGGCCGCTCGGTAGTCGCTGAACCGTGGGTAAACAAATGCTGCCGCGCTGCCGAGCAGGTTCATCGGGTCTGGCGGATCGCCGCGCAAACTGACCGGCGACGCGCTGATCCCACAGTTGCCGACAATCACGGTAGTGACGCCCTGACTGAGCTTGGGCAGCATTTGCGGCTGACGGATGACCGCCGTGTCGTCGTGGGTGTGTACATCAATGAAACCCGGCGCCAACACCCGACCCGCCGCGTCGATGTCCTCAGCAGCGTGGGCGGTGCGTAGGTCGCCGATGCACTCGATACGGCCATTGTGGATGGCCAGATCGGCGCGATAGCCAGGCGCGTTAGTTCCATCAATGATCAGGGCATTGCGGATCAATGTGTCGTACTGCACGTCAGTCTCCCTGCGGCAAAAAACGCTGCCGCCTCGGCTCAGGCATCAGCTTTTACCTTTGATCAAATGGTGGTCAAAACCTTGCTCTATCAGGTAACGCCAAGCCCCCAGCACCTCGTCCGGTATCGCTTGCTCAACCTGGAAGCCCAGCGAAGGGTAAACCATGATTCGGTGTACATCCCCGACCATTTCGTCGATCAGGCCCAAGACCCCGATCAGGTTGCTCACCTGTCCGGGAAACTCGAACGACGGCGAGTCCACGCAGGCGTCAAGCCCCGGCCACTGAATCGGCAAGGTCAGGGCAACGCGCCGGATAGCGTTGGGTTTGGTCAGGAATGTCGCTCGCTGCACATCGGGAAACAGCGTTCGGGCATAAGCGATGTTTTCGGCAAAGTTAGTGGCACGCGACTCCAGGGTGAATTGGTCGGCCGAAACGCCGAGCGCCAGCGCCCGCTGCGCAAACACATCGGCTTCAGTTCTTTGCCACAGGTGCCGGGTCCAGTTTCCAGTGTTACCGGTAAATAAAAGATGCGGCGCCACGCCCTGTTTCAGTAACTCGCAGGCGTAATCACAGACCCGCAAGTCGTAGGAACCGCAGACGACAATCAGCTCACAGGAACGGTGCATGCGCCCCGAACCGAGGAACTCCCAAAGAACGGTCGCGTGTTGCAGTGTCGGCGTCATGAGCGAGCGTCCCGGAATGGCAGCGGCACGCCGATAAACAGCCCGTCGCGGTCATAGACGTGTGCCTTGGTATTCGTCATCGAGACCGGCAACGCACCGAAATCCGCATAGACCCCAGACGCACCGTGCGCGGTCAGCGTCAGGTCATCGCCAATACCAACACACAGCGCACCGCTGCTGATCGCCGCCTGCACGCCGCTCAATGAGTCTTCGAATACCAGGCATTCATCGCTATGACGCTGCAACTGCGCGGCCGCCAACCGATAAGCGTCGGGCGCCGGTTTACCGCTGCGCACGTCATCCCGGCAGACAATACTGTCGAAGGCTGACTTCAGGTCATGCTGATGCAAGACATGCTCGACACGCTCGCGCCAACTGCTGGTCACCAACGCCAGCGGCACCGCCGCGTCTTGCAGTTGCGCGATGAGCGTAGCCACGCCGGGCGTCAGCGCGCACGCCGAGACTTGTTCAATGGCATCTACTTCTCGCTTGATCACCTGACGCTGCTGTTCGCCGAATTGACCAAACAGAGCCTGCAAGGTGTAGCCGCCCGGGCGACCGTGGATATGTTCGCGAATAAAGGCCTGATCGACGGCCACACCGTAGTGCCGGGCAACGGTGGTCCAGGCACATTCAATGACCTCGCGAGACTGGATAAGCACGCCGTCCATGTCAAAGCAGACGGCGGTAAAGGTTCGTTGTGTCATGAGTTGTATTTCGCATCCCCTGATGAGCAATCAACGCCAGCCCTGTGCCTATCAAGGCAAACAAAGCCATCACGTAGTACGACCATTGCGGTTGTGTCTCATACAAATACCCGGCAAACGGCGTGGCCAGTCCCATGGGCAAGGCTACGGCGAGGGAGTAATAAACGCCTTGGGTGAACACCTGAATCCCCTCGGGCGCATGATCCCGAATCAAGCGCATGATCGCCGAGTGATACGCCGCAAAACTCAGGGCGTGCAGGCATTGCCCGAACACGATTACGGACATCGCATCGCTGTCGGAAAAGAACGCCCAGCGCGCCGCTGCGCACACACTGGAAAACATCACGATAGACAATGGCGAGTAAACCGACAGGACTTTATTCGACAGCGCGAAGTAGGTGATTTCTGCTATCACCGCCACCGACCAGAAGCCCCCGATGTACGCCGACGAGTAGCCCTTCACCCCCCAGCCAATCGAGGCCGTGGAAAAGTACAAGGTGTGACTCAACTGGATGAAGCTGGCCGCGGCAATGGCGAGCAGCAAGGGTTTGCGCTCAAGCAGCGCCCTCCAGTCAGGTCGTTTAGCGCGGTGGCTGACCGTTTGCAAACCGTTCCGGCCAACGCGGCGCTTCAAACGCAAACATGCCACGGCCGTCATCAACATGCTGCCCGCAATCACGATGGGCACCCAGGATTGACCGAACTGCGCGAACAACAAGCCGCCGAGTGTCGAGGTCAAAATAAACGCTGAAGACCCTACTGCCCTGACCCACCCATAGTTCTGTAACGCGTGCTTGTCACGCTTGAGCAGGTAGGCCTCGGACAAGGGCAACACCACCATCCACAGGCCGCCGAACAAGGTGCTCAAGCCCACAAACACCCATAAATGGGCCGGCATGAAATAAAACAGCAACGTACAGAACGCGGCCGAGAACCCGAGAAACGCGGCCAGGCGCAGTTGGTCCACCCGCCAGTCGGCGACGTAGGTAATGAACACACCGGTCAATACCTGAGGCCAGTAGGCCGCAGCAATCAGCAAGCCAATCTGACTGGCGCTGAAACCCAGCGAATCGAGCCAGGTTGGCCAGAACGGATAGATGATCCCTTCTGCCGCAAAGAAGCCGAAAAAGATCAGGTACATGCGTTAACCATACGCTCGACACTCCAAAAAAGAGCTCCAAAGCAGGGCTCACAAGGAGCCCTGGAAAACCGTCATTCCATTATTCGAAGCGTTGCTGGGTAAAGCTGTTTTTGCCTTTGCGCCAGACAATCAGCGACTCGCTCATCACCACCAGATCGACCATTCCCTCTTTCAGCGCATCCAGTGCGTCCTGGGACGAACACACAATGGGCTCTTCGTGGCGGTTGAACGAGGTGTTGATCAAAGCCGACTGGCCAGTCCTGGCGTGCCAGGCGTTCAACAAGCGGTGCATGAAATTGTCCGTTTGCGGCCGGATGATCTGCGGCCGGGCGGTGCCATCGACGTGGACCACCGCCGGGCTCGACTCGCGAAATTGCGGATGGCAGTCATAGGTCATGGTCATGGTATCGGCCGCCACCTGATCGGGCGCCCAGCCCACATAGCACGCAGCGGCCTGCTCAATAGCCGTCACCGGGCCAAACGGCATGAACTCCGTGCGGTGCATGCGTTTGTTCAGCCAATCGTTCACCTCGGCGTCCTGCGCGTGATAAATGATGCTGCGGTTGCACAGCGAGCGCGGCCCGAATTCCATCTTGCCCTTGAACATGCCCAGCACCTGATTCTCGACTAGCGCGTCGGTCAGCACATCGATGATGTTCGAAGGGGTGTGATAGCCCAGTTCAGGGTAGTCGCGGTTGATGAGGTTAATGTTCTGGGACACGCTTCGCGAATCAGGACCAAGGGTCATCACCGGGTTCTTGAAGCGGGTTCCGTTTTCAAGGTAGGCCGCACCGACGGCCGCCGCCAGTGCCAGGCCTCCATCGCCCATGCACGGCAACACATAGACGTTGTTGATGCCTGGGATTTCACGCAGGCGCTGATTGAGTTTCACATTGCCAAACACACCACCGGCCAGGCACAAGTTGGCGCTGCCACGTTGCGCCAGGTGATGGCTCACCGTTGCGACCAGCAGGTCTTCGGTATGGCGTTGCACGGCGGCGGCAATGTCCTCGGGAGTTTCCTGGGAGAACACACGGTGCAACGGTTCGCTGTAGTGGTGGTAGGACGGCAAGAACCAATCGCCACAACAGGCTTTGATGCGACCGTCTTCAAAGCGAATCATCTGTTGCATGACGCCCAGCAGCTTTTGCGGATCGCCAAACGCCGCCAGGCCCGTGACCTTACCTTCATGGCGGTTGGGTTTGTAACCCAGCACATGAGTCATTCGCCCGTAAAAATAGCCCAGGCTGTCGATGCTGGTTTCCCGCTGCAATACCGTGCTTTCTGTCGGGCTGTACCAGGTCATGGTCAGTGACTGGAAATCACCACGGCCATCACACGTCAGGGTCAACGCCTCGTCAAACGGCGAACAGACATAAGCCCCCAGCGCATGACATTCATGATGGTCAATATAATAAGCCTTGCCGTTCAAACCATTGGCTGCAATATAGTGCTCGAACTCCGCTCTTTTTTCTTTATCGTTGTTTATTTCGTCGGTTATACGCTGGCGGAATTGCCCGAGGCCTTGCGGATTATGCTTAACCTCTTCAACAATTCGATCGAAGTACAACTGAAGATGTTTATCGGCGTTGAAACCTGAATGCCACCCATATGCAACATAACTGACATCTTCCAGCGACACGCCGGCCTGGTTTAATACAAACTCAATGGATTTTTCCGGCCAGACCCTATGATCTTTTATCCGGGTAAAACGCTCTTCACTGACCGCCGACAGAATCTCACCGTCGCGCACCAGGCACGCACCCGATAAGTCATTGTTTGTAATGCCTAAAATGATCATAACAACTCCTTGTTCTTGCCATTTTTAGTGATCACAGTGCCGACACTCGAAGAGTGAATAGCGCTAATCAGGGCCTATCAGTACCTATCAGGCATCAATGCCGAATGTCATAGCGGGTGAGGACGCGACGTCATAGCGGTCGCCAGAGACATGCCTTATATAAAAGACATCAAGAGTGCGTGTGGCCATTGCAAATTCCTTTTGCATACATAACTCCATGGTATTCAACCGCTGACCCATTCATTGCGCCAGCAGAACCTTTACTGCGAATAATGCACTGTCCAACTATCGGAGCAAATAGTGTTTATTCGCCCATAAGCCTAGTAGTAAATTTTGAAAGAGTTCTCATAAATTAAATTAAAAATTAGATAGGTACTGCAACCGCCCGGTTTACGGGAGCGCCAACCGCCCACCTTCACTGACGCGACAAACGAGTGACCGAGCGTGGAGCGATCATGAGTCAGGCTGAAAATCCGACATCGCGTAAGCCGCCAATTTTCCCTGGATGAAGTCCAGGAAGCATTGAATTCGCAGGGCAAGCTGTGAATTTCGGTAATACACCGCATTGATTGGCTGGCGATAACCGCTGTTGAAATCCGCCAGCAGCACGTGCAGGCGACCGGCGCGTATATCGTCGATGGTCATGAAATGCGACAGGCAGGCAATCCCTTGACCTGCCAGCGCCAGGTGACGCACCGTCTCGCCGCTGGAGGCGTGGATCGCCGCACTGATCGGCCAGCGATCACCGTGGGCATGACGCAACGGCCACTGATTGAGGCCATCGTTGTGAGTAAACCCCAGTAACGTGTGCTGACTCAGGTCGGCGACGGCGGTAGGCGTGCCGTGTTGCTCAAGGTAAGACGGGCTAGCCAGCATGTGCAGAGGGCTGCAACCCAGCGATCGAGCATGCAGCGTCGAGTCGGCCAGTGCGCCGATGCGAATGGCGATGTCAGTGCTTTGTTCCAGCAGATCAATAATCAAATCGTTGCTGTTGAGCTCCAGTTGAATGTGCGGGTAGAGACGGCGAAACTCGTCGATGTACGGCACGATGGCATGCAGCATAAAGGGCGCGGCAGCGTTGATTCGCAGACGGCCGGACGGGGTTTGTTGTCGTGAACTCAAGCGTTCTTCAAGTGCGTGCATCTGATTGAGAATCAGCTTGGCCTGTTCGAAAAAGTATTTGCCTTCCTCGGTCAGGTCCATGCGCCGCGTTGTGCGGTTGATCAGCGTGGTGTCGAGCTTGGCCTCCAGCCGCGACAGGGTGCGGCTGATTGCCGACGGCGTTTGGCCGACCTGCTCGGCCGCCGCAGAAATCGATCCGCATTCAATCACGCAGACGAAAACCTGCAACTCATCGGATCTGGCTTTCACGTGTGTCCTCTTATCGATAGCCCGGCGGTAAACCTTGAGTGGTGAACGGCATCCTTCACCACTTAAGGTGAAGAACGCCGGCTTTCGATAGTAGCCGAGGGTTACGCCTTGAGGCTAAACACCTCAGCCAAATGCCGTTCATAACGCACCACATCAGCGTCGATGTTTGGGCGTTTCATCACGTCCACACACAGGAAGGTCGGTAAACCGGTCATGCCCAGAAAAGCGTTGGCTTTATGGAACGGAAAATACACGGTGTCCACCCCTTTGGCGTCGAAGAAATCGGCCGGGTCGTCGAAAGCTTGCTGCGGCGCGTTCCAGGTCAGGGACAGCATGTAGTGCTTGCCTTGCAATAAGCCACCGCTGCCATATTTTTGCGACGCATCGGAACGAGTGCGGCCGTCGCTGGCGTAGAGGCTACCGTGCCCCTCAGTGAAGACTTCATCGACGTATTTTTTGACGGTCCAGGGCGTCCCCATCCACCAACCGGGCATCTGATAAATGATCACGTCGGCCCAGAGAAATTTGGCCACCTCTTCAGCAACGTCGTAGCCTTCGTCGATGAAGGTGGTTTTGACATCGACACCACCACGGTCCAGCACACTCAGGGCGGTGTGGTGCAGGGTGGCGTTATAGCGGCCATCGGAGTGGGCGAATTTTTTGCCGCCATTGAGCAACAGGACTTTTTTCATTGAAGGTCTCACATCACTGGAATTCGATGGCGCCAGCGTATCGATCCGTGTTGCGCGGAGTAAGCGCTGAAGTCGCACTATTGATTTGACTAAAACGCACGAATCAACAGGCGATTGTTACCAAAGATTTGGGCCGATGCTTAATGCGAGAGAGGTTTGATAAGTGAACGACAAGGCGTCATCCGGCACGCCAAGACCCGTCCAGAAAAATGCCGGCTCGGCGACCCTTGAAAACCACCGACCGGCCTACGGCCTTCTCGTGTCTAAACCTTTGGCAACGGACTCAACGCCACGACCCTCTTGGCTTTTCTAAAAAAGACAGCGTAGACAAAGGTCAGGACCAACAAGAACGGCAGCCCGAAAACCAGGGTCAGTTTGAAGGCGTCGGTGAAGTACGTGGTAATCATCACCGCGCCCATCAGCACCATGCCCAACAATGTGGTGTACGGAAAAAAACGCATGCGGAAAGACAGCGTCCGCTCGCCGTTACGCTGGTGGTAACGACGGAAACAGTAGTGCGTCAGAAAAATCATGAACCACGTGAAAATGGCGCCGAACATAGAGATTGCCATCATCAAGGTGAACGAACTTTCCGGGTAAAGGATATTGAGCAAGGTCGCCAGGGCAATCCCTGAACTCGACAGGAGCAAGGCATTCAGCGGGATCCCGCTCTTGCTCAGTACGCCCATCGATTGGGGGGCATAGCCGCCTCGGGACAAACTGAACATCATGCGCGTGGTGATGTAGAGCTGACTGTTCATGGCCGATAACGCCGCGATCAGAATCACGAAGTTCATCACCCCGGTCGCGCCGGGAATACCGATGGTTTGCATGACCGTCACGAACGGGCTCTGAGCATGACTGGCCTGAACCCACGGCACAATCGCCAACATCAGCGCGAGGGTCAGCAGGTAAAACACCACCAGCCGCACGATGGTCGCGCGAAAGGCCTTCTTCACTGCCAGCTCCGGGTCCTTTGCCTCACCCGCCGCCACCGCGATCATTTCCACGCTCAGGTAGCTGAAGATGGACACGATCACCGCGACCCACATGCCTTGCAGCCCCTTCGGAAAAAAACCACCGTAGGCGGTGTAGTTATGCACGCCGTATTGCGCGTTGCCGGAGCCAAATACCACGTACACCGCCAAGATGATAAAACCGACAATCGCTGCGATCTTGATGGTCGAAAACCAATACTCAAAGGTGCCAAACGTCTTCACGCTGATGGCGTTGAGCACCACCAAAATGCTCGAAAAAGAGACGATCCACACCCACTCCGGCACATTGGAAAACCAGTACTTCATGTACATCGCCACGGCCGTCACTTCCGTACCTACCGCCAGCACAATCGCCGTCCAATAGGCATAGCGCACCAGAAACCCAGCCAGTGGGCTGACATAAAATTCGGCATAAGCACCGAACGACCCCGAGGTTGAATGGGCCACGGTCATTTCCGCCAGACACCCCATCAACAACAGAGTGATCAGCGCGCCGATGGCGTAGCTGAGCAGCACGCTCGGCCCCGCGTAACCAATGGCGTAAGCGCTGCCCATGAATAGCCCGGTGCCAATCGCACCGCCAATGGCGATCATGCTCATCTGACCCGACGTCAGCTGGCGCTTGAGGCCATGCTCACGTTTGGAGATGGTTTCAAAACCGGTGGTATCGGTCATTGTTATGTCCTCTGACTATTTTTTTTGTTAAAGAGAGCACGTCGTCTGCATGGCGGGTTTTGCCAGCGGTTCAGGTGACGCTGTGGCGGACCTGGAATTGCGCCTCGGACCAGGTTTTCTGATCGAAAATATCGCCCAGGATCTGCACCGCGTCCCAGACCTCGGTGAAGCTCGTATACAGCGGGGTGAAACCGAAGCGCATGATCTGCGGCTCGCGGTAGTCACCGATCACGCCCCTGGCGATCAGCGCCTGAATCACCGCATAGCCTTGGGCATGCTCGAAGCTGACATGACTGCCACGCCGGGCATGTTCGCGCGGGGTGATCAGGGTCAATTCATGAGCGCCGCAACGCTGCTCGACGAGTTGGATAAACAGGTCGGTCAAGGCCAGGGATTTACGGCGCAGGCTGGCCATGTCGGTCTGGTCGAAAATGTCCAGCCCGCACTCAACCATCGCCAATGAAGTAATCGGCTGGGTGCCGCACAGGTAACGAGCGATGCCGCTGCTCGGCTCGTAGCGCGACGCCATGGCGAACTGCCGCGAATGGCCGAACCACCCCGACAAGGGCTGCTTCACCAAATCACACAGTGTCGGCGAAACCCAGACAAACGCCTGCGAACCGGGACCGCCATTGAGGTATTTGTAGGTGCAGCCGATGGCGTAATCGGCGTCGGCCTGGTGCAGGTCAATCGGCACCGCGCCGGCAGAATGCGCCAAGTCCCAGATCGCCAGCGCACCACACTCGTGGGTCAACGCAGTCAGGGCCTGCATGTCGTGCATGTAGCCTGTCTTGTAGTTGACGTGGGTGAGCATGACCACCGCAGTGTCTTGGTCAATCGCTTGCGACAGCGCCTGTGGACTGTCGACGAGGCGCACGCTGTAACCCTGTTGCAGCATCTCGGCCAACCCTTCGGCGATGTACAGATCGGTTGGAAAATTGCTGGTTTCACTGACGATCACTCGCCGCGTCGGCGACCGTGTGGCTTGCACGCGCAGGGCGGCACTGAGCACCTTGA
The DNA here is from genome assembly GCF_034351645.1 of Pseudomonas sp. DC1.2. Taxonomy (NCBI): domain Bacteria; kingdom Pseudomonadati; phylum Pseudomonadota; class Gammaproteobacteria; order Pseudomonadales; family Pseudomonadaceae; genus Pseudomonas; species Pseudomonas sp. DC1.2. The sequence goes on along the minus strand of NZ_CP133782.1, from coordinate 782,157 downwards.
ACAGGTTGATTGAGGTGGTATCGGTCACCACCACTTCACCCTCACGCGCACCGATCAGCCGCGCCAGTCGATTGCCCAAACGCTCTGGCAGGTCGAGCCAGCCGGCGCTATTCCAACTGCGAATCAGGCCGTTGCCCCACTCCTCGGCGATCACGGCCTGAGCCCGCGCCAATGCAGCAACCGGGCGTGCGCCCAGTGAGTTACCGTCGAGATAAATCACCCCTTCGGGGAGTGCAAACTGCTGGCGCAGGGGCGCCAACGCGTCTTGCGCATCCAGCGTCAGGCAATCGTTTCTTGTCATCGTTGAATGTCCTGTGGGTTGACTGATGAGCCGTCCGGCAGATCGCGATAATCGAGTCGAGACGGGGACCAGCACGCTCGCCAAGGTGTTATCCGGCCCCTCTCGGTGAGTGAATAATGGACGAAGCTTTGGAGAAGTTTCGTGCAAAGTGAACGGTCATATAGTAGTTATCTCGCAGGAAATTCGAATACAACGCCAATAAACACGGATTTATTCCAACCATGATTCTCGACGCGACAGACCTGCGAATCCTGCATCACCTGCAACAGGATGGCCGTATCAGCAATCAGGAATTGGCGGAGAAAGTCGCCCTGTCACCTTCGGCCTGTCTACGGCGTTTAAGGCTGCTGGAAAGCGAGGGCGTCATCACCGGCTATCGCGCCGTGCTGAATGCCGAGCAGTTGGGCATTGAACTGGAAGCCATCGTCCATGTGTCATTGCGACAGGACGTCGAGGACTGGCATGAGACATTTATCAAAAAGGTCCAACTGTGGCCGGAGGTGGTCACCGCGTATGTGATTACCGGTGCAAGCAACTACGTGTTGCGGGTGCAGGCGCGCAACCTCAAACACTTCTCCGACTTCATCGTCAACCAGCTCAATCGCACGGCGGGGGTCACCGATATTCGCTCTGAAATCGTCCTGCAAAAAATCAAGGAAAAGGACGCGTTACTGGATCTGGTGGTGCGTAAGTGAAGCGCGCCGCGCGCTTCAAAATCCGCGCATACGTCGGGCCTCGTTCCGCTGCAAGGTCGTGCTGGGGGACTCGTCGAACACTTTGCGGTACTCGGCAGAAAAACGCCCGAGGTGCGTGAAGCCCCATCCCATGGCGATTTCGGAAATGTTACGCGCAGAACCGTGTTCAAGGATGTCCTGGCGAACGGCGTTCAGACGGTACTTTTTCAGATAGACCATCGGTGACAGGGCAAAGTATTTCTTGAACGCCTCGAACAACTTGAAACGGGAAACCCCGGCGGCGGCCTCGATGTCCTCCAAGTGCAGAGTTTCACGGGCGTTTTCGTGAATGTATTGCCTGGCCCTGATCAGGTAATGCGGCAACTTAACGCCCAACACGTCCCGCAACGCTTCGGAATAATTGTTCGGCTGCGCAAGGATCAAGCCTTTGATCAAGGCGCTTTCAACATCCCGGGTGAACGCCACCTGCTCAAACAGCTCGCTGCTGCGCTCCAGCTCGGCGATGAAATACCGCGCCATGCGCCACCACGATGCCGACGCCCCATCCACGGCATCCATCACCGACTCGAAACGCAGCGGCTCGTTTAGCGGTCGCTGCAACAGGCCTTCCAGAGACTCACTCATGGCCGCTCGGGTAATCACCACCTGAACTTTGCGACAGTCGCCGGAGATCGCCAGCATCTGGTTTTCATTCGGGGAAATGATCACCCCTTGATCGCGGTTGGACTTCAACACGTTGCCGTTCTTGCTCAACTCCTGCTCGCCCACCAAGGGCAGGCTCAGGCTGTAACTGCTGAAGTGTTCGGCGTCTTCGATATCGACGGTGACATCGGTGCCGTACTCGATGGTGCCCAGCGTCGTGGCCATCGACTTGAACACATTGGCGCTGTGATGAAAGCGGATCCGCTCGGGGGTGGTCGTCACGAGTCGATGCGGCCCGCAGATACCGGACATCCAGGTCCTCGCACCTTCGAGGTCATAGCGATCAATACGAATATCGCGACACTGCGGATCAGCTTTGCTACTCATCACGGCGCACCCACGGCAATATTTTCTACAGCGCTCTGACGGCGCGTATTCGGCTTGAAGACAGCAAGTTTCAAGCCGCAAAACGACTGTGCCCACCCAGTGGATAGTCATCACCGACTAAGCGGATAAAGCCGTCGTTCGAATGCCCCGAACCGCCCTCAATAGCGGTCGATGCCCCGTCAGACAGTACCTGATTGCTGCAAACAGGTGCAGCCGTTGGTCACTGAGGGCATGGGATGAGTCGCTGCTGCCCAGTTCGACACCGAGGTGTTACCGCACACTTTGCGGACTGCCTTCGCCGACAAACCGGATAGACCCCTGCCCGTCCCGCTCTCTCTAATGGACGCAACCGATTGGCTTGAATAAAAAAGGGACACCCCCCATGAATGGCGAAAAAAGCGTCGAGCAGTGGAAAGCGTTTATTGAAGGCTGCCTGGACTTTCGTCCGGTAGACGGCGTGTTCCGGATCGCCCGGGACATATTCACCGAGCCGCCGTTGTTCGATCTGGAGATGGAGCTGATTTTCGAGAAGAACTGGATCTACGCTTGCCATGAAAGCGAACTGGCCCATAACCACGACTTCGTGACAATGCGCGCCGGCCGCCAACCGATGATCATTACCCGCGACGGCGACGGCCAGCTCAACGCATTGATCAACGCCTGTCAGCATCGCGGCACGACCTTGACCCGCGTGGGCAAGGGCAATCAATCGACCTTCACCTGTCCGTTTCATGCCTGGTGCTACAAAAGCGATGGCCGCCTGGTCAAGGTCAAGGCGCCCGGCGAATACCCTGAAGGGTTCGACAAAGCCACTCGGGGCCTGAAAAAGGCGCGCATCCAGAGCTACAAGGGGTTTGTCTTCATCAGCCTCGACGTACACGGCGACAACAGCCTCGAAGATTTCCTGGGCGATGCCAAGGTGTTCTTCGACATGATGGTGGCCCAGTCGCCGACCGGCGAGCTGGAAGTGCTACCCGGCAAGTCGGCTTACACCTACGACGGCAACTGGAAACTGCAAAACGAAAACGGCCTGGACGGTTATCACGTGAGTACCGTGCATTACAACTACGTGGCCACCGTGCAGCACCGCCAGCACGTCAACAGTGAGAACGGCACGCCAAACGGCACCACGCTGGACTACAGCAAGCTCGGCGCTGGCGACGCCAATACCGATGACGGCTGGTTTGCCTTCGATAACGGCCACAGCCTGTTGTTCAGTGACATGCCAAACCCGTCGGTACGCTCTGGCTACGCCACCATCATGCCGCGCCTGATCGAAGAACACGGCCAGCAAAAAGCCGAATGGATGATGCATCGCCTGCGCAATCTGAACATTTACCCCAGCCTGTTTTTCCTCGATCAGATCAGCTCGCAATTACGCATCATCCGCCCGATAGCCTGGAACAAAACCGAAATCATCAGCCAGTGCCTCGGGGTTAAAAACGAATCGGCGGCGGACCGCGAAAACCGTATTCGTCAGTTTGAAGACTTCTTCAACGTTTCGGGACTCGGCACACCCGACGACCTGGTGGAGTTTCGCGAAGCTCAGCGTGGATTCCAGGCGCGCCTGGAACGCTGGAGCGATATTTCTCGCGGCAGTCACCAATGGGCAACCGGGGCCACGCCCAACAGCGAGTCGATCGGTATTGACCCCGCCATGACCGGCACCGAATTCACTCACGAAGGGCTTTACGTCAACCAGCACAGCAACTGGCAGAAGTTTCTGCTCGACGGCCTGGAAGCGAAATCCTTGAAGCTGCGTGAGGTGTGACCATGAATGCGCAATTGCAGTACCAAATTGAGCAGTTTTTCTATCGGATGTCTGCGCTGTGCGACGCTCAAGAATGGGACGCCTACCTCCAGCTGTTCGACGAGCACAGTGAGTTCCACTTGCCGCAATGGGACTCGGAGCACGTCTACACCCAGGACCCCAAGCGCGAAATGTCGCTGATCTATTACCCCAACCGCTCCGGACTGGAAGACCGCGTGTTCCGTTTACGCACAGGCAAATCGGCTTCTTCGACGCCGATGCCGCGCACCCTGCACCTGATCAACAATGTGCGGATCGGCGAACTTGGAAGCGGCGACCTGGAGGTGCATCTGAACTGGCATACCTTGTTCTATCGCCTGGCCACCAGCGAACAGTTCTACGGCCGCGCGACGTATCACCTAACGCCCCACGCCGGCAATTGGCTGATTACCCGCAAGCATGTCCTGCTGCTCAACGACACCATCAACTCGGTGCTCGATTTCTACCACCTCTGACACCATGGAGACCGGGGCATGAGTCACAAGGTCGCGTTCAGTTTTGCCGACGGTAAAACGCTATTTTTTCCCGTACAACCCAACGAAATACTGCTCGACGCCGCCCTGCGCAACGGCATCAACATTCCCCTGGACTGCCGCGAAGGCGTCTGCGGAACCTGCCAGGGCCGTTGCGAATCAGGCGAGTACAGCCAGGACTATGTGGATGAAGAAGCGCTTTCGAGCCAAGACCTGCTGCAACGCAAAATGCTCACCTGCCAGACACGTGTGACGTCTGACGCCGCGTTTTATTTTGATTTCGCCTCCAGCCTGTGCAACGCCCCAGGCCCTGCACAACTGAAGGGTAACGTGACGAGCGTGAGCCAGGTTTCGGCCAGCACCGCGATTCTTCACCTGGACCTGGGCCCGAAAGGCCCTCTGGACTTTCTGCCGGGACAATACGCCAGGTTGCGGATACCCGGCACGCAGAGCACGCGCGCCTACTCGTTTGCCAACCGACCGAGCGACCACAATCAGTTGCAGTTCCTGATTCGACTGCTGCCGGACGGAGTGATGAGCAACTACATACGCGACCGCTGCCAAGTCGGCGACGCCATTGAACTGGAAGCACCGCTGGGCGCGTTCTATCTTCGTCACGTCGTCAAACCCTTGGTTTTGGTGGCCGGCGGCACAGGGCTTTCCGCCTTTCTCGGCATGCTCGACGAGCTGGCCCAGCGTGGATGCCAGCAACCGGTGCATTTGTATTACGGCGTGCGAGACCCGGCAGACCTGTGCGAGCGAGCACGCATTGAGGCGTATGCCGAACGTATTCCAGGGTTGTGCTACACCGAGGTGGTCAGTAACCCGACGGCGCAATGGACGGGAAAGCGCGGCTACATTGCCGAGCATTTCGATACCGCAGCACTGCGCGATGCGCCCGTCGATATGTACGTCTGCGGGCCGCCGCCAATGGTCGAGTCGATCAAAAACTGGTTGCAAATCCACGCCATGGAAAGCGTTTGCCTGTATTACGAAAAATTTACCGAGAGTAATATCTGAGCCTTAAAACCATGCCTGACAACAACCACCAGAAGGGAACGAGATGGCGGACGAAATCTTGCAACAGGGCACGCTCAAGCGGGGGTTGAAGAATCGTCATATTCAGTTGATTGCCCTGGGCGGGGCGATTGGTACAGGACTGTTCCTGGGCTCGGCCGGTGTGCTCAAGTCAGCCGGACCGTCGATGATTCTGGGCTATGCAATCGCGGGGTTCATCGCCTTTCTGATCATGCGCCAGTTGGGCGAAATGATCGTCGAGGAGCCGGTAGCCGGCTCTTTCAGTCACTTCGCTCACAAATACTGGGGCGGCTACGCAGGCTTTTTGTCCGGCTGGAATTACTGGGTACTGTATGTCCTGGTGGGCATGGCGGAGCTGACGGCCGTCGGCAAGTACATCCAGTTCTGGTGGCCGCAGGTTCCCACCTGGGTCAGCGCCGCGGTGTTCTTCGTGCTGGTCAACCTGATCAATACGATGAACGTCAAAGTCTTCGGCGAGATGGAGTTCTGGTTCGCGATCATCAAGGTCGTGGCAATCATCGGCATGATCGCCCTCGGTTGCTACATGCTGTTCAGCGGTTCCGGCGGCCCGCAAGCCTCGATCAGCAACCTGTGGAGTCACGGCGGTTTCTTTCCCAACGGCACGACCGGATTGCTGATGTCGATGGCGTTCATCATGTTCTCCTTCGGCGGGCTGGAACTGGTGGGCATCACCGCCGCTGAGGCCAGCGAACCGAGGAAGGTGATTCCCAAGGCGATCAACCAAGTGGTTTATCGCGTATTGATCTTCTACGTCGGCGCCCTCACGGTCCTGCTGTCGCTGTACCCGTGGGACCAACTGCTGCAAACCCTGGGGGCGTCCGGCGATGCCTACAGCGGTAGCCCGTTCGTGCAGATTTTCTCCCTGATCGGCAGCAATACCGCGGCGCAGATCCTCAATTTCGTGGTGCTCACCGCCGCGCTCTCGGTCTATAACAGCGGTGTCTACTGCAACAGCCGCATGCTTTATGGCTTGGCGGAACAGGGCGACGCCCCCAAGGCGCTGATGAAGCTGAACAAACAGGGCGTACCATTGCGAGCCCTGGGGGTTTCGGCGTTGGTCACCCTGTTATCGGTGCTGGTCAACTACCTCGCCCCGCATGAAGCGCTCGAGTTGCTGTTCGCACTGGTGGTCGCGTCGCTGATGATTAATTGGACGCTGATCAGCCTGACCCACATGAAGTTTCGCAAAACCATGGACCAGCAAGGCATTGTGCCGAGCTTCAAATCGTTCTGGTTTCCCTTCAGCAACTACCTGTGCCTGGCGTTCATGGCCATGATCATCTGCGTCATGCTGATGATTCCCGGAATACGCGCCTCGGTCTTCGCCATGCCGATTTGGGTGCTGATCATTTACGCGTTCTACCGGGTGCGCGTGTCGAGGGACCGGGCGGTGCAAGTGGCCCAGTAGCCTCAACGCTTAATAAAAAGCGCCGGCATTCACTGAATGCCGGCGCTTTGTTTATCCGGGCCGGATCAAAGCGTCGAGCGCACTCGCCATAATTCCGGAAACAGCACGGTGTCGAGCATCTTGCGCAGATAACCGACCCCTTCAGTCCCGCCGGTGCCCGGTTGAAAACCAATGATCCGCTCAACCGTGGTGACGTGCCGGAAGCGCCATTGACGAAAAGAGTCCTCAAGGTCGATGAGTTTTTCGGCCAACTGATACAAGTCCCAATACCGTGACGGGTCGGTATAGACCACGCGCCAAGCCGCTTCGACCGAGGCGTCATGCACTGTCGGCTGGCTCGGGTCACGCGCCAGGCGCTGCGGGTCAACCTTCAGGCCGGCATCGACCATCAAACGGATCGCCTCGTCATACAGCGACGGCGTGACGATTGCCTTCTCCAGCGCCTGCAACAGCTCCGGACGGTGAGCATGGGGCCGTAACAGGGTCGCGCTTTTATTGCCCAGAATGAACTCGATTTCACGGTACTGAAATGACTGGAAGCCCGATGACTGCCCCAGAAATGGCCGTATCAAGTGGTACTCGGTCGGGGTCATCGTGGCCAGTACGGTCCAGGCGTGTACCAACTGATCAAAAATCCGCGAGACCCGCGCCAGCATTTTGAAGGCGGGCGGCAACTCGCCCAGCCGCACGTGTTCACGGGCGGCCTTGAGTTCATGCAACATCAGCTTCATCCACAGCTCTGACGTCTGGTGCTGGATGATAAACAGCATTTCGTTATGGTCGGGCGACAAGGGATGTTGCGCGCTGAGAATACGCCCCAGGTCCAGGTAGTCGCCGTAGCTCATGGCGTCGGAAAAATTCAGCTCGGCGTTATGCCAGTCGTCTGGCGAATGGTCAGGTGAATAGGGACATTGGCTCATTGCGCTGGCCCCTTGCGTTGCGATGCATTGAGTGGCCGCAGTATCGCCCGAACTGGACTCGCGTCGAGATTGGCAAAGCGCAGCGGCAGCGCGATCAATTCATAGTCCCCTTCCGGCACCTCATCCAGCACGATACCTTCGAGGATCGCCATGCCATGTCGGGCCACCGCCTGATGCGCATCCATGGTCTTGGATTGCTGCGGGTCCAACGACGGCGTGTCGATACCGATCAAGCGCACACCGCAACTGGCCAGCAGGTCGACGGTTTCTTTGGCGACCGCGGTGAAATGATCATCCCAGGTGGTCAGCGGGGCCTGTCGATAGGTCCGCAGCAAGACGCGCTCGGGCACGTTATCCAAACGCCCGACAAGTTGCTCGGGCTGCACCCGCGCACCGCTGTCCAAACAATGCAGTACCCGGCACGGCCCGAGGTAGACATCCAGCGACACATCGCCAATGGCCACGCCATCGGCGCTGTAGTGCAACGGCGCATCGACATGGGCGCCCGTGTGAGGCGACAGGGTGATGCGTCCGACATTCACCGGACACTCAGGCCCGAAGGTCCAGACGCGCGCTTCCTGAAACGGCGTATCACCCGGCCAGGTCGGTGTGGCGGCACTCAAGGGCGGGCTGATGTCCCACCACGGTATTGTTTTTTTCATTGCAAAACTCTCGGCCTGTTCCGACCTGAATCATACGAGCGGAACCTGTGAATATTCTTGCGAATAGCGGTGCAAACGCCCTGCTGTTTCGCACGAACTGCGAGAAATCCGGCGTTTACCGGAAGGAAATATCATGCAGAAAAAATCACTGACTCAACAATCGCTGTGATCCGCCCGGCGTTGCTTAGACCGATGGCAGTCGCTGCGTTTCTGGATAGCTCAGTGTCGAGTACAGACAACTGGCACCTGACCAAGCGCTATAGGGTGCGACTTCAGTTCTCCCTCACGCCCGGAGTCATCATGTCCGCACCGATTACCGTTCTTCGCGACACTCACCCACTGCCGGTGCTTGACGCCTGCAAATGGGAAAAGCTCGAAGGCGACCCGCACACCGTCAACCTCAATGCCTACACCAGCGAAGACGGCAGCAAGATCATGGGCACCTGGATCTGCACGCCCGGCAAATGGCGCGTGGAATATGTGAAGTGGGAGTACTGCCATTTCCAGGAAGGCTACTGCGTTATTACCCCAGACGGCATGGCACCGATTCATCTGCGCGCCGGTGATATTTTCGTGGTCGAGCCAGGGATGAAAGGAACGTGGGAAGTGGTTGAAACCGTGCGCAAATATTTTGTGTTTGCCTGATGCAAAAAACCGAGAGATCACCCGACGTGATCTCTCGGAAAATATTTAACTGAACGTTACCGGCGGCAAACGTCCCAACGGCGCCAGGAACAGCGCCCTACTGGGGTTTGCGATAGCTGTTGATGATCGCCGAAAAGTCCTTGCCACCGTCCCCGCGCTGACTCATCGCCTGATAAAGCTGCTGGGCCACCGCGCCGAGCACCACCGGCTGATGCGCTTGACGTGCCGCTTCAGTCGCCAGCCCCAGATCCTTGAGCATCAGTTCGGCACCGAAGCCGCCGGTATAACCGCGCGAGGCCGGCGCTGTTTCAACAATACCGGGCCAAGGGTTGTACATCTCCGAACTCCAGCATCGACCGGTGGAACTGTTGATGATCCCGGCCAGGACGCCGGTGTCGATCCCCAGCGCATCGCCCAGCGCCATGGCCTCGCTGACACCGACCATGGAGATCGCCAGCAGCAGGTTGTTGCAGATCTTGGCGATTTGTCCGGTGCCGACTTCACCGCAATGGACGATGTTGCGGCCCATCTGTGCCAGCACCGGTTGCAGGGTCGCAAACAGTTCCGGGGTGGCGCCCACCATGAACGTCAGCGTTCCTGCGGTGGCGCCGCCAGTACCACCGGAGACGGGTGCATCGGCCATGCCCACGCCGTGTTCAGCAGCCGCGGCGGCTACGTCGCGAGCGGTTTGTGGATCAATGGTGCTGCAATCTACTGCGGGCACACCGTTGCCGATACCGGCCAAGACACCGTCCTCACCCAGCCAGACGCTGCGGACATGCACTGCGGCTGGCAGCATGGTAATCACCAGTTCTGCGCCTTGTGCGGCGTCACGTGCCGAGGCGCAGATGCTGCCGCCCAGTTGCTCCAGCTCGGCAAGAACGGTTTTGTTCAGGTCAACCAGACGCAGCGCATGGCCAGCCTTGATCAGATTGCGCGCCATCGGGGCGCCCATGTTACCGAGACCGATAAAAGCGATTTTCATGTCCGGCTCCTTAGCGCAAGTTGATCGTGGTGTTCACACCGTCGTTGACGCTGTCGTCATCGAACCAGCGGCTGGTGACGGTCTTGGTCTGAGTGTAGAACTGCACCACTTGCTTGCCATACGGGCCGAGGTCGCCGAGCTTGGAGCCGCGCGAACCGGTGAAGCTGAAGAACGGCACAGGCACCGGAATCGGTATGTTGATACCCACCTGGCCGACATCGATTTCGCTCTGGAATTTACGCGCCGCTGCGCCGCTCTGAGTGAACAGGCCGGTGCCGTTGCCGAACGGGTTGGCATTGACCAACGCAATCGCTTGATCAAGGGTGTCGACTTCCAGCACCACCAGCACCGGACCAAAGATTTCCTGGGTGTAGATTTGCATTGAGGTGGTCACACCGGAGAACAGGGTCGGGCCCACGAAGTTGCCCTGCTCGAAGCCTGGAACATTGATATCGCGACCGTCCAGTTCAAGCGTGGCGCCTTCCTCGATGCCGCTTTCGATCAACTGCAGAATCCGCGCTTTGGCTTTTTTCGAAATCACCGGACCGACATCGGTGCCCGCTTCGCTACCCGCGTTCACCTTGAGTTTCTGCGCCAGCGCCTTGAGGTCCGGCAGCCACTGCTTCGCCGCGCCCACCAACACCACCACCGAGGTCGCCATGCAACGCTGACCGGCCGCACCAAAACCAGCGCCGACCAACGCATTGAGCGTTTGTTCGCGATTGGCGTCTGGCAGCACCACGGCGTGGTTCTTGGCGCCCATCATCGATTGCACCCGCTTGCCATGTTTGCCGGCCAGGTCATAAACGTGAGTACCGACCGCGGTCGACCCGACGAAAGACACAGCCTTAATGTCCTTGTGGGTGCAGAGCGCGTCCACCACGTCCTTGCCACCGTGAACCACGTTGAGCACACCGGCGGGAACCCCCGCTTCGATGGCCAGTTCCACCAGCAGCAGAGTCGACAGTGGATCCTGCTCCGACGGCTTGAGGACAAAGGTGTTGCCGCAGGCGATGGCCATCGGGAACATCCACAACGGAATCATCGCCGGAAAGTTGAACGGGGTGATGCCGGCACAGACGCCGATTGGCTGACGCAGGGTATAGGTATCGACGCCGCCAGCGACGTTCTCTGCGAATTCACCCATTTGCAGCGTGCCGATGGAGCACGCATGCTCGACCACTTCCAGGCCACGAAAGATATCGCCTTCAGCGTCGGCAATGGTTTTGCCCTGTTCGTTGCTGAGCACCACGGCAATGCGCTTGGAGTGTTCGCGAATCAACGCCTGGAGCTTGAGCATGATGCGCATCCGCGCACCGATGGGCGTCAGCTTCCAGGTCTGGAAGGCGCGATGGGCGGCGCTGATGGCCGCGTCAACTTCAGCGGTGGTAGCAAACGGAACCCTGGCCAGCACTTGCTGGGTCGCCGGGTTGACGATGTCGTGCCACTCGGTGGTCTGGGACTCGACCCACGCGCCGTCGATCAATAGCTTGGCGGTTTGCACAGTGGTTTCGTTTGGCGTCAGCGATACGTTCATGCGGGTCTCCGGGACGTTGTTTTTATGTAGAGAACTATCTTGGGAGCCAAGGCGAGAAAGTCGCCTTGAAAGGAGGCTGTGTCGCAAATTGGTTGTCGATGTGTTTTTGGAGTATAGATGTGCAAACTTCTAATAAGAACGCACATAAAAGCCGGTCTATCATGCAAAAAAACATCACCTCTTTAGGCTCGTTGAACTGGGATGACCTCAAGTTTTTCCTCGAAGTCGCCCGCACCCGCAAGGCCAGCACTGCCGCCAAACGCCTGGCTGTCGACTACACCACCGTGTCGCGACGCATCAGTTCGCTGGAGACGGCACTGGGTACGCTGTTGTTCGAGAAGTCCCGGACCAGCGGCTTCGTCCTGACGGCCGAGGGCCAGCGCTTACTGGGTTACGCCGAGTCGATAGAAAGCACCCTGCACATGGCCTGTGAGCAGGTTTCGGGGTCCGGCGTGGCCTTGTCCGGGCATGTACGCATGGGCTGCACCGAAGGTTTCGGCAGTTTTTTCATCACCCCGCAACTCAGCCATTTCGTCGACACCTACCCGGCCATCTCGGTAGACATCCTGCCACTGCCGCACTTCATCAGCCTGTCCAAACGCGAGGCGGACATCGTCATTGCCCTGGAACGGCCGGAGCACGGGCCCTACGTGTGCTGCAAACTCTGTGACTACAAGTTGCAGGTGTACGCGACCCAGGAATACCTGGACAAACACCCACCAATCCGCCGTCCCGCAGACTTGGGCAACCATCAATTCATCAGTTATGTCGACGATCTGGCGTTCAGCTCTGAGCTGCTGTACCTGGCAAATGTATTGCCAGGCGCCAGCGCAAACTTACGCAGCACCAGCGTGATCGCACAATTCGTTGCGGCGCAGCAGGGGCGATCGCTGGCCATTCTGCCGTGTTTCCTGGCAGCGCAAGATCCACGGCTGCTGCCGGTATTGGCGCAAGAGATCAACATCACCCGACAGTTCTGGATGTACTGCCGGGAGGATCTGCGCAAGTTGAAGCGGATCACCCTGTTGTGGGATTACATCAGGGAGGTGACCGAGCTAAACCGCCCGTTATTACTGGGCGAAACGCGAGACCTTCGGTTTACTGACTGAGTGACTGCAAGGCGTAAGGGAGACCTATCGTAGCGAGGTTTGGCACGCCACTGCAACGACTTGTGACAGGGGTTATGACAGAACTTGTGACACCTCGCAGCAACCCCCAGCGGTTGCCCGAAAGCCCTCATCCAGAAGCGCGCATGGGCACGCGATAAGGACCCACGCATGCGCCCGATAAGGACCACGCGAGGGCACCCATGGGGGGGATGCGCGAGTGCGCCCGTAGTGAGGTGGTCATTCAGATTTTTCTGCCAGATTCTCAAAAGGCTGCTGATAGGATGGACGTTTGGGAAGGAGACCTGCATGACTCTAAGTGAGAGAGCTAAAGAGGCAAGCTTATGGGCTTGGGTCGCATCGGGGGTACTGCTTATAAGCGCGGGTGGCGGCATCACGTTATTTGCAGTCTATGGACACTATTTTCCTGAACTTAGCGGCGTACGTGATGATTGGAATGTCTTCGGGGCGGTGCTGGGCGGCTTTGGATCGTGCGTTGGGGCGGGGGCCACGCTCGCGACGTTGTTATTCCTTGCGCATCAGAACCGCAAACAGCAAGAGTTCATAGAGCTGCAAACGAAAGCGCAAAACTTTGAGCAGTTCCTCACACATCAAAGGGTATTCGGCGAGCGGATTGAGCAGGTGCGCGCACGCTATGACCACAAAATCAAGTTTCCAGAAGTGGAGACACTTTATCTTGGACTATTCCCCAATAATGGCCCCGCGAACGTTGATCTTGTGGTCAAGCCTGAGCATTCAGAGAGTGATGAGAATCTTTTGGGCAAGCTCAAAGCACAGTTCGAACGATTGGACTCCCTTTTGATGAAGACAGAGTGGTCTGAAGCAGAGGCCTACGGTTTGGCGACTAATCTGAGCGATCTGGTGTCAGATTTAGGATTCGAATGGGTCGGAGAACAAACGGATGGGGACATCGTTAAAGGGCACTTCCATACCGGTATCAATATCTACTCATTGCACGAAGCTCTCCGGCGTATGAAGCAGGTATACGATGTGTACCTTCGCTTCTCCGGTAACCCAGAGTTTGATGGGCTAAACCAAGGAGTAACACGATTCGTGAGCGAAGCGCTCATGAGGTGTAGGCGACTGCGCCGTCATGTGGTCTATAACAAGATACCTGGCTTGAGTACGCTTCAAGATCTACTTTTCGAGGTTGACGCCCTGAGGGATGACTCTTCAAATTGGCTGCTGCCAGAGACATACCGGATGCTTCAAGCAACCTTTGAAAGCCGAGAAGATGTAGCTCGGCTCAATGATGTTAACCACTACGTTTACATTTTGGGGCATGCAACACAAGAAATCCGCTTCACGCTTCCGAAGCTCGGTGAACATGACCCAAGACACGCTCGTCTCGAGGCTTGCCGAGAGTCCTTTTACGCCATATTCGGCGATATAAGACAAACCTAATGGCGTCCGAGCAGACATAGCAAACGCCGTCACTCAGCACAGCCACCAAGTAGAACGCAGACGACATTCCCAAAGGCTCCGCCCAGAGGACCACCCTGACTAACTCCAAAAGCGACAAGGAGTAGACCAAGAAATCGGCAGGTGACACGGTGGGTAGCCAGAGTGCGGATTAGTCCTACAAAGGTTCTCCACCGAGTAGTCATCGCTAAGCCCTCCTGTAGGTGAGGTGGTTATTGGTCAATGATATTCATCACCACAGAGGCATCAGTGAATGGCCTTAAAGAGTAAGGCTGTTTGAGTAACCTTAAGTCTCCTATGCTTATAGTGAGGGGTTTTGGCTTCACCAGTGATTGCGCAGACGAAGACCTAACAGAGATACCTTTAAGTCCCCCTCTGCTTATAGTGGGTGTTTTTAAATGAGTGCTGGAAGTGACCAGATATCCCTGCCCAGTCACATCCGTAGCAGCGTGGATAGTAGACATATTCGCCACCGTGGACCTCCCCCTCGGTTTTCTATTGTGTCTCCGCTCAGAGGGATTCTTCGCAGCTCCCACTGTTCGAGATTGAGACTTTTCCTACAGACCGTCCTCTGCAATTCCGGTAGCCTGCCACGCGCCAGCTCGAAGGCTGGTTATTGTCTATGGACGAAAAACGCAAGGACGATGTTCGATGATTTCTTCTGCTCGACTGGGCGACAAACACGTCTGCCCATTGCCGGGGCACGGCACTACCCCTATTGCTTCTGCGAGTGGTGACGTAAATATCAATTTTATGGGCTCTGCTCGCGTTGGTGATACCTGTGGGTGTGGTGCAGTCATCACTACAGGGTTTCCCTCTATACAGGTGAATGGCCGTCCTATGGCCCACTTAGGGAGTCCTACCAGTCACGGCGGGACAATCATCACGGGCTCAGGCGATGTTGGTGGTGGCTTCGTCATGGGTGACGCTGGTGGTGCAACCATCATCAACTTTATGGCGCTGGGAGCCTTCCGGCCAGACGGTTCCGTGGACGATGAGAAGATGGCGACCTTGTTGGCCGATCCGAATCTCAAGGAGAAAGCCTTGGCGGCGAACGCTTTGGTGGACCCTAACGCAGCCCGTAAGGAGCCTGAGGATAAGCTCGAGGAGAACGATGGGCCTGAAGGTTGTACTCACCCGAATATGATGGCGAAGCTGGCGGACTACATTGCGGACGAGATGAATCGCAATATTCACGACTCCTCGGTCTTAAAGATGAAAGAACTGCTCAGCTATGACGTTGCGGAGGAGACCCGCAAGCAAATGGAGCTACCTTGGTATGCTCAAATTGGTGCGACCAGCCCTCAAGCTATTGGTGCGGCCAATGGCGCGACTGCGATGGCTCTTTGGACTGAACGAGTAGGTCAGAACCGAGTTTGGGACCACAAGCCAAAGATCCATGCGAAGTTTGGTAGGTATCACCATAGGCAAGGCAAGTACGACTACTTCTATGATATTTGGTCGAACATCCACTATGGCTATGTGGGCATGGCTGGCGGACTCACTGAAGGCGTCCTTCTGGATGGCGCTGGGGCCGAGCAAATTGTTTCAGACCAACTTCGACGGTGGGAGGAGCAGATATTTGTCGCAAAAGATGAGCAAAGGCTCCAAGGGCCTCATGCCACAGAAGGCGTAGAAGGCCTGAGAGCCTGGGATGACGTCCCTGATCGACTTTCAATTAGTATCGGCATCAAACTCTTCAACGATTACCCACTTGGGGGCGTCCCGCCACAAGCAATCATGGACGCAGTGCTTGCAGTCGCACCGGAAGGATGGGGAGAGGGGGTCCGTATTCATGTATGCGAGAAATATTAAGGCCCGATATGTTATTGGGTCACTCATTATTTTCCCAGTGCTTTTCTGGTACGTGGCGACCCCTGTCGTGCGTGTCCACTACTCCAAAGAGGGCACAGATGAGCTTCGACTGATTTGGAACACGCAGCATAATATCCATAAGGAAAGGATGCTTCCGGGGCAAGCCACATTTGATACTGGGCATATTTTCCCCAATGAGAAATTCTTTATGATGTTCGATTGGTGGACCGATAAGGGGCTTCGGAGGTGCATCGACATCACGCCAAAATGGGGCAGCGCGTTAGACATCTACCTCAATGAAACAGGTCGCATCGATACCGCTAAAACCTCTCCTAACGTTATTGCCCGCTTGAAGGCGTGTGAGGGTGATGCAGATCCTTTCCGCCCCTAAGGCGACCTGCAAGCGCCACGACAAGTTAACCACCACAGCCACAGAGCAGAAGGCAGACGACAACCTAACGGCGACATCACCGCAAACGGCAATAGCTGAAGTTTTTGCAGCAACACCGGAAGGATGGAACTACGCTTCATGACTTAACTGAGGTGACGTTTCTGAGTTTTTCCGTTCTTGTAGGGCCTTATCTCTTAAAACCCTAACCACGGCTACCGGAGACTAATTACATGGAAGCAAAATCAATAAACGACACACTTATTAACTTAACGAGGCGCGTTGACGCTGGGGAGTTCTCAGAAGCTTTCTCGGGGTCAGTGGACCTACTTAAAGAAATTGAGCTCATATCGAACAAAGAGCTTAGAGACAGGTTCCTATTCAACATCTCTGGGCTATTCATCGATATCGGAGGAATGGCTGGAAACGAACGATCATCAGAAATGGGGCTAAATTTAATTGAAGAAAACAAAAGTGCCTTCATGGCAATATCTGGAGAAGCCGAATACTACTACAATCTAAGCAACGCAAAAACAAATCTTATAAAAGAAAGCAACCCATTCAATCACACCTTCGAGTCAATTGAGCAATTAATAGAAATAAAATCACTACTGTGGAAATCTGTAAAAACTCACAGAAAAAACGGCGAGCCCACACCTCCCCAGACACTGGTCAACCTTGCAAACATATTGAAGCGACAGTTTCGCCTTAGTGAGTCATTGTATTTCTACGACCGAGTAAACCAGCTCAGTTTAGATATCCCGCAGGCTTGGATAAACCGCTCTGAAACACTGAAAATCCTTAATCAGGTTTCAGGGTCTTTTTCGTTACAAATGATGCACGAGATAAAAGCGGGTTATGAGAGAGTCACTTCGTCACGAGAGATTCCTCCGTTATGGCGGGAGCAATATCAACGTTACGTCGAGCATCTTGAAGAGAAGATCGTAGAGACCTGTGCCGAAGCAGACGTTGAAATCTTAGATCGTGAAACAGAAGATCATGAAACTCGCAAAGAATTTGATAGTCTCAGCGATTTCAGAAAAATGGTTCTAATAAAACACCTGTCCCTATCAGAACATGGTCTTTATTGTGCTTGCTCAGGAAGCGCAAGGGATAACCTCACAATTCCTACCGGATCAGGAGTCAATGGGAGCTTCGTCCCTGCAATGGAAATGGTCCTTAACCGACTTAAATCAGAGTTCTCTCTGGCAAGACGGTTCTATTACGAATACCTGCATGAAAAAACTGACGAAGAAAGCATGCATGAGTCTTGCTATTCCGAATTATTTAATGACGAACTACTTGGATTAAACATAGAAAAACTCCGAACGGCATTTAGGCTTTGCTTTGGCATCTTGGATAAAATAGCCGCAGCAATTTGCGACCTTTATGACGTTCCACCATCAAATGGGAGCATCTACTTTCAAGGATTCTGGCAGCTTGACCAAGGGGGACGAAGAGAAATATTCGAAAAAATAAAAACACCGGGACTCCTCGCTCTATATAGCTTAGCTACAGACCTAAATGAACGAAAGGATGGCGAACTGGCCTTCTTCAAACAATGGCGAAATGACTTAGAACACAAGTTCGTCGTAATCCACGAACAGCAAATACCTAACGATCTTTATGGCTCACACAAAATGAACAACAAGGTAATCATGATTAGCGAGATGGAGTTCATAGAACACCTCGAGCAACTACTTCAAATTACAAGATCAGCAATATTCTCTTTTGTATTCTGCGTGAGAGAAAAAGGAAATCAAGAGAGCAATCCAGACGAACTATACATTCAAAATATAATACATAGAAAAGACTATATTTAAACACACGGAAATTTAGGCAGAGTGTACAGCTCTGGAGACAATCCATCGTGCCCCTCATAGTTCGCCAGCGTTATCTACAACAAAAGAAGATATCATTGCTTCACCTTGGAGATTTTGCTTAGAGTATTAGCCTCACAGAATACAAGTACTCAGCCATCGTGTGATTCTCAGTCCCTGCCTTTGCATTAGCGGATTTTCCGCTGTTGCTCAATCGCTTGCCTTCAGCCGTTTAGTTCCCACGTACCGGGGCACGCTTAGCTACATCCTCACGGATGCCCTTCAGGGTCTTCCAAATGTCGGTCAGATCCCACTCCCCGGAGTCGTTAGCCTTGAAGGCTTGACCATCGATGATGATTACGTGGCCCGCGTGTTTATGCTTGATGTCCATTATCGTATTTCCTTTAGTTTGCCGCCTTGTTCGCATCCACGGCCCGACCCTAAGACCCACGATGAGGGCTATCAGGCAGTAGCAAGGAGGCAAACTAAACGAACTTCGGTGGTGACCATGCGACTGGCCATTGAGGTGTCCAGGATGTCCGGTAAAGGTGGGGGTATTGAATCTGACCCGACATGCAGGGCCTCGACGAGGGCCCCAGATCGCAACGATCTCCTTAAAGGGATGGGAATCTGGGTCGGAAGACCAGTCCCCCCCCTACTTAAAGGACTCGTTGAGAGAAAACGAAGTGAGTAGATGAAAAGAACAATATCGTGAGTCCACCGCTGTGGATCGCTGGTGACCATCGGGTGTAGGTGAGGGTTTCTTATACATGCGGCCGTAATTCAATCCGGGCCAAACGTCCGGAGGTCATGGTGCAATTTGGCCAATTCAATAGCTGTCAGCTTCGTCAGTTCGTCAATGTCTTCCCACTCGTGACTCGCGGCCTCATGGGTGTCGTTCATCTCATGGACAGGTGACGAGGGTCTCGCCTTCATCACGTACGGGATAATCATCTCGATGGCCTTTACGTATCTCCTTGCGTGCCGCTCTGCTATCCGAAGAACTTCCCCCAACCGATTCCACTGTCACCCTTTCGAGGCACTCAAGGATGATCGCGATGTTCCGAACAGATAGCGGTGTGGATTTACCACCAGTTCCAATCGGCCGATCATGCCAGTCCAGCCGTGCGACACCTTCAAGAATATCCAAGGCGAAAGCAGGATAACGGCCGTAACGGGTCGTCGAACCAACATAGGAAAAAAGGGGATTAGCGAAGGACTTCGGTGGCCGGCCCCGTTTGTTGGAGGCCGTGATGGGTGATAGATCTAAAACGTTGCTCAATTGTGGCTTCCTCAGGCACCGGGAACACGGGATGTGTCCGCCTCGGTGTAGGTGAGGTTTTTTAAATCACGCCATCAGAACAACGGTGCTGCTTGAAATCTGCAAGGCCACACCCCTGCTGAATTTCCAGAATCGCCACAGCAACGCCTTGAGCGATAGGGTCGGTGGATTCCTCAGCGTTGTACTTGCCGGTCTTGCGGATGGTCGGGAGGACTTCCTCTGTGACCTACTTGCAGAAGGTTCGGACTGAGGGGCATGGCCCCGCAAGAGCAAGTCATAGCACCGGGCCTCATTAAACAACCATGAGTTGGATTTGATCTTGTGCCCGGTCCTGCATAAATCATGTAGGGACGCAATGTCCTGAACCCGAAGCTTTACGCCTGTCCCCCGGTGGCCGTGGTTGTGTGATGGATTGGCTCGGATTCTTCAAGCCAGCCGCTCAGGCCACTTGGGTCGCAACGAACAACAAGTCGTGTTCCGAGTGGCCTGCGAGGACATCGAGTTCAGCAGTAGCGCTGCTACCTGATGCCCATGAAGTTAATTAACTGAAGTCGTGACGAACCTTAAAAGTGATGGTTCGAGGTGTCTCTTTAGGTGAATGATCCCTCAGGACAGCGCATTCACCAATTCGATATTTGATTTTCGTAATGTCTTTCCACTCTTGATATTGCGCGCTGTTAATCTTGAATGTACCGAGTTTGAAGATTTTGCCATCACTACCAACGTGCAGCTTCGCAGCGAGCGATAGATGATAGCTGGTGACCTGCACCTTGATCCGTTTACCGCTTTCCAAGTCGAGCTCGAGCGTCAGATTCTGTGTGTTGTCCATTTGGCAGGTTCTCAATTTTGGTGAGTGAGTTTAGTTAGTAAGCACAGAGTGGATTCGGCGGCCGTCAAGGCGCCCACCAAGCAATCCGCAAAGCATATCTGCGATCACATCAACGGGAACCCCTGAGCCGTACGTGTCGAACGTAATGGTTCCTGAAGCGTGCCCCATCACGGCCTGAGCGTGAGTGGTAGAAACCCCTTTGGCCTGCATCAAGGAAGCCAGCGAGTGCCTTAGGGAGTGGAACGTCAGACCCTTTGAATAGTCGTCTCCCAGTGATGCAGGGATCGCCTGTTGGTTCGCCCACTCTCCTGCTGTTTTGTAGCCAATCTGAGCCAGTGCATCTGACCCACTGGTCTTGCAGGTCTCGACATACCGCAAGAAGGCTGCAAGGTCGAACCCATAGGCACCATCAGTCAAAGGCACCAGCCTCTCACTGCGCTTGTTCTTAATTGATTTGCCTTCACCAACCTCGTTGATGTGAATGACGGTGATACCTGATTCAAGGGTCTGGACATCGCCGATGCTCAACTGTGAGATCTCGTTAAGTCGCCCACCAGTGATGACCCCAAGGCTCAACAACCAGCGCTTCCAAGAGGTCTCAGGGAGGTTATTAGCGTAGTCCATTGGACGAGCCCCCTGAAAGACAGGACACCGTTTCCCCCTTAACATAAGGGATAGGCAAACGACTGTGTATATGACTAATAGAAACGATAAGGGTGGGGAGCTTTTGGGTCAGGAGCGGCGTCGCCGCTGGAGCCCGGAGCAAAAACTGGCCATGGTTCGCGAGAGCCTGCAACCGGGGCAAAGCGTCTCGGTGGTGGCTCGACAGAATGGCGTGAATGCCAACCAGTTGTTTCAGTGGCGCAAGCTCTATCAGAGCGGCAGTCTCTCGGCTGTCAGTACTGGGGAGAGCGTGGTGCCCGCTTCCGAGCTGGCCGATGCGCTCAAGCAGATCCGCGAGCTACAGCGCATGCTTGGCAAGAAAACCATGCAGGTCGAGATCCTTCAGGAAGCTGTGGAGATTGCTCGGTCGCGAAAATGGATTGCGCACTCACCCTTGTTGCCGGGGGACGACCAGTGAAGCTGATCAGTGAAAGTCTCGGTGTAGCGCGCTCGCAATTGACGGTTCGACTCAACCCAAATGCTCAGGTCGAGCGGCGTCGCCCTGCGCTGGACGATGCCGCACTGGTCGAAGAAATTCAGGCTGAAGTGAGTGAACTGCCCAGCTACGGGTACCGCCGTGTGTGGGGGTTGCTGCGTCGTCGGCGTGAAAAGCAGAGTCAGGCGCCGATCAACGTCAAGCGGGTTTATCGCGTCATGCGCGATCATCAGTTGCTGCTGGAGCGACGGATTAAACAACCGGGTGTGGCACGCCGTCACGAAGGCCGAATTGCCGTGGCCACCAGCGATACCCGGTGGTGCTCGGACGGGTTTGAGTTTCGCTGTGATGATAACGCCAAGCTGAGCGTGACCTTTGCCCTGGACTGCTGCGACCGCGAAGCCATCGGTTGGGTGGCCAGCCCGACCGGGTACAGCGGCGACGATATCCGTGATCTGATGCTGGAGGCGGTGGAAAAACGCTTCGGTGAAGAGGCGCCTGCCACCCCGGTGCAATGGCTGAGCGACAATGGCTCGGCCTACATCGCTGAACAGACACGCCAGTTTGCCCGACAGATCGGTTTGCAACCGGTGACCACACCGGTGCGTAGCCCGCAGAGCAACGGCATGGCCGAGAGCTTCGTCAAAACGATGAAACGCGACTACGTCGCGCACATGCCCAAACCTGACCGGGAAACAGCCTTGCGTAACCTGACGATTGCCTTTGAGCATTACAACGAGGAGCATCCGCACAGCGCGCTGAAATACCGTTCACCACGGGAGTTTAGGCGTTTGGCAGCGGCATCAATTTAACGGGGTGCAGGTGTCCGGTTTGATAGGGGCCAGTCCATCCATCAGCTTGGTGACTTGAGCCTGAGAGAACGCCTTGCGGGTCGATTCGAGGCCCTTGGTGAGCTTCAGCCGCTTGTCATAGGTTTTCGTCAGATGACCATTCTCAACAGCCCAAGCGAATACAGCAGACAACTTAACGATCAACTTGTTGACGGTAGAGGGCATCCGGCCTACGGACAGTCGATCACGCAGAGCCACAAGGTCAGCCCTTGAGTGGTTCCTCAGGTCAAGGTCACCTAAGTGCGTGGAGAGCGTTCCATGACACAACTTGGTTTCCTTCAAGGTCGAAGGCTTCTGTTCCTGCCCACGATCCGCCAGATAGAGACCTGAAAGAACCTCAAAGGTCATTGCGGGACGCTTTACAGATAAGGACAGAGACACGTCACTCACGTGCTTCAAAGTGGGATCGGTACGGCTCTCAAGATCTCGTATGATATTCACGAGCGGCACAGAGTCACCCTGTAAGCGCACCTGTGCAGCGCTCATGACTTGCCTCGCTTTGGCTACGTGTTCGTGCTGATTCACACTTAGAGGCATCGTGGCGGCGATCTCGGTGAGGTTCATTGCTACGTCTTCGTACAGGTCTCCCCACATTCTCAGTGAATACACGTCATGTGCCGACGACAGTAATCCCTCAGCGATCCAGATGAGATTTTCCCGCAGTTGATGCCAAGTAGCATCGGGATTATCCAGATGAAATGCTCTGATGGTTTCTGAGAGGTGTCGTGAAGCGTCCATAGCGGCCTTTCTATCGGTTGTCTTGAGGGAAACGGAGACGGTGCGGGTGAGGCTGCCTGTTTCTCGAAGGCGGAGATAGTAAATGCCGTTACGTCTGTAGTGGTAGGGCTTAGCGAGGCGGGTTTTCGGCCTCTGAGGTATAGCAATACTTGTTACAGCACTTGTGACAGGGATAGTGCGTTGATCGGTAGGCATGACAAAAGGGTCCCGTAACCATTGGTTGGAACCCTTACGCCTTGCAGTTCTGGATGTACTGCCGGGAGGACCTGCGCAAACTCAAGCGCATCACGCTGTTGTGGGATTACATCCGCGAGGTGACTGAGCGGAACGCCCCGTTATTGTTAGGCGAAACACAGGTCATGCTGTTCGCAGACTGAGCGTCTATAAGGGGTAGGGACCTCGTCGTGACGGGATCAATGGACGCTCGGCAGCGCTTGGTACAGAACCCGGAGGCCCGTGCAGATATTTTATTGATGCACTTCAATAAAATCATCGGACACCCCAGCGAAGCGGACTTGAGTTACCACCCAGAGCCAGGGGCTGACACATCTGCTGAGGGCCTCATCAGGACCGCTAAAGAGTGGCGGGAGACCAACGGCTTAGCGGGGTTTAAACCTCGTTTCCGAGTGTAGCGTTATCGACTATCGCTGCCGCCAAGCAGGACGCAAACGACACCCACAGGGCCTTCCGCTCTGGAGAGCGTTAGCCGATTAGTCGGCGATCACCACAATCGAGACACGACGGTTTTCCGTGCGACCTGTCGCGGTGGTGTTCGACGCGACGGGCTCTTTGCTGCCAAGACCGCGCAACTGGATGTTTTGCTCTTTCATGCCGACGTGGGTGAGTACCGTACTGACGCTTTTCGCGCGGCGCAGGGACAGTTGTTCGTTGTAGGTCTCTTTGCCAGAGGCATCGGTGTGACCATCGACCCGGACGCGCTCTATCCCGACACCCAGCAATGCCTTGCCAATACGCTCGACGATTTCGGTGCTCTGCGGGTTTAGGCTTTCGACATCACTGCCAAACAGTACTTTGCCGGACAAGCCAAAGGACCAGCCCTCATCGGTCAATTCAAAGCCTTGTTGTTTGAGCACGGCAATCTGCGCCGGGTTCAAGCCTTTTTGTGGGGCTGTCTGGCAGCCGGCCAGTGCCAGCAGCGTCATCAACAGAGTGATGGTGAAAAATCGCAGAGAAACTCGGGTCTTTAAGAACACAGCAATCAGCTCCTGGTTTGATTATCGATGACAGGGGGCTCCGCCCCTGCCGTTTGCTGCGCGCCTCGGGCAAGGCGCTTTGCTTGGTACATCGCAGCGTCGGCGGCGTTGAGCAAGGCACCCGGAGTAGCGCCATGATCGGGGTAAACGGCGATTCCAATGCTGAGTGAAGTCAACACTGAGGTGTTGCCGGGCAACGTGATCGGGACTTCCATACTCGCAATGATTTTGTCCGCAATCCGCTCGGCGTCTTCGGTCTCGTGCAGCGGCGATAGCAGGACAGCAAACTCATCACCGCCCAGACGCGCCACCAGATCCCCCTCGCGCAACTGCGCTCGAACCCGCGTGGCCACTGACACCAAAACCGCATCGCCAGCAGCGTGACCAAAGTTGTCGTTGATTCCTTTAAAGCGGTCGCTGTCGAGAAACAACACCGCCACCCGCTCGTGGAGCTTGTTGGCATTGCGCAGGGCGCGAATCAAGCGTCCTTCAAAAAATGCACGGTTGGGCAACCCGGTAAGGCTGTCGTGACTGGCCTGGTGAGCCAGGGTTTCGTTCTCGGTTTGCAGATGGGTTTGCCAGGACTCGAGTTCATCGAGCAAGGCATTGAAGTCGTTACCCAAGTTGTTGAGCTCTGCAATGTCAGCTGGCGGTACGCGCCGATCAAAGGCGCGTTCGCTGCGAGCCGCGTGGGCCACGGCGGCCAAGCTGCGGAGCGGGCCCGTGATGCCGCGCAACTGTCGACGCGCCAGATAGAGCGCGACCCAGGCGCTGATGGCGGTGCATAAAACAATCCCCGCCAGACCACTGAGCAAAAAGCGCAGCAGGCTGCCGCCGTGACCGGTGAGCTGGATGCTGCCAATTTCCTGACCTTGATGAAGGATCGGCACGCTGATGGGCTTCTCCAGAAAAGCCTTGGCGATCTGCATTTCAAGATCGGATAACAACCCCGTTTCCGGTCTCTGCCAATGCGCCAGCAAGGTCCCGTGCTCATCGAGCACTTGGGCGTCGGCAACCTCTTCGGTGGAAGCAATCAATGCCAACACTTCGGTGGCAGCAGCCTTGTCATTGAACACCACTGCCGCTTCGACGGTGTAGTTGATCGAGCGCGCAATCAGGTGCAGGTTATGGTCGGCATAAACCCGTAGGGCCAAAACGCCCAGCAAGGTCAGTGACACACTGGCCATGGCCACAGCCATCAGTGCAACGATCAAGTGTCCACGACCGATGACCGACCGCAAGGTTGGACGATGAGTTGGCTTGGACAGGCTCATGGTGTCGCCGGCTTGCGGCGTGACAGTTGGAGCACGCTGGGGTGTATGCGCACGCCGCTGCGGGCCACGGAGTCCAGGTTGACCTCAAAGGACACCTGGTCATCGCTGACCCGTAAACAGAACAGACTGCCAACGGTGCATTGGTCTACGCCCTCGCTGATGCTCAATACCGGATGGCCGACCAGCGACGCGAACAATCGACTGCGCTCATCAGGGGTCAACTTACCGATGTAGAGGGCATCGCACTCACTGACCACCGCCGGATTATCCGCCAACAACCGCTGCACGGTGACGGGCCGGCCGGTGGCCTGCGTGGTGCCTTTGACCAGGTCGTCGGTGTACTCCGTCGGGCCGACAACACAGAGTCTCAACTGCGCGGGTTCTACAGGCCAGCGGGCGTAGCTGAGGATTCCGAGTACCACCTGCGTTACGGATTTGGCCCGTTGGTCGGCCATGCTCAGCGGCGTTGCTGGCTGAGCAGACACCACACCTGTCATCAAACAGAAAAAGCCGACAAGCACTAATCGCTTGCCGACAACAACGCGTTCTGTCGACCTGGCAACGACCTTCATGCGGGGGTTCTCTTCGAACTGTACAAAATGATGCCGCAACGATAGCACAGCAGCCGTTCAGCCTCGAGTTCAGGCAGCGCCAGGCCGCCTGCCATCTATCGTTCAGTCGTTTGGTTCGCCCCGTTCCTCCAGCTCCAGCATCAACCCGCTCAAGCGCTTGACCTTGCGCCGCACCGCCTCCTCGAACACGCCTGCACGAGGTTCGATCAGGGTGAACCAATCCTTGGCCCGGGTAATCCCGGTGTAGATCAGTTCCTTGGTCAATACCGGATTAAGCCCATCCGGCAGAATCAGCGCGGTGTGAGCAAACTCCGAGCCTTGAGACTTATGCACGGTCATTGCGTACACCGTCTCGACATCGTTGAGACGGCTAGGCAGAACAAAACGCACGCCCCCCTGACCGTCATTGCGCGGGAAAGCCACTCGCAACACGTGCTTGCCAGCTTCCGGCCCTTCACGCTCCGGCAACTTGAGCGCAATACCGATATCACCGTTCATCAAACCCAGGCCGTAATCGTTACGAGTCATCAACACCGGGCGGCCTTCGTACCACTGCTGGTCGCTGTCGATCAGCCGAGCCCTGAGCAGAGCGTCGGTCACACGCAGATTTAAGCCTTCCACGCCCCATGGTCCTTTGCGTACGGCACACAGCAACTGGAAGGTATCGAACGCTTGCAGCACTTGCCGCGCCCAATCGGTCCAGCATTTGTCATCGAGGGCGCTGTCGAGCGCAGGTCGCTGGTTGCGCAAAACGCTCAAATAATGCCGATAACCTTGCGGCCCTTCACCGTGACCGTCGAGCAGCAAACGCTCCAGCGCACGGTCCTGCTCCCCTTTGAGGGACAGGGAAAACACATCGTGGTGGCTTCGCGCAGCCAACAATTTGCGGGCTTCTTCGGGCTGCTGTTGATTGACCCAACGGGCCAGTTGGCCAATGCCGCTGCCCTCGCCGAACCGTCGTGAGTGACGCAGCATCACCACTTGCTGCGCCAATGGATGAGTGCCTTGACTGTCTTCCTGCAACCCACTGGTTTCAAGGTTTTCACCACTGACGGCCTCCAGCCACTGACGGGTCTGCCGACTGTACCAGCCCGCTTCTGCGTCGCGGCACAGATCGCCCAATACCGCGCCGGCTTCCACAGACGCCAGTTGGTCCTTGTCACCCAGCAGCACCAGACGGGCATGAGCCGGCAGCGCATCAAGCAGATTGGCCATCATTTCCAGGTCGATCATCGATGCTTCATCGACCACCAGCACATCAAGGGGCAGACGATTACCCGCGTGATGGCGCAAGTGCCGAGTGCCGGGACGACTGCCCAACAGACGATGCACAGTCGTGACGTCAGACGGAATTTTTTCCCGCACCTCTTGCGCAACCTTGAGGGTTTGCACTTGCTGGCTAATGGACTCGGTCAGCCGCGCCGCCGCCTTACCGGTGGGTGCCGCGAGACGAATTCGCAACGGCTTTGCGGCCTCCACTGCGGGCGCTTGAAGCAACGCCAACAACCGCACCACCGTGGTCGTCTTGCCCGTCCCCGGACCGCCGGTGACGATACTGAATGCACCCCGGGTTGCCAGGGCACAAGCCAGCTTTTGCCAGTCGATCACATCCCCTGGCTTGGCGGGGCCGAACAAACCGGTCAGGCGTTGCAGTAAATCCGGCGGTGTTACTTCGTGCTCTGCCAAGCGCTGGCGCAAGGCGTTGTCGATACGGCGCTCGTAAGCCCAATAACGGCGTAGGTACAAGCGTTTACCTGAAAGCACGAGGGGCCGGTGCCGTGCGGCTTCACCGTCGTCAGCCGCCAGTGCCACCAGACGGCTGGAGGCCAACACCTTGCACCAGTGAGCACCGTCCAGCGACTCCAGTAATTGCGACGGGAGCACCATCGCGCCACTCTGCACATCACCTTCAGGCGGCAGCGACAGCGCAAAGTCCGGTGCCTTGAGCGTCTCGAACAGGTCCAGACATACATGGCCGTGGCCCAACTGGTGACTGGTCAACGCAGCCGCCAGCAACACCAGCGGATCGTCAGCAGGGGCAAGCTCATGGAGAAAGGCGACGAACGCCTTATCTAGCGCCCGCAGCCAACCGCGCTCTACCCAACGGGTGAGCAACAGCAACAGATCCTCGGCCCGGTTCAATGGGGCCAGGTCCAGCAGGCTTTCGGCTGCCAGCGGCGTGGGCAGTAAATCGGCAAAGGTGCGGCTCATAGCAGTACTCCCTGCTCCCAGACGGGCTCAGCCTTGGGTTGCGGCTTGCCTTGGAACAGTCGATCGAGCCGTTCGATCAACTCGCGTGGCGGACGGGCAAAATACAGCCCTTGGCTGGACGCACGCGTACCGCGCAGGAACAGATACAACGCGCCACCGACATGCCGGTCGTAATCGTAGTCAGCCATTCGCGCCTTGAGCTGGCGATGCAGGGCCAACAGGTACAACACGTATTGCAGGTCGTAGCGATTGTCGAGGATCGACTGTTCCATGGCTTGCTCGGTATAGGCCGCATCATCGACACCGAGCCAGTTGGATTTGTAGTCGGCGACGTAGTAACGACCGCCATGCTCGAACGTCAAGTCGATGAAGCCCTTGAACATGCCGTTGAGCATCACCGGCTCGGCACCGACCCGAGCCACACCGTTGTGGGTGTACTGGCGTACCAGTTCATCGAGCTTGAGCACATCGACCTTATGACTGGCGAACCAGAATTCCATCTCCACCCGGTATTGGGTCAGCTGCTCGAACACCACGGGCGGCTGACCGCCGCCAATGTGCAGAGGGGATTTGAGCAGGTGCTGCAACCAATCGCTGAGCGTGGTGATCCACCCTTCCCAACCGCGACGATTGCAACGACGGGCAATCGCGTTCTCAACGGCTGACGGTGCGGCGGCAAAACCTTCGTCGCCGGCCCATTCCAGCAAACCATGGAGGAAGGTCCCGGGGTTAGGGCCACGGGGGAAGCGGTGGATATCGGCACCGCCCGCGATCACTTCTCGTGGCGCCTCGGGGTCAAGGCGCTCGTCGTCGAAGAGCTTTTGCGCTTGCGCGCTCTCCGGCGCCTGGTCAGTACCAACGCTCAAGCTGTCGCCGATGCGCAAGGCACTGTAGGAGGCAATCCACCAGTTCTCACTGGCCTTGCGCTTGGGCACAAGCGGCGCAAGCAACGTCGCTTGGTTAATCGGCGGCTGGTAATGCTCGGCAGTCGCCTCAGGTATCTGACCGTAACCCAGTGCAGGACAATCCTGTTGCAGATCTTCCAGCCAGCGCTTCAGACCCGCGGACTCGGCCAATGCCGCACCGCCCCCTAACACATACCCCAATGCTGAAAGGTGCAGCACCGAGCTGTTGTTATTGCCGCGTTTGAGATCAGTGACACCGAGCCAACAGGCGTGTTGCGCGCGGGTCAGGGCGACATAGAGCAACCGTAAGTCTTCCGCCAGACGCTCGTAATCGGCCAGGGCAATCAGCTCGGCAGTTGGCTTCAGCGTGACGTGAGCCTTGCCCGCGGCATCGTGGTAGTGCAAGGGCAAACGACTGCCGTCCACAGGTTTCGCCGAGCAGATGAAAGGCAGAAACACCAATGGGTATTCAAGCCCCTTGGATTTATGGATGGTCACGACCTTGACCAATTGCTCATCACTTTCCAGACGCAGAATCTGTTCTTCGCCAGCCTGGCCGGACAACGACAGATGCTCGGACAAATGACGGATCAGTGCTTGCTCGCCATCGAGTTCGGCGGCGGCCTGTTGCAGCAATTCGGACAAGTGCAGCAAGTTGGTCAACACACGTTCGCCGTCGCTGCGGGCAATCAATGCCTGCGGCAGCTGGAAATCGTGGAGCAAGCGCCGCAACATCGGTAGAACGCCTTGCTTGCGCCACAGCTCGCGATAACCGCGAAACTGCATGACCCGAGCCTCCCAGGCGAGTTCGTCCTGATTCAGGCGCTCCAACTCCGCCAGTGACAAATTCAGTGTGATGCACGCTAATGCGGCACGCATCGGGCGTTCGACATCCGGCTCGGCGCAGGCCTTGAGCCAGGTCAGCACGTCATGAGCTTCCTGGGCAGCGAAGACCGAGTCCTTGTCAGACAGATAAACACTGCGTACACCACGGGCTGAAAGTTCGCCCCGCACGGCCTGAGCCTCTTTGCCGTCGCGCACCAAAATCGCGATATCCGCAGGTAGCAGGCCTCTGAAGCCCTTGCCATCCTGGGCGAAACCCGACCGACCTTGCTGACCCCCGTTGAGCAATGCGGTGATTTCGCTGGCGCACGCAGCGGCCAACTGTTGTCGGTACACCGCGCCGGACAGAGGCTGTTCGGCGCACAAATGCCAGATATTCAGCGCTGGCACAGGCCGCCCCTCAATCTGCAGAACCTCTTTGCGCCCCTGGGATTCCACTGGCACGAACGGGACCGGGTTATCGCCGTTCTTTTCGCGAAAAAGGAATGCACCGCGCCCTGCCTCGCGAGCCTCGGCGCGCTCGAACACATGGTTCACAGCGCTGACCATGCCATGACTGGAGCGGAAGTTAGTGCCAAGGGTGTGCAGGCGGCCAGTGGTCGCCTGGCGGGCACGCAGGTAGGTATAAATGTCCGCGCCGCGGAAAGCATAGATCGCCTGCTTCGGGTCGCCGATCAGGAACAGACCGTATTCCGGGGTGTTGTCTTCGATGCGATAGATGCTTTCAAAGATGCGATATTGCACCGGGTCGGTGTCTTGGAACTCATCGATCAACGCCACCGGGAATTGCTCGCGAATCAAGGTGGACAAGCGTCCCCCCCCCTCCGCCTGCAACGCCGCATCAAGGCGCAGCAGCATGTCATCGAACCCCATTTCCGCACGGCGACGTTTTTCTTCCTCAAAGCGAGCACCAACCCACCGGGCCGCGTGCTGCAACACCGCAGCGTCGGGTGTGGGCAAACCATCAAGACTGGCCTTGAGGACCGGCATCGCATTCAGGCCCGGATGACTGGGCACCTCGCCCTTCCAGGCTTCAGCCATGCCATCAGGGGTCAAGCGCGTGAAACCGGTGCCAATATCCAATTGTTCAAGGGATTCGTCATCGGCCCACGCTTTGATCTTTTCGAACCAAGGTTCGAAGTAGCGCGCCTGCATCTTTCGACCATCGACGCTTTTACTCGCCACCCCCTGATGACAGATCGCAAGCAATTCGTCCGCCCATTGAAGCCAGGGGCGCTTGAGTTCGAGAAGCGCGGCTCTGCGCTCATGCAGGCACTCGGTAATCAGCTGCGCAGGGGGGGGCCTTCAACGCTGTCGCGCTCGCTGGCAAATAGCCCCCGCACTCGCGGGAGCAACGCGGCGGGTCCCCCCCAGTTGCCGCGAACCCAGTTCAACGCATCGCCATGCATCGGATAGCAGAAAAGCCGCCAATAATCGCGCAGGACTTCACCCAACAAATCGCTGTGATCAGTTTCCAGCGTCTGAGTGAACAGGCTGCCGCTATCAAAAGCATGCTCACGCAACATGCGCTGGCACCAACTGTGAATGGTCGAGACGGCCGCTTCGTCCATCCACTGCGCTGCGATGTCCAGACGGTTTGCGCAACCGGACCATTGCCCGGGAAGGAACTGCTCTCGCAACTCGGCTATCAGACCATCCGGAGCAGGAATCTCATCGCGAAAAAACCGCGCGGCTTCGGCCAGGCGTGTACGAATACGCTCACGCAGCTCTTTGGTCGCGGCATCGGTGAACGTCACCACCAGTATTTGTGGTGGCAGCAACTCACGCCCAAAACCAGTGGACGCTGTGCCGTGCCCCAACACCAAGCGCAAGTAAAGCGCGGAGATGGTGAAGGTCTTGCCGGTACCTGCACTGGCCTCGATCAGTTGGCTGCCGCGCAGAGGGAATGCCAGCGCCAGCGGTGTTTTCGTGGTCATGTGTGCGCCGCCTCACTGGACAATGAATGCCATGGGGCTTCAAGCAGTGGCTTGTACAAAACATCACACCAGTCATTGAAGGTTTCGTCGGCAATCAGGCTGTCGTAATCGGCGAATTGTCGGGCGAGTGCAGGGCTTTCCCGACGCTCGCCATCGGTGGTGATCCCATCGCCTTCGTAGGTCTTGCGCGCGGCCGCCTGCGCTTTCACTGGGTCAGTTTGGCCGAGCCAGGCGAAGGCGGTTTTCACCGCTATAGGCAGCGGTTGGCGCATACCTGCTTGCCAGGCCAACAACACGTTGCCGAGTATCTGAAACGCGGCCCCTTGCTCAATGGGCTCCAACAGCAAGCTGTCGTCGCTGGCTACCAACGCGGTGGTCATTGGCAGACCACTGGCACAGGCCACCAGATGATTGACCCAAGGTCTAGTCAGTCGGTGCCACTTACGGCTTTTGATCGAGCCAATGCTATTCGGGATAGTAGTGATCGAGAGCAATCGGTTATCGGCGCGCTGATGCAGGCCACTCAGCCAACCCTCAAGTCGCATGCCATGCAGTTCCAGACTCACCGGCAAGGCACTGTTAAGCGGTGTCGGCCACAACGCCAGGAGCTGTTGATAGCGCTGTAACAGGTCCGGTAGCGGCTCGATCAACTCTCGCTGAAGGCACTCGCCAAAACCAGCCATGGGCAGGAGGCCGCTGTTTTGCAGGCGCACTGCCTGCGCCTCCAGCGCCTGTTCAACATGATCCAGTTGGCTCAATGCTGCCCCAAGCAGACTGTCACTAAGGCTGTAACGTTGCAGTGCGTCGAGAACAAACGGCTCTTCATCGGCCATAGGCGCTTCAGCAGCTTCGAAAAAAACCTTGAGGCGCTGGCTAAAAAAATGTCGTACTGGATTACGCAGGAAATCTTGCAATAGCCCCAGACTCAGCGGTTCATCCTGAATGTAAGCCGCAAGGATCTCGGTATTAGGCGCTTGGCCCCGGGTTTGATGAAGCACCTGCCACTCGCTGGCGTAGCTGAACAGGGCGTTGCCCTCATGAAAGTAACGGGCACTGAAGGGTTGCAGTGGATGCTCCTGCGTCATTGCCTCTAGCAAATCTTCATCGTCATTACCCAATCTCCAACCGCTGGCGAGGTGATCACGCAACTGGCCAATCAGTACCGAGGCCGGGCGCTCACTGTTATCTCGGATACTGCGTCCGACCCAACTGATATAGAGCTGATGGCGAGCTGACAACAATGCTTCCAGAAGCAGATAACGATCATCTTCACGCCGAGAGCGATCACCGGGACGGTAATCACTGCCCATCAGGTCAAAGTCCAGTGGGGGCTGGGCACGTGGATAGTCCCCATCATTCATACCGAGCAGACAGACCAGTTTAAAAGGGATCGCTCGCATCGGCATCAACGTGCAGAAATTAACCGCGCCGGCTAGAAAGCGCTGGGACAAACGCCCTTGGTCAAGACCGGCCAACCAAGCCTCACGGACTACGGTCAACGGTAACTCTTCCTGCAGATCGACGGATTCGCAGGTATCGAGCCAGGTCTCGCGTAACTCTTCCAGTTGAGCAAGCAGATAGTCGTCGTGCTCGTTGCTGGCTTGGAAAAACAGCTGCACCAGTGCTTGCAACCGCAAGCCCCATTGTTTTGGGGGCGCCGGTTGTGTGAGTTCTTGGTGAGCAATTTCGAGTGAGTCCAGCAGCGCGACCAACGGACCTATAAGCGCAGCATCCAGCCCGCCGATCTCGTCGTAAGGCTCAATACCTTCACAGGCATTGGCACTGCCAACCGCGTAGCCGAGCAACATCCGTCGCAGGCCAAAACGCCAGCTGTTCTGCTCCAGCTCATTGGGTAAACCAAGGGCGGCACGCTGCTCGGCATTCATCCCCCAGCGGATGCCAGCGCCTTCGATCCAGCGATGCAGCGTTGGCAGATCACGTTCTTCGACGCCGAAGCGCAAACGTAGTGCGGGGACGTCCAACAGATCGAGAATTTCGCTGACAGGGAAACGACTGTCCGGCAGTTTTAGCAAATGTTCGACAGCAATCAGCAGAGGATCACGGCCGCGCTGTCCTTGGTCTGCGAGAGTAAAAGGAATAAAACGCGGATCGCTACGCTCAAGCTGAGCAAATACCGCACGAATATGCGGAGCATAGCTGTCGATATCCGGAACCATCACAATCACATCCCGCGGCCTCAACGCCGGGTCAGCACTAAAGCGCTCGAGCAATTGATCGTGAAGAATTTCCACTTCCCGCTGGGCACTATGGGCAATGTGAAAACGGATCGATTTATCGCCCTTCAAATCGACTATTGGCCAATGTTCGCGGGTCTCGCTAAGGGGCCGTAACTCAAGGACATCGTCCTGTAATTGGTTAAGCATGTTCTGTGGCGCAATGTCGATGAACAGGTCGATGCGTCCATCGCGAAAAGCAGCGCGATAACTACTGGGATCATCGTAGCTGTCGAGCAGATTGATATAGTCCCTTCCCTGTTTGCCCCATGCCGCCAGCAGTGGATGAGCATGCTGATGGAGAGTCTGCGGGTCGAGCATCGCGGGCATGCTGCTCTTGCGTACTTGACGCTTGTATTGATGCCTTAACAGATCTTTATCGGCGACGATGTCTGCCCAGTGATGACGGCATGGGTTGTGAACGCACAGCAGGACCTGACTGAATCGAGCCAGTCCGGCGAGTGCTTCAAGGGCCTGGGCGGGCAGCGACGAAATCCCAAAAACGATCACCCTCGAGGGCAAGCCGCCAGGGGCCACATCGAGATTATTAATGCGTTCAATAAACCGCTGATGGACGCCCGCGCGGCTTTGAGCCATACCCTTTTCACCCACATCGAGCAACAAGGCACGCCATAATTCCGCCTGCCAGCAGTTGGCCAG
This sequence comes from Pseudomonas sp. DC1.2, assembly GCF_034351645.1. Lineage (NCBI taxonomy): Bacteria > Pseudomonadati > Pseudomonadota > Gammaproteobacteria > Pseudomonadales > Pseudomonadaceae > Pseudomonas > Pseudomonas sp. DC1.2. The sequence goes on along the minus strand of NZ_CP133782.1, from coordinate 747,412 downwards.
CGCCAGCGCTTTCGCTTCGCCTCTGCCATTTTTTAACTGATGACGACCTTGCGCCCAGTCCTCAAGCCAGTCGGCCCGATAAACTTGGTATTGGTCGAACAAATCGGCCAAACGCTCAGACAATTGATAGCGTTTGCGCAAGTCAGAGTCGTGGGTCAGGAAGCGTTGAAGTGGTTCGAAGTGCGGCTGATCGATCAATTGCGGCAACAGCCGCATAAGGCGCCAGGTCAATGGCGCCTTATCCAACAGGGATTTAACTGGGATTTCATCCCGCCCCAGGACCATTCGATAGAGTTGCCACATGAAGCTGCCCGGTAATTGCACATCGATAGCGGCTGCGATCCCACAGCCACCCATGTCGTCATCTTCAGCGTCTTCAGCCAATGCAAGCTTCAGCCACTGGGCAATGCCGTTGCTCTGCACCAAGGCAATTTCATTTTCCAAGGGCGCCAAAGGGTAACGCCGCATTACGCTGATCACCAGGCTGCGCAGTTCATCCAGACTGTTACTTTGAACAACCATAAAACCAGCATTGAGGGACATGGCGTCCGGCATAAAGGCTTCCTTGGAAAAAGACAAAAGCTAGGGCCGAACCTTAGCACTGTCGCGAGACCGTGACAGCCGGACGCTGCCTGTTAGTGCTGTAAGAACTTTCCTGGACGCAAAAACAAAACCCCTACCTGCATAAGCAGATAGGGGTTTCGGAATTTAATCTTGACGATGACCTACTCTCACATGGGGAAACCCCACACTACCATCGGCGATGCATCGTTTCACTACTGAGTTCGGGATGGGATCAGGTGGTTCCAATGCTCTATGGTCGTCAAGAAATTCGGTAGCCAGTGCGTCAGCCCTTACGGGTAACACGCCAGCGAATGGGTATGTAATAGATTTGTGTGTTTGATCGCAAACTTTCGACTTGTGTCGTCTTCACACACCGCAATCTGGTGCTCTTTCGCCCTTGGGCTCAAAGCCTGCAAATTGCTTGGGTGTTATATGGTCAAGCCTCACGGGCAATTAGTATTGGTTAGCTCAACGCCTCACAGCGCTTACACACCCAACCTATCAACGTCGTAGTCTTCGACGGCCCTTCAGGGGACTCAAGGTCCCAGTGAGATCTCATCTTGAGGCTAGTTTCCCGCTTAGATGCTTTCAGCGGTTATCTATTCCGAACATAGCTACCCGGCAATGCCACTGGCGTGACAACCGGAACACCAGAGGTTCGTCCACTCCGGTCCTCTCGTACTAGGAGCAGCCCCTCTCAAATCTCAAACGTCCACGGCAGATAGGGACCGAACTGTCTCACGACGTTCTAAACCCAGCTCGCGTACCACTTTAAATGGCGAACAGCCATACCCTTGGGACCGGCTTCAGCCCCAGGATGTGATGAGCCGACATCGAGGTGCCAAACACCGCCGTCGATATGAACTCTTGGGCGGTATCAGCCTGTTATCCCCGGAGTACCTTTTATCCGTTGAGCGATGGCCCTTCCATACAGAACCACCGGATCACTAAGACCTACTTTCGTACCTGCTCGACGTGTCTGTCTCGCAGTCAAGCGCGCTTTTGCCTTTATACTCTACGACCGATTTCCGACCGGTCTGAGCGCACCTTCGTACTCCTCCGTTACTCTTTAGGAGGAGACCGCCCCAGTCAAACTACCCACCATACACTGTCCTCGATCCGGATAACGGACCTGAGTTAGAACCTCAAAGTTGCCAGGGTGGTATTTCAAGGTTGGCTCCACGCGAACTGGCGTCCACGCTTCAAAGCCTCCCACCTATCCTACACAAGCAAATTCAAAGTCCAGTGCAAAGCTATAGTAAAGGTTCACGGGGTCTTTCCGTCTAGCCGCGGATACACTGCATCTTCACAGCGATTTCAATTTCACTGAGTCTCGGGTGGAGACAGCGCCGCCATCGTTACGCCATTCGTGCAGGTCGGAACTTACCCGACAAGGAATTTCGCTACCTTAGGACCGTTATAGTTACGGCCGCCGTTTACCGGGGCTTCGATCAAGAGCTTCGCGTTAGCTAACCCCATCAATTAACCTTCCGGCACCGGGCAGGCGTCACACCCTATACGTCCACTTTCGTGTTTGCAGAGTGCTGTGTTTTTAATAAACAGTCGCAGCGGCCTGGTATCTTCGACCGGCATGGGCTTACGCAGTAAATGCTTCACCCTCACCGGCGCACCTTCTCCCGAAGTTACGGTGCCATTTTGCCTAGTTCCTTCACCCGAGTTCTCTCAAGCGCCTTGGTATTCTCTACCCAACCACCTGTGTCGGTTTGGGGTACGGTTCCTGGTTACCTGAAGCTTAGAAGCTTTTCTTGGAAGCATGGCATCAACCACTTCGTCGTCTAAAAGACAACTCGTCATCAGCTCTCGGCCTTAGAATCCCGGATTTACCTAAGATTCCAGCCTACCACCTTAAACTTGGACAACCAACGCCAAGCTGGCCTAGCCTTCTCCGTCCCTCCATCGCAATAACCAGAAGTACAGGAATATTAACCTGTTTTCCATCGACTACGCTTTTCAGCCTCGCCTTAGGGACCGACTAACCCTGCGTCGATTAACGTTGCGCAGGAAACCTTGGTCTTTCGGCGTGGGTGTTTTTCACACCCATTGTCGTTACTCATGTCAGCATTCGCACTTCTGATACCTCCAGCAAGCTTCTCAACTCACCTTCACAGGCTTACAGAACGCTCCTCTACCGCATCACCTAAGTGATACCCGTAGCTTCGGTGTATGGTTTGAGCCCCGTTACATCTTCCGCGCAGGCCGACTCGACTAGTGAGCTATTACGCTTTCTTTAAAGGGTGGCTGCTTCTAAGCCAACCTCCTAGCTGTCTAAGCCTTCCCACATCGTTTCCCACTTAACCATAACTTTGGGACCTTAGCTGACGGTCTGGGTTGTTTCCCTTTTCACGACGGACGTTAGCACCCGCCGTGTGTCTCCCATGCTCGGCACTTGTAGGTATTCGGAGTTTGCATCGGTTTGGTAAGTCGGGATGACCCCCTAGCCGAAACAGTGCTCTACCCCCTACAGTGATACATGAGGCGCTACCTAAATAGCTTTCGAGGAGAACCAGCTATCTCCGAGCTTGATTAGCCTTTCACTCCGATCCACAGGTCATCCGCTAACTTTTCAACGGTAGTCGGTTCGGTCCTCCAGTTAGTGTTACCCAACCTTCAACCTGCCCATGGATAGATCGCCCGGTTTCGGGTCTATTCCCAGCGACTAGACGCCCTATTAAGACTCGCTTTCGCTACGCCTCCCCTATTCGGTTAAGCTCGCCACTGAAAATAAGTCGCTGACCCATTATACAAAAGGTACGCAGTCACCCAACAAAGTGGGCTCCCACTGCTTGTACGCATACGGTTTCAGGATCTATTTCACTCCCCTCTCCGGGGTTCTTTTCGCCTTTCCCTCACGGTACTAGTTCACTATCGGTCAGTCAGTAGTATTTAGCCTTGGAGGATGGTCCCCCCATATTCAGACAAAGTTTCTCGTGCTCCGTCCTACTCGATTTCATGACTAAGAGATTTTCGCGTACAGGGCTATCACCCACTATGGCCGTACTTTCCAGAACGTTCCGCTAATCTCAAAGCCACTTAAGGGCTAGTCCCCGTTCGCTCGCCACTACTAAGGGAATCTCGGTTGATTTCTTTTCCTCAGGGTACTTAGATGTTTCAGTTCCCCTGGTTCGCCTCTTAAGCCTATGTATTCAGCTTAAGATAACCATCTTATGATGGCTGGGTTCCCCCATTCAGACATCTCCGGATCAAAGTCTGTTTGCCGACTCCCCGAAGCTTTTCGCAGGCTACCACGTCTTTCATCGCCTCTGACTGCCAAGGCATCCACCGTATGCGCTTCTTCACTTGACCATATAACCCCAAGCAATCTGGTTATACTGTGAAGACGACATTCGCCGAAAATTCGCAATTTAACTCACAAATTTTACCTTAGCCTGATCCGTTACCAGTGAAAGTAACGTCCAGTCTATCTTTCTATCACATACCCAAATTTTTAAAGAACGATCTAATCAAAGACTAGAAATCAACATTCACCATCTTAACAATGGAATGCTCATTTCTAAGCTTTACAATACAGAAGCAGTAAGTGGTGGAGCCAAACGGGATCGAACCGTTGACCTCCTGCGTGCAAGGCAGGCGCTCTCCCAGCTGAGCTATGGCCCCGTATCTCTACAGGCGTTTCCCACACAAAATTGGTGGGTCTGGGCAGATTCGAACTGCCGACCTCACCCTTATCAGGGGTGCGCTCTAACCAACTGAGCTACAGACCCAATTTCGGGCTGCTTCTAAATCGTCTTCTTCAATGAATCAAGCAATTCGTGTGGGAACTTATGGAGCAGCTGATGTCGTCGATTAAGGAGGTGATCCAGCCGCAGGTTCCCCTACGGCTACCTTGTTACGACTTCACCCCAGTCATGAATCACACCGTGGTAACCGTCCTCCCGAAGGTTAGACTAGCTACTTCTGGTGCAACCCACTCCCATGGTGTGACGGGCGGTGTGTACAAGGCCCGGGAACGTATTCACCGCGACATTCTGATTCGCGATTACTAGCGATTCCGACTTCACGCAGTCGAGTTGCAGACTGCGATCCGGACTACGATCGGTTTTCTGGGATTAGCTCCACCTCGCGGCTTGGCAACCCTCTGTACCGACCATTGTAGCACGTGTGTAGCCCAGGCCGTAAGGGCCATGATGACTTGACGTCATCCCCACCTTCCTCCGGTTTGTCACCGGCAGTCTCCTTAGAGTGCCCACCATTACGTGCTGGTAACTAAGGACAAGGGTTGCGCTCGTTACGGGACTTAACCCAACATCTCACGACACGAGCTGACGACAGCCATGCAGCACCTGTCTCAATGTTCCCGAAGGCACCAATCTATCTCTAGAAAGTTCATTGGATGTCAAGGCCTGGTAAGGTTCTTCGCGTTGCTTCGAATTAAACCACATGCTCCACCGCTTGTGCGGGCCCCCGTCAATTCATTTGAGTTTTAACCTTGCGGCCGTACTCCCCAGGCGGTCAACTTAATGCGTTAGCTGCGCCACTAAGAGCTCAAGGCTCCCAACGGCTAGTTGACATCGTTTACGGCGTGGACTACCAGGGTATCTAATCCTGTTTGCTCCCCACGCTTTCGCACCTCAGTGTCAGTATTAGTCCAGGTGGTCGCCTTCGCCACTGGTGTTCCTTCCTATATCTACGCATTTCACCGCTACACAGGAAATTCCACCACCCTCTACCATACTCTAGCTCGACAGTTTTGAATGCAGTTCCCAGGTTGAGCCCGGGGATTTCACATCCAACTTAACGAACCACCTACGCGCGCTTTACGCCCAGTAATTCCGATTAACGCTTGCACCCTCTGTATTACCGCGGCTGCTGGCACAGAGTTAGCCGGTGCTTATTCTGTCGGTAACGTCAAAACACTAACGTATTAGGTTAATGCCCTTCCTCCCAACTTAAAGTGCTTTACAATCCGAAGACCTTCTTCACACACGCGGCATGGCTGGATCAGGCTTTCGCCCATTGTCCAATATTCCCCACTGCTGCCTCCCGTAGGAGTCTGGACCGTGTCTCAGTTCCAGTGTGACTGATCATCCTCTCAGACCAGTTACGGATCGTCGCCTTGGTGAGCCGTTACCTCACCAACTAGCTAATCCGACCTAGGCTCATCTGATAGCGCAAGGCCCGAAGGTCCCCTGCTTTCTCCCGTAGGACGTATGCGGTATTAGCGTCCGTTTCCGAGCGTTATCCCCCACTACCAGGCAGATTCCTAGGCATTACTCACCCGTCCGCCGCTCGCCACCAGGTACAAGTACCCGTGCTGCCGCTCGACTTGCATGTGTTAGGCCTGCCGCCAGCGTTCAATCTGAGCCATGATCAAACTCTTCAGTTCAAACATCTTTGGGTTTTTAAGAAACCCTAAACTTGGCTCAGCAATCGTTGGTTACATCTTTGATTTCTCGCGGAGTAACTTGTGATGCTGATAATCTTGTTGACTATCAGTCTGACTCCACAAGCACCCACACGAATTGCTTGATTCAGTTGTTAAAGAGCGGGTGGTTAAGATCTTTCGTCTCAACCGAGGCGCGCATTCTACAGCAGCCCCTGTTACTGTCAAGCGGTTATTTTAAGAAGTTTCAAAGTTTCCTCTGCAACTTCAACCACTTGCGCTTTCGATCTCTCGTTAGCGGGAGGCGAATTCTACAGCGTTACTCGCTGCTGTCAACACCTCTTTTTCTCCGCTTTCGATCGAGAAGATCGAATCGTTTATAAGGCTAAAACACACTGCCTTATCAACTCCTTCTGGGCTTCGATGATCTGAAGCAGCTCGCTGTCGAAACCTACATAACTCTTTGTTTACCAAGGAGTTTTCCGTTTCGGCTGCGCCGGAAGTGGGGCGAATTATAGACTTCCAGAATCTGCCGTCAACCGCTATTTTCATATTTCTGTCATATAAGTCAGAAACAGCCCAAAACAGTAGGGCCGACTCTAACGAGTCGGCCCTTTCACTAAGAAATCACAGGCTAGGGAAAGCGAATTGCGAAGCCTCATGGCTCGCACGTTGCGGCCAGCGCTGGGTAATAGCCTTGCGACGGGTGTAGAAACGCACGCCATCCGGACCATAGGCATGCAAATCGCCAAACAACGAACGCTTCCAACCACCAAAGCTGTGATAAGCCACTGGCACCGGCAACGGCACATTCACGCCGACCATGCCGACTTCAATCTCATCGCAGAACAACCGTGCAGCTTCCCCATCGCGGGTAAAGATGCAGGTGCCGTTGCCATACTCGTGATCATTGATCAGTTGCATAGCCTCTTCCAGACTGTTGACCCGGACGACACACAGCACAGGACCGAAGATCTCTTCTTTATAGATGCGCATCTGCGGCGTAACGTTGTCGAACAGACAGCCGCCCAGGAAGAACCCTTCCTCATGACCGGTCACACTCAACCCGCGACCGTCGACCACCAAAGAAGCACCGGATGCAACGCCGTCTTCTATATAGCCACTGACTTTGTCGCGAGCCTGACCGGAAACCAGCGGTCCCATGTCCAGCCCACAGGAGGTGCCCGCACCAATTTTCAGCGCCTTGATCTGTGGCACTAACTTGGCCACCAACGCATCCGCAACCTGGTCACCGACGCACACGGCCACCGAGATCGCCATGCAACGCTCACCACAAGAACCATAAGCCGCGCCCATCAGGGCACTGACAGCATTATCCAGATCTGCATCAGGCATGAGCACCGCGTGATTCTTCGCCCCGCCCAATGCCTGAACGCGTTTGCCACGCTTGGTGCCTTCGGCGTAGATGTACTCGGCAATTGGCGTCGAACCAACGAAGCTCAGCGCTTTGACTTCCGGCGCGTCGATCAATGCATCCACCGCGACCTTATCGCCGTGGACCACGCTCAACACACCTTTAGGCAGGCCGGCTTCGATCAGTAGTTGGGCGATCAGCAGTGTAGAGCTTGGGTCACGCTCAGACGGTTTGAGGATGAAGCAGTTGCCGCAGACGATTGCCAACGGGTACATCCACAACGGCACCATCGCCGGGAAGTTGAACGGAGTAATCCCCGCTACCACGCCCAACGGCTGAAAGTCTGACCAGGCATCAATGTTCGGACCGACGTTACGGCTGTACTCGCCCTTGAGGATTTCCGGCGCCGCACAAGCGAACTCAACGTTCTCGATCCCGCGTTTGAGTTCGCCCGCCGCGTCTTCCAGAGTCTTGCCATGTTCTTCGCTGATCAACTGCGCAATACGTGCTTCGTTCTGCTCAAGCAGTTGCTTGAAACGGAACATCACCTGAGCGCGCTTGGCCGGTGGCGTGTTACGCCAGGCAGGGAACGCAGCCTTGGCCGAATCAATCGCTTTCTGAATGGTTTCGCGACTGGCCAACGGCACTTTATGGATCGGTTGACCGGTAGAGGGATTGAACACATCAGCGGTGCGACCTTCTTCGGTCACCCATTCGCCATTGATCAAATGCGGGATAAGGCTCATGCGCTACTCCTAAAATGTTATCCACCAGCACCCGTCGTGGGGCACCGGGTGTTGGTGCTTATATAGAGGAAGAAATCAGTCGATTTTGTTCAGCACTTCACCGACCGCGTCAAACAGACGATCAAGGTCTTGCGGCTTGCTGTTGAAGGTTGGGCCAAACTGCAGGGTGTCGCCGCCAAAACGCACGTAGAACCCGGCTTTCCACAGTGCCATCCCTGCTTCGAACGGACGCACAATCGCGTCGCCGTCACGCGGGGTAATCTGGATTGCACCCGCCAGGCCGTAGTTACGAATGTCGATGACGTTCTTGCTGCCCTTCAGACCGTGCAACGCATTTTCGAAATGCGGCGCAACCTCGGCCACGCTCTGCACCAGGTTTTCCTTTTGCAGCAAATCGAGAGCTGCCAGGCCAGCGGCGCATGCCACCGGGTGAGCCGAATAGGTGTAGCCGTGAGGGAATTCCACAGCGTACTCAGGCGTCGCCTGATTCATAAACGTGTGATAGATCTCGGAGCTGGCAATCACCGCGCCCATCGGGATCGCGCCGTTGGTGACTTGCTTGGCGATACACATCAGGTCCGGGGTCACGCCAAAGCTGTCGGCGCCGAACATCGAACCAGTGCGGCCAAAACCGGTGATCACCTCGTCGAACACCAGCAGGATATTGTGCAGATCGCAGATCTCACGCAGGCGTTTGAGGTAGCCCTCAGGCGGAACCAGAACACCAGCGGAACCGGCCATTGGCTCGACGAACACCGCGGCAATATTCGACGCGTCGTGCAATTCGATCAGTTTGAGCAACTCATCCGCCAACGCAATGCCCCCCTCTTTCGGCATGCCACGGGAAAAGGCATTGCTCGCCAGCAGAGTGTGCGGCAGGTGATCGACGTCCATCAGGCCTTGGCCGAACAGTTTACGGTTGCCGTTCACACCGCCAAGGCTGGTGCCGGCAATGTTCACACCGTGATACCCACGGGCACGGCCAATCATTTTGGTCTTGGTCGCCTGACCTTTCAGGCGCCAGTAGGCCCGCACCATTTTTACCGCCGTGTCGGCGCATTCAGAACCTGAGTCAGTGAAGAACACGTGATTCAAATTGCCGGGAGTCAGGTCGGTGATCTTTTCAGCCAACTGGAACGACAGCGGGTGACCGTATTGAAAGCCCGGCGAGTAATCGAGCGTACCCAACTGCTTGGCCACCGCCTCTTGAATTTCCTTGCGTGTATGCCCGGCGCCGCAGGTCCAAAGACCCGACAGCGAATCATAGATCTTGCGACCCTTGTCGTCGGTCAGCCAACTGCCCTCGGCGGCAACGATCAGTCGCGGATCACGCTGGAAATTTCGATTCGCGGTGTAGGGCATCCAGTGCGCATCGAGTTTGAGCTGGCTGGCCAAGGGAGACCGGGCGTTTTCGGGCATGTTCATGAGCAAAACCTCGCAGGCAATGAGCGGCGTAGAGATCAAAAGCGTTCTTGCAGCTAAATTGCCACGGAGATAAAGTCGTTGAAATGCAACTTTTCTAATGTTCAGTCAGCCCACTACTAAACTTTGAGTCATACAGCATGAGCACGCGTCGCCCCGATCCGCTGGCACAGGTCAGCGACTTTGATATTCGCCTGCTGCGTATTTTTCGCAGCGTGGTGGAGTGCGGTGGCTTTTCTGCGGCGGAATCGGTGCTGGGCATCGGTCGTTCAGCGATCAGCCAACAGATGGGTGATCTGGAGCAGCGGCTTGGCCTGCGCCTGTGCCAACGAGGTCGCGCCGGTTTTTCCCTGACTGAAGAAGGCCGCGAGGTCTATCAATCGGCATTACAGCTATTAAGTGCGCTGGAAAGTTTCCGCACCGAGGTCAACGGCCTGCACCAACACCTGCGCGGCGAGTTGACCATTGGCCTGACCGATAACCTGGTCACCCTGCCCCACATGCGCATCACCCACGCGTTGGCGCAACTGAAGGAACGCGGGCCGGACGTGCAGATTCAGATCCGCATGATCGCCCCCAATGAAGTTGAACAAGGCGTGCTCGACGGCCGCTTGCATGTTGGTGTTGTGCCACAGGCCAGCGCCTTGTCAGGCTTGGAGTATCAACCGCTCTATAGCGAACGCTCGCTGTTGTACTGCGCGGTAGGCCATCCACTGTTTTACGCCGATGACAAACAATTGGACGATGACCGCCTCAACAGCCAGGACGCCATCGCGCCGACCTTCCGCCTGCCTGCCGATATTCAGGCTCACTATCAGGCACTCAACTGCACCGCGAGTGCATCGGATCGTGAAGGCATGGCCTTCCTGATTCTGACGGGGCGCTACATCGGTTACCTGCCGGACCACTACGCCAACCTCTGGGTGCAACAAGGTCGATTACGCGTACTTAAGCCTACAGTGCGTTTTTATGACCTGAGCCTCGCATCGGTCACGCGCAAAGGGCGCCGCCCACATTTGGTGCTGGAAAGTTTTCTGGAGAGCTTGGCGGCCACTCGTTAAACACCCTAACGCCCGCCCAGACTGGGCGAAACAGTGAAAAACGATCAATAAGCTGAGCAGTTGGACAGCTTTTTGCAACGTATCAGCACCTTGATCCGTCAGCACTGAGTTCCTACGTCCATGCAGCCAGAATCCTCGACCCAAAGCGATTTGATCTACGGCCTCAACGATCGCCCAAAACCGCTCGCCGCAATCCTCGCCGCGCTGCAACACGTACTTGCCAGTTTCGTTGGCATCATCACCCCGCCACTGGTCATCGGCTCGGCCCTCGGTTTGTCCGCGCACCTGCCGTACTTGATCAGCATGGCTCTGATGGTCTCCGGCGTAGGCACGTTCATTCAGGCCCGCAGGCCTTTTGGCATTGGCGCCGGGATGATCTGCCTGCAAGGCACCAGTTTTGCCTTTTTGGGTGCCGTGTTGTCCGCCGGTTTTATGGTCAAGCAACGGGGCGGCAGTCCTGAGGACATCCTGGCGATGATCTTCGGCGTGTGCTTTTTCGGCGCGGTGGTGCAAATAGTGCTGAGCCGCTTCATCGGTCAGTTGCGCCGAGTGATCACGCCGCTGGTGACCGGGATTGTCATCACGCTGATCGGCATCAGCCTGATCAAGGTCGGCATCACTGACGTGGGCGGCGGTTTCAACGCGGCAGACTTCGGCGCACCGGGTAATCTGGCGTTGGGGCTGTTCGTACTGTTGACGATTGTCCTGCTCAATCGCTCGAACACCCCGTGGATTCGCCTTTCAGCCATCATCATCGGCTTACTGCTGGGCAGCCTCGCTGCATGGTTCAGTGGAAAACTGGTCCCGCAACCTTTGCCTGACTTACCTTTTGTCAGTCTGCCGATTCCGTTCAGGTTCGGTTTCAGCTTCGACTGGACGGCGTTCCTGCCCGTGGCCCTGATTTATCTGATCAGCACCCTCGAAACCGTGGGCGACCTCACGGCCAATTGCATGCTCGCTCGTCAACCGATCACGGGGCCTTCTTATATAAGCCGACTCAAGGGCGGCGTCCTCGGTGACGGCTTCAGTTGCCTGATCGCCGCAACCTTTAGCGCGTTCCCCAACACCACGTTTGCGCAGAACAACGGCGTAATCCAGTTAACCGGCGTCGCCAGCCGTTACGTCGGCTTATACATCGGCGCAGTGCTGTTTTGCCTAGGGCTGTTTCCGCTGATTGGCGCGGTGTTGCAGCAGATCCCCAAACCAGTGCTCGGCGGCGCAACCCTGGTGATGTTTGGCAGTGTCGCGGCGGCCGGTGTGCGCATCCTCGCCCAGGCACCGCTGGATCGGCGCAGCATGTTGATCATCGCCACCTCGTTCGGCGTTGGCCTGGGGATTGCGGCACAACCGAGCCTTTTGCACCTGCTGCCGAAACTGGTGCAAAACCTGTTCGACTCGGCGATCACCAGTGGCGGTATCACGGCGATCCTGATGTGCCTGTTGCTGCCTGAATCGAAAACCCAAATGCTTGACGCCAATCCCCCGCTAAAAAGCGACCCGATCGAGCAGCTATAAGGGTTTTATTGTCTCAGGACTTGTCTGAAACCTGTGGGTGCGCTATCAACGCACTGGTTGCATCCACAGACCATTTTGGAAGTGCCTATGACCTTTGAAGTCCCCGCCCACGGCGGCAAACCTGCCAGCCGCATTCGTCAAAAGAACGAAGAGACGATCCTCAAAGCCGCCGAAGATGAATTCGCCCGCCACGGGTTCAAAGGCACCAGCATGAACACCATCGCCCAGAATGCCGGGCTGCCCAAAGCGAACCTGCATTACTACTTCACCAATAAGCTTGGTTTGTACGTGGCGGTGTTGAGCAACATCATCGAATTGTGGGACAGCACCTTCAACACCCTGACGGCCGAGGACGATCCGGCTGAAGCGCTGACCCGTTACATCCGCGCCAAAATGGAATTCTCCCGTCGCCAGCCGCAAGCCTCGCGAATATTCGCCATGGAAGTAATCAGCGGCGGCGAATGCCTGACCGAATATTTCAATCAGGATTATCGCGCCTGGTTCCAGGGCAGAGCCGCGGTGTTCCAAGCGTGGATAGACGCCGGCAAGATGGACCCGGTCGATCCGGTGAACCTGATCTTCCTGCTGTGGGGCAGCACTCAGCATTACGCCGACTTCGCCACGCAGATTTGCCGGGTCAGCGGCCGCGCCAAGTTGACCAAACAAGACATGGAAGACGCCGGCAACAACCTGATACGCATTATTCTCAAGGGCTGCGGCCTGACACCCTCGCTCTAAATCTCTATGCCTTTTACCCTCAGCGACGTTGGCGAATACCGCGAAGAGATTCGCAAAAGCCGCTTCATCACCTACGCCGGGCCGGTTGGCAGCCCGGCCGAAGCGCAGGCGTTCATCGACCAATACAGCGACATGAATGCCTCCCACAACTGCTGGGCCTGGAAGCTGGGCGACCAATACCGCAGCAACGACGATGGCGAACCCGGCGGCACCGCTGGCCGGCCGATTCTGGCGGCGATCGAGGCGCAGGATTGCGATCAGGTCGCCGTGTTGGTGATCCGTTGGTATGGCGGTATTCAACTGGGCACCGGCGGCCTTGCTCGAGCCTATGGCGGCGGCGCCAACAAATGCCTGCAAGGCGCGCACAAAGTCGAACTGATCAGCCGCTTACCGGTGACGTGCGCCTGCGCCTTCGGTGAATTGGCACTGGTGAAGCTGCGGGTAGCGGAACTCGGTGGGATCGTGATCACAGAGACATTCACGGCCAACGGCGTGGAACTGCAATTAGCCGTCGGCGCACTGCGCATCGAGACGCTGCAAAACCAACTGGCTGATTTGAGCCGCGGACGAATTCTGTTGCAGCGCTAACAGACGACTGAAAGGTCGCACACGCCTGCAATTTTTTGGGGCGCCCCTCAAAAACAATGCACAGGGTACTTGCCCACATCTGCTGTGTACCCGGCTGTGGATAACCTGAGTACATTCTGCTGTAACCCTTCTGTCATGCGGCTTTGCGGGCTTTGCTCGTTTTTTGTCCAATCCACCCGTAAAAACTTCAAATACACTAAAAAACAATCAGTTAGAACGATTTATCACCTTTAGTAGAAAGATCGGCAGCGCTTATGCCCAAGCGTTGAGCTTGCACACAAATACTGTGGAGCAACCTGTGGATAACCCGTTCATGACTGTCTCGGCAGCCGGCCCGTCATAGCGTGCAGCCAATTGTTCGTTTTTTAACCAAGCTATCACGAGCGAAATCGGAGCCCGCTGCCTTGTATCCGCCCTCAAGTAGTGCCTGAGGAGCGAGCCGAATACCTCCCGGTACTGCTCGCAAGCCCGGAACAGTGCGGTCGCTGCGCTTTCCTGACTCAATGGCCAGGAAATTGCTTTGTTCACAGGCATAACGCCAATCGACCGAGCCTGTCATGCCCAACACCGTGCCGATCCCCGATCAAACGCCCCGCCTGCAACTGCGCCACATCAGTAAACGCTACCCCGGTTGCCTGGCCAACGATGCCATCGACCTGAGCATCGCGCCGGGCGAAATCCACGCCCTACTCGGTGAGAACGGCGCGGGCAAAAGTACCTTGATGAAGATCATCTACGGCGTCACCCAAGCCGACGCGGGAGAGGTGATCTGGCAGGGACAGCGGGTCAGCCTGCGCAACCCGGCCCAAGCCCGAGCACTCGGCATTGGCATGGTGTTCCAGCATTTCTCATTATTTGAAACCCTGACCGTGGCGCAAAACATCGCTCTGGCAATGGGCGCATCGGCCGGTACGCCTGCCCGACTCGAACCGAAAATCCGTGAGGTGTCCCAACGCTATGGCATGGCGCTGGAGCCAGAACGACTGATCCACAGCCTGTCCATCGGCGAACGCCAGCGCGTAGAAATCATTCGCTGCCTGATGCAGGACATTCGCTTACTGATTCTCGATGAACCGACCTCAGTGTTGACCCCGCAAGAAGCCGATGAACTGTTCATCACCCTGCGCCGACTAGCCAGCGAGGGTTGCAGCATTTTGTTTATCAGCCACAAGCTCGGCGAAGTCCGCGCCTTGTGTCACAGCGCCACAGTGCTGCGCGGCGGAAGGGTTTCCGGACATTGCGTGCCGGCCGACTGTTCGGATCAACAACTGGCACGACTGATGGTCGGCGAAACGGCCGAGTTGATGACGGATTATCCAAAAGCCGTTGGCGGCGATGTTTTTTTGAGCGTGGCTCGATTGTCTTGGCACAACCCCGACCCGTTCGGCTGCTCCCTCAAAGACGTTGACCTTGAGGTGCGCAGCGGTGAAATCGTCGGTGTCGCCGGCGTGGCCGGTAACGGCCAGGATGAGTTGCTGGCGCTGCTCAGCGGCGAAGAACGGCTGATCCGCGACGACCGCGCAATCATTCGTTTCGGCGGGCAAGCCGTCGCGCACTTGCGGCCAGACGCACGACGCAAACTCGGCCAGGCGTTTGTCCCCGCCGAGCGTCTGAGCCACGGCGCGGTGCCGGAACTGAGCCTGGCCGACAACGCGCTGCTCAGCGCTTTTCAACAAGGACTGGTAAGTAACGGGCTCATCCAGCGCGCCAAGGTCGAAGCTTTGGCTGAAGACATCATCCGCCGCTTCGGGGTCAAAACACCCAACACTCGCACAGCGGCCCGTAGCCTCTCCGGCGGCAACTTGCAGAAATTCATCCTCGGTCGGGAAATTCTTCAACACCCGAAATTGCTGGTGGCCGCACACCCGACCTGGGGCGTAGACGTCGGTGCGGCGGCGACCATTCACCGGGCGCTGATTGCCTTGCGCGATGCCGGCGCGGCGATCCTGGTGATCTCCGAAGACCTCGACGAACTGTTCCAGATCTGTGATCGGCTGGGAGCTTTGTGCAGCGGCCGACTTTCTCCGCTAAAAGCCACCATCGACACCCGTCTGAGCGATGTCGGCGGATGGATGGCCGGCCAATTCGACGCCCCTCACCCACTTGCGCCTGCAACGGTTTAACGGAGTTTCACATGCTGCTTTCTCTCGAACCCCGTGGCCAGCAATCACGCCTGATGTTGTGGTGCTCGCCGGTAATCGCCGCCGCGCTGACCCTGGGCTGCGGCTCACTGTTGTTTATCGCGCTGGGGCACGACCCATTACTGACCTTACACACCTTGCTGATTGCACCGATCAGCGACCTGTACGGCGTCTCTGAACTGCTGGTCAAAGCCTTGCCGATTCTGCTCTGCGCCCTCGGTCTGGCGGTGGCGTATCAGGCGCGGATCTGGAACATCGGCGCCGAAGGCCAATTACTGCTCGGCGCGCTGGCCGGCAGCGCATTGGCGGTGAACATCATCGACATGCAAAGTCGCTGGGCCTTGGTGTTGATCCTGCTCACCGGCACCCTGGCCGGCGCCGGGTGGGCCGGGTTGACGGCGTGGCTGCGAACTCGCTTCAACGCCAATGAAATCCTCACCAGCATCATGCTCAATTACATCGCACTGAACCTGCTGCTGTTCTGCGTACACGGGCCGTTGAAGGACCCCGCCGGTTTCAACTTTCCGGAATCGGCGATGTTCGGCGAGGCCAGCCGTTTGCCCTTGTTGATGGAAGACGGACGCGTTCACGCCGGGGTGTATTTTGCCCTGCTCGCGCTGGTCGCCGTGTGGGTACTGTTGCAGAAAAGCTTTGTCGGGTTTCAGATCAAAGTGCTGGGGCTGGACAAGCGCGCCGCCGGTTTTGTCGGCTTTCGCGAGAAGCGATTGATCTGGCTGGCGCTGTTGATCAGCGGCGGTCTGGCGGGGCTCGCCGGGGTGTGTGAAGTGACCGGGCCGATTGGCCAACTGGTGCCGCAAGTCTCACCGGGTTACGGCTATGCAGCGATCACGGTGGCGTTTCTCGGGCGACTGAATCCAATCGGCATTCTGTTTTCCAGCTTGTTGATGGCGCTGCTGTACATCGGTGGCGAGAGCGCGCAGATGAGCATGAACCTGCCCCAAGCGATCACGCAGTTGTTCCAGGGCATGATGCTGTTTTTCCTGCTGGCCAGCGACGTACTGATTCTTTATCGCCCCCGGTTGAACCTGCGCTGGTCGCGCCGCGCAGCCGCCCCCGTCGTACACGCAGGAGTCCTGTGATGGATATCGATTTGCTGAGCAATATTTTCTACGCCATGGTCCGCTGTGGCACCCCGTTGCTGTTGGTGGCGCTGGGCGAACTGATCTGCGAGAAGAGCGGCGTCCTGAACCTGGGTCAGGAAGGCATGATGCTGTTTGGCGCTGTAATCGGTTTTATCGTCGCATTGAACAGCGGCAACCTGTGGCTCGGCGTGCTGCTGGCGATGCTCGCCGGGATGCTGCTGTCATCGCTGTTTGCCTTGGTGGCGTTGGTGTTCAACGCCAATCAGGTGGCCACAGGGCTCGCGCTGACGATCTTCGGTGTTGGCCTGTCGACGTTCGTCGGCGCGGCATGGGTCGGTAAACCACTGGCGGGTTTTGAGCCGGTGGCGATTCCTTATCTGAGTGAAATCCCGCTGATTGGCCGGATGCTGTTTGCGCAAGACCTGCTGGTGTACGTGTCGTTCGTGCTGTTTGCACTGGTGGCCTGGGTGATTGTGAAAAGTCGCGTGGGCTTGATCATCCAGGCCGTCGGGGAAAATCCGGATGCGGCAAGCGCGATGGGCCTGCCGGTGTTGGCTGTGCGCACCCTGGCGGTCCTGTTCGGGGGGGCGATGGCCGGGTTGGCAGGGGCGTACCTGTCGCTGGCCTACACGCCGATGTGGGCCGAAAACATGAGCGCCGGACGCGGCTGGATTGCGTTAGCGCTGGTGGTGTTTTCCAGTTGGCGGGTGTGGCGGCTGTTGCTCGGGGCGTACCTATTCGGGCTCGCCAGCATCCTGCACTTGGTGGCGCAGGGGTTGGGGCTGGCGATTCCGTCGAGTTTGCTGGCGATGTTGCCCTACGTCGCGACCATCGTAGTCCTGGTGTTGTTGTCACGGGACGCGGTCCGCACGCGGCTGTATGCACCGATGTCGTTGGGGCAGCCGTGGCAAGGCGGGCATTAATGGGCGCCTGCACCGGCGTCTTCCCGAGCTGGCTCGGTCGCATTGATGACCGAGTTGCAGCGGATTGTTGTGATCAACACACGCCGACTGTGGGCGAGCCTGCCGGCGAAGGCGCCCGCACCGGCAACACCTGAACCACGCCCCACACCAATTCAAAGAACAGGAAAATCACCAATAACGAACTGGCGCCATGGACCAAGGCATACCACTGCCAAGCCGCAAACAGGAACCGCCCCATCGCGTCATACCGCCCAAATACCTGCTGCGGATCACGAATCCGCAGCACTGCCCACACGCAAACAATCGACCCCAATAGATTCGCCATCAGCAGGTGCATCGGCGCAAACGCCGGCAGTTCACCGGGTAAATTCAACGCCTGACTCACGCCCGACAAGGCCCCATGCAACGCCGCAAAACTCCACGGCGTGGCAAACGCTGCGGTTACGATCAAGTCATACCAGGCACTGCTACGCACCAGTCGGCGATATTGCGTTGAAGTCCACATCAGTGTCGCTCCATAAATTCGAGGAGCAACCAGGCTAAAGCCTGGAGTATGCTCCAGGGTCAAGCCCCCTCTGAGACGTCATAATGCGCATCGGTGAATTAGCCCAGGCCAGCGCCGTTAGCCGCGACACGTTGCGCTTCTACGAGCAGCGCGGGTTGATTGCAGCGCAACGCAGCGCCAACGGTTACCGCGACTACCCGGCCGACATGGTGCAACTGGTGCTGTACATCAAGACGGCTCAGCGTTTGGGCTTTACCCTCGGCGAGATCGGTAACAGCGTCGCGGCGCTATGGCAGTCACCTGACCCGGACAGTGCTGTTACGCAATTGCTGCACGACAAGCTCAAGCTGATCGAAACCCGGATGACCGAACTCGACGCGTTGCGCGGTGAATTGCAGCAAAGGCTCGGTCAACGTTGTCCATTAAATCCGTGATCCCATTTATCAAGGAAGCCACTCATGTCGACGGCAAAAACCGCACTCATCATCGGCGCCTCCCGGGGCTTGGGCCTCGGGTTGGTGAAAACCCTGCTGGCTGACGGCTGGCACGTCACCGCTACCGTGCGCAACCCACAGAACGCCGACGCGTTGCAAGCGTTGGGCAAGGTGCGGATCGAGAAACTCGACATGGATGACCAGCAGGCCGTGATCGCCCTGAGCCAGCAGCTCAAGGACGAAGTATTTGACCTGTTGTTCGTGAATGCCGGCGTTAAAGGCCCTGACGTTCAAACCCCGGGCGGGGCGACACAGGCCGAAGTCGGGCAACTGTTTTTCACCAACGCCGTGGCGCCAATCAACCTGGCCCAGCGTTTTGTCGGGCAGATCCGTGAAGGCAGCGGCGTCCTGGCGTTCATGAGTTCGGTGCTTGGTAGCGTAACCATGCCCGACGCGCCGGAATTGGCGCTGTACAAGGCCAGCAAGGCCGCGTTGAATTCGATGACCAATAGCTTCGTCACGCAGTTGGGCGAGCACAAACTTACCGTGCTGTCGCTGCATCCGGGTTGGGTGAAGACCGACATGGGCGGCGAAGGCGCGGACCTTGATGTACAAACCAGCACGCGCGGGTTGATCGATCAGGTGAACGCTTATACCGGCAAGGGCGGCCATCACTTCGTGAACTACAAAGGCGAAACCATTCCCTGGTGATGTGTCGCCTGATATGACGCCTTGCCCGCGAAGCGCTTTTGCAGGAAACTTCGCACCTCGCCTCGCGGCGACCCTGGATCAGCAGACAGGGTAATCACTGAGCTGGCTAACCTGAACCCCACTTTCAGAGGAGCCGGCCAACATGCCTGCGACCCGCACCTGGTTAAAAAACCCCCTCGCTATCTTTACTGCCAATGGCCTCGATGCCCGTGGTGGTTTGGTCCTGCAAGACGGTTTGATCATTGAAATGCTCGCCGCCGGCCAGCAACCGTCCGCGCCTTGTGGACAAGTCTTCGATGCCCGCGAGCATGTGATCCTGCCGGGGCTGATCAACACCCATCACCATTTCTATCAAACCCTGACTCGCGCCTGGGCACCGGTGGTCAATCAACCCCTGTTCCCGTGGTTGAAAACCCTCTACCCGGTCTGGGCGCGCCTCACGCCTGAAAAGCTTGCACTCGCCAGCAAAGTTGCACTGGCTGAGTTGCTGCTGTCCGGTTGCACCACTGCCGCCGACCACCATTACCTGTTCCCGGAAGGCCTGGAAAATGCAATCGACGTACAAGTCGAAAGCGTCCGCGAACTGGGGATGCGCGCCATGCTCACGCGCGGTTCCATGAGCCTCGGCGAAAAGGACGGTGGCTTGCCGCCCCAGCAAACAGTGCAGCAAGGCGAAGTCATCCTCGCCGACAGCGAGCGGCTGATTGCCGAGTACCACGAGCGGGGTGATGGCGCGCAAATCCAGATCGCGCTAGCGCCCTGCTCGCCGTTTTCGGTGACGCCGGAAATCATGTCGGCCAGCGCCGAACTGGCCAACACACTCGACGTGCGCCTGCACACGCACTTGGCGGAAACCCTCGACGAAGAAGACTTCTGCCTGCAACGCTTCGGCCTGCGCACCGTGGACTACCTGGACAGCGTCGGCTGGCTCGGCCCACGCACCTGGCTGGCCCACGGCATCCACTTCAACCCGGACGAAATCACCCGCCTCGGCGCGGCCGGAACCGGTATCTGCCATTGCCCGAGTTCGAACATGCGCCTGGCCTCCGGCATTTGCCCGACCCTGGACCTGACCGCAGCCGGTGCGCTGCTGGGCTTGGGCGTGGACGGATCGGCGTCCAACGATGCGTCCAACATGATGCTCGAAACCCGTCAGGCGCTGTACCTCCAGCGCCTGCGTTATGGTGCCGAGAAGATCACCCCAGAGCTGGTTTTGGGCTGGGCGACCAAGGGTTCGGCCAGTTTGCTCGGCCGTACCGACATTGGTGAGCTGGCCGTGGGCAAGCAGGCCGACCTGGCGCTGTTCAAGCTCGATGAACTGCGCTTCTCCGGCAGCCATGATCCCGTATCCGCGCTGCTGCTGTGCGGTGCGGATCGCGCGGACCGAGTGATGATTGGCGGCAAGTGGCGGGTGATCGACGGGCAAGTCGAAGGGCTCGACCTGAAAGGTTTGATTGCCAATCACAGCCAGGCAGCGCGGCAGTTGATTGCGGGCACCTGACCCCACACTCATTAAAACGGTGGGCGAGCCTGCTCGCGAAAGCACACGGGTATTCAACATCAATGTTGGCTGACCCGGCCCATTCCCGAGCCGGCTCGCTACCCATGGGTTTGGTGGTGTTTTCAGAGGCCGAGTAGCGACAGCATGATGAACGTCGCAAACAGCACAAAGTGAGTCATGCCTTCGATGGCATTGGTTTCGCCGTCATTGAGGTTGATCGCACTGACGATCAAGGTAATGAACACCATCACGGTCTGCACCGGGGTCATGGCCATCTGAAACGGCTGGCCCGTGTAAAGTGCCATGGCTTCCATCACCGGCACCGTCAGGATCACCGTGGACAGCGACGCACCCATCGCGATGTTGACTACCGACTGCATGCGGTTGGCCAATGCGGCACGCAACGCCGTCAGAATTTCCGGCGCGGCCGAGATCGCGGCCACCAGGATTGCCGTGATCACCGGCGGTGCGCCCGTGCCTTCCAGGCCCAGGTCAAGGGTCTTGGACATTACCTCGGCAAGTGCGCCGATCACCACCACGCCGAACACCAACATCCCGATACTCAGCGCCAGATTGACCGGCTCAGGTGCTTCTTCCGAGACTTTTTTACGGCGTTTTTCCGGGTAGCTGTAGCTGAAAAAATAACTGTGAGGCCCCACCTGCATACGCAGGAACAACGCATAAAGCACCATCATCGCGCCAATGGTGAAGCCCGAATAAACCTTCCAATTGGCCTCGGGAATAAACTCCGGCACGACCATCGAAACGCCCATGGCGGTAAGGATCATCACGCTGTAACTGCGCGCCGAATCGTCGTTATAGGACTGCTCACCGTGCTTGATGCCGCCCATCAACGCCGCCAGGCCGAGAATGCCGTTGATGTCGAGCATCACAGTTTTCTAGACACACCAAATTTCACAACAGGAAATCATATTATTCATCATATGGTTATGTGTAAATCTGACACTCATAGTCTGACACCAGCAACTGGCCTGGAATCAATGTCTGGGAAGGGACTGGATAACAGCTAGCCTTACTGAGGACATGATTCAACCCATCGCGTTAAGGTAGGTGAAGCAGTCGCTTTGAAGCGAATGGCAAGCTCCCGTTGTGCCGTCCATGGACGAGCCCCCTGAAAGACAGGACACCGTTTCCCCCTTAACATAAGGGATAGGCAAACGACTGTGTATATGACTAATAGAAACGATAAGGGTGGGGAGCTTTTGGGTCAGGAGCGGCGTCGCCGCTGGAGCCCGGAGCAAAAACTGGCCATGGTTCGCGAGAGCCTGCAACCGGGGCAAAGCGTCTCGGTGGTGGCTCGACAGAATGGCGTGAATGCCAACCAGTTGTTTCAGTGGCGCAAGCTCTATCAGAGCGGCAGTCTCTCGGCTGTCAGTGCTGGGGAGAGCGTGGTGCCCGCTTCCGAGCTGGCCGATGCGCTCAAGCAGATCCGCGAGCTACAGCGCATGCTTGGCAAGAAAACCATGCAGGTCGAGATCCTTCAGGAAGCTGTGGAGATTGCTCGGTCGCGAAAATGGATTGCGCACTCACCCTTGTTGCCGGGGGACGACCAGTGAAGCTGATCAGTGAAAGTCTCGGTGTAGCGCGCTCGCAATTGACGGTTCGACTCAACCCAAATGCTCAGGTCGAGCGGCGTCGCCCTGCGCTGGACGATGCCGCACTGGTCGAAGAAATTCAGGCTGAAGTGAGTGAACTGCCCAGCTACGGGTACCGCCGTGTGTGGGGGTTGCTGCGTCGTCGGCGTGAAAAGCAGAGTCAGGCGCCGATCAACGTCAAGCGGGTTTATCGCGTCATGCGCGATCATCAGTTGCTGCTGGAGCGACGGATTAAACAACCGGGTGTGGCACGCCGTCACGAAGGCCGAATTGCCGTGGCCACCAGCGATACCCGGTGGTGCTCGGACGGGTTTGAGTTTCGCTGTGATGATAACGCCAAGCTGAGCGTGACCTTTGCCCTGGACTGCTGCGACCGCGAAGCCATCGGTTGGGTGGCCAGCCCGACCGGGTACAGCGGCGACGATATCCGTGATCTGATGCTGGAGGCGGTGGAAAAACGCTTCGGTGAAGAGGCGCCTGCCACCCCGGTGCAATGGCTGAGCGACAATGGCTCGGCCTACATCGCTGAACAGACACGCCAGTTTGCCCGACAGATCGGTTTGCAACCGGTGACCACACCGGTGCGTAGCCCGCAGAGCAACGGCATGGCCGAGAGCTTCGTCAAAACGATGAAACGCGACTACGTCGCGCACATGCCCAAACCTGACCGGGAAACAGCCTTGCGTAACCTGACGATTGCCTTTGAGCATTACAACGAGGAGCATCCGCACAGCGCGCTGAAATACCGTTCACCACGGGAGTTTAGGCGTTTGGCAGCGGCATCAATTTAACGGGGTGCAGGTGTCCGGTTTGATAGGGGCCAGTCCAGTTACTTCAAACTGCACTTCGCCGATCTAAAAGAGAAACACATCAAGGATCTGCTCAACAGAACAACCTGGATGGATCAGAAGCGGCTGTTACTGAAGGCACAAAGCCTGCAGGCCACCATCGGTACGGCACAGTACGACGACATGAATACTTTTGACGACACGATCAAGGCCGCCTGCCAACAATTGGGTATTATCCTTGATGCCAAAGAGAAAAAGCAGATTACCGATGCTGTGAGCTGGAAGAACCCAGCTGCAGCAAAAGTCATCAAGAAAGTCCACAAGACTAAAGCCAATCCCTTGTATGGCTTGTTTGCTGTCAACGGTGAGGTGCTGGAATATCAAACCGATAGCGACCTACGCGACAACGAAAGTGTCGCGCTCGACCCGAGCCGAAGCGTTAACGCCATTAACGAGGCCTACTTCCTTAAAGAAGTGCAGCCGCATGTGTCCGACGCCTGGATAGATGCCAGCAAGAAAGATGCTAAGGATCAGGAGGTCGGTATCGTCGGATATGAAATCCCGTTTAACCGGCATTTCTACCAGTATCAGCCACAGAGGGATTTACTTGAAATCGATGCCGACCTGGATGCAGTTTCAGCCGAAATTATGCGGTTACTGCAAGAGGTGCATTCATAATGCCGGGGCGATATAAACCATATTCTGAATATAAAGACTCCGGCGTTCAATGGATGGGGGAAATACCTTCGCACTGGGAGTTAATACAGAGCCGCCGTTTGTTTTCTCAACGAAAAGAGCGTGCAAGACCTGAAGACGAGCAGCTTACGTCCTCTCAAAAACATGGCGTAATATTTCAAAAAGAATATATGGAGCTGGAAAACCAGAGAGTGGTTCAGGTCATATCGGGCCCTGAAATATTAAAACATGTGGAGCCGAATGATTTTGTAATTAGCATGCGGAGTTTCCAAGGTGGATTAGAGTGGTGCAAATATTCAGGCAGCGTAAGCTCAGCTTATATTGGACTTATCACAATCAAACATGTCGTGCCAGAATTCTTTTCTTACCTCTTTAAATGTCAACCTTACATCCAAGCATTGCAGAGCACTTCAAATCTTGTTCGAGATGGGCAGGCATTACGATTTGAAAATTTTTCACAAGTAAGCCTCCCTAATATTCCTGATGATGAGCAGCGTCGCATCGCTAACTTTCTCGATTACGAAATCATCAAAATTGATACTCTGATCGAAAAACAACAGCAACTCATAAAGTTGCTAAAAGAAAAACGTCGATCTGTGATTAGCCATGCAGTTACCAAAGGCTTGAACCCCGATACCAAGATGCGCGACTCGGGTGTTGAGTGGCTGGGAGAAGTGCCAGAGCATTGGGACGTCAAGAGACTAAAAAACACATCAGAAATAGTTGATTGCCGTAATAAAACACCTGAATACTTTAGTGATGGCGATTATTTTGTTGTCAGAACCACAAATATTAAAAATCAAAAATTAAGCATGGACGGCGCACTTTTTACAGATGAAAAAAACTTTAAAATTTGGACGCAGCGAGGTATCCCACCAGCAGGATCAATTCTTTTTACAAGAGAGGCTCCAGCTGGCGAAGTTTGTCGAGCCCCAGAAAATGTTAAATTTTGCCTAGGTCAAAGGATGATGAATTTCATCTGCAATGAAGAAAAATACACTGACTTTTTGTTTGACTTTCTTTTGTCAGATTGTTTAGACACATACATTAAAAGTGTATCGCACGGAAGTACGGTATCTCATCTTCGCGTCGAGCAAGTAGAAAACATTCCTGTTTTGGTTCCACCGACGGATGAAGCTAAAAAAATACATCAATACTTATCTAATATTAAATTAAAATATTTTAAATTAACACAAAGAGCAGAGGCAGCAATCGCGCTTATGCAAGAGCGCCGCACCGCACTAATCTCCGCAGCTGTTACTGGCAAAATAGATGTCAGAAACTGGGTAACGCCGAAAGAAAGTCAAACTAACAAGGAAGTAGCCGCATGAGTGCATTGGGTGGCGGTAAGGCCAACGAGTTGACATTCCAGAACGATATGCTTACGCATTTGGTTGCCAGCGGTTGGCTACAGGGCAAGGCCGAAAGCTACAATCGTGACCTGGCCTTGTACCCGGAAGATTTGCTGGGTTTCGTTCAAGACACCCAGCCTGAACAGTGGCAAAAATTCTGCGCACTGTACCCAAGCCACCCAGAGCAGCACTTTCTTGAACGTGTCGCCACCCAACTGAATAAAACCGATCCCAATGCCGCCAGCAAAGAAATGCGCACCTTCGGCACGTTGGGCGTGTTACGCCATGAACTACGCCACCGTGGCACGCGCTTCAGCCTATGCCAGTTCAAACCTGAACACGAGCTAAACCCCGATACCCTGGTGCGCTACGCCAAGAACCGGTGCCGCGTGGTGCCTGAGGTGGCTTATTCGCCTTGGGCAAGCAAAGAACATCTTGAACAGACCGGTAGCAAGGCCAAAGCTTGGCGAATTGACTTGGTGCTGTTTGTAAACGGCTTACCGGTCGCCACGCTAGAGCTGAAATCCGAATTCAAGCAGGCTGTGCACAGTGCCATTAAGCAATACAAAACCACACGTTTTGCTACAGATCCTGTAACTAGAAAACCCGAGCCGCTACTGACCTTCAAGCGTGGTGCTCTGGTGCATTTTGCAGTGAGCCAGTATGAGGTTTATATGGCCACGCGACTGGAAGGCGCGGATACCTTCTTCCTACCATTCAACAAGGGCACCACGGTCGGCGGTGCCGGTAACGATGTACCGGCAGACATTAACCAGTACGCCACCGATTACCTTTGGAACGAGGTTTTACTCCCTAGCAATCTACTGTCGATTCTCGGGCACTTTGTGCATCTGCAAATTGAAGAGAAAGAAGATTGGGAAGGCCGTAAATACAAGAAAGAAAGCCTGATTTTTCCGCGTTACCATCAGTGGGATGTGGTGAATAAACTGGTCACGGCGGCACGCACCGAAGGCCCCGGCCATAAATACCTCATCCAGCATAGCGCCGGTTCCGGTAAGTCGAACTCGATTGCCTGGATCGCGCATCAGCTCTCGGCGCTTTATGACGACCAGGGTTGTAAGCAATTCAACTCCGTGATTGTGGTGACGGATCGCACCGTGCTGGATGACCAGCTGCAAGACACCATCAACCAGTTTGAACACGTCGATGGCGCGGTTGGCCGCATCAATAATCAGGAAGGCGACGGTTCCAAATCGGAAAAGCTCGCCGCCGCGCTGGAAAACTCGCAGCCGATTATTATCGTCACCATCCAGACCTTTCCATTTGTACTGCGCGCCATTGAAAACAGCGTCAGCTTGAAAGAACGCTGCTACGCGATCATTGCCGACGAAGCCCACTCCTCGCAAACCGGCTCTACAGCGCGGCAGCTGAAAGAGGTGCTGATGATTGAGGCCAAGGCTGATGGTGAGGACGAACTCAACTCTGAGGACATCCTCGATGCCGCCGTGGCGTCCCGCCGGGCATCAAAAAACCTGAGTTACTTTGCCTTCACCGCCACGCCAAAAACCAAGACGCTGGAGCTGTTTGGCCGTTTGCCCAAGCCAGCTGAGCAACCCTCTAAAACCAATAAGCCCGAGGCCTACCATGTGTACAGCATGCGTCAGGCCATTGAAGAGGGCTTTATTCTGGATGTGCTAAAGAACTACACCAACTACAAAGTGGCCTACAACCTGGCGCAAAAAATCGATAAGGCCGATCAGGAAGTTGAAAGCAAAAAAGCCAAGGTCAAGCTCAACCAGTGGGTGCGCCTGCACGAGTACAACATCGCGCAAAAGGTGCAGGTGATCGTTGAGCACTTTCGCAGCAACGTCATGGGCCTACTGGGTGGGCAAGCCAAAGCCATGGTGGTCACCAGTTCGCGCAAAGAAGCCGTGCGCTACAAGCTGTGTTTTGACAAATACATAGTCGACAAGGGCTACCAAAAAATCCATGCCATGGTGGCATTCTCGGGTGAGGTGGAATTTACCGAGAAAGACCCAAACGCCGTCGCGCAACTCGGCAACAAATACACCGAGAGCAACATGAACCCCAACCTCAAAGGCCGCGACATGCGCAAAGCCTTTGATAGCGATGATTATCAGGTGATGATTGTTGCCAACAAATTTCAGACCGGCTTTGACCAGCCCAAGCTCTGCGCCATGTACGTGGACAAAAAGCTCGGCGGTGTGGAGTGCGTACAGACCCTGTCACGCTTGAACCGGACTTATCCCGGCAAGGCGGAAGTGGGCACTTTTATCCTGGATTTCTTCAACGAGCCGCAGGAAATCCTCGACTCGTTCCAGCCGTATTTTCAGACGGCAGAGCTGGCGGATGTTTCAAATCCAGACTTGATCTTCGATCTGTTTGAGAAGCTCAACGCCGCTGGTATTTATAAATCGACTGAGGTTGAGCAGTTCTGCGCGGCCTTCTTCGTCAAAAACAAAAGCAATGCGGCGATTGCCAATATTTGCAAGCCAGCGGTAGAGCGCTGGACGAAAAGCTACAAACAGGCGGTTGAGGCCTACGCGCACTCAAAAGAAATATTTGAGCGGATAAAAAAGACCCAAGATGCGGTGTTGATCGCCAACGCTGAAAACGACCTGAAGGAATGCAAGCAAGCCAAGGACGCCCTCGACATCTTCAAAAAGGATCTGGGCACCTTCGTGCGCTTCTATGAGTTCATGTCGCAGATCGTCGATTACGATGACAAGCATTTGGAAAAGCTCAGCCTGTACGCGCGTAATCTGAGCCCTATGCTGCGCGAAACCGCTGTGGATGAGGATGATATTGACCTCAACAGCATCCTACTCAGCCATTACCGCGTTTCGAAAATACGCCAGCAAGACCTGAAGCTAATAGAAGACGCGCCCGACCATAAATTGGTGCCTGGTGAGGGGCTTGGCTCAGGAACGGCAAAGGACATCAAGGAAGAGCTGCTTTCGCAAATACTAGAACGGCTCAACTGTAGTGGTCTAATGAAACCGGACACCCATTTAGGCGAGAATGCTCGCCAGATCGAGGTGTCAGATGACCAAACAACGCCGTGTGTTTTCCGCTGAATTCAAACGCGAGGCTGCCGACCTCGTACTCAAGCAAAACTACAGCTACATCGAAGCCAGCCGTTCACTCGGTGTCGGCGAATCGGCCTTGCGCCGTTGGGTCGATCAAGTCCAGAAGGAACGCCAAGGCGTTACCCCGCAGAGCAAGGCGCTGACACCGGAACAGCAGAAAATTCAGGAACTGGAAGCTCGTATCGCTCGACTTGAGCGAGAGAAATCCATCTTAAAAAAGGCTACCGCGCTCTTGATGTCGGAAGATCACGAGCGTTCGCGCTGATTGACCAGCTGAGCGTCCACGAGCCGGTTGATTGGCTGTGCAAGGTGTTTGAAGTCACCCGCTCGTGTTTCTACGCCCAGCGTCTCAGACGCCGGACTCCTGATGTTGAGCGGCTTCGGCTACGCAGTCGGGTCAATGAACTGTTCACGCAAAGTCGCAGTGCTGCGGGCAGCCGCAGCATCTTGTCGATGATGCGTGAAGACGGTGAGCAACTGGGCCGGTTCAAAGTACGTAGCTTAATGCGCGAACTTGAGCTTGTGAGCAAACAGCCTGGTTCTCACGCCTATAAACGAGCGACGGTTGAACGACTGGATATCCCGAATACGTTGAATCGGGAGTTCGATGTCCCCGCGCCCAATCAGGTCTGGTGCGGCGACATTACTTACATCTGGGCCCAAGGCAAATGGCACTACCTGGCTGTTGTGCTGGATCTTTGTGCGCGTCGGATAGTGGGCTGGGCATTGTCGGAAAAGCCGGACGCCGAGCTGGTTATCAAGGCGCTGGACATGGCCTACCAGCAACGTGGAAGGCCTCAGGGGTTGCTGTTTCACTCGGATCAAGGGTCGCAGTATGCGAGCCGTTTGTTCCGCCAGCGGCTCTGGCGTTATCGAATGCGCCAGAGCATGAGTCGCCGAGGAAACTGCTGGGACAATGCGCCGATGGAGCGGGTATTTCGGAGTTTGAAAACCGAATGGATTCCAACCACGGGCTACCGAACGGCCCAAGAGGCCCAGCGCGACATCAGTCATTTTTTGATGCATCGGTACAACTGGATTCGGCCCCATCAATTCAACGCTGGGCTCGCGCCAGCTCAGGCCGAGAAAAAACTTAACGTCGTGTCCGGGATTAGTTGACCACTACACAACGAACTGTTTGTGACGGATCAGTTGACTGAGAAAGACATGGTGAATTACGCCTACACCATCCGTGACAAGGTTAGTGAAAACCAATTGGTCATGCAGCAACTGGCCAACAATACCGCTGAACAAGCATTGCTGGGTAACTTCGCCAACGCGGTAGACGACGCAATTATGGACAGTGGCGATGCTCACCAGAATCAGATGATGCAATTGTTATCTGACCCGGCTAAAGCCAGTAAATTTGCGAAGGTCGTTTTTGATTTGCTTACCTTGACGGCTTAATAACTGGCTGACCCGTTTGGAAACACTTTTTGTGGATGTGTATGCCGATCTCCAGGCCATTTGATGTGTCGCCTAAAGGAATCCTTTATGCGTAGAAGCCTCGACTTTATCGTAACCGTCCGGGCAACACACCTTCCTGATGCCATCGCTTAAGGCGATGGTGTCCACCTAAATTTAAGTGGACACCATTTTTAGCCTTTTTAAGCGGACGCCCATGCCACAAGAACGCCGTTCCTATTCCAAGTCCTTTAAGGCCCAGGTCATCGCCGAGTGCGCGCAGGCTGACACCTCGATTGCCAATGTCGCCTTGGCGGCGCAGTTGATCCAGCGCGTCGAGACGATGGACAAGCAAATCACTCATCACAAGTCGGTCAACGAGAAACTGGCCCACGAGATCGCGCTGCTCAAGCGCTTCAAGTTTGCCAAGCGCAGCGAGCAGTTGAGCCCGAATCAAGCCAGCCTGCTCGACGACTTGATCGATACGGATATCGCTGCTATCGAAGCCGAACTTGAGGCGCTGCAACCGGCACCTGTCGAAGCCAAAGTACGCCAGCAACCCAAGCGCGCACCGCTGCCATCGCAGTTTCCTCGCACGCTGATCCATCACGAACCGGACAACAGCCACTGCCAGTGCGGCTGCGCCCTCAAGCGCATCGGCGAAGATGCCAGCGAAAAGCTCGACTACACGCCCGGCGTGTTCACCGTCGAGCGCCACATCCGTGGAAAGTGGGCCTGCGAACAGTGCGAAACGCTGATCCAGGCGCCGGTACCGGCGCACGTCATCGACAAAGGCATACCGACAGCGGGCCTGCTGGCCCACGTCATGGTGGCCAAGTTTGCCGATCATCTGCCGCTGTATCGGCAGGAGAAAATCTTCGGCCGCGCTGGACTGCCTATTGCTCGCTCGACCTTGGCGCAGTGGGTGGGCAACTGCGGCGTGCAATTACAGCCGCTGGTTGATGCGCTGCGCGAAGCCGTGCTGACGCACGGCGTCGTCCACGCTGACGAAACGCCGGTACAAATGTTGACGCCTGGCGCGAAGAAAACTCATCGCGCTTACGTCTGGGCCTATGCCACCAGTCAGTTCTCCGATCTGGCGGCGGTCGTTTACGACTTCAGCCCGAGCCGTGCTGGCGAACATGCTCGAAACTTCCTCGGCCACTGGAACGGGAAGCTGGTCTGCGATGACTTCGCTGGCTACAAGGCAGGCTTTGAACTGGGCGTCACGGAGATCGGCTGCATGGCCCATGCACGCCGAAAGTTCTTCGACTTGCACGCGACCAACAAGAGCCAGATCGCCGAAAAAGCGCTGCACTACATCGCGGCCTTGTACGAAGTTGAACGAGAAGTCCGCGAGCTGGAACCGGGTGTTCGACAGCGAATACGGCAAGAAAAAGCAGCGCCGATCATCGACGCACTTCATACCTGGATGATCGCCCAGAGGCAGCTTGTGCCTGAGGGATCGGCCATCGCCAAGGCGTTGGATTACAGCCTCAAACGCTGGATAGCGCTGACGCGCTATCTCGATGACGGTGCTGTGCCCATCGATAACAACTGGTGCGAGAATCAAATCCGGCCGTGGGCTCTTGGGCGCTCGAACTGGCTGTTCGCGGGCTCGTTACGTAGCGGTAAACGGGCGGCGGCGATCATGAGTTTGATCCAGTCGGCGCGGCTCAACGGGCATGATCCGTATGCTTACTTGAAGGATGTTCTTACACGCCTGCCGACGCAGCGTGCGAGTGAGATTGCCGAGCTGCTACCGCACAGGTGGGCGCCCGTTTAATCACGCAAGGTGTGTTGGACGGACGCTTACACTTTATCTGACACCGATTGTAGTCAAATCCTAAGTCTCCTTCTGATCGCTTTCTGTCTCTCGTGACAGGTAGAAAGCGGCCAGAAGGGACTGTCGGAAACTGCGAAAATGTATCTGCCCCCCCTTTTGCTTAATAAGTGCTCAATCAAGGATCGGATAAGATAGCCTTACCAATGTCACTTACGACGGCTTAGTCTTACCACCTCTCACTCAGGATGCAGTCACTTACCTGGCGCAGAGTCCAACCAATGCTGAGGAGTGGGCTATGGCGACGATCAAGCGTGATGTCTATTTGTCGCAAGACGAAGGTAAGACCTGGAAAGCCATCGCGCAGGCGGGGAAAACGCTATAGAGGCCCTGAGGGTAGAACTGCTGAGTCCTACCCCATAGCTATTTATTGGCCCTTGAAGTGAATGACGTTGACAGCAAACGACTCTGTATATTGAAAGATCATCCGAACTGATCCATACACCTTCGGATCTAGACTGTACGCATCCCAACCGCCCTTCTTGCCGAGCACTGGAAGCGTTACGGGCCCTTTTGAGTCTACCGGAGCACCAAACCTTTCTCTCACCCAGCTTTGGTTGATCTGCTTGACCAAGGGCTCAGGCAAGGGGCCTTTATACTCTTTGGTGCCCTCAACAGTTTTAAGAAGTGTCACATAGACATGCTGAAGTATCTTCTCCTCAGAAAAGCTCAAACTCAAACCGTCTTCGACAGTCAAATATGGCTCATTATCACCTTCAAATAAATACTGAAGACTCTTTTTAGGAATAGCACCTTCCGCCAGCAATACGGAATAGCTCCTGCCAATACTTTTTACGTACTCGTCTACTTTAGTAGTCATTTGTACCACCCCTGCTCTTTGTGCAGATTATGCAATTCTTCGCGAGCCTTTTCAATATCACCTTCTGCGTAACCCTCTTCGAGCAACCCTCGCTTGATAGCGTCAAAGTTACTATCAACTGCTGCTTTTAGATTTGAGGCGTCGAGTCTTTGCTTGGCCTTTACATTTCGCCCTGCATAAGTCTCGCTATATTTTCTGTGAACCGACTGCGGAATCGCGATACTTGGCGCCTGAGATAGCAGGTATTTAATTTCCTCTGGCGTTACGTTATCGAAATTATCGACGATATATGTTCTTAGGGCTGCTTGAGAGGTGATGTGATCAATATCAAGCGTGTCCTTCACACTTCTGTTGCTTAGATCCTTGTACACCCCGACTTCTAAAGGATTTACTGCCGGCTTCGCAAAAACAATATAAAGCGGTGGAACACCTGACTTTGGCGGGAATACCAGGATGCAGTCCTGCCAGGTTATGTCATTTTCGGCGGGATAAATCTCGATCTGAGTATCAGTGTCCTCGGCTATTGGGTGTACCAATACTTTTGAAAGCTCGTCTGACACACCCGGATACGGCGATGGAGCAGTGATTACAGGGCCATCATTTGGAGTCCAGATGATAGTTACGCCGCCCACATGCGCTTCGATGTGCTGCTTGTCCGCGCTCCACTTAGCATTCACAACAGGAACACTTGCCATCCCAGATGACTGGGCCGTATGTATTCCGTAGACCTGAGTCTCTCCTTTTTCGTCCTTTCGGAATTGGAAGCGAACCCTCGTCGCCGCCTCGCTCATACCTCTCAGTTGCTCTTCGGTATAGAGACTCCCATCAGCTATGTCTCTAGGCAAGAACGCGAGAAGTAATCCGGTAGCGACCGAACCTGCTGTCACGGCACTGCGAAGGGCCCATGTGCCAAGGCCCTCAGTGCCAAGCTGACCAGCGATCCGACCGAGGTACGTTATGCCTCCGGAGCCAGCCTCAACACTTGCTGGGGCTCCAACAGCCCCAAGAACCGCGACCTTACCGAAATTATCTGCCGGCTCTTTACCCTTCCCCGCGTCTATCGAGCCAGCAGGGACTGTGCAGGACTTCGCGAAAACGCAGAGTTTCGGTGGCTTGTAACCGCTTAAATTATTTGTGGGGATGCCAGCCGTGAATTCGCTTTTATACGATCCATCGCTGATAGCTTGAGCCCAGATGTGGGTCGCGGCCTGGGCTTTGGCAGCAAAGTCAGGAGCAATGGCAACGCTTGCATCTTCTGCGGCCATTGTGCTGGTCTGAGTAGAAATCAGCCGGTTGCTACCGAATGGGCAACCACACTGCACAGCATGGCCATGTGTAGCGATAGCTACGAACTCGTCGATGACTGTGGGGTTGCCCTCAGCGATGAAACCCATCGAACTGCATTTAGGACACCACACCGGATCACTGATGCGCGCTGCCTTTTGATACTCGACAGTCGTATTTGTTGAGCCTTTGACTACCTTGCCGCCAGTAGTCGTAGGGTCTCCTTCCCTGATAACAAAAGCCATGGCATTCCTTTGATGGTCGAGCAAAACTCCGATGTTACCAAGCGCGCCACGCCGAAGATGTAGGAAAAGTCCTAAACAACACAGTAAACGTCTGGGTAAGACATACCCCTGATGCGAGCACGCAGCCGTTGCTTCCATTGAGCTGGGATGTGACTGGTTACGAACGTCCAGCAAAATACCGCGCAGCGTTTGGCCCGCGAAGATCCATGTGGGCGTATGGAATGGAGCGCCAATGGTGGGTTGAGCGCGACGCCAGATTCAATGCCCCCAATTCGCTACAAAAAAGGCCCTTTCAGGGCCCTTTTGTACTCAAACCAAGCTCACTTGGTCAGCCAAGACTCGACGGTGTCGGAGCCAAATTTGGCTTTCCATTCTTTCAGCGTTTTCTGGTTGCCGCCTTTGGTTTCGACGACTTCACCGGACTCCGGGTTTTTGTAAACCTTCACCTGGCGCGGCTTGCGGGTGCCGGTTTTTGACTCGGTTGCTGGCGCGCGACGACCGGCCTTAGGGTCAAGTAAGTTGATCACGTTCAGCAGGCTGTAGCCGTACCCGGCGAGCAGGGCACGTAGCTTGGTTTCAAATTCAATTTCTTTCTTGAGACCAGCATCGCCTTTCAGTGCTTCGAGTGCTTGGAGCTGCTCTGCTAGATGTTTTTCGAGTTGGCGGAATTCTGCGAGTTTGGACATGGGAAAGCTCTATGTGATTAGTTTCCTAACGGTACACCAAAAAATTGTGTTCAAACACTTCGCTTGTGAAATCGGCTGCCCTGAATAACAATTCTTGGATGATGTTGGCACCTCGCCTGCCTTATCATTTGAAAACGTACTAATCAGGAAGAAAAATGTACGCAAAACTTGCTGCTACCATTCTCGTATGCGCTCTTCTCAGCGCATGCTCCGATCCCAAAGATGCCAAGTTACCAGTCGACATCAGCAAATGGTCGGATGATGCACAACTCGCTGAGTCGGTCAAAAAACTTCCCGAAGAAGAAAAAAAACTGTTCCTTGGTTACGCAACGCGCCGGGCAATTGCTAGCGCCTTTGGTGGCTCCCAAGCCGTGACCGACACAACGGTTGGAGCAGCTCTCAAAACTCAAAAGGCTTGGCTCGATGAAAAAGCTGCTGAGGAGGTAAAACAGAAGGCACTGGCAGAACAGGTGAAGCAGCAACAACTCCAAAGCCTTAAAGAGATGAATGCGACGCTAACTGCATCGCTGATCGGACTCGAATTGAGTCCGAAAGACTATGCTCAAAAACGCTATAGCGATTATTTTTCGATCCGTGTTGCGTTCAAAAACAACACGACTGATGCCCTTTCGGGTATCAAAGGTACAGTTGTCCTGAAGGATATCTTTGGCGACGTCATTAAGCGAATTACCCTCTCCGATGACAGTCAAATTGACCCTGGGCAAAACTACATCTACAGCGGCACCATGGACTACAACCAGTTCCAAGCTTCCGATAAAAAACTCGCGTCAGCCAATTTCTCTAAAATGCAATTTGAGTGGGAGCCGGACACCTACGTATTTGTGAATGGCAAAAAACAGGTAATGCCTCACTAACACGTTCTCCGATTCTTAACATGCTTAGACAAGGCATGAAGACAGAACCCATGACGCTTATAAGAAGAAAGTCACGTTCAGCTCCATATCTGAACGTGAACCACTCAGAAAGGCACGCTATCGGATCTAGACTAATGCATGCCAGAATCAAACTCCTTTCATTTCGCTAGAGTCGCCAATGGCCCGTTCCCGACAGAATCTAGATGACCTGCGTGCAACGTTCGGGCTAATCATGGGCGATCAAAAAGATAGGTTTACGGGCGGTAAAATTCCAGAGCTCTTAGATTGGCTTGGGTTGGAAGACTGCCCAGATGCCACTAGCAAGCGAGACCGTCTTCGAGGCGCTGTGGAAGCCTCAAGCGATGAACAGGTTACTCTTGGGGCTCAGCAAGCGTTGGTCGTTTTGCAATTGCAACCCGCTGAGCGCGACGATCTTCAGGAGTTGATATGGGCTGGGTTTCCTCACCCAGACATACCTGCACGCTTTCGAAGAGACGTCGCGCGTCAGCTAGACGAAATAGAGCTCTGCTTGGACAGAAGGGGATTCGAGGAGTCTCTTGGAGAGTTTTGGCGGGTCGACGAGTTTGAATTTCTAAATTTTAGTTTCACTGAAATGTCTCCAACCCTACGTGACAAAATCACTCGTCACTACATCGACAATAACGATTGGGACGCCATAACCTTCTTTGATCAACTTGGGGCATTCCGAGCGTCGAGCGCTAGGTTCGTCTATTTTTTGGAGGCCCTCGCATCCTCAAGAGTCAGGCCTGATATAGAGGCACAACACAAATTTATCGAAGTGGTGAACTCAGCTCTCCTGCCATGTGGTGTCCGTTTTGTCGAAGCTTGGGGGGATGACGGATATCTCGCCCCAACACTGGAATGCATTGGTTCCGGGGAACAACGCCCCCCCAAAAACCTTATTTTTGCGTCTTCGACCAAGCCCGACCTACGCTTCAGTAATGCGCTTGATAACGACATCGAAATTGTTTCGAACGCCGACCAGGTGCTGGTGTTCGACAGACCGATCAATAAGTCCGGCCTGTTATGGAAGGATCTACAAGCGTGGTGGGCTGATACGCAAAATCTCGACAATGAAAAAGCAAAGCGGGGTTTGTACAAACGCCTAAAAAACAGTTTGCCCAAAAATTCACCGCCACAGACCCTGGCCTTTGAGACTTTCTACAAAACGTTCAGCGCTGACGTTCAAAACCTACCGGCGTTATTACCCGAGGTCTGGTTTCACTGGGATCCACAGACCGTGGCTCAGCGGGGCAAAGCAGCGTTGTTGCGTTTTCGAATGGATTTCCTGTTATTACTACCAGGAGGTATCCGGGTTGTTATCGAAATTGACGGTAAGCATCATTACTCAAGCGATGACGGGCGAGCGCACCCCAAAAGCTATTCGGATATGATGGCAGCTGATCGAGCGCTCAGGTTGACCGGGTATGAGGTATATCGATTTGGCGGGTATGAGCTTAGTCAGTCGGATGCTGAGCAGCGCTTAGCCGAATTCTACAGGGCTCTTTTCACACGATATGGACTAACCCCATAGAGCTCTTGGCAAACCCTCACGGTGCGATTATGATCCGCGTCGCTCGTCCAGAACTCGCATTTCTAAGATGCATTCGTCTTAGCTTGTTGTACTTTCAGCATTGACTCTCCGAGTCGCGCGCAGAGGTATCTCGCTGCGCAGTTGGAGTTCTGGCCGAGCTCCTCACTCAAAAGGACTTGATATGGCCGTACCAGTTATCACCTCTAATCAAAATTTGGCAGATTACTTAGCCATAAAAAGAGGAACGCTGGCGTACTATGCCTACTACATCAAGCCCGAAAATGCATACTCAAGCTTCACTATAAAAAAGCGTTCTGGAAAGGATCGCCAAATTGATGCACCTGTTAAAGGGCTTAAAGACCTTCAGAAATTAATATATGAAACATTTTCGAAAGAAATACAATTTCGAAAATGCGTCTATGGCTATGTTGAAGATCGCGGAATCCTTCAAAACAGCATAAGACATCTTAGGCAGCGATGGGTGTTAAGGGTTGATCTTAGAGATTTCTTTCCAACGGTTACGACGGTTCGGGTTGCAGGCATGTTTAGCGCCCCACCTTTTAATTTATCTTACAAACCGGCACGTGCTCTTGCTCTTATTAGCACAAAAAATGGACGGCTAACCCAAGGCAGCCCTCTTAGCCCGTGGATCACAAATGTGATTTGCAGGGGTTTAGACTATACCCTTCAAAAATTGGCTTCAAAACATAAGTGCTATTATAGCCGCTATGCTGATGACTTATTTTTTTCTACCAGCAACAGCCTATTCCCGATTGCGCTAGCCCACAAAACTGACAGTGAGAGCAATATCACCATCGGTGATGAACTAAAACTAGCGATCATTGGTGCGGGCTTCATGCCGAACGAAGAGAAGACATCCCTAAAGGCGATCTCGCAACGTCAGATAATTACAGGTGTTGTAGTAAACTCACGACCTAATGTTCCCAAGCAGTATGTTAAAAATATTCGTGCGGCCTTGTACTCCTGGGAAAAATTTGGTCTCACCGCTGCGGAAGCATATTGGCAGGCGAATGTTGATCATCGTAACCGTTGGAGTGGCGCCACGCCGCGGTTCAGATGGGTCATTAGGGGGCAGATAAATTTTGTAAAGTATATAAAAGGCGAAGCAGACCCCGTTTACTTGAAACTTGCAGCTTGGCTGAAACGTTTGGATTCAAGCTTTTCGTTTGACCCGAAGATTTCTGCACTGTCAGTAACCCATGAAGTAAACATCTACGTAGAAGGCATTACAGATCGCAAGCATATAGAAAAAGCTTTCCAAAATGCACAGAAAAAAGGAATGTACGCAGACCTGAACTTAACCTTTCCGACCCAACGCGACCATGGAAGCAGCAACCTACAAAAACTATGTACAGCACTAAGCGCAACCCCTCAACGGTGCTTGACAATTTGCATCTTTGATAGAGACGAGAAGGACTATATAAAATCTATGGGCGGCTCCTCCAGCGACTACCTTGATCATAATAACAATGTGTACAGCCTGATTCTTCCCGTCCCGTCCTTTCGACCCGACCCAGATATCTGCATTGAACACCTATACGAAGATAAAGATCTTTACTTAAAAGACGCGAAAGGCAGACGCTTATATTCAAAGTCGGAATTTGACAAGCATAGTTGCCACTTGACTGAACCAAACATATTTATTCGCACTCCCCCAAAGTCACTTATATGCGATTCAAATGTTATAGACATCGGCTCAAAATCTAGCGTAGCACTTAGCAAAAATGATTTTGCGAGTTATATTTATGACGAAACAGTACCGTTTGACAGCGTATCCTTCGATGGTTTCATGCCTCTTTTCGAAAAGCTTAGAGAAATAAAAAACCTGTTTATGAAATAGTTATTAAACCTCACACCAGCTCCGCACGGGCACGGTTGCCTATCCATAAAACGACGAGGCTTATTGACGATAGAACACCTCCTTAGTAAACCTATCGTTCGTAAATTATGACCAAAATCACTTGCAGTAGACCGTCCACAGTTCATCAATCCTTGTCGTGAAGCTTTGACTCATCATCTCCCTGCGCATACCCCAGTCCGGTTTGGTCGGCACACTCGCTAAACGCATTGTCCCCCTGCCCCATCGCCCATTGATGGCATCCAAAACACCCATGACTTTTTCAGTCGCCTCTGGCTGAGATACTGAGAACAGGTCGTCCGTGTACTCCCCTTTCTGACAGAGGTTAACCAGGAGAACCTCTGCTTTGCTGTACTTGAATCCCGGCCGATAGACCCGATCCACCGCTTCCACTGCGGCCTTTGTCATCAATCGCACATCGTCGGTTGGGTAAGGCAGTTCAACCAGTACACCGTTGGCATACTTCGCTTCCTCCGGGTTAAACATGCCGGTTCGAATGCTCACCCGGATTTTCTTGCACAGAGACTGCTGTGCCCGGAGTTTCTCCGTAGCTCGCATTATATAAGTGGCGACGGCCTCTTTGATCGGTGCAATCTCGGTGAGGCGCTTACCGAACATGCGGGAACAGCAGATTTCCTGTTTAGGTGGATCTGGCTCATCGAGCTCCAGGCACGAAGTACCCGCCAACTCACGCGCCGTCTTCTCGATCACCACGCTGAATTTTTTTCGAAGCATCCAAGCATCAGCTATGGAGAGATCCCAGGCGGACTTGACGCCCATGCCTTCCAAGTGAAGCGTCATCTTCCGCCCCACGCCCCAGACATCCGAGACCGAGCATTTCTTCAGCACCCATTCACGCTTAGTTTGGTCGCGAAGATCGACCACTCCGCCACTCTGCGCCTGCCATTTTTTGGCTGCGTGATTGGCGAGTTTGCTGAGGGTTTTCGTTCCTGCGATGCCTACTCCAACCGGGATGCCCGTACTTCGATAAACCTGAGCACGGATGCGCCGTCCGAGCGCCTCAAGATCACCTGGCACACCCGCCAAATCTGCGAACGCCTCATCGACATAAAGGAAAGATGTCAACCCATGGACATCGATTTGGATGAATATTTGTGAGGGTTTAAATTAGGTCTTCGACGTCCATAGACAATACACATTTTTCACAGAAATGGATCACGTGGTGTCCATGGCAAATACGCGAATTTTGTGGCGACGAAAGCTAGCTTGATCAAGATGAGCCCGAAATCGCGCTTGTGGCCACGAGCCATTGAAGGCCCTCTGTAGGGATCTATAGGCAGTGGCCGTCGTTAGTGCCAGAGCGGAAGGGTTCAGATAGCTGCCGGAGGCTTCTAACCAGAACCAATTATCCATGAACGTCCGAAGACTCGAATGCGATCATCGGCGACAGGCTGCTTCTGGCCGATTTTTGCCTTTCGTGAAGGACTGCAATCGCCTCGAGGCTGACGGTGAAGTCGACCCGGTTACTGGTACGTACCTGGACGTAAGTGTATCGTTCGAGGGGCTTTAGCTCCCTTGGAATCTTAAAAGAGGACAACGTACATGGATGTTAAGCAGGCTCATGAGATTGAGGCCGCAGAATGCGAGTATTTGCGTTCACGTGTTGAGAGCTTGGCAGGGATAAGTGGAAATCCTTATGGCGCACGTGTTTTTTTCAACGGAGACGCTCCGTGTTTTCAAGTGGAGGCATCACCTAGCCCAATGTTCAACCGCATCTACGGTGACATCTCCCATGATCCACATGCCGTGTTGAAGTTGCTCAGGGATTCAGCGGAGCACTCGTCTGTAACCCCTATTATCGGAAAACCTTCTGCGTTGGAGCAGTACGCTCTTGTGGGCGAAGCACGGCTTGAGCGCTTGAGGGGGTGGACTCACTTGCAATTCGCTTGTGCCATCGAGAATGTGGTCTTGAGTCGCCACTCATTCGAAATCGAGGAAGTCACGTCAAAAACTCTTGCTCTGTTTGCTGAAGTGCATGCGGGTGGTTTTCATACCAAACCAAAGCACCGACTGCTGAATCAAGCTTCGTTTGCAGGGCTGACGGCAAATGGGAGTCTGAAAATCTACGTCCTGAAAGCTGGTGGGGACGTCGTGGCAGGAGCCTCAATGTATTTAGCCAGCAATGGCATTGCCTACCTTGGAACCGCTGCCACCCAAAAGGAAGCGCGAGGCTATGGCTACCATGGAGCACTGATAACTCACCGAATAGAGCAAGCAAAGAAGCATGCTTGCCACTTGATCGCCGCGACCGCGCTGGCCAGCTCCCAAAGTCGCCGAAATCTGCAACGTGCCGGGTTAACGGCATCCCATGCCCAAGCACTGTACCGTCTGGTAGATAACTGAGATAAACGGCTGGCTACGACCGTCCGCTGTTGGCCGATTTCTGCGTGTCGCGATGGGCAGAAAACGACCCACAGGTGTCAGCAACCAGAGTCAGAGCGAAGGCCGGGGCTCGCGTCGTATAGCCATCGCGTTCCTGGCTACCACACCAAGATGGGAAATATATCGCGCCGCGTACTCACGACATAAGACTCCAATCCATTTTTCTCAGGATGGATTTTCAAGATCATTTGCGTACTGAAGGTGATGGTGAAAATCCCAAAACTATCAATTGAAAAAGCTTCTACATCGTGGTTTAGAAAGTCGAAAAGTAAAGGGCTTGTGGCAGCATCTTCACCATGCCCCCACTTGCATACCCTATTGATATCACAAGCGAATGGGCACTGAATTAACACGCTAGCCATATCGCCAAAAAGCAGGATCTGCGAACCGATCC
Organism: Pseudomonas sp. DC1.2; assembly: GCF_034351645.1. Taxonomy (NCBI): domain Bacteria; kingdom Pseudomonadati; phylum Pseudomonadota; class Gammaproteobacteria; order Pseudomonadales; family Pseudomonadaceae; genus Pseudomonas; species Pseudomonas sp. DC1.2. The sequence continues at coordinate 705,812 of NZ_CP133782.1, read as the reverse complement.
CGACAGTTACACCTGTTAGCGCGGAAGGAATCATTTCGGCCAAATCTGAATCATTTATCATCGTGCCGTGCTCTTTTCATACAGGTGGTTGTTGAAGAAGCATATGCCTGAATCGGCTCTCATTTAGTAGGCAGATCATATATCCATTTGTTAGCGCCGCCACCCAGGCTGACCGTCCGATTTTGGCGGAAGCGGCTTGGGTGACGTCAGCTTTTGGCCAAAAACGGTACCTGGATGAATGACTGCTTCTGGCCGTTCTCTGCCGATCATGGTCTCAAAGTATGCCTGTCAAATCCGGTGCAATCGGTGGTCAGTACGATGCAAATGACTGGTCAGGTCGAATGCATATGGGTGGGCAAGTGGAGTGCAATTTCCCAGTAGCGCGAGGCGAGGCAGTATCACGATTTTTTAACGCCGTTGGTGTTCCCGGCCAATCCGGCCACCCTTGTCACACCACCCGATGTATTGACATCCTATTGCAGCCTTAGGCTAAGGACAGAAATCGGCCAAAATTGGCCGCTCGGCAGTCATCCCTCGTGCGCACGTTTTTATTCCCCCCCGGCCAGAGCGTACTGGCCAGGAAGCATTCCACATCGACTTCTTGGCGAAACCTAGCTGCATGCGCTGTTATCTCAAAGCTTTCTCGGCCCGCGAGGATCCAACGAAATTATATTTGACGCAGGCAACTGCCGCTCAAGCTCAGCGATACGGTCATACAGCTCAATGATTTTCGTATCCGCTTCGCTCAATAAACTTGCGAGTTGGTCGCGCTGCCGGGCTACTTCCTCAATCCGATCACGCAGGGCGCGGCTTTTCTGGCGGGCGAGAAGATTTACCTGGTTCAACGAAGGAGGTCGCTCCTCCGCATGTTGTTCCACGTAGGTTTTTATCTCAGCGATGAGACTCGGGAAACGAGATTTCTTAAGCGCCGACGGATCGCTCCCGGCTTCTTTGGCCACGTTGTTCTGAGTGACCGGTGTCCCCTTCGGTAGAAGCTGTGGCCTATTGAGTTTCAGGCGCTCAAAAGCATCACGATATTGATCAGCCGCGCTGCGGCGAGCAGGGAGTTCAACGTCCATTTGCGCTCCCTACGACACGACGAAAGCTTGCTACGCTTCGCTTTTGAGCCATCAAAGATTCCATTAGCGGACTTCCATCCTGAGCAGTAGCAAGCCGCTCTTCGAGTACGTGTTCAAGATCATCTACCGCGCCCAATCGTTCTGAGTCATACAGCACATCAGGGCAAGGTTTTGCATCCACTGAATCACCGCCCCCGCAATGGGCAATGTTGTCAATTCCGCCGTACGGACAAGGCTTGCGACTCGAACAAACGCCAAGAATGATCGGGCGACAGGCAACCGCGCCTTTCTTTGCCAAACCAATCATCTTCTTCGCATCCTCTGGCGAAATCAGCCGAACGATCTCAGCCTTTCGTTTGTCTCCATGGGGGCTGACAAAACGCTCACTCGTAAGCTGCTGTAACTCTCTTCCAAGCGTCTCGTACATTGTGCGAACGTACAGAGTGTGAGCCTTCTCCTCTAGACGCATCCGCGAGTGATTTTGTCCGTAGTAAAGGCTCATCGCTCGTGTGACGTGCTTGAGCTGGTACTGAAGCGACGCATCACTTACGAGCCCGGAAGCTTGCATGTTTACTGCCCCAGTTCTACGCAACTGATGCCACGCCAACGGCCATACAGCGCCCACTTGATACTCCTCCGGCAGTGAAGGGGTAGCTAGCCGGGCCAATTTCAAATCCTCAGGCGTGATACGCAAATTTTCTAAGTCAAAGAGCTTCCCGTGCTGGCCCAAAAGGTCGGAATATGACTGAATGCTCGGCCTCAGTGAATGATTACCTTTATTGCGCAACGAACTCCAGGGCTCGTAAGAAAAATCGGTCAAGTAACGCCCGGCGAGAACTCTCGCGGCTTCGTGAGGTGCGTATAGTGAGCGAAACAGAGAAATAACCTCCATCGCCTTCACGGCGACTGTCACAGATGGGGATGTGACCCAAACGGCGTCGCTATCAGAGAGCGTTTTTGTCGTCTGCCCACGTAACAAAAAAATGTCACCGAAGCTCTTGTCGTGCTCGATGTCAAGGCACCCGGCTCGAAGATTCCATGCCTCCTCGACCCGCATGAGACTGAAGTTAAGGATGTAAGCTAATCCCGCGCCGTTGACCAGTCTCAGATAGCTAGTCAGCGCTGTTGCTTGCAAGCCGCCACTTCGACCCACCCAACGTTCAAGTAGCTCAAAGATGCCGAAGCGTTTCGCGGTATCTGCAAACGCGCCGAGAATACGAAGCCCCGTTTTAGCGCCTGATAAATGATTTTTGTGGCCGCTAAAAGGCTGGGCGTTTACGCACGCCGTTCTCTCCGAAACTCTCTGGTTATGTTCGTAAGCCGCGAAGCAGAACCGGTAACAAGCTTCAACCTGTTCTCGATGGGATAGGAAATCATCAAGGCACTCTCGCAGCCTAGTAACTTGATAGCGCCAAATACGTGGAGGGATGTACGGTGTTTGAGCTGTGTGGTGAGTTGGAAAAAGCGCGGCCAGACGGGTTCAGCTTCCGTTTTATTCCTACCGCGTTCCTGCAGGCTTTCCGTCGCCTGCGGCAGATCATCTCGAGCAAAAGGTTTCGTTGGACGAGCTCTTGGATTTGCGGGCTCCCCACATGTACCTCGTTCGCATCGAAGGCGATAGCATGATCGGCGCCGGTATATTTCCGGGAGACCTGGCCATTGTGGACAGATCCATGGAAGCGGCAGGAATACTTGCCAGCGAATTACGCCACTTTCCACGCGTATGCGAACGGATCCCTGCCTTTCTTCATACCTCAAGAAAAACCGAGTTTCTGACGTTAATGCATGAGCTTTACGCGTCCAGGGATGCTGTAGGGTTTACGTTGCTGGACTCAGGCTCCCTAACGCCGCTGCTGGAAAGCGGCCCAAGGATGGTGACCATAATACAAATCGCCGAAATACTGTATGTTCGTACAGTAAACAGCCGAATCGGGTTTGCGGTCAAACGAAGACTCATCGCAAGCGACAAAGGGGTGAGCTACCGAAGACGAACAGTTAAGAATACAAATCCACCAGACACAAAAAAGCCCCAGTGAAGGGGCTTCCAAAATAACCGGGCTACGATCTTCGCTGACGCTCTGGGTGTAAGCAGCCAATCAGGAGCGGAAACATTAACACAGCAAAACTACTGTACATCCATCCACAACAAATCGCAACAGATATCTTGCGTCATCGTGTGGTACCGGAGGGCACATCTTGAGGCAAGGCTTTATACAGCCGTATCCCTGATCAACCTGAATTACTGACACTGCATCTCAGGACGCGCTGACCCGACTGCTATTTATGATCACCTGTAAATCGAACTCGCTTCTTTGGATAAAAGACAACTCGCCTTCAACCACACCTCTATCAAGCTTACGGCTGCCTACTGCAAGACAGGCGGCGTGTAGATGTAGCGGCCCTGCGTAGCTCGCAGGAATATCTTCAGACTTGCCCTGCCAACCCCTCGCTTGAAGGATGCCAAGACGTAACGAGAGTTCATCGTGGTGATCACCCAAAACTTTCCCTCTTTTCTCGCAGAGCAAATTTCAGACGTTCGCACAAAATGGCCGTCCGCGAACCGCCCAAGCTCGTCGCGTTGCTTGTGTCCAAAGACCACGCCAATCGCTGAAGAAGAAGAAATGAAAACATCGCTTAGATAAGCTGTGATGGGCTCCTCGAACGACTGAGCATCTGCTTGGACTATGCGCTTAAGATGAAAATCCGTAAGGCGCTTACTGTGCAGCTCAACAGTAGTCGTGTTCAGCATTTGTAGCTCCTGATGCATGATTGCTGATTCGTAACATGCTTTTTGTGCAGTAACACGGCTCTTGTTACTGTGGAAAAATCGCGGTACGTGTTTTGGTGCGACTGCATTTGTTCAGTAAATTCTTCGGAGGCCAGTCAGGGCACCGACGTCGAAATTCCGGTCGTGAGTGTCGGAGTAGACCTCGCCGCCTTCGACTTGGACGAGACATACCACGACGTCATTTTTGTCGAAGCCAACAGAGACTGACGTCAGCTTTTCCATTTTCCAGCTCAGACTTTTATTCATCCATGGGGGACTGACTACCTGCACGTCGTTGACGATTAACTCCTGGCTTTGGTTCATGAGGAGACCATTGAGTCTGACTTCGTCATTGATCAGGTGAACGAGGGTGATGAGGCGCCCCTCGTGAAACTCCTGAACGTTCACGTGATACCAGTGCATTGCAAGAACGCGCGACACTGAATTCCAGTGGGTAAGGCCTTCGCCAAACATCTCGGGGATTCCGGCCATCTCTGTGTTCTGGGTTCTGAACATTTCATGTCTCGACTCAAGCCAACGCCTGCGCAGTGGCTTGTCAAAAGAAAGAAAAAATCGTTTTTAGGTTGGCTTGTTTCTCGTGGCCAGGGCCCATGAGGACGTAGATTGTGTTCTTGGTTTCAAACATCACGCCGTCGTCAAAAGAGACGCACATGCTGCTGCGCACCCAGTCGCCGGGTTGGAAGCGTTGTCTGCTGTCTTCGATGACTTTGTGGGCAAAAACAAAAAGGGGGATGTGGCCGGCGTCAGCGACTTTGGAGAGCTCATCGTCATTCAGGTCGACGCGGAAGATAGTCCATTCCTCAACCAGGCAATGAGCCTTGTTTGGGAAACGTATTTGAACAGCGTCAATCAGAAATTTCGAAGTATTGGCGGTTCCTTCTCTGGCGTGTCCCGCCCCACTGAGGAGCCCAGAGCCCATAGAAACCTGTTCCATCCCAATCCCTATCCCGTCAATTTTCAGATAATGTTGCAGGCGCTTTCCGATGCTTCGAAAAGCGCCGGTAGAAAGCTTCCAGCAGAAGCGCCTGATTCATGGCTCCATAAAGGGCACCAACGGTAACCCGAGCTGGGAGGCACACCTGCATCCTGAATCCCACCACAGGGACTATATTCCATGGATTGGGATTGATCAATATGGCTCTATCCTCAGCTTTGAGGATTCGTCATGCCATTGAGAGATTCGCTGGCAGCCGTTCTTCGGCTAGTCCGGTCTGCGCGTGGTCTTTCGAAGGATGACTTCCATGGCCAGCTTGATCCGAAGCACGTCTATAACCTCGAGAATGCAAAGACCAGCGTGACCCTCGAAACACTCCAAATTCTCGCCTCAACCCTGAAGGTCGATCCGCTAGCGCTCCTCACGCTGGCAGCGAGCCTAGACAGAAAGCAGACGCACGATGAACTGCTCGAGCACCTAAGCAAGGAAGTCAGGATGTTGAGCGACCTCGGTGTTGTCGCTGATTGGCCAAGTCAATTCGAAAATGGCGCCCTGTTATCAATGCGTGCAGGTACGCGGACTCCACCCGAAAAAATAGAAGCGGTGCTCATCTGTCGTGCGCGGGGCATGACTCAAAAACAGACCGCCACTGAACTGGGCATTCCGTCCTCGACGGTCAATCGTATTTGGAATCGGAAGGAAGAGAGTAAATGATAGGGACGTCGCCTAAACTCTGGAACTCCTAGAAATTGTGAAATGCAGGATGTTCACTGCTTCAGGCGTGACTTAGCGCAAGCTACTCCCTTCCTGCCAGCAATCTCTCAATAGCTTCGAAAATTCAATCAAGCTCCACTGCTTCACGGAGTGGGTAGTGTAATCAGCCGTGAAAATAATCGGCATGGGTACAGGCGGCTCAGGCACATCGATACCTAGCTTGACGAATGAACCAGAAGATCCGTAAAGCTTCATCGTCATTCCTAATGCGTACTTTCCATCAGGTAGATACATGCCGGAAATGAAGAACACATGATGCCCTGCAGGAACACGATCAAAGATGAACTTGACCTGACCTGCTTCATCACCGGGCGTCATTTGCAGTTCGGGCCTCCCGGTCATAACTGACTTCTTGATCTCATCAAAAGCTGGATGTCGTAGGTAATCCGGCCCCGCAACAAACGCCAGTATATTCAGCCCAATCTTCGTCATAACTCTATCCATCATCCCAACGGATATAGTCATACCAACTGAAACCACGGGATTGGTGATGAGACTTTCCACCGTCGTGGAAAAGTCTATTTGCTCAATAGCTTTCCTGAAAAAGATAAGCGCAGCTTGGGGAGCCATTTCGCAAGCAACCCTCAGTCCGACACTCTTGGTGCCAGTTTGAAAAAGACGAGCAAGGTATGGACTGGGCTCATCACCACTCTGTTCCATTCTCTCAAACCAGATACCCCCAACGGGTGGCTTTGCCGCGATTTCAGCCTCCCCGGCTTCAACATATTCACCATCAGCCCAAACCCAACGAGCAAGCTCGAAAGTGGATTTGACTTCGCCGACAAGCTTGCGGATCAACACAATAGGTTCATTGAAAAGGCGCCTGGCCACCTCAACGAACTCTTGGAGCTCTAAACCCGTATCAGAGTTACTCTCGAAGGCGCTTTGGCCCACCATAGTCAATTGCGGAATTAATATAGGCTTAGCGTTTTGGCCGAATTCAAAATCAAGAGGGCGTCCGCTCTCTGAAATCATCGCTTTGCTTTTCGCCTGAAGCTTCGGCAGGTTGGTACTTTTTCCTCTCTTGCGCCCCAACGGCTGCATGAAAATTCGACCAATCGCCAACGGCGAGCTCCGAAGCACTTCTAGCTCTAGAGGAGAAAAAATTTCTGTATTGCAGGTTCTACAAACACAATTTTTCAAAACGAAGCGATTGTCGTCTCCTCCCATTCCCGCGCTGATGACATGTTCATCCGAAAATGGCCCTGAACTACCACAGTAAAGACACGAGTGATTAGGAATAGTCATTAAGGTCATGCGGCTCACTCCAATTACAGTCGATAAAGACCCGGCAGCGCCCTACGGTTTACAAGGTTTGGCCAGGGCGGTAGGCTCGGCGATCAATGGGTCGTCAGGAAAAATGTTTTGGATAACGCCCCCGCAGATCCTTCCTCACGCTCAAATAAGTGTTCCTTCAAAAGCTGGCTAAGTCCTGAGTTACTTACATAGCACGGCGAGCATGCAAAGCGAGCAGGTCTTGCAGTAATGGAAACTGCTCAGAAACACAGCCGTTCGAAATCGGCGATTCGCAGACACCTTGAAAATTGGATCGCACGAATGTTAGTCGCGCCCATATGAGAGCGGCCATACTCAATTCGGGTCAATTGTGGGACGGCCTGTAGCTTCTTATAGGAGATCGCGGGCCTGCGTTGCTCCTACTGTGCAGCTCTACCGGATATTGCCGTAACGCCTTTTACAATCATGACCGCCGCCAGGCCTACAGCGGCACCGACTACGCAATGGATACCGAGAGTCATAGCTGTTTCCCAGCCCCCACTCCCATGCGTGAATTGGTCAATGAAATTTTTGAGGGGCGCGATGCCATCTGCAACGAACGCTCCGCCGACTAAAAACATCGCGATAGTGCCGATCCAGGACAAAGCCTTCATCAATACGGGAGCTGCAGATAGAAGTACCGCTCCTAGGTTACGAAGGATCGATCCCCAAGAGCCTTGTGCTTTTGAGTTTGATAAAACGAGACCCGCATCATCCATACGGACAATGCCAGCAACCAAGCCGTAGACTCCAATGGTCATCACTATCGCAATGAGTGCCAACGTCAGGATCTGCTGGAGCATTGGTGCCTCGGCGACGATGTTTAGAGTGATGACAATGATTTCAGCGCTCAGGATAAAATCTGTACGAATGGCGCCGCTTACCTTGCGCTTCTCAAACGCAGCCAACTCTTCGGGCGTCTTTGACTTGGTCTGCTTTTTCACGACCTTTCCGTCGGTACGATCACAAGACAGCTTCTCTTTTATTGCCTCGAATCCTTCGTAACACAGGTAAGCGCCACCGGCCATAAGCAACCAATGAACTGCTCCGGGTAGCAACGCGTTTAGGATCAATGCGCAGGGAACCAAGATTGCCTTGTTCCTCATTGAACCCTTAAACACTGCCCATACAACGGGTAGCTCCCGGTCAGCCTTCATGCCAGTGACCTGCTCCGCATTAACAGCCAGGTCATCGCTGAGGACGCTCGCCGATTTCTTCGCTGCGACTTTGCTCATTAGGGAGATGTCGTCTAGCAGTGTGGCTATGTCATCCAATAGTGCAAACAGGCTGCTACCGGCCATCCGAACCTCCTTCCGCTTTCATTCGCCTGCCCTGCCATCCCACGCACGAAAGGCCAGGCCAGCGCCCTGCATAGTTGACTCTGCAGCAGGCTTGGAATTGCCCTGTCGTATCGAACGTCGCCATGGGATTACAAAAATCATTTCACTAGACCATTGGCACACCATGCCGTTCATCCAGTGACGCAGTGGACATCCACGTAGCGGAGTGCGTTCAGAGTTGATTCAACCCTTCACGCCTGTCGCGCGGGCCAAATTTTGATGCCTGGCGCAAGCTTCAAATAATCGCAATTGAATGCTGGCCTACTACCATCCTGCAGATCAATACGCCTATTCTACGTCACCGATCTCCGAGCCATTCGGCTGTCGGCGACGCTAACCAAGTCAGCAGACACGGGGCGTACACATCCTGGACGATGGACGGTGAGCAATGAAGCTGCACAGTATTCGGCTATGTAATTTTCAGTCCTTTGGCGATGGCCCTACAGCAATCACATTCGAAGATGTCACCTACCTGATCGGCCCCAATGGCTCCGGAAAGACAGCTGTCCTTCAAGCGCTTTGTAGATTGTTTGCCTTTGATCCGAGCCTGCGACGAATCAAGCGGTCTGACTTCCATGTACCTGCTGATGAAGACTTGGTACCAGAGGAACGGAACCTGTGGCTAGAAGCAGATTTCGAGTTCCCTGAACTGATGGAAGATGAAGACAACTCCACAGTCGCTCCACATTTCGCTCATATGCGGCTGGACTCAACTGACGGCATACCTCGCGTTAGGTATCGACTCAGTGCAACCATGGGGATTGAAGGGGACATCGAAGAGACCCTCGTTTATGTCCTCGACGTTGATAAAGATGCCAGCCCATTGTCGACCGCCGTAGTCACTCGGGCTCATCGCAACACCATTCAAATGCATTATCTCCCCGCCAGACGTGATCCTGCCGACCACATCACCTACGGTGCTAATGCCTTGCTCGGTCGCTTGTTACGGGCGGTGAATTGGGAGGATGACCGCGAGCGGATCAAAGGGCTCACCGATCAGATCAGTGAATGCCTGTCAGGAAACCAGTCCGTAAGTGCATTCAGTGAAAGCTTGAATATCATGTGGAAGCGGCTCCACAGAGGAAGCTTTTTCACCGACCCCAAGCTCACCTTCGTAACGTCCGAAATTGAATCCCTTCTTAGGCACATGTCGGTCTCTTTCTCGCCGGGGCACGACGAAAATCTCGTCGACTTCTCTCGATTGAGCGATGGGCAAAAGTCAATGCTGTATCTTTCACTTGTTTTGTCCTCTCATGCTATCGGGCGTGCAGTCCTTACCGGGAATGAGAAATCATTCGACGCAGATAAACTGAAGCCACCTTCATTCACTCTGATAGCAGTGGAGGAGCCAGAAAACAGCCTCTCACCTCATTATCTTGGCCGCATCGTGAATGCCCTCAATAGCTCAATTGGCGGCGCTGACTCCCAAGCAATAATTGCAACACACGCCCCCTCCATGCTCCGCCGTGTGGCTCCCGAAAACATCCGCTATCTACGCTTGACTGCAAGCCGTGCAACCAAGGTTACATGCATCGCGTTACCTGATAAGGAGGATGAAGCTCATAAGTTCGTCCGAGAGGCTGTTCAGGCTTTTCCAGAAGTCTATTTCTCCAGGCTTGTGGTGCTAGGCGAAGGAGATAGTGAAGAGATTGTCCTTCCGAGGATCCTGCAAGCGAAAGGTGCGCCGGTTGATGAGTCGGCGGTGACTATCGCGCCACTGGGAGGTCGTCACGTTAATCATTTCTGGCGGTTACTGTCCGCGCTGGAGACGCCCTATGTGACCCTGCTTGATCTCGACGTCGCACGACATCAAGGTGGGTGGGGGCGCATCAGCAACGTCAATAATCAGCTAGCTAAGTTTTCTCCAGCAAAAATACTTCCCAGCTGGGATATCGCCAAGTGGAATGGTGATCTACCAGTTAGAACTCACCATTGGTTTGACAACGGTAAAATCAGCGTATTTGCCGAGCTTGAGAAGCGCGACGTTTTCTTCTCCGAACCTATGGATTTGGACTTCGCAATGATGAAGTCCTATCCAGAAGCATATGGTATTGAGCGGAGCGATCCTGACGAATCAACGCTTAAGGCTGTACTTGGGAAAAGCCATTATAACGCCGCACAGTACGATGCAACTGAACAGCAGATGTTTGGCACCTACCACTCCAAGTTCAAATTAGGTAGCAAGCCGGCAGCACACATTTCCGCCCTTGCAAAGCTAACGGACGAAGACCTGCTAAAGAATCTTCCTCCATCACTCAACCGTTTGGCCGATGCAATCATTGCGGCGCTGGAGGACATTCCAGAATGATTAGTGAGCACGCATGGAAAGTCGCCGATGGTTTGACCTTGGAAACAAACGCACTTCTTGCTGTGAAAGAACTCGGAAAGTCGCTTGCGCTCACCGCTGGCCCAGGCGCTGGCAAAACGGAGGTTCTTGCCCAGCGTGCAGACTTTTTGTTACGTACCGGAAACTGTCGATACCCCAGGCGAATACTCGCGATATCTTTCAAGGTCGATGCGAGCAAAAACCTCAAGGATCGGATTCGTCGCAGGTGCGGCCTTGATCTGGCTGCGCGCTTCGACAGCTACACGTTTCATGGCTTCGCCAAACGCATCATTGACAGGTTTAGACCGGTGCTCACAGGCAAGGATTCTCTAGAGCCCAACTACTCAATAGGCAACGAACAAATCCCAGGCAAACAAATTAAGTTCGCGCAGCTCATACCGCTCGCCACGAAGATTTTGAGCGACTCAAAGATTGCGCGGAACGCGATTTGTCAGACTTACGCTGATGTATTCCTCGATGAATTTCAGGACTGCACCACTGAACAGTACGGGCTTCTGAAGCTCGTCTTCATGAACAAGCCAATTCGATTAACCGCAGTCGGTGACACCAAACAGAAAATCATGGGCTGGGCAGGAGCACTGGATGGCATATTTATAGAGTATGCGAAGGACTTCGACGCCCGGCCACTCAATCTATATCGAAACTTCCGATCCAAGCCTCGCCTGTTGCGGATGCAGAACGAAATCATTCGAACGCTTGATCCTGCTGCGGTGATGGCCGATGACCTGATCATTGGAAACGATGGCGAACTCCTCGCCCGAAACTACGACACCAATCACAGCGAAGCCGCCGCGTTGGCCAAGCTCATCCAACAGTGGATAGATGTAGAGAAAATCCCCCTCCAAGAAATAGCGATTCTGTTTCCCAGGCAGATAGACCTCTATGGCGCCCCTCTCATGGAGCAACTGGCGGCCAAGGGAATTCCCTATCGCAACGAGCATGAGTCCCAGGATCTGGTTAACGAGCCAGCCGCTCGCCTAATTATTGACTATTTGTCATGCCTGTATCGCGAGCGAGAGCCAAAGGCGTGGATCAGTTTGATGGAGCAACTGGTTTCGTTTAATGACGAAGACGGTGAATCTGAGCTCCAGAGAAACTTCGAGCGTCTCTATCTGGCCCAGCTCAAGGAAGTAAAAAAATTATCCCGATCTGACGCCCCTTTTGCAGGATGGTGGGATCTAACGATGACGTTCCTAAAGAACGTCGGCCTACCCGTGCTGACCACACTTTCTTCTGACTATGAAGCAAAAGCCAGATTGAACGAGGTGATCAAAAATACAAGACAGCAGATTGAAAAATTGCTTGAGCAACAACCTGACTTACTAAAAGCACTTGATCTGTTCTCCAACGATCAAGCAGTTCGGTTTCTCACGATTCATAAAAGCAAGGGATTAGAATTCCACTCTGTAATCATGATCGGTATTGAGACTCAGACATTTTGGGGTAATGCTCAAGAGGAGCGCTGCGGTTTCTTTGTAGGTGTTTCTCGCGCCAAGGAGCGGTTGATGATCACGACGTGCGACATACGCCATCGGCCAGCCTCAAACCCTCCGAGATGGAACGAGCATCGCACTCCCCATGCAGAATTCGTCACCTACGTAACTCCGTTTCTCTCCATTTCGCCAAATGCCTGATGCATAGCGGTAGTCGCTGAGGTTGCTAGAGCTCGGGAGCAAGGACGTTCCCTGGATGGCATGTTTATCCCAAAGGTTTCACACAAGATCGCGGCACACTGACCAAGCAAAATTTTCTGGCTTCCGGGGTATGCCATTGATCGTGGTGTGTCAGGAAGACCAAGGCAAGAGCACTCCCAATCAAGAGCGGGCTTTAAAGCTAGGAGCAGGAGCAGGAGCAGGAGCAGGAGCAGGAGCAGGAGCAGGAGCAGGAGCAGGAGCAGGAGCAGGAGCAGGAGCAGGAGCAGGAGCAGGAGCAGGTCAAAGCCTAAGGGCTTTGACACCAAAGAGGTGTGTGTCTAGAAAATCACTGCCGAATAAATCGTGTCACGCACCAACGTCGCAGAGGCTTCGTTGCTCATCATGATCGCCAGAATCACCACCTCCACCAGCACGGCCGCCAGGGTCAGGATCATCGTGCCGTAAGGATCACCCACTTTTTCGGCGAGCAGTTCAGCGTGATGGGCCACGCGCATGGAAGCGGCGACGATAAACGCGATCAGTCCCAACCCGCCGATCAACGCGACACCTTGGCCACTGTTCAGCAGCCAGTGTTCCAGCGGGTAAGCAACCACGGCGGCGATCAAGGCCAGTAGCAGAAACATTTCTTGCTTAAGGAGTGTGAGCATCGCGGGCCTTTTGCACAGTTGAGCGAAATCAGAGTGATGAGCTACTGACTACGGTGCAGCGCTAACGTTTCGTTACACCTTAGCGCACCAGTGGGTGGCACTTGTCGCAGGCCATGCACTTTTATCGGCCTCCAGCGCCGCTTTACGCGCAGGCTCGCTCCCACAGAGATCTGCGTGGTAGGAAGCTCAAATGTGGAAGTGAGCCTGCTCGCGAGGGCCGTGACTCGGCTTCGGCGGTTTTGTTGTCCTGTTGGTCAGTAATTTGCATTGACCCGAAAATCCTCAAAACAAAATGGAGTTCGAATTCATGCATAAACGTCCGTTGAAGAAGCTGCTGTGCGCCGTTGCGGCTGCTATCGGTTTGAGCGCAAGCCTGACTGCCAGCGCCACCGACCCGCTGAAAGTCGGCTTCGTCTATATCGGCCCGATCGGTGACCACGGCTGGACGTATCAGCATGAACAGGGGCGTAAGGCGCTCGCAGAAAAATTCGGCTCACAGATCACCACCAACTATGTGGAGAACGTTGCGGAAGGCGCCGACGCCGAACGGGTGATCCGCAACATGGCCAAGGACAAGTACGACCTGATCTTCACCACCTCTTTCGGCTACATGAACCCAACACTGAAAGTCGCCAAGCAATTTCCCAAGGTGACCTTCGAACACGCCACCGGTTACAAGCAGGACAAAAACCTTGGCACCTACCTGGCGCGCACGTATGAGGGACGCTACGTGGGTGGGTTCCTCGCGGCGAAGATGACCAAGACCAAGAAGATCGGCTACGTCGCCTCGTTCCCGATCCCGGAAGTGATCCGCGACATCAACGCGATTCAACTGGCCTTGAACAAATACAACCCCGGCACCGAGATCAAGGTGGTGTGGGTCAACTCCTGGTTCGATCCGGGCAAGGAAGCCGACGCCGCCAACGCCCTGATCGATCAAGGCGTGGACGTGGTGTTCCAGCACACCGACAGCCCGGCGCCGATCCAGGCGGCTGAACGTCGCGGTGTATATGCCGTGGGCTATGCGTCGGACATGGCGCACTTCGGGCCGAAAGCGGTGCTGACCTCGATCGTCAACGACTGGGCACCGCATTACATTCAGGCGACCCAAAGCGTGCTCGATCACACTTGGAAATCCGAGGATTACTGGGGCGGATTGAAAGAAGGCACTGTTGAGCTACCGATCAGCGACCTGGTGCCAGCCCCGGTGAAAGCCGAGGCCGAGCAGATCATTGCCGACATCAAGAGCGGCGCGTTCAAACCGTTTACCGGGCCGATCAAGGATCAGGCTGGCGTCGAGAAAATCCCGGCGGGCGTGAGCGCGACGAACACGGAACTGGCGTCGATGAACTATTACGTCGAAGGCATGAAGGCCGACATACCGAAGTAATTCCTTCTGCTGCTCGTTCCCTCGCTCCGCGTGGGAACGAGCATTAAAGAGAACTGCGCATGAACCAACTCCCGATCATCGACATCGCCCCGCTTTACACCGACGACGAGCCAGCCTGGCAAACCGTCGCGACCCAGATCGACCGTGCCTGCCGCGACTGGGGCTTTTTTTATATCAAGGGCCACCCGATAAGCGCAGCGCGCATCGATACGGTGCTCGACTTCACCCAGCGCTTCTTCGCCCTGCCCGCCGCTGAAAAACTCAAGATCGACATCACCCAAACCCAACACCACCGAGGCTATGGCGCCGTCGCCACCGAACAGCTGGACCCGAGCAAACCCAGCGACCTCAAAGAAACCTTCGACATGGGCCTGCATCTGCCGGCAGATCATCCCGACGTACTGGCGCAAAAACCGCTGCGTGGCCCCAACCGTCATCCATCGATGCTCGGCTGGGAAGCATTGATGGAACAGCACTACCTGGACATGCAAGCGCTGGCGCAAACACTGTTGCGCGCCATGACCCTGGCACTGGGCATCGAACGTGACTTCTTCGACACACGCTTTCACCAACCCGTCAGCGTGCTGCGCATGATTCACTACCCGCCGCGCCACACCGCCAGCTCAGCCGAGCAGCAAGGCGCCGGCGCCCACACCGATTACGGCTGCATCACGTTGCTGTATCAGGACACGGCCGGTGGCCTGCAAGTGCGCAACGTCAAAGGAGAATGGATTGACGCGCCGGCCATTGAAGGCACCTTCGTGGTCAACCTTGGCGACATGATGGCGCGCTGGAGCAACGACCGTTACCTTTCGACGCCGCACCGAGTGATCAGCCCGTTGGGGATAGACCGATACTCGATGCCGTTCTTCGCCGAACCGCACCCCGACACCCTTATCGAATGCCTGCCCGGTTGTCAGGATGAAATGCACCCGGCGAAATATCCCGCCACCACCTGCGCCGAGTTCCTGCTCTCTCGCTTCGCCGACACATACGCTTACCGGCGGGAACCGCCAGCGGCGTGATGGATCGGTTGGTCAGGTTTTACCAATTGTTGCAGTGAGCATCTGTAGAATGCACGCCATCTGCACCTGATGAGAAACGACTATGTACGACTGGCTGAACGCCCTGCCCAAGGCAGAACTGCACCTGCACCTGGAAGGCTCGCTGGAGCCTGAGTTGCTGTTCGCCCTGGCTGAACGCAACAAGATCGCCCTGCCGTGGGACGACGTCGAAACCCTGCGCAAGGCCTACGCCTTCAACAACCTGCAAGAGTTTCTCGACCTTTACTACCAGGGCGCCGACGTGTTGCGTACCTCTCAGGATTTCTACGACCTGACCTGGGCCTACCTGTTGCGTTGCAAAGCGCAGAACGTGATTCACACCGAACCGTTCTTCGACCCGCAGACACACACTGACCGTGGCATCCCGTTCGAAGTAGTGCTCAACGGCATCACCGCTGCGCTCAAAGATGGCGAGCAGCAGTTGGGCATCACCAGCGGTTTGATCCTCAGCTTCCTGCGTCACTTAAGCGAAGAGGACGCGCAGAAAACCCTCGACCAGGCCTTGCCGTTCCGCGATGCGTTTGTCGCTGTCGGCCTGGACAGTTCGGAGATGGGTCACCCGCCGAGCAAGTTCCAGCGCGTATTCGACCGTGCCCGTCACGAAGGCTTCCTGACCGTCGCCCACGCCGGTGAAGAAGGCCCGCCTGAGTACATCTGGGAAGCCATCGACTTGCTGAAAATCCAGCGCATCGACCATGGCGTGCGCGCCATCGAAGACGAGCGCTTGATGCAGCGAATCATCGACGAACAAATCCCATTGACCGTGTGCCCGTTGTCGAACACCAAGCTCTGCGTGTTTGATCACATGTCCCAGCACAACATTCTCGACATGCTGGAGCGTGGCGTGAAAGTGACCGTGAACTCCGATGACCCGGCGTACTTCGGCGGCTATGTCACCGAGAACTTCCACGCGCTGTATGCCGACCTGGGCATGACTCAGGATCAGGCCAAGCGTTTGGCGCAGAACAGCCTGGATGCGCGGTTGGTCAAACCGTAAATTCACTGACGATCTATTGCGGGAGCGAGTAGACTCGCTCGCGCATTTAGATCGTCGTGGCTTCAGTCAGCTCCTCAAGCGTCTTGCCTCGCGTCTCCATTCCGAACACCCACACCACCACTGCCGCAATCGCAAAGCACATCGCCCCCAAGGCAAATACCCCTCCCTGCCCGGTTATCGGGAACACCAGACCGGTCACCAATGGACCGAGCAACGACCCCACGCGACCTATCGCCGAGGCAAACCCCGAACCCGTGGCCCGCGCCGACGTCGGGTACAACTCCGGGGTATAGGTGTAAAGCACCGCCCACATGCCAAACAGGAAGAACTGCATCAACAGCCCCGAGGTAATCAACAGGCTGACGTTGCCACCAAACACGGCGCTCTGGCCGTAAAGAAACGCCATCAGCCCGCCGCCCAGCAGCGTCACGACGCACACCGGTTTTCGCCCCCAACGCTCCACCAGCCAAGCGGCCATAAGGAACCCTGGAATCCCGCCGAGAGAAATCAGCACCGTGTAATACACCGACTGCGTCACGGCGAACCCCGACTGTTGCAGCAGCGCACTGAGCCATGAGGTGAGGCCATAGAAGCCGAGCAAGGCGAAGAACCATACGCTCCAGATCATCATCGTGCGCTGGCGATACTGCGGCGACCAAATTTGTCGTAACGCGGAAAAGAAGCTACCGGGCGCGCTCGCCACCCGTGGCAACCGAACCGGCTCCGGCAAGTCAGAGCGTCCCAGCGAGACCCGGACCCGCTCTTCAATGCGCAGCAACACCTTATCCGCCGCCGCATGATGCCCAGCCTGTTCAAGCCAACGCGGGGACTCGGGAATAAAGAAGCGAATGGCCAAGACAAACACTGCCGGCACCGCCAACACCAGAAAGATGTCTCGCCAGCCGATCACCGGTAACAGGAAATATGAGAGCACGCCGGCCGCCACAAACCCCAGCGGCCAGAAACCATCCATCAATGCGATGTAGCGCCCACGGCCCTTGGCCGGAATCAACTCCGAGAGCATCGACTGAGCAATCGGAAACTCCATGCCCATGCCGATTCCCAACAGGATGCGAAACAACGTCAGGGTTTCCACCGTCTGCGCCGTGGAGCACAGATAACTGGCGATGCCCCACAACACGATGCTCCACTGAAACACTGGTTTGCGCCCAAAGCGGTCGGCGAGCAAGCCTGACAATGACGCCCCGACCACCATGCCGAAGAAACTCGAACTGGCGAGCAATCCGGCCTGAGCGGTGCTGAGGCCGAACTCGGTTTTGATTGAGCCGAGCAGGAACGTCATCATCGCCAAATCCATGGAGTCGAATAAAAACGCCAGGGCAATGATGATAAAAATGATCCGGTGATAGCTGCTGATGGGCAGCCTTTCCAGTCGCTCTGCCGCGCTGAAGCCACGTATATCCATGCCGCCCCCCACCCGAAAGTCCCCGGACCGAGTGTGCGCGATAGCGGTTGGCGGTTATTGCTGAATACGACCTGCCCGAAACCCTGAGCGACGTGCCACAGCTCAAACATCGCCGGTGCGGGCGTCTACAACGCCATTTCTGGCTCTGTCTGCTTGGCGAAACGCTCAACTTCGCGCTGCCCGGCGGCGGTGATCTGCAAGGCCCGCGAATCGTTGGGCAGGCTCAACCAACCCGATTGCATAAATAATTGCAACAACGCTGCTCCCAGGGCGCCGCCCAAGTGCGGGCGGCGCTCACTCCAGTCGGGGCAGGCGCACGCAGTTTGTGTATTGCGATGAGCCAGGGCCTGGATGAAAACACCCCGTTTGGCCAACTGCGTGGCGCCCTTGTACGTAACGACCACCCGCTGATCGAACTGCTCAATCCACGCAGCATCCAGCAGCCGCTGGAACAGATCGGCAGCCAAAGTACCGCCCAGATGGTCGTCGCAGAATCGCGCTCGCAGTAATGACGAAGGTGCCGCCTGGGGTTTGACCATCGGGGTTGCCCGTTTGAAAACCACCGGCATCTCCCGTGGCGCGCTCGCGATGGTAGCGCTGGCGAGTGCCTCTATTGCGGCACCGACCTCAGGGGCCGCCAGGCGGAAAAAGCGTTTGCGCCCGCGGGTTTCGACTTTCAAAAGACCTCCGGCGAACAAACGCCCCAGGTGTGCACTGGCCGAAGACGGCGACAGCCCTGCCAACAAGGCCAGTTCTTCGGTTTGCCGCGCCGAGCCATCCATCAAGGCCCACATCATTGCGCTGCGCTTTGGGTCAGCCAGCAACGTGGCGATTTGGCTGATGCAAGGTGCATGTTCCATCTATTCACTCCCTGTTGAATCATTTCGTCTACTGC
Organism: Pseudomonas sp. DC1.2; assembly: GCF_034351645.1. Lineage (NCBI taxonomy): Bacteria > Pseudomonadati > Pseudomonadota > Gammaproteobacteria > Pseudomonadales > Pseudomonadaceae > Pseudomonas > Pseudomonas sp. DC1.2. Next base: position 687,201 of record NZ_CP133782.1, on the reverse strand, counting down.
TCAGAGACATCTTGACCAGTAACGTGTCGTCGGCCAAGACGCAAAAACCGCCATAAACCGGGCAAAGCAAGCCACTAACGCATCGTAATCCGCCGAGTAATAAGCGCCGCCCCTTACTGTCACCGGCCCTTGGACAGTTCGAGCGTGAAGAGGGTCGGGCCGGCTCGACGGTGCGGGCCTGAAGTGGCCGCTAGTATAAGCGGGTTAACCGCCGGTTCGTGCCTTCCGCACGCCTTGAATGGTGATAGTTCCTGACGGAAATTTCGCTTTTTGACTGCGACTAAAGACCGACTCCCGGCAACGTCGGAAATTGCCTACTCAATTGCGCGCATCGACTGACGAGCATCTCCCTTAAAAGGTTCACTGGCTTACTCAACTGAGCGCGATGGGCGCACAGTAAATTCAGCGGTGCGCGCTCGCAGAGCAACTCCGGCAACAGCACATGCAAACGACCGGCCAGCACATCTGCGGCCACGTCGAGCCAGGATTTGTACGCTATACCGGCGCCCGCCAACGCCCACAGGCGCACCACATCGGCGTCATCGCTGAAGCGATCGCCACTGACGGTCAGGCCGACTTCACGCTTGCCGTCATGGAAACTCCAATGATCGTGAACCCGACTGCCAAGCATGAACAGCAAGCAGTTGTGCTGCGTCAGTTGCTCCAGATGCCGCGGCACGCCCTGTCGCTCCAGATAACTCGGCGCAGCACACAAGACCCGCCGGTTGTGCGCAGCGATCGGTAGCGCCACCAGGCTTGAGTCTTCCGGCTCGCCATAGCGCAAGGCGATGTCCACCGGTTGCCGAAACAGGTCGGCGATACGATCACCCAACAATAAGCGGACGGTGAGTTTCGGATGCTCGCGCTGAAACTCATCCAGCCACGGCAACAATAGATTGCGCCCGAAGTCCGATGGCGCCGACAACTGCAATACTCCGCTGACCTGGTCCTGACCGCTGGCCAGCAACCTGCGCCCTTCGTCCAGATTGCTCAGGGCCGCCCGGGCATACGCCAGAAACCCCTCGCCTTCGGCGGTCAGGCGCAGGCTGCGAGTGGAGCGGGCCAACAGACGCGCACCGAGTTGTTGCTCAATACGCTTCAACGCCGCACTGGCTACCGCCGCCGACATGTCCATCACCCGTGCCGCCGCCGACAAACTGCCCAAGTCCGCCGCCCGAACAAACACCTGTAAGTCATCGAAACGCAGCATCCTCAGCCTCTATTATCAAAAAAATATTGAAAGAGACTGCTCTTTTAACGTCTTTTATCTCCTAGAGAAATAGCCAATCATCTGCCCCATCGAAATAACCGAGTGTCAGGAGTCGAACATGTCCCAGCCTTTTACCGCTATCGCCACCCTCATCGCCAAAGCCGGCCAGCAGGACGCCCTCGAACACCACCTGCGCGCGCTGCTGGTGCCGACACGTGCCGAGGCCGGTTGCGGTCAATACGACCTGCACCAAGACCTCGCCAATCCGCAGGCCTTCTACATGATTGAACACTGGAGCAGCGACGAGGCCCTGCAAGCCCACGATGCCAGCGCCCACATCCAGAACTTTCGCGCCCTGGCCGGTGAGTTGATCGAACACTTCGACCTCAAACGACTGCGCGCCCTGGCCTGATCCTTTCCCTTCCATTAATGCTCAGGAGCTGTCCATGAAAGCCATTGCCTACTACACCTCGCTGCCGATCACCGACGAAAGCGCCCTGCAAGACATCGAACTGCCAGAGCCGGTCGCCGGCCCCCGCGACCTGTTGGTGGAGGTCAAAGCCATCTCGGTCAACCCGGTGGACACCAAGGTCCGACAGAACGTCCAGCCAGAAGAAGGCGCCGCTAAAGTGTTGGGCTGGGATGTAGCCGGCGTGGTTAAGGCTGTCGGCAGCGACGTGACGCTGTTCAAGGTGGGTGATCAGGTGTTTTACGCCGGCTCCATCGCCCGTGCCGGCGGTAATAGTGAACGCCATGTAGTAGACGAACGGATTGTCGGCCATATGCCAAAGAGCCTCGGCTTTGCCGAAGCCGCCGCGCTACCGCTGACCGCGATCACTGCGTGGGAATTGCTCTTCGAACGCCTGAAAATACGCGAAGGGAAGGCCGATGAAGGCCAGAGCCTGCTCATTGTCGGTGCCGCCGGCGGCGTCGGTTCGATTCTCACGCAACTGGCCAGTCAACTCACCGGGCTGCACGTTATCGGCACGGCCTCCCGTGAGCAAACCCAGCGCTGGGTCCGCGAACTGGGGGCTGACCGGGTCATTGATCACAGCCAGCCACTGAGCGAAGAACTCAAACGCGCGGGCATTGATGCCGTGACTCACGTCGCCAGCCTGACCGAAACCGAGCAACACCTGGATCAACTGGTTGAAGCGTTAGCGCCTCAAGGAAAACTGGCACTGATCGACGATCCGAAGACGCTGGACGTGACCAAGCTAAAGCGTAAAAGCCTCTCGCTGCACTGGGAGTTCATGTACACCCGCTCGCTGTTCGAAACCGCCGACATGATCGAGCAACACAAACTGCTCAACCGCGTTGCAGAGCTGATCGATGCGGGCACACTGAAAACCACGGTGGGCGAACACTACGGGACGATCAATGCCACTAACCTGCGCCGCGCCCACGCGCTGTTGGAAAGCGGCAAGGCCAAAGGCAAGATCGTGCTGGAAGGGTTCTAAGGCGAATACACGACGGTGTCGTTCAGAAATGGACGACACCGTCAGTCAGAAGGTTGACCGTTGTCACAATGATGATCGTATTGAGGTCTACACTCGGAACCTCTGCGACACCACCTTGTACATGACGTCTTTTACAAGAGGAGATCAGCAATGAAGATCCTGATAAAAGAAGTGGCAACGTCCCAATGGCAAGTCCGCCTGGGCCAACACGCCGTAACGTTCCGCAGCGAAGCGGAAGCTCGCGCCTTCACCAGCACACTCGAAGCGCGGCTGCACGCCCCCCACCAGATTCCCGACCGCCAGCAGCGCGCTGCTGGCTGAGTTGACCTTCAGGCATCGGCTTGTGCCAATGCCCGGGCATTTTGCAGTCGCCGGGTGAGCATCGCCACACTCACGACCAGAACGCCGCACAGGCTGATGACCATTGCCATCGGCATGGCGCTGCCATCGTGCAAAATACCCACCAAGGCTGCCGCCCCCGCCGCGACGCTGAATTGCAGGCAACCCAGCATCGCCGACGCACTGCCGGCCCGTGCGCCCTGCCCGTTCATCGCGCAGGCGGAAGCGTTGGGGATGATGCAACCCAAGCTCGCAATACAGATAAACAGTGGGATCAGTAACGGCCACAACTGCGTGGTGTGCAGCGAACTGATCGCCAACAAGGCCAGACCCGCGCCCAGGTAAATCCACACGGCGCGCGCCAACAAAAACGCAGGGCCGCGCTTGGCCAACAGTCGCGCATTGATCTGCGCGACCAAAATGAAGCCCGCGGCGTTAGTGCCGAACAGCCAGCCAAAATGCTCGGCCGGCACACCATAGAGCTTGATGAAAACGAATGGCGAGCCGGCGATGTAGGCAAACATACCGGCAATCGCAATTCCCCCCGTCAGGGCATGACCGAGGAACACGCGATCTGATAACAAGCGACCATACTGGCGCAGCGCCCCCTTCAGCGGCTGGCGCGGGACGTAGTCCGGCAGACTTTCCGGTAACCCGAAGGCGACAGCCAGTGCCGCCAATGCGCTGAAGCCGGTCAGCACAAGGAAGATCGACTGCCAGCCGGAGGTGTTGACCAACAGCCCGCCGAGCATCGGCGCCAGAATCGGCGCCAACCCCATCACCAGCATCAACTGCGAAAATACCTTCGCCGAACCCACGGCATCACATTTATCACTGACTACCGCTCGCGAAATCACCATCCCCGCACAGCCGCCAAGAGCCTGGATGAAGCGCGCACCCATCAGCCATTGCAGATTCGGTGCAAACGCACAGGCCAGAGAGGCTGCCGTGAACAAGCCAACGCCCGTCAGCAACGGGATACGCCGCCCGAAACGATCCGCCACCGGGCCGTAAGCCAACTGACCGATGGACAGGCCAAGGAAGTACGCCGCCAAAGTCCACTGGATGTGCTTTTCATCCGTGCCAAAAGCCAGCGCCATGGCCGGGAATGCGGGCAAGTAGAAATCGATCGCCAGCGGACCGAAAGCGCTCAGTGCGCCAAGAATCAAAATGGTACGGAAATTCATCAGGCATCCAGTTGAGCAGGGTCGGCAGCCCGACAGTCTAGCCGCGCGGGGACGCCTTGAACATTCCGATAGGCCGCTAACTATTAAAAAGCCTCAGGCGGCGCTCACCGCATAACCTTCTTCGCTGATCGCGTCGATTACCTGCTGCGCCGTCAATGCACCGTCGACACTAACGACCCCGGCCGCCAGATCAACCCGCACGCTGGCCGCGGGATCTTTGGCTTGCAGGGCCTGGGTGATGGTTTTGACGCAGTGACCGCAAGACATGCCTTGAACGTTGAACACTTGCATAAGCTAACGCCTGGAGTGAGGTGGAGGGCAGTCTCAAGCTTGCCACCATGGCAAGGTCAAGTTCTGAAATAAACGGCCGGGCTGGCATTCGTCGCCGGGCTCGGCCAAGCTGCGTACATCAATGACCCAACCTCAGGAGATTCAGCCATGCGCTGGTCAGCTCTCAGCCTGTTTGGCTTACTCAGCCTCGTTGCCGCCATGCCCTGCGCCCATGCCACCGGGGAAGACTATGGCGTGCTGATCATTTCCCGCGAGCGCCTGGAAGTTGCCACCAATTGCGAAATCGGCGTGTACATCCAGGATCAGTTATCCGCACGCCTGTTTCAGGAACAGAGCACCTCGTTCAACCTGCCGCCCGGCAATGTGTCGCTGCGCCTGAAACTCCTGCCGGGCCAGGCAATCGGCTGTAACCCCGGAATGCTTGCGCCGGGGTCGCAGATCATCACGCTGAAGGCTGGGGATGTATTGAAGTTCCGGATTGCGATGACGGCCGAAGGGATGTACCTCAAACGTGCGGACCTTGAATATTGACACCGCGCCCACCTTCAGCCCGCGGCGAAGAGTAGATTGGCGCTTGACCTTGCCCGCATGGCAAGGTTGATCCTGTAGGCACTTTCTACAGGGAGCGTGAGCGATGTCCGAGTCCAGCACTTTTAATTTGCCGATCACCGGCATGACCTGCGCCAGTTGCGCCGGACGTGTCGAGCGTGCCTTGAGCAAAGTTCTCGGCGCCACTGCCGTCAGCGTCAATCTGGCGACCGAACAGGCGCGGGTCCAAGCGCCCGGCGACAGCTTGCCGGCCCTGATGGACGCCGTGAAGCAGGCCGGTTACGGCGTGACGCAGGAGCGTCTGGAACTGAGCATCGACGGCATGACCTGCGCCTCCTGTGCGGGTCGCGTCGAACGGGCGCTGGCCAAAGTGCCTGGGGTCAGCAGCGTGAGCGTCAACCTGGCCAACGAACGCGCCCACCTTGAACTACTCGGCCACATCGACCCACAGCCCCTGATCGACGCCGTGACCAAGGCTGGTTATTCCGCCAGCGTCTGGGCCGCCGAACAGCCGCACACCGATATTCAACAGCAACGCCTACGCCGTGAGCGCTGGACGTTGGTACTCGCCATCGCCCTTGCGTTGCCATTGGTACTGCCGATGGTGCTGCAACCGTTCGGTGGACACTGGATGCTCCCCGCCTGGGCACAATTTTTGTTGGCCACGCCGGTGCAGTTCATCTTTGGCGCACGCTTTTATGTCGCCGCATGGAAAGCCGTGCGCGCCGGTGCCGGCAATATGGATTTGCTGGTGGCGCTGGGCACCAGCGCCGGTTACGGCCTGAGCCTGTACGAGTGGGCCACTGCCGCCGGGCGCATGCCGCACCTCTATTTCGAAGCCTCCGCGGTGGTGATCGCCTTGGTACTGCTGGGCAAATACCTGGAAAGCCGTGCCAAGCGCCAGACGGCCAGTGCCATTCGTGCCCTGGAAGCTTTGCGTCCGGAGCGGGCGATCCAGATCATCGACGGCCGCGAGCAAGACGTTGCCATCAGCGCCTTGCGCCTGAATGACCTGGTCATGGTCAAACCCGGGGAGCGGTTCCCGGTGGACGGTGAAGTGGTGGACGGCCAGAGCCACGCCGACGAAGCACTGATCAGTGGCGAAAGCCTGCCGGTGCCCAAGCGACCCGGCGACAACGTCACCGGCGGCGCCATCAATGGCGAAGGCCGCCTGTTAGTACGCACCCTCGCGCTCGGAGCGGAAACCGTGCTGGCGCGAATCATCCGTCTGGTGGAAGACGCGCAGGCGGCCAAGGCCCCTATTCAGAAGTTGGTGGATAAAGTCAGCCAGGTATTTGTGCCGACCGTGTTACTGATCGCCCTGGTGACGTTGATCGGTTGGTGGCTATATGGCGCGCCGATTGAAACTGCGTTGATCAATGCCGTCGCCGTACTGGTGATTGCCTGCCCTTGCGCCTTGGGCCTGGCCACACCGACCGCGATCATGGCCGGCACCGGGGTCGCCGCACGTTACGGGATTTTGATCAAGGATGCCGAAGCCCTCGAGCGTGCCCATGAAGTCAGCGCTGTGGTGTTCGACAAGACCGGAACACTGACATCGGGGACACCGCGCATTGCTCATTTGACGGCGGTTGACGGTGACGAAACCGCCCTGCTGCAAATAGCTGGCGCGCTGCAACGGGGCAGCGAACATCCGCTGGCCAAGGCCGTACTGGATGCGTGCCGCGAGCGCGGGCTAAGCGTGGCCGATGTCAACGCCAGTCAGACACTGACCGGACGCGGCATCGTCGGCACACTCGACAATCGTCAATTGGCGCTGGGTAATCGCCGTCTGTTGGAAGAAAGCAGCTTAAGCGCCGACTCACTGGCCGACTCGGCAAAAGCCTGGGAGAGCGAAGGTCGGACCCTGTCCTGGCTGATCGAGCAAAGCCCCGATCCACGCGTGCTTGGCCTGTTCGCGTTCGGTGACACGCTCAAACCCGGTGCCCTGCAAGCGGTGCAGCAACTCAACGCACGCCACATCAGCAGCCACCTGCTGACCGGCGACAACCGTGGCAGCGCCAACGTCGTCGCCGAAGCGTTAGGTATCACCGATGTTCACGCCGAAGTTCTGCCGGCCGACAAAGCGGCCACCGTCGCCCTGCTTAAAAAAACCGGGGTGGTGGCGATGGTGGGCGACGGCATCAACGACGCTCCGGCGCTGGCCGCGGCTGACATTGGCATCGCCATGGGCGGTGGCACTGACGTCGCCATGCAGGCGGCCGGGATTACACTGATGCGCGGCGACCCGCGGCTGGTGCCAGCAGCGCTGGACATCAGCCGCAAGACCTACGCGAAGATCCGGCAGAACCTGTTCTGGGCCTTCGTCTACAACCTGGTCGGCATTCCACTGGCGGCGTTCGGCTTCCTCAACCCGGTACTGGCAGGCGCGGCGATGGCCCTGTCGAGCGTCAGTGTGGTGAGCAATGCACTGCTGTTGAAAACCTGGAAACCCAAGGCTCTGGAGGACAAACAATGAACATCGGCCAAGCGGCCAGCCACAGTGGCCTGAGCGCGAAAATGATTCGCTACTACGAGTCAATTGGGCTACTCAAAGCGGCTCATCGCACCGACAGTGGCTACCGGGTGTACAGCGCCGACGACCTGCATTCCCTGGCCTTCATCAAGCGCTCGCGGGATCTGGGCTTTTCGCTGGAAGAGGTCGGTAAACTGCTGACCCTCTGGCAGGACCGCCACCGGGCAAGCGCCGATGTGAAAGCCCTCGCACGCCAACACATTGATGAACTGAATCAAAAAATTCGCGAACTCGGGCAGTTGCGCGACACCCTGCAAGACCTGGTGGAACATTGCCAAGGCGACCACCGCCCGGACTGCCCAATCCTCAAGGAGCTGGCGTCGGGCTGCTGCGCCGAACCTGCTCGCGCCGCAGAGCCAATACCTTAGCCACCAGCAAGGTGGTCAGCGGCATACCGTGGAACAACAGCACCACCGCGCCGGGCGTCCACCACACATAGAACGGTGCGGCAATCAGCATCCCGACGCCAAACCCGGTCATTTGCAGCAGGGTCAGGAAACTGAACATCGGTAGGCGCAGATCGTCCGGCTCGCGTTGCAGCCGCGACATCAGACCGACTTCGGAAAAACCATCGCCCAGCCCGGCCGGCAATGAAAACAGCAGCAAGCCGTAAAGGGTCTGTTGCTGGAACATCAGAATAAAACCGCAAGACATCAGCAATACGCCGAAGAAAAATCGTCGTTCCAGATGAATGTTTTCCGAGCCTTTGAGACGACTGGCAATCCGTGCGCCGATCAGCTTGCCGCTGGCCCAGACCGCCAGCATCAGCCCCAATGTAGTGCTCGCCGAATCCGGCGTCAGCAACCGCGAGATGATCGGAAATCCGACGTTATGGGCCGCACTGCCCAAGGTGTCGGCCATGGCAACCGCGAGCATCGCAGCCAGCACTGGGGCGCAGCGCAAGCCCTGAAGCAGCGCCGACCATTCGCCACGCTCACGGGTGCTCTCGGCACTCGGCACCGGCGTGGAAAACCGCAACGGCACAATGAACAGCGCCGCCAGCAGGTACGTGACCACGTTCAGCGCAAATACCGTTTCAAAACCAAACCCCGCCACCACCAGTCCCGACACCAGACTGCCGCCGACCATCGCCGCCGACGCCGCCGACGTGATCCAGGCATTGGTCTTGAGTAAGTGTTCACGGTCGATCAGGTTCGGCAACTGGCTGTTGAGTCCGATGGCAAACATCGAATTGCCAAAGCCCAGACCGAACGCAATCACCGGGAGCAGCAACGCTTGTTGGGCCACCGGCAGAATCAACAGCAGACCGAGAACCCCAGCCCGCAGCAGGTCAAAAGCTATCAGCGGCAGGCGCCCGGCCCAGCGACGATAGAACGCCGTACTGATCAGGCTGGCGAAGATCCCCCCGGCCACACGGCTGGCAAGGAAGATCGCGACGCTGATTGCGCTGTCGCTGAGCACATAGACATACGTCGCCAGCGCAACCATGTTGAGGAAGGCACCGAAATCTGAAATCAGACGGGCGGTGATGATCAGTTGCGCATTGCGAGAGGCGTTCACAATCAATCCTTGAGTGTGTGTATTTGGAGTGCCGCATCATGTCGCAACCCGCCTGCTCGCGAAAGTGCAGGATTGGAGCCAGACAGCGACAAAAAACCCGGCCGAAGCCGGGTTTTTCGTTAACCGATCACTGCATCCACGGGGGAGGCGGCTCTTCGGTTTTGTTGGGTGGCGCATCATCAGCCGCGCGCACCGCTTGCTTGCGCTCTTCATCCAGGCGTGCCGCCTCGATCTCGCGCATGATGCCGCCCACATCGGCCAGTTCTTCCGGTTCGTCGAACTCACCGGTCAATGCGCTGGCCGGGTGCAGGGTGCCGGCTTCGTAAAGCGCCCACATTTCCTTGGCGTACTTGGTGCCCTTCAACTCCGGCGCAAAACGCCCGAAGTAGGACGCCATGTTGCCCACGTCCCGCTCCAGCATGTTGAACGCGTGGTTGTTACCCGCCGCATCCACCGCCTGAGGCAGGTCGATGATCACCGGGCCGGTCGGGGTCAACAGCACGTTGAACTCCGACAGGTCACCGTGTACCAGGCCGGTACACAACATCAGCACGATCTGCGAGATCAGGAACGCGTGATATTCACGGGCCTGGTCCGGCTCCAGCACCACGTCGTTCAGACGCGGCGCGGCATCGCCGTACTCATCGGCCACCAGTTCCATGAGCAGTACGCCTTCAAGGAAGTCATACGGCTTGGGAACTCGCACACCCGCACCGGCCAGACGAAACAAAGCCGCCACTTCGGCGTTCTGCCAGGCATCCTCGGTTTCTTTCTTGCCGAACTTGGAGCCCTTGGCCATCGCTCGAGCCTGCCGGCTGTTGCGCACCTTGCGGCCTTCCTGATATTCGGCCGCCTGACGGAAACTGCGTTTATTAGCCTCCTTGTAGACCTTCGCGCAACGTAACTCGTTACCGCAGCGCACTACATAAACAGCTGCTTCTTTACCACTCATGAGTGGGCGCAGCACCTCGTCGACCAGACCGTCCTCGATCAGGGGTTCAATGCGTTTTGGAGTCTTCATCAGCTTTTATTGAGGGTCCTTTATTACCAAACACGCGAAAGTCATTCGTTATACGGCAATCCTCGCACGTCGGGGAGGGGTTACCGACCTATGAACGTTGCGGATGCACACAATGTGCCGATTAATCGCGCAAACCCTGCCGATGACCATCGGCCGACGCAGATGATAGCCGACACGGGGCCACTTGTTCTCGACGGGATGTGAACGTAATTGCGACAGAAGCTGACACCGCGTGTTCAGTCCGTTGGCCGCCCTTTTAAAACTGTCCGGACAGAAAGGGGTGGAAGCGGCGATCACTGCCGGAACAACTCCCCCGGCGTAAACCCGAACAACCCCTTGAACGCCGCAATAAACGCTGACGTCGAGTCATACCCGCAGGACAGCGCCGCATTGGTCACGCTGTCACCCTCCTCCAGCAAACTCAACGACGACAGCAACCGCATGCGCTGACGCCACCCTCGAAAGCTCAACCCGGTCTCACGCTGAAACAAGCGCATCAGGGTTTTCTCCGACATGCCCAGCCGCTGAGCCCACTCCTGCAACGTGACGTTGCGCTCGGGACTGGCAATCAGCTCGTTACATAACCCCAGCAACCGTGGGTGGCGGGGTAACGGCAGAGAAAATTCGACCTGCGGCAAACTCGCCAACTGATCCAGCAATACATTCACCAGGCGCGTCTCCTGGCTGTCACCTTCGGGGTACTCGACCGGCAACAGGCAAAAGCGCTTGATCAGCTCACGGGCCAACGGGGTCACTTCCAGTACCCGGCAACGCCCGTCCGCCCACAGGCAATCCTGACGCCGGACATACAGGCTGCGCATCTCGGCACGCATCGAAGTCACGACCTGGTGTTCCAAATCCGCTGGAATCCAGATGCCCCACTGTGGCGGCGCAAAAAAACTGCCCTCCGTGGTATGCACGCCAAGAACGCCACTGATGGCGTAGGAAAACTGCACCCAGTCGTGCCGATGGGGCGGGGTCCACGACCCGGCATTGAGACTTTCCGCACGGGCGAACAGCGGACGCGGCAATGACGTCAGTGCCGGTATGGAGCGTTCGAGTGAGATTTGTCCGTTGGACGTCATTGATGAGCCTTATGTCGCAGCACGGCAGATAGCGCCGACGTTAGGCCAACTCATCAATTCTGACAATGGCATTTCCAGAGGGCGCTAGCCTGCTCGCCCTCAGGGTCGCCGCCGGTTTCAGCGTTCGATAATCGCCGTCACACCCTGGCCGCCGGCAGCGCAGATAGAAATCAAGCCTCGGCCCTTTCCGGCAGCGTCGAGTAGCTTCGCCAGGTTGGCGACGATGCGCCCACCGGTAGCGGCGAACGGGTGCCCGGCCGCCAGAGAGCTGCCTTTGACGTTGAGTCGGCTGCGGTCAATGGACCCCAGCGGCGCATCCAGGCCCAGGTGAGTTTGGCAATAGTGCGGATCTTCCCAGGCCTTCAACGTGCAGAGCACCTGCGCCGCGAAGGCTTCGTGGATTTCGTAATAGTCGAAGTCCTGCAAGGTCAGGCCGTTACGGGCCAGCAAACGCGGCACGGCATAGACCGGTGCCATCAGCAGCCCTTCGGCGCCATTGACGAAATCCACCGCCGCCGCTTCGCCATCACGCCAGTAAGCGAGAATCGGCAACCCGCGCGCTTTCGCCCATTCTTCACTGCCCAATAACACCAGCGACGCGCCGTCGGTGAGCGGTGTGGAGTTGCCCGCAGTCAGTGTGCCCTTGGCACTTTTCTCGAACGCAGGCTTGAGTGAGGCGAGTTTTTCCAGGGTCAGGTCCGGGCGCAGGTTGTTGTCGCGGTTCAAACCGAGAAACGGCGTGATCAAGTCGTTGTGCCAGCCTTCGGTGTAGGAAGCGGCCATTTTCTGATGACTGTCGAGAGCCAGTTGATCCTGCTCGGCGCGAGGAATGCTCCAGGTCTGAGCCATCAACTCGCAATGCTCGCCCATCGACAGGCCCGTGCGCGGCTCGCCGTTGCGCGGAAATTCAGGGATCAGGTGCCCTGGGCGCAGTTGCAGGAAGGTTTTCAGTTTGTCCGTGGTGGTCTTGGCGCGGTTCGCCTCCAGCAGGATTTTGCGCAGGCCTTCATTGATGCCGATCGGCGCGTCCGAGGTGGTGTCGACACCGCCGGCAATGCCGCACTCGATCTGACCCAGGGCAATTTTGTTCGCCACCAGCAGCGCGGCCTCCAGGCCGGTGCCGCACGCTTGCTGAATGTCATACGCCGGGGTGGTCGGCGATAACCGCGAGCCGAGGACGCATTCGCGAGTCAGGTTGAAGTCCCGGGAATGCTTGAGCACCGCGCCGGCCACCACCTCGCCGATGCGTAAACCATGCAGGTTGAAGCGTTCGATCAAGCCTTCAAGCGCTGCGGTGAGCATGGACTGGTTACTGGCAGTGGCGTATGGCCCGTTGGACCGGGCGAAAGGAATACGGTTACCGCCGATAATCGCGACGCGGCGCAGTTGAGTCATGAAAAGCTCCTTTTAAAAAATAAAAATGTGAACCCGGCCCCTGGTGGACGCGAGCGGGCTCGTTGCCACAGGCTCTGCATGTCCCTGAAAGTGCTCCGCTAAACCCAGGCTAAAACCCATCGGCACTGTTCTAGCGTAGGCCTTATCTGGTGAATCGAACGACTGATCGCCATTCATGGTCCACACTTTGAACCCCAGCTACCGGAGAGCGTTCCATGTCTGACCGTTATATCGACTTCGCCAATTCGTCCATCGGCCACCGCTTGGTCGGGGCCCTTGGTCTGCCGTCGCCGGTACGGCTGGAACGCTGGCAAGCAGGACGCCTGCGGCCTGTCGAGGGTGCGCTGCTGATGGGGGGCGGGCCGCTCATCGAGCAGGTGAGCCGGTTCGCCAATCGCCTGACCGATGTGATTTACGGTTACGGCACCGAGCCCTCGCTGGCCACCGCCTGGATTCCCGGCCACAGCCCCAAGCTCAAGGCCGTGGTGTTCGACGCCAGTGCGCTGGTACATACCGAGCAGCTCAAACAGCTGCGCGAGTTCTTCCAGCCGCTGATGAAAAACCTCGATCACTGCGCGCACCTGGTGATTCTGGGCCGAGCACCAGAGTCCTTGAGCGACCCGTTCGCCGCCAGCGCCCAGCGCGCACTTGAGGGTTTCAGCCGCTCACTGGCCAAAGAGCTGCGCAGCGGCGGCACCTTGCAGTTGGTCTATGTCGGCGTAGGTGCCGAAGAGCAACTGGAAGGGCCACTGAGGTTTTTCCTTTCGCCTAAAAGCGCGTTCGTGTCCGGGCAGGTGATTCGCTTGAGCGCCTGCGACACGCAGGTCCAGGACTGGACCCGCCCGCTGTCCGGACGCAAAGCATTGGTGACCGGCGCGGCCCGAGGCATCGGCGCCGCCATTGCCGAAACCCTGGCCCGTGATGGCGCCGAGGTCATCCTGCTCGACGTGCCACCTGCCAAGACAGACCTCGATGCCCTCGCCGCGCGCCTGGGCGGGCGCAGCATCACGCTCGATATCTGCGCGCAAGACGCCGCCGCACAGTTGATCGAACACTTGCCGGAGGGCCTCGACATCGTGGTCCATAATGCCGGCATCACCCGAGACAAGACCCTCGCCAACATGACCCCGGAATTCTGGGACGCGGTGCTGGCGGTCAATCTAAATGCCCCGCAAGTGCTGACCAAGGCCTTGCTCGACGCCGGTACGCTGCACGACAACGCGCGGGTGATTTTGCTGGCGTCCATCAGCGGCATCGCCGGCAATCGCGGGCAAACCAACTATGCCGCGAGTAAGGCCGGGCTGATCGGCCTGGCGCAGGCCTGGGCGCCGTCACTGCATGAGCGCGGTATCAGCATCAACGCCGTTGCGCCAGGGTTCATCGAAACTCAAATGACCGCGCACATCCCCTTCGGCCTGCGTGAAGCCGGGCGCCGTATGAGTTCGCTGGGCCAAGGCGGTTTGCCGCAAGACGTCGCCGAGGCCGTGGCCTGGCTGGCGCAACCCGGCACCGGCGCCTTCACCGGGCAAGCGTTGCGGGTCTGCGGGCAAAGTGTTCTGGGGGCGTAGCGATGATCACTGATTGGCACACACTCAACCGTGAACCGAGCCTGCCGGCGCTTTATCTACACGCCGCGATACGCCGCAAAATCACTGGCACCGCACTGCCCGATTCAGGTTTGCGCTGCTGGGTGAATATCGATCCAACGCGGCTGGCGGCCTATCGCGACGTCTGCGGTTTTGTCGATAACGGTCTGCTGCCACCGACGTACCCACACGTACTGGCGTTTGCCTTGCAAATGCAGTTACTGACCGCCAAGGCGTTTCCATTCCCTTTACTGGGGCTGATTCACCTGAGTAATCGCATTCGCGTATTGCGGCCCATGGGCGGTTTGAGCCGTGTGCGAGTGAGCGTGCAAGTGCAAAATCTGCAACCCCATGCCAAAGGGGCGACGTTCGATCTGGTGACAACCCTCGACGATCAATTGGGCACGTTGTGGGAAGCGCAAAGCCAGATGCTATGCCGTGGCGTCAACCTCGACGGCGAGCCCGCCGAGGAGGTTTTGCAATCGACGCTGCCCTTGAACCCAGTGGCTCGCTGGAGCGCC